>JAJXWO010000009.1:47328-95907 GCA_021781535.1 Deltaproteobacteria bacterium | reverse complement strand
TTCACGAACGATGCAGCGGCCGCGGTCGCTGCGTCGCCGCCTGCAGTATAAAATTAATTACGCTGGAAACCGTCCGCTTTCACAAAAATGCCGTATTTCGGTATCCCGACCGCTGTACCGCGTGCGGGCGCTGTGTTGAAGCCTGCCCAATCGGTGCACTCCGCTGGTTACTGTCGTAATTACCCTTGATTTTACAGCTGCTGCTGTGCTATAAAATTCCGCTATTCAATTCACACGCCTCGGTAAATCCGACGGTGTCCCTATTTACCAGTTGATGACGGGGATTCGACGAGGCGGAGGAAAAACCAAAGGAGAAACACATGTCAAGTATCAGCATGAAGGAACTGTTGGAAGCCGGTGTCCACTTCGGTCACCAGACAAAACGCTGGAACCCCAAAATGAAACCCTACATTTTCGGGGCCCGTAACGGAATCTACATCATCGATTTGCAGAAAACCGTCCGTTATTTCAAAACTGCATACAGCTTTGTCAAGGAATCAGCACAGGATGGCAGCACGGTCCTGTTCGTCGGTACAAAAAAACAGGCTCAGGACTCGGTTGCCGAAGAAGCAGCCCGTTGCGGTATGCATTACGTTAATCAGCGGTGGCTTGGCGGAATGCTGACAAACTTTACCACTGTCAAACAGAGCATCGATCGCCTGAAGAAAATTGATGCCATGTTCGAAGACGGTACCATTGATGCCTACACAAAAAAAGAAACCCTGCAATTTACCCGCGACCGTGAAAAGCTCCAGAAGACCCTCGGCGGGATCAAGACGATGAACAAACTCCCCGGTGTCATGTTTGTCATTGACCCGAAGAATGAAGAAATTGCCGTTCAGGAAGCCAACAAACTTGGTATTCCAGTTGTTGCTGTCGTCGATACCAACTGTGACCCCGATCCGATTGATTATGTCATTCCGGGTAACGATGATGCTATCCGTGCCATCCGTCTCCTCTCTTCCAAAATGGCCGATGCTGTTCTCGAAGGTATTCAGGCACGCAAGGCAGCTCTGCAGAAGGATACCGAAGGCGCAGAGGAATACGCACCTGAAGAAGTTGCTGCAGAAGCAACCGGCGAATAATCATACTTTTATACACAATTCCTGTTGTGACAGGATAGGAGGATTGCAATGGCTGTAACAGCGGCACAAATATCAGAATTAAGAAAATCAACCGGCGCCGGTATGCTTGATTGCAAAAAAGCACTTGAGCAGACTGACGGCAATTTTGACCAGGCTGTCGATTTCCTGCGTACAAAAGGCCTGGCTGCCGCATCAAAAAAAGCCGGTCGCGCAGCGACGGAAGGTATGGTAGCTGCAGCCGTATCAACAGACGGCAACAAGGGCATTTTGCTTGAGATCAACAGTGAAACGGATTTTGTTGCAAAAAACGAGAAGTTCCAGGGCTTTGTAAAAGACATCGCGAATCATATCCTGCAGGCAAATCCTGCTTCCGTTGAAGAACTGTTCAATCAGCCGTATTGCGGCGACAGCAGCAAAACCATCCAGATCATGCTGAACGAAGCCATTGCGGTCATCGGTGAAAACATGCAGATCCGTCGTTTTGCCAGCTATGTTGTTCCCGGAGCAGGGGCAATCGGGTCCTACATACACGCCGGTGGAAAAATCGGGGTTCTGGTAGAAGCAATCTGTGACAACGCCACTGCAGCAAAAGATCCTGCCTTTGCTGCATTTGTCAAGGACGTGGCGATGCATGTTGCTGCAGCCTCTCCCTTGTACGTCCAGCGCGCTGAAGTTGAAGCCGACGTGTTAGAGAGAGAAAAAGATATTTACCGTGCAAAGGCCCGGGAAACCGGCAAACCGGAAAATATAATCGAAAAGATTATTGCTGGCCAGGTCAACAAATTTTATGCCGACATCTGCCTGCTTGAACAGCAGTTCGTCAAGGACACCGACAAGACCATTCAGCAGCTTGCCACTGAAATCGGAAAAGCACTTGGTACAACGATAACCATAACTCGCTTTACTAAATACACCCTCGGCGAGGGACTTGAAAAGAAGGAGTGCGACTTTGCCGCCGAGGTGGCGGCAGCTGCCGGCCTCTAATCCTTTTATCGAAGCCGGCCTGAAATGGCCGGTTTTTTTTTATTCTTTTCCTGCATGTTATTGCATTAATACGCTGACGTGACGTACATACATCGAAAACTCCGGAGGCACATTTATGGGCAGACAATCCTACACCCGCGTACTTTTGAAACTTTCTGGCGAATCACTGGCTGGTGATCAGGGCTACGGCATTGACCCGCTGGTACTTGGCACCATCGCCAGCGAGATCAAAGAGGTTGTCAACAGCGGAGTACAATTGGCGCTTGTTATTGGAGGCGGCAATATCTTCCGCGGCCTGGCAGCGTCTTCAAAAGGGATGGATCGCACAAGCGCCGATCACATGGGGATGCTGGCCACGGTCATCAACTCATTGGCCTTGCAGGATGCCCTCGAGAAACAGGGGGTCTCAACCCGTGTCCAGTCAGCCATAGCCATGCAGGAGGTAGCTGAACCGTACATCCGGCGTCGAGCCATGCGGCACCTTGAAAAGGGGAGGGTTGTTATCTTCGGTGCCGGAACCGGAAACCCCTACTTCACGACCGATACCGCGGCCAGTCTGCGCGCGATGGAAATCAATGCCGAGGTAATCCTCAAGGGAACAAAGGTAGATGGTGTTTACAGCGCCGACCCGAAAAAAGATCCCACTGCGGTTAAAATTTCAAAGTTATCCTACATTGATGTTCTCAAAAAGGGGTTGCAGGTAATGGACGCCACAGCTATATCGCTCTGCATGGACAACAACCTGCCAATTATAGTTTTTGATCTGACAACGAAAGGTAATATCAGGAAAGTTATCTTCGGTGAAGAGATCGGCACCATTGTACAAGGAGAATCGTAATGCCAAAGAACGTGCTTGATGACATGAAAGTCCATATGGAAAAAACAGTGGGCGTCCTGAAAAACGAATTTCAAAAGATTCGTACCGGACGGGCCACTACCAACATCCTGGATTCTGTAACTGTAGACTATTACGGCAGCACCTCTTCGCTGAGCCAGGTAGCAACACTGGCTGTCCCTGAGGCACGCACCATCACCATCACCCCTTGGGAAGCCAAGATCATTCCGGTTATCGAGAAGGCCATCATGAATGCCAACATTGGCCTGACCCCTTCCAATGACGGCAAATCCATTCGCTTGAATCTTCCTCCCCTGACTGAAGAACGCCGTAAAGAAATCGTCAAAGGGCTCAAGAAAAGGGCTGAAGAAGATAAGATTGCTATCAGGAACATCCGCCGTGATGCGATCGACAAACTGAAAAAACTGGAAAAAGATAAAGTTATTACCGAAGATGAACTGAAAAAATATGAGAAAGACGTCCAGGACGTTACCAAAAGTTTTGAGTTGAGGATGGACGAAGCGGTAACACACAAGGAAAAAGAGGTCCTGGAAGTCTGATGATACCGATTGACCCACAAAAACTTCCGGTTCATCTAGCGGTTATCATGGATGGTAACGGCCGTTGGGCGCAACAACGTATGCTCAGGCGCATCGTTGGGCATCAGCGCGGTGCCGAAACGGTTAAAATGGTTGTTGAGCAGTCTTCACTCCTTGGGATCAAATACCTGACTCTGTTCGCCTTCTCTTCTGAAAACTGGTCGCGGCCAGCGCTGGAAGTACGGGCCTTGATGACGCTGCTTAAAAAATATATCCGCCAGGAAACTGCACGCATGATGCGCAAAAATATTCGCTACAACGTCATCGGTAATCGCAATGACCTGCCGGACGATGTCAACGAAACTCTGGATGAGGCCATCCAAAAAACGGCAGCAAACACGGGAATGGTTTTGACGCTGGCCCTCTCATATGGCGGTAGACAGGAATTAAGCCGTGCAGCAGCCCGCCTTGCACAGGATGCCGTTGACGGCTTAGTGGCACCAGGTATAATTACCACGGAACTGTTTGAGTCTTATCTTGATACCGGGGGCCTGCCAGACCCTGATTTCCTGATTCGCACCAGCGGCGAGATGCGTATCAGTAACTTTCTGCTCTGGCAACTTGCCTATACCGAGCTCTATTTTACCGATACCAACTGGCCCGATTTCACTATTAATGAACTTCACAAAGCGTTGACAGACTTCCAGTCGCGTGAACGTCGCTTTGGATTGACTGGCGACCAGATATCACAAAGGGGCGACCTATCAAACGCCTGATCTCAGCTCTCATCTTGCTACCGGTCGTCGCCCTGATCATCTTGAAGGGTGGTGCACTTCTTTTTGCCTGTCTGCTGGCGCTGCTTTCCGCCATCGGCACCATTGAATTTTATCGCATGGCTCTGCCGACACGAAAGCTGGAACTTTGGTTGGCAGTCGTGGCTGGATCGCTTTTGATCTTTATCCCCTTTGCTGGTGATGACAAACTGATACTCTCAGCGATCTGGCTGTTTTTTATCTGTTTTGCACTATTATTCCTATTCAGAATTCGTTCAATTGAGGCTGCCGCGCAAGAAGTCGCCTTTGCACTGTTGGCATTTTTCTACATCCCATTCCTGCTGATGCATCTTGTTCAGTTACGCCTGACCCCATTCGGCATTGAGTGGCTGATTGTCATTATGCTGATTGTGATGACCAACGACTCGGCCGCCTATTACACCGGTAGCGCTTTTGGCAAGCACCGCCTGTACCCGCTGGTCAGCCCTAAAAAAAGCATCGAAGGAGCTGTCGGTGGCCTGGTCGGCAGTCTTGGCGGCACACTGCTGGCAAAATTCACATTTTTTTCGCAATTAACATTTACCGATGCTGTCCTGACCGCCCTTGTCATCGGTACGGTCGGACAGGCAGGTGATCTGTTCGAATCACTGTTGAAACGCAGCTTCGGTGTTAAAGATTCCGGCACTATCATTCCGGGGCATGGCGGTGTGCTTGACCGTATGGATAGCATTCTATTCGCCGCTCCGATCACCTATTATTATGTTCTCTTCTTTTTTAAAGGCTAATTTATGAAAAACATCACCATCCTTGGTTCAACCGGCTCGATCGGTGTGAGTACACTCGAAATCATCTGCGCGCATCCTGACCGTTTCCGGGTTGTGGCCATGACTGCCGGAAAAAATCTGGAACTCTTTGTGCGGCAGATCAAACAATTTAAGCCCCGTATTGCAGCCGTCGCTTCTCATACCGACGTGCCCCGCCTTCAGGAGATGTGCAGCGGCCTTGACGTGACAATTCTCGGAGGTGTTGAAGGATTGATAGCTGCAGCGACAGCTGACGAGACTGATATGGTAGTGGCAGCAATTGTGGGCGCCGCCGGTCTGGTTCCGACTGCTGCCGCCATCCGTGCCCGGAAGGACATCGCCTTGGCAAACAAGGAGACTCTGGTTACGGCAGGCCATCTGTTCATGGAACTGGTCGCAGAATTCGGAGTCAGACTTTTTCCGGTAGACAGCGAGCATAGTGCTATATTTCAGTCGATTGAAGGACACCGGTGCGAGGATATACACAAAATAATTTTAACCGCATCGGGTGGCCCGTTCTTGAACACTCCGGCCGCACAATTATCAAACGTCACGGTCCGTGATGCCCTCAATCACCCCAACTGGAATATGGGGAAAAAGATCACCATCGATTCGGCCACAATGATGAACAAGGGGCTTGAAGTGATCGAGGCACGCTGGTTATTCAACACTCCTGTAGAGAAAATAGGGGTCAATATCCACCCCCAGAGCATTATTCACTCAATGGTTGAGTACGTTGACGGCTGCGTTATTGCCCAACTCGGCACACCGGATATGAAGGCCCCCATTGCCTATGCTCTTGCCTATCCGGAACGGATTGTCACCGGGGTAAAACCGCTTGACTTGACAATTCTTTCCGGGCTGACTTTTTTCAGCCCTGACCACGACAAGTTTCGTTGTCTCGGACTTGCTTATCGCGCCATCGCGTCTGGAGAGAGCATGCCGGCCGTCATGAACGCCGCGAATGAAATTGCCGTCACAGAGTTTCTTGAGGGGCGCATCGGCTTCACCCAGATTGCCGAGACTATCGAGCGCACCATGGACGCCCATTCAGCACATACACTGAAATCAATTGAAGAAGTTTTGAAAGCAGACCTTTGGGGCAGAGAGTCAGCCCGTGAAATCTGTCGGGAGATGGTACACTGATATGACCGTTATTTATGCAATCATAGTCTTAGGAATCTTGATTTTTGTCCATGAGTTCGGCCACTTTCTGATAGCCAAATTGATGGGAGTCCGTGTTGAAAAGTTTTCTCTTGGCTTTGGCCCAAAACTGCTCGGCAAAAAGATTGGAGAGACTGAGTATCTGCTTTCAGCGTTCCCACTCGGCGGTTACGTCAAGATGTTTGGTGAAAGTGGCATTATTGAGGGAACCGACTCGCCCCTCCCTCTAGATGGCGAAGCACCGGCAGCAGCACCCCCGGGAGATTCTGACCAGCGGGAACTGACCGATGAAGAAACGGCTCGTTCCTTTGCCCACAAACCGGTGCTGGCACGGATTGCAATTGTCATGGCCGGACCTGTTTTCAATCTTTTATTTGCCTGGCTTATCTTTATTATTCTCTGCATGATTGGTGTGCCAACGGTTACTTCGAGAATCGGTGAAGCACTCAAGGACAAACCAGCCGCCAGAGCCGGCATGCAGAAGGGTGATATTATCATCTCCATCAACAACAAGCCGATCAGTCAATGGGATCAAATTGCCGCTGCAGTCGCTGCCAGCAAAGGAAAACCTCTGACGCTATCAGTCAAGCGTGAATCCCGGGTCATCCCCTTCACGGTCGCCCCCGAGCCACGTATTTCAAAGAATCTGTTCGGTGAAAAAATCAATGGCTATGCAATCGGGGTAGCGGCGGCAGGCGAAGTCGTTACTGAATACTACAATCCATTTGAAGCTGTCATTAAAGGGAGCGAGCAGACCTGGAAAGTCATCGACCTGACGTTTATGTCATTGGTGAAAATGGTACAGCGAGTCGTACCGATGGATAGCGTCGGCGGCCCGATCATGATTGCAAAAATGGCCGGACAACAGGCATCTGCAGGTATCGCACCGTTTCTGGCCTTTATGGCACTGCTTTCTGTCAACCTTGGCGTACTCAACCTGCTGCCGGTACCGGTACTCGACGGCGGACACCTGCTCTTCTACTTTATGGAATTAATCTTTCGGCGTCCGGTGCCTCAAAGGATTCGTGAATATGCCCAGCAGATTGGCATGGCACTGCTGTTGGGCCTGATGGTTCTGGCTTTCTACAATGATATCATCAGGTATTTTGTCAACAGCCAGGGGTAATCGATTATCACGGAGGCATGTCATCAATAGCGGCAAAAGGAGCTTCTGAATGTCATCCGAATCAAAACAGAACAGCATAACGCCTCATGATACCCGCTATCTCTTTGTTCTACCATTTTCAACAGACCCGGCTCTTGCCCGACGTTTTCTTGCCCGGGATAGCAATATTGTCGGTAACATTCGCTTTGGAAAGATCCTGGAGACGCTTGACAAGGTGGCTGAGAACACTGCCTTAGCCTATGTTCACAGGTTTTACCCCGAAGCGAGGGTTGTCACGGCTGCTATAGACAGCATAATACTGAGAAATCCCGCCGATACCAAACACGACCTGGTATTTTCAGCCCAAATCAACCACGTGGGCACGTCCTCAATGGAGGTCGGCATACGGATTGAGTGTCTGGGAGAGGGTTCGAGCCATATGGCAACCTGCTACTTTACCATGGTGGCACGCTCAACCGACTCCGGAGCAGCTAAAAGCCTTGCACTGCCCCCGCTCCGGTATCCTGAAGAAATTGATAAAAAGCGTTACCAGAAAGCGGAGCAGCGGCGGCAGGCATATCGTGATGAGCTTGCGAAAGCGGAGGAAATGCCGTCGCACGATGAATATCTGTTGCTCAAAAAGCTGCACAAAGAACAGGAACGCGGTGGCTTTAACGGAATACGTGCCGACCAGCTGATGCTTGAATCCACGGGCAGGGCATATCCCGAGCAGGAAAATGTCCCGGCAACCATTTTTGGCGGCTACCTGATCAGAAAAGCATATGAGTTAGCGGCGCTGGCAGCGGAAATGGTTGCTCCAGACAGAGCGGTGCCGTTCCGGGTGAACCGCATTAACTTCAACCAACCGGTACTTTTGGGGGACCAGCTGAAGTTCACCGCCAGGGTGGTTTATACCGGTAAAACAACTATTACCGTGCAGTCAGATATTGAGCGTTTCAGCCGCTCGGGCAACAATAAATCTCTTTCAAACTCCTGTCTGTTTACCTTCCGCAATGTCGGCAGTGACATGAGTCCTCAACCGGTACCATTCATCTATCCGGTAACGTACGCCGAAGATGCCCGTTTTTTAAATGCGTATCGCCAGCGACTCGATTGAATTGAGATCCCTGCAGTTTTGTTTCATAAAGCGTTCCGGAGCAGATGATTCATGAACATTCTTGCCATAGACACTTCCACGCCACTCGCCAGCATTGCAATTGCTGTTGACGAACACATAGCCGCCGAATCAGTGATAAACACAAATCGGACTCTTTCCGCCCGTCTCATGCCTGAAATTGTACGACTCCTGGCAATGCTGGGGTTGTCAAGTGGCGATATTGACCTCTTCGCTTCTTCCACCGGTCCCGGTTCATTCACCGGCGTACGTGGCGGGGTAGCAACGATCCAGGGGTTGGCGCTTGCAACCGGTAAACCGTGTGCCGGTTTTTCATCACTTGCCATGTTGTCCATGAATTTTTCACTATCAGCCCTCCCCATCTGTCCGATGCTTGATGCCCGCAAAAGCGAAGTATATGCAGCTCTCTATGACTGTTCGTCCCCCCTCCCCTCCCCGCTCTTGAATGATTGCGTTCTTCCACCCAATGCGTTTCTTAATCAGATTACCGAGCTGACCGGTCAACCGGTCATCTTCGTTGGCGACGGCACTCTGCGCTACCACGACCTGATTGCCCAACAGCTCGGTGACCGGGCAATCTTTGCCCCCTTCCCGCTTCAGTCTCCCCATGCTGCCAATGGCATATTGCTGGCATTACATGCCTGCAAGCGTGGTGACATGCTGAAACCTTCACAACTGCTGCCGGTCTACCTGCGGGCATCTGATGCAGAACTGATGAAGAAAAAGAACTGATCACAGCCTGCGCCCCCTCAAGCTGAGCGGGTTCATACAGTTCATACCCTCATTGATTCTTGCACTGTACACCGGTCATGCTGCCACCCGTCATGACCGGCGTGCCATTGCCGCGCCGCCACCTCTCAATTGCACTATCACTCTTCGCTGCTATACTTTTCCATAAATTATGCTTCAGATGGAGAACTCACCATGAACATCCACGAGTATCAGGCCAAGGAAATCTTCAGCAGCTACGGCATCCCAATCCCGCGGGGCCTTGTGGCGCTTACGTCCGATCAGGTCGAACGTGCCGCCAAAATGATGGGGGGACGCTGCGTTGTCAAAGCACAGATCTATGCCGGCGGGCGAGGCAAGGCGGGCGGAGTCAGACTGATCAACCATCCTGAAGAGGCACAGGAATTCGCAAAGGAGCTGTTCGGACGCTCGTTGGTAACCAAGCAAACCGGCCCACAGGGACTGAAGGTGCGTCGCATCCTGGTGGAAGAAGCGGTTGAGATTGCCCGAGAATTCTACCTTTCCATCACGCTCGACCGGATGAGTTCCCGCTATATTGTGATAGCCTCAGCCGAAGGTGGAATTGATATCGAAGAGGTCGCGAGCAAGAGCCCGGAGAAGATTCTGACTCTCACAATTAATCCGTTTACCGGACTGCGCCCCTACCAGGCCCGCAAGATTGCACTGGATTTGGGACTGTCCGGATCAGTCTGCGAGGATTGCGTCGAGTTAATCCTTAACATGTACTGTGTCTGTCAGGAGAAGGACTGTTCACTGATTGAAATTAATCCACTGGTAGTAACCAGTACCGGCTGGTTAATGGCTATGGACGCCAAAATTACCTTTGATGACAATGCCGTGCATCGCCATCGCGAATATCCGGACATGGTGGACTACTCGCAACTCGATCCACTGGAAATCAATGCCGCCAAGTACGATCTTTCCTATATCAAGCTGTCCGGTTCGATTGGGTGTCTGATCAATGGAGCCGGACTGGCCATGGCGACCCTTGATGTGCTCAAGGAATGCGGCGGCGAACCGGCCAATTTTCTGGATGTCGGAGGCGGAGCAACCAGGGAAAAAGTGGCAGAAGCCTTCAGAATCATCCTGCAGGATTGCGACGTGAAGGGGATCTTTGTCAATATTTTTGGTGGCATCATGCGGTGCGATGTCATTGCCCAGGGCATCATCGAAGCAGCCAGTGCCGTCGGCTGCACTCTGCCGATCGTGGTACGCATGGATGGAAGTCATGTTGAGGACGGAAAAAAACTACTTCAGGAGTCCGGCCTGAACGTGCAGATCGGCGCCTCACTGGGAGATGGCGCCGCCAGGATCGTAAAGATGCTGGCTCAGGGGGGACAAGGCCATGTCAATACTTGTCAATAAAAATTCCAGAATTGTCGTGCAGGGAATTACCGGGCGCAGCGGTCTGTTTCACACCGGACAGTGCCGCGAATATGGCACTGACATTGTAGCCGGAGTAACCCCGGGCAAAGGCGGCATCACCACTGAAGGGATTCCGGTGTTCAATACCGTTGCGGAAGCTATCAAAGCTACCCGGGCCAACGTCTCGATGATCTTCGTGCCACCACCTGGAGCCGCCGATGCCATCCTTGAAGCCATTGACGCCGGCGTTGAGCTGGTTGTCTGCATCACCGAGGGAATTCCGATTCGTGACATGGTATCGGTCAAGGCAGTCTTGCAGACGAGCACAACCCGTCTAATCGGTCCCAATTGTCCCGGCATCATCACTCCGGGGGAATGCAAGGTCGGCATCATGCCGGGACATATCCATGCACCCGGAAAGATCGGGGTTGTCTCCCGCAGCGGCACCCTGACCTATGAGGCGGTCAAGCAACTAACCGATGTCGGTCTTGGTCCGAACCCCTGTGTCGGAATTGGCGGCGACCCGATCATCGGCATGAGTTTCATTGATGTCCTGTCTCTGTTTAACGACGATCCGAAGACCGAAGGAGTGTTCATGATCGGAGAAATAGGTGGCGGTGCCGAAGAAGCCGCCGCGGAGTGGATCATGGCAAACATGACCAAACCGGTTGCCGCCTTTATCGCCGGTGTCACCGCCCCGCCCGGCAGGCGGATGGGTCATGCCGGCGCTATCATTACCCGCGGCAAGGGAAAGGCTGAAGATAAGATCCGCACCCTGCAGCAGTGCAGCGTGGTTGTGGCAACCAGCCCGACACGAATGGGAGAGGCGATGCTGGAAGCGCTTAATGCCACAGGAAAACAGATCACCACTGCAGCTTTTAAAGTAACTCAAGACAGCAATACAAATAATTAGAGCTTATATTACTGCATGTTACACCCAACCACCTCACACTATTGCAATTAAACATAATTGACGGCTGCCAGAATTAGGGGCATACTGGCCTGCACAAACTATTTAGAATGGGACCTCATGAGAGCTCCCCTTCTTTTTTACAGGAACAACCAATGGAATCTTCCCCCTTCGTTCATCTCCACCTCCACACCCAATACTCCCTGCTTGACGGCGCGATCCGCTTTGACGACCTGATCGCCAAAGCCAAAGAATACGATATGCCGGCGGTTGCAATCACCGACCATGGCAACATGTTCGGGGCAGCGGAGTTTTACCTTAAATGCAAGAAAGCCGGCGTCAAGCCGATTATCGGCTGCGAGCTGTACCTGGCGCCCGGATCGCGCTTTTCGCGCGACTCAAAAGGGATCTCCGACGCCGCCTACCACCTGATTCTTCTCTGCGAGAACATGGAGGGGTACAAGAACCTTTCCTACCTGACCTCAGCCGGATACAAAGAGGGTTTTTATTACCGTCCCCGGATCGACCGCGAACTGCTGACCGGGCGCTCCGGCGGGCTCATGGCCCTCTCCGCCTGCCTTAAAGGGGAAGTGGCGATGCAATGCGGCCGCGGCAACATGGAAGAGGCGCTTGCCACCGCCAAGTGGTACAAGGAACTGTTTCCTGACCGCTACTATATTGAACTGCAGGAAAACACCATACCTGAGCAAGATGTTGTCAACAAACGTCTGATGGAGGTTGCATCCGAACTGAAACTGCCGCTGGTTGCGACGAACGACTGCCATTACCTCAACCGTGGGGATGCTCGCGCCCACGAGGTACTGCTCTGCATACAGACCGGCAAAACAATGGAAGACCCGACTCACATGAGGTTCTCGGTTGACGAGTTCTATGTCAAGTCGCCGGAAGAAATGCAGCGGGCCTTTTGCTACGCTCCCGAGGCGATCAGCAACACGCTGGCGATAGCCGAGCGCTGCAACCTCGATCTGCCGGTGGACGGCAAGACCTACTACTTCCCGCACTTCGACCCACCTGCCGGGCAAAATCATGATGACATGCTTCGGGATCTGGCAACCGAGGGCCTGAAAGAGCGGATGGTAACCATCCTGGCCAAATATCCCGATATGACACTGGAACAGCAGCAGGGGTACTTCGACCGTCTGGAAATCGAGCTGGACTGTATTCGCGACATGAAATTTCCGGCCTACTTCCTGATCGTCTCTGACTTTATCCGCTGGGCCAAGGATCGCGGCATACCGGTTGGTCCGGGCAGGGGCTCGGCGGCCGGTTCCCTGGTGGCGTACTCCATCAAAATCACCGATCTCGACCCGCTCCCCTACAACTTGCTGTTCGAACGGTTCCTCAATCCTGAACGTATCTCCATGCCTGATATCGACGTCGACTTCTGCCAGGATCGCCGAGGCGAGGTGATTCAGTACATGATTGAAAAGTACGGTCGTGACCGCGTCTGTCAGATCATCACCTTTGGTACCATGGGTGCAAAGGCCGCCATTCGTGATGTCGGGCGGGCACTGAACATGACCTACGGAGATGTCGACCGGATAGCCAAGCTGATCCCGGATGATTTAAAGATGACCTTGAGCAAGGCGCTCCAGCAGGAACCGCAACTCAATGATCTGTGTGCTGCCGACCCGCGGGTAAAGGATCTGCTGGATACGGCCCTCTGCCTTGAAGGCCTCACTCGGCACGCATCGACCCACGCCGCTGCCGTCGTGGTAGCGCCGGATCAGCTGGAAGAGTTTCTGCCGCTCTACAAGGACCAGAAAACCGGTTCTATCAATACCCAGTATTCGATGAAATATGTCGAACTGGTTGGCCTCGTCAAGTTCGATTTTCTCGGTCTCAAAAACCTGACCGTCATCGAAAATGCCGTCAAACTGGTGCGAGTAAAAGTACCGGACTTCGATATTACCACTCTGCGTGACGACGACGTGGCCAGCTATGACCTGATCAGCATAGGCAATACCACCGGAGTTTTCCAGCTGGAGTCGAGCGGCATAAAAGAAATGCTGATCAAGTTGAAGCCCTCCTGTTTCGAGGACGTTATTGCCGCCTGCGCCCTGTATCGCCCTGGTCCTCTGGGATGCGGCATGGTGGATGACTTCATTGAACGGAAACATGGTCGCCAGAAGGTGGTTTTCGACCTGCCACAGCTGGAGCCGATCCTCAAAGACACCTACGGGGTCATCGTCTATCAGGAACAGGTCATGCAGATATCCCGTACCCTGGCCGGTTATTCCCTGGGACAGGCCGACCTGCTGCGCCGCGCCATGGGTAAGAAAGATGCCAAGGAGATGGAACGTCAGAAGGACACCTTTCTGGCCGGCGCCAAAGCACTGGAGATCGACACGAAAAAGGCCGAAGCGATTTTCGACCAGATGGCCAAGTTTGCCGAGTACGGCTTCAACAAGTCCCATTCGGCCGCCTATGCACTGATTGCCTATCAAACCGCCTATCTGAAAGCCCACTACCCGGTCGAGTTCATGGCGGCGCTCCTGACCTGCGACATGGACAGCACCGACAAGGTTGTCAAGAACATCAGCGATTGCCGGGAGCAGGGGATTGAAGTACTGCCTCCAGATATCAACTCCTCCGGTCTTTCCTTCACCGTCGTCGGCACGTCGATGCGTTTCGGCCTCGGAGCGGTAAAGAACGTCGGCTCCGGCGCTATTGAAGCTATTCTTGAAGCTCGCTCGGACGGCCCCTTCAAGAGTCTGTACGATTTCTGCGAACGGGTCGACCTGCGCCGGGTAAACAAGCGGGTGATCGAGTCGTTAATCAAGTGCGGCGCCTTTGACTCCACCGGAGCGACCCGTTCCGCCCAGATGGAGGGATTGGAAAACGCTTCGAACTACGGCCAGAAAATCCAGGAAGAAAAAGCCAGCACCCAGGTTTCGCTGTTTGGAACCGAAGAAGTCACACGGGGAAATGGCAACGGGGGCATGAAGCTTCCCAGCATCCCCGAATGGCATGACAAGGAGAAGCTGGCGTATGAGAAGGAAGCGCTTGGATTTCTGATCACCGGCCACCCGCTGGATCGTTATATTGATGACGTCAAACGCCTCTCCAACACCGACATCGCCAGCATGGTAGAAATGGCTGACGGCAGCGAAGTGAGGATCTGCGGCATTGTTTCTGCTTTCAAAGAGATTACAACCAAAAAAGGCGACCGGATGGGGTTCGTCACCATTGAAGATCTAACCGGTTCGGTAGAAATAACTGTTTTTTCAGATATTTATGCAACAACCTCTTCACTGCTGAAATCTGATGACCCCTTACTGGTAGTCGGCAAGCTGGAAAAAGGCGACAAAGGATGCAAAGTCCTGATCATGAAGGGGGGAGAAGAGAATAACGGCAAACGCTTCCAGCGTGATCGCGGTCCGGCCGGTGAAATTAAACTGCTCGCCGAGGCCCGGGCCCAGACTACCAAAAAAGTATCGATCATCCTGCGCACCAATGAAACCCCACCAGAACAGATCACCCTTCTCAAGGAAGTCATCGAACGACACCCGGGAAGCATACCGGCATCAATCCAGTTTCTGATACCGGAACGGAGTCGCTCAACCATGCCGTTGACAACGGGAATGAACGTTGCGGCCAGTGATGATTTAAGGCTGGATGTGGAGAGACTGTTAGGATATAATGCCGCCACTTTTGAGTAACTATATGAGGTGATCGATTATGGCAAGCCCGTTTTATCTTGAATTTGAAAAACCCATCGCAGAACTGGAAAAGAAAATTGAAGAGTTGAATGCACTGGCCAGTGACGGACTGAACATCGGCGCTGATGTAACTGCCCTTGAGAGCCGCGTGGAGCAGATGAGGGCTGATGTTTTCGCCAATCTTTCCCGTTGGCAGACCGCTCAGGTAGCCCGCCACATCAACCGTCCCTTTACTCAGGACTATATAAACCTCATGTTCACAGAATTTGTTGAACTGCATGGTGACCGGAACTATGGTGATGATCACGCCATTGTCGGCGGCCTGGCACGCTTTAACGGCCAACCGGTAATGGTGATCGGCCACCAGAAGGGGCGTGACACCAAGGAAAAGGTCTACCGCAACTTCGGCATGCCCAATCCGGAAGGATACCGCAAGGCTCTGCGCCTGATGCAGATGGCCGAACAATTCAAGCTCCCGGTCATCACCTTTGTCGATACCCCGGGAGCCTATCCCGGCATCGGCGCCGAAGAGCGCGGCCAAGCTGAAGCCATCGCCCGCAACCTGCGCGAGATGGCCAGCCTACGTACCCCGGTTATCGTCTGTATCACCGGCGAAGGCGGCTCCGGCGGAGCACTGGCTATCGCAGTCGGTGACCGGATTCTGATGCTGGAACATTCGGTGTATGCCGTTATTTCTCCGGAAGGATGCGCTGCCATCCTCTGGTCCGACGGCACCAAGGGTGAACAGGCAGCCGAGGCGCTTAAACCGACCGCTCAGGACATTATAAAACTGGGTGTCATCGACGAGATTGTCAAGGAACCGGTCGGCGGCGCCCATCGTGATCATGAAGCGACGGCTAAAAACATGAAAGAGGCAATCGCCCGCAACCTTACCGAGTTGAACAAGCTTTCCGGTGACGAACTCGTGGAAGGGCGCTACAAGAAATTCAGAGCCATGACACGGCTGGCTGAATAAAAGGTGTTACTCAGTGGGCGGTTCAACCGCCCCTGTTTATTTTAGTACGGTAAGAATTATTTCTGCTGTTTTATGAAGAAGTAATTTTGTAAGCGTACTCATCCTGATTATCAGGGTTAAGGGACTGAAATGCTTGAACGTCTGCAAAAAATCATATCCGCTGCCGGAATCACCTCGCGCCGCGCCTCAGAAGCGCTGATCCTGAACGGACAGGTTGCCGTCAACGGCGTCGTGGTCACTGAACTGGGCAGCAAGGCAGATCCAGAAAAAGACACTATTTCGGTAGACGGAAAACCTCTGAAGATCAACGCTCAACGCCTCTACATCCTGCTCAACAAGCCACCCGGCTATATCACTGCGCTTAAAGACAGTCAGGACCGCCCGCTGGTAACTGATCTGCTGAAAGACGTTCCGGATCGGGTTTACCCGGTGGGACGCCTCGATTACAACACCGAAGGGCTTCTTTTGCTGACCAATGACGGGGAGTGGGCCAACCGCCTGATGCATCCCCGCCATGAAATAGAAAAAGAGTATCATGTCCGGGTTCGTGGCAAGGTCATCGACCAACAACTCAAACGCATGGCCGAAGGTGTTGAACTGGATGACGGCATGACCGCACCGGCGGTTGTTAGTCTGGTGAAGAGCGGCGAACAGAATGATTGGATTTCGGTTGCGATTCACGAGGGACGCAATCGCCAGGTGCGCAGAATGTGCGAAGCCGTCAGTCTTTCTGTCGTACGACTTAAACGGATTCGCTACGGTGCTCTCCAGCTCGGCACGCTCAGGACAGGTCAGTTTCGCTATCTTTCCGACGCTGAGGTGCGCGAATTATCCGGCGAACCGGCAAAAATTATATCTGTAGGACACCCACAGCGCGAAGTACGCCCGAAATCACCCCGCCCCGAAAAATCAGATGCGCCTAAAAGATCAAAAAAGCCAGAACGATCAGGAGGAAAAAGCAGTGGACGAAGGCAGCAGTAGAAAGTCCGGTTTTATCGAACGCGTCAGCCGTTTTATGACCGGACGCAAAAGAACAACCGAGCAGGATATAAACGATTTTATCGAAGCATCAGAAGAAGAAGGTCTCGTCAACGAGGAAGAGTGCGAGATGATCCGCTCGATTTTTTCCCTCGGCACAACAATCGTGCGGGAAGTCATGGTACCCCGGACTGAAATGGCCTGCGTCACTGTCGACGCTACCATACGCGAGCTATTGGACACGATCATCGCCTGTGGCCACTCCCGCATCCCGGTTTATGAAGACACTATCGACAATATCATTGGACTTTTGTACGCCAAAGATCTTCTCAAACAGTGGGGTACTGATGAAAAAAAACTGTCTGTTCGCGAGTTTATGCGCCCTCCATACTTTATCCCCGAATCAAAAAATCTGGAGCAATTACTGCAGGAATTTAAACGCAAACGCATCCATCTGGCAATTGTCATTGACGAGTATGGCGGCACCTCCGGCCTGATAACAATTGAAGACCTGCTGGAAGAGATTGTAGGGGACATTCAGGATGAACATGACCGCGAAGAATCTCTGCTGACCGCGAATCCTGATGGAAGCATAACTGCCGACGGGCGGCTCCCTGTCGAAGAACTTGAAGAATATTTCGACCTTGAGATCGAACGAGACAACTTTGATTCCGTCGGAGGGCTTGTTTTTCATCTTATCGGGAAAATTCCGGCAATTGGAGACACTATCGATGGTGCCGGACTGCGTCTTACCATCCTTGACGCCGATCTGCGGCGAGTGAAAAAGGTGGGAATTAGCCTTATCAGCAATGTGCCAGCAGAAGAACCGGGGCGTGAGTGAGAACGCTGATCTCTTTTTCATTACTCAAACAGTTGTTTGACCGGCGAGGTGGACTGGCAATCGCCAGTGGCATCCTGATTGCTCTTTCTTTCCCAAACCCCGGCCTCTCTTTCCTCGCCTGGATCGCCCTGATCCCGTTACTGATAGCCCTTGAAGAGAGCTCGCCGCAGACAGCCTTCCGCATTGGCCTGACCTGCGGCATTACTGCATATGCCATCATTCTTTACTGGCTTAATATTGTCTTTACCCGTTACGGCCATCTGCCCTGGTCAGTCAGTATACCGGCCTATCTGCTGCTGGTTCTCTGGTTGGCATTGTTCTATGGCCTGAGTACCTGTATCGCCCGCCTGGGGGAACTTATCGGCATCAAAGCTGCCTTTACCCTGCCCGTCGCCTGGGTCGCCTTTGATTTCATCCGCTCATTTCTGTTTTCCGGTTTCGGCTGGGCCATGCTGGGACACTCCCAGTTCCGCACCTTGCCGTTGATCCAGATTGCTGACCTGGCAGGCGTTTATGGCATAACCCTGCTGATTGTTCTGACAAATATCGTATTGTACCGCGCTCTGCGGGCGGTATCAGGTGCTGGTGTCCGCTATCCGGTAAAAAGTGCCATCATACTTCTGGTACTTCTGCTCGGCACACTTTTCTACGGATTCAGTCGTTTAAATGAAGTGGAATCACCTCATTCAAAACCTCTGCGGGTGGCCCTGATCCAAGGGAACATCGCTCAGGACATCAAATGGAGTCCCGAATTTCGGGAACAGACGTTGGACACTTACGAGCGCCTTACCCGTGAGGCGTCCAAAGGAGGAGTCGACCTCATTGTCTGGCCCGAAAGCGCCGTACCGTTCTTTTTTCAGGATGAACCGCTCCAGGCGGAACGAATCAGAAATCTAGCCCGTGATATGCATGCCTATCTGCTGTTCGGAAGCCCGGCCCATGAACTCCGCAATGGCAGGAGTACCTTATTGAACAGTGCTTTCTTGATATCTCCGAATGGCGAAACGGTCGGACGTGCCGACAAGCTCCACCTGGTGCCGTTCGGCGAATATGTACCGCTCGGAAACATCTTGAGCTTCATTAACAAGCTTGTAGTCGGTATCGGCGATTTTTCTCCCGGCGAGCGGGCGGTCCCTCTGAATATGGGGAGTACAAAACTCGGCATCCAGATCTGCTATGAAATAATCTTTCCGGAACTGGCCCGCGAATACGTCCAGGCCGGTGCCCGTGTTCTGGTGGCAATCACCAATGATGCCTGGTTTGGTCGTTCATCAGCACCCTATCAGCACCTTGCCATATCAATTTTCCGTGCGATCGAAACCCGCACCCCTTTGATTCGCGCTGCAAACACCGGGGTAACGGCAATTGTTGACGAGAACGGCCACATTCACACCATGACCAACCTGTTTGTAGAAGCATATCGCACCGGCGACATTCGGCCGGGTCGCGGTACATCTCTCTACCTCACCATAGGAGATGCCCCAGCCTGGCTCTGCGTGCTGTTGACCGCCGGCATTGCCATGTTAGGATGGTTCAAACGGAAAAAATTACGTCCTGACCATGATAAAAAGAATAGTTTCTAACTAAGGAGTAACAGCCATGTACCGCGAAGAGATTGCAAAAGTGAAGGACTGTGAAGAACGGATCGCCAAGCTTAGGGGGGCACTTTGACATAGAGACCAAACGCGAATCGATCATGGAGATCGAATCGATAATGTCAGTGCCCGGTTTTTGGGATGACTCCGGGAAATCCCAGGATATAATCAAGAAGAGAACGACTCTGGAAAAAATTGTCCAGATGTGGGATGCACTTGTGCGCCAGGCGGAGGATATCCGTGTAATGATCGAACTGGGAGAAGAGGCCCAGGACGCCGAAACACTTGTGGAGGTTGGCGAAATGACCTCCCGGCTGATTCAGGCGGTTGAGACAGCCGAGTTTCAACGTATGCTTTCCGGCCCCCATGATCGCAATTCCTGCTTTATCACCATAAATCCGGGTGCAGGCGGCACAGAGTCACAGGACTGGGCTGAGATGATCCTGCGCATGTACCTCCGTTACTGCGAGAAAAAAGGATGGAAGACTGTCATTACCGAATATCTTGCCGGAGATGAAGCCGGTCTCAAATCTGCTACTTTCAATGTCAGCGGCGAATATGCCTATGGATACCTCAGGGCGGAAGCCGGGATTCACCGTCTGGTCCGCATATCACCCTTTGACAGCAATGCCCGCCGTCATACATCCTTTGCCTCGATGTACGCCTTCCCTGAAATAGAGGAAGATGATATCGATATTAAAATCAGCGACGCGGATCTGAAAGTGGATACCTTCCGCTCTGGCGGTGCCGGCGGTCAGCACGTCAATACCACCGACTCGGCCGTCCGTATCACCCATATTCCGTCCGGCATTATTGTCGCCTGCCAGTCCGAGCGGAGCCAGATATCAAACCGGGGTACCGCCATGAAAGTCCTGCGGGCCAAGTTGTATGAACGTGAAGTAGAGGAGCGCAAAGCGAAGTCATCCGAAATCGCCGCCGAAAAGAAAGACATCGGCTGGGGAAGCCAGATCCGCTCGTATGTGCTGCACCCCTACAAAATGGTCAAGGATTTGCGCACCGGCGTCGAATCCGGCAACCCTGATGCGGTACTGGACGGGAATTTGGATGAATTTGTCGTGGCATATTTGATGGGGGTCAGGCGTAACGTTGAAGATGTTGAATAAGCGAAGAAAGCCACTCCACCCGGCTTGGATGGGATTGATTCATCGGAGTTGAATCGGATAATTGAGCGCTATTTATTTCTCAAGAGGCACGGGGAAGCAGACATTGTGGGGTAAATTAGCTTTTGCTCCACATTTGGAACACGATACCGTCGGGGCACAGCTCAAGTGATATGACTCATTCAGTAATCCCATATGTGTCAGCCAGCAAATATGTCCCCTATGCATTTCTCCGCAACTACACTCCGTTTCCGGTATTTTATCCAGTTGCTCAGTCATGGTTCCCTTTCTTCAATTACGTCATTTTTTCCAGACATATTACGGGTTTTCTCATTCCGTTTGACAATCAGTTGATTATCTAACGGCACTCGCTTTTGTTTTATAATAGCATTTTTCAAACAAAAAGGGTTACAGCTTATCACTGTAACCCTCTGTTTATTTTAGTGGAGCCATTTGTCGGAATCGAACCGACGACCTCATCATTACGAGTGATGTGCTCTACCAACTGAGCTAAAATGGCAATGATTTATTGCTTAGATTTCCGTTTGATGCGGGTTTGTGGGCGGTTTCGGTCTACAAAAGTGGCGTTTTTTGGCCCTAAAATCTTTGTATTTAATACCCCGAATCTTAGATAAATGTCAAGTGCGACTTAATTTCGCTTTTTCGTCTCTACCCCACGCTTTACAATCTTCCACATAATCGCTATACGCTGCAGCTTCGTCCGACGGACCGGTACGCAACAAACCCAGTTCATCTTCAACGCTGTACCGCTCCCGGATCATCTCCACTACCTGCCGATTTATCGCAGCAATATTCCCCATAAAATCCGCCCTCACGACAACGTATAATAGCGATCAACCTTCTTGATAACCGTCAGAAACGGGATATGATTCTTGTACCGTTCGACCTGTTCAATCATCACTGACGATCCGGTAAAAATCACGCGCCTGGCTTCTTCCATTTCAAACTGCAGCGTCATGCAGCGTTGGCTGTTTTCCTTGTACTTACTGCTCGATATCTTGAACCCTGTGACCATTATCTCCCGGTTCAGGATCACATCGATCTTGACCTTATCGCCATCAAGTGGTGTAGTCTCTTCCGCGAAGTCGCTGAACCGTTTTGGCGCATCAGACATACTGCTCTTTCATCTGCTCCAGGTTCAGGCGATGCGCCAGATTATGACAGTTGGCCCAGCGCATCCAGCCCATTGTCGAGGCGATAGACGAGCGGGCACTTTCCTTCGATACCATCCCTTTTGCCACTAGTCCAGGCAACTTGGCCAAGCGTTTAATAACCCGCTTCGTCGTGCTCTTGCGCAGCAGGATGTGATGACGGAAGTGCCTATATCCCAGAAAATCAACGCCCTGCTTCACGTGAAATAGGGAACATTTGCTCATGGTCAACGACAACTTATCGGCGAGGAAGGCTTTGATCTTGGCGGCGCAGTCGTTCAGTAGTCGTTTGTCGTCGTGAAACAACAGAAAATCATCGCAGTACCGGACATACGCCTTGATTTTCAGAACCTGTTTCACGTACCGGTCCAGTTCGTTCATGTAGAGATTACCGAACCACTGGCTGGTATAATTGCCGATGGGCGTATTTGTGCCGCCGCCGATGCTGTAGATGATGTTTTCTAACAGTGCCAGGGTGTCCGGGCACTTGATTTTACGTTTAACGATCCTGAACAATGTATCATGCGGGATTGAGGGGTAAAATTTAGAGATATCGCATTTCAGGCAGTAGTCATGCTTCCTCACATATTCCATCGTCTTGATGCTGCCGGAATGGATGCCCTTACCTTTGCGGCAGGCGTGGGATTCGTGGATAAACAGCCCTTCCCATATCGGTTCCAATACCTGCATTAACGCATGCTGGACAATGCGATCCGGAAAAAACGGCAAGCTGTAAATCAACCGCTCTTTCGGTTCGTGGATAACTTTCGTCTTATATTTCGATGTAGTAAAGGTTTTGTTACGCAGTATACGTTGCAGCCCGAGCAGCGATGTTTCCGCTGTACGGTCAAACTGCTGCACCGTACGTTGCCATGATTTCCCCTTGCGGGCGGTACGGTATGCTGCGCGCAGGTTATCAAGATCGGTTATGTTGTCCCACAAATTGCCGTGCCGTTTCATTGTCTGCCCTTTTAAATGAGATGCGTGACGTTCGCTATCGCTACTAGCCCCGCATCTGCTCCGTCGTGTATTTTGGTGATTCTGCACCAAGGTTGATACATCCAGCCAAGGAGTGTAGCTCTGCCCTGTATCCGCCGTGAACTGCCCTGCGATATTCGAATTCGCATTAACGCGACTGTTATTCGCATTCTGAGCCCGTGACCTGCAATTCGTGCCATTATTCCAATTCGCACCTGCGATCAGTGATGACATATCAACCTACGCCCGCACATGCGGGCGATCCCTATAATAAAAATCTAAACCGGCTCCGCCGCGAACCGCCCCGCGAGAGTCGAATACGCACTAACGCGACCGTTAGACGCATTCCGAGCCCGCGACCCGCAACCCGCGCCAGCAGCCCAATCCGCACCCGCGAGCAGCTTTGTCAGGCCACTGGTTACGCCTGATGCCATTTCAGGCGCGGCGGGGTCAGAAGCGTATGTTGTATATTGTGAGCCTTTGCCGCCAGGGAGATTGCCCCAGTATGCGGTTGTTCCATTCGGAGCGTGATAACCTGTGTCGTTTAACCATTGCCACTGTACTCCGCAGCAATCTTCACAGCCGATATTGGAGATCATGCGTCGTCCTGTGGTATCGACATGGCCGCCGCTATTGCCGGGATCAGTAGAGCCGCTGATATTTGTTTCCTCATTACTGCCTGCGGCGATAGAACCGAACTCGCAATCCCACAACAGCCGCTTGAATACCGCCGCGCCATCATCGACAAAATCCATCCAGTTACGGGTATCAGTGACGGTGGCCAGATAGGTAGACGCAGTGCTGCCGCCGGTACCGGAGGCGAGATAGATGTCAACCCAGATATCCAACGCCCGACTGTATACCATGCCGTTAGGTGAGGCGTTTTTGGGGCGGTGGGTCAGATCCCATACCGATTCCGGCAGTACCTGGCTGGCTGTATAACCTGATAGTGGGTGCCCGGCGATGGCCCCGGCCGAGGTACACAGTGTGTGGAACCCGCCGATTTTGCGGGAGGTGCTGGATGTGTATCCCAGTGGGTTCGTAGCGTTCAGTGATATTAGTAACACCCCTGTGTCGCTGCCATCGTCGCAGAGATAGACGCAATAATCCTTGCCGTTACTGAGTGCGCCGGTGTCCAGGGTGGAGACATCTGTTGCAGTTATAAAATAGTATGATTTCCACACGCCGTCGGAGAGGAGCGGCAGGATTGTGCCTGCGGCGATGGTGACGCCGTCCCGTGCCATTTTTTGGGTCAAAAAGCGCGGTGATCCGAGTCCAGAACGGATGTCAAGTTGCCGTGATAAAAATGAGGCATTCAGCGGATATGCCGGGTCGTCTTTCCAAATGATTGATTGTGCCATGTTAGAGGTCTCCTAATAGTGTTGTTAGTTCGTAAGGGGTCATACCGAGCACGAGGCGCAGGCGCGAATTGAGGTTATCGGCCTCAACAAGGACATTGCGTGTTATCTCCCCTGTGGTCATGTCGTGTTCTTCGCTAATGGTTTCACCTTCGGCGGCTATATAGTCTGCCGCCACGGTTTTCGAGACGATACGGATGACCGCGTCACCAAGCAGCACCATCAATGCCACTTTCAGTGCTGCCCGGTCTATGCTGGGCTCGTTGATACAGTTCTCGATGTCATCGCGGGTGTTGAATTGTTTCGGAATACCGATCATGTTTGCTCCTTTTTTAAACGAATTGAATTGCGGCCTTACCGGCACATGCGCGTGGCAGGGTCAGCGTGCAGGCATTGCTGTTAACGGCGTTAACCCCTAATATCGGGATCTGCTCATAGATCAAACCACCCGCCCCGCAAGTGGCGACCCCGCACGAAACAGACCCGCACACGAGAGTAGAGACCGTCGTAAACGCGCGGGCCAGTGGTATGAGTGTAGTGGCTTTGTTGTGGGGGATTTGCCAGACCGTAGATGGCACCACCTGGGTGTGGAGATATGTTGATAGAGCGGCAGCGCTGTCAGCCGCAGCAGTGGCACTATTGGCGGCGTCTGTTGCGGAGGTGCCTGCTGCAGTGACTGCGGTGTTCATCGCGGTGGTATTGCCGTATATTGCCAGGGCGCTGGCTGCGCTAGATGCTGCTTCTCCGGCTTTTGTTGTGGCGATACCGGCCTGAGTTGTGGCGGTGGTCGCTGATCCGGCGGCAGCGGTGGCTGATGTAGATGCGGCGCCGGCCTTTGTTGTGGCAATACCGGCCTGAGTTGTGGCGGTGGTCGCTGAACCGCTGGCGGTAGTAGCGGATATCCCTGCTGCAACGGCGGCAGCGATTGCGGCGGCCTGATTCTCAACCGCCGACCCCACGGCCTTCATGTTTGTATCCATTTCCGCAATGGACAGCGAACGCTGCAAAATTTCATATAAATACACGGTTGGCATATTTGCTCCTATTCGATGACGGTCAGTTGTATTTTATCGATATTTTTCCCGTTGCCGGGGCTGAAGCCAACTTCCGTACATTCCCCTATTTCTCCCTCCAGGTATGCGAGCGTCACGGCGTCGCCAAACTCCAGCGCGGCTTCGAACAGGTACACTTCCTGCGTATGCTGCCACCGCTGCCAGGCGTACCAGGAGAGATAGAACGCGGCGAGGTTGGCGGCCATGGCCGGGTTGGTGACGAAATCGAAACGGAACAGTTCCGGACGCTCGCGGATGCCGTAGGTGGCGATCGAGGTCGGGTCGCTGCCGGCGGATACTTGGCGATATACTTCGTCGCCGCTGCTGGTGGAGCTCCAGTCTCGGTCATAGCGCAGGTTGATCGTGTTGATGACGTCGTTGATATCGGTCTGTTTCTGGCCGTGGATCATGGCGCCGTTGTTGAGACGGATCTCGGTGATTGATTTTACCGGAACCAGGACGTCAGGGCGCGCGATCAATGTCGGTGTACCGAGAATCCACTTGAAATAGGAGCGGCATTGCCGGGCCAGTTCGTGACACCATTCGGGGGCACGTTTGCTCGATGTAATAGCGCCGTTGAAGGCAAATCCGGCGGGGAACGCGCCGCGCAGGCTGCAGGGTTTACCGAGTATTTTGCTGATGACGTCCGGCGGGGCGGTGATCGGGCTGACGACATCGACAAGGATGGCGTCGCCGATGAGGGTGTTTGCGACGGAGTTGCCGGTGACGGTGACGGTGCCGGCCTTTGCAATGGCACCGGATACATAGGCATCGAGGGTGGCTTTATCAACGGCGGTGGTATCATTGACCCCGAGTGTCCCGTTGGTAACGGTGGTGGTGTCGTTAACCCCGAGTGTCCCGTTGGTAACGGTGGTGGTGTCGTTAACCCCGAGTGTCCCGTTGGTAACGGTGGTGGTGTCGTTAACCCCGAGTGTCCCGTTGGTAACGGTGATGCCGTCGTTAACCCCGAGTGTCCCGTTGTCGTAGGTTTTTTCGCTGCCGACTGTCAGTGTACCGTTGTTGGCCAATGCCTTTGTGATGTTGGTCGCATTAGAGCTTGATGGGTTATCACTGAGTTGGATAATACGGCTCGCAGCTGTCAAATTAAAATTCCTGGCTCCATCGGCGACTACATAAATCTCATCAATCAGGATGTTGCCAGAGACAGTGAAACTAAACGATGTGGCGCTCCCTGCGACAAATGTATACGTATTAAGATAGTATTGAGTGCCATTAACAAAGGCTCTGACATATACATTTGTGGCGCTCGTTGCTGGCACGATTGTAATGCTATAAGATACGCTGGACCGGGCACCAGAAGCTGGGAACGCCATAATAACATATGCCGCATATGCTATACCGAAAAGGCCGTCATGCACTGTTGTTACAGAAGGCAATTGTGACGTAGTGTTTTGCGACGAGGACACTGCTGCATTATGAGCATGCCCTGGGTCACTGACGGAGTAATCCGCAATGTTTCCCGCTAGAGTGGTGCTGCCCAGACCGGCGATTGTGCCTATGAGCGTGACTGTGTTGCCTTTGGCCACAGATCCTACCATGGCTGTCAATCCAGTTTGGGACACAGCGCCTATCATGGCTGTCAATCCAGTTTGGGACACAGCGCCTATCATGGCTGTCAATCCAGTTTGGGACACAGCGCCTATCATGGCCGCCGATCCCGTTTTGGACACATTCCCGCTCAGGTTGGCATCCAGGTTGCCGTTTGTAACAGATATGCTGTCGTACGCAAACAAGTCGATAGCTTGCGCCACGGTAATAAAGCCAGGCACCGTAACCACCGCCTTGCCGGGATAACCGGGATGGCCGCCATCCGGCCACTGGGTGCAAACACCGCTAATATCCATGACCGACTGCCCTACCTTGCCGTAAATCTTATTCATGCTGGTAACGGGATAATCTGCCACGATATAGACAAACTCGGCTTTTACCTCCCAGATCACGGCGCCACGCTGGTGAGTGGCCGCAATAGTGCCGGATATGCCACGGACGACAGTAAGAGTGCTCCCAACCAATGACGTAATACTGACAATTTCATCGTCTACCTGCAGCAACATCCCGGCTGTCAAACCTGTCGGGTCGGATATCGGTATCGTTGCAGTTGTTGCAGATATGGCATTCGGGATGCTGGTCATCCGACCAGCATCAAGTGCCAGGGCGTTCAGTTTCGACACCGTGCCAAACGGCATGGGGATCACTTTACCGACATCATCCGGATCAGCTTCGGGGTATGCCTCTTTCGTGACGATAGTGCCGGGATACTCATTTTCGTGCTTACTCGATTCGTCCTGCAGCGTGACATTGACTGAGGACTCGTCCGGAAGATCGATATCCACAAACATAAAACTGAACATTTCGAACGGGGCATCGAGGCAATCCTCTACCCAGAGATATACGGATACCGGTACGCCGATCAATTGCCGGGTCTTGGCCAGACTGCGGAGATTGGGGGTTGCATTCGGATCGTTGATCAGATTAACCGTCAGACTGGATATGTTGAAATCGGAGAGCGTGGCGGTAACACCTTCGGACAGGCGGCCCCAGGATGCTATCAGCGGCAATGAGGTTTTGCCCCAGGGGGCAATTGTCACCTTGTCCTGGCACAAAATATAATCCGTGGCGGCGGCGGTAAAGCGGAGTATCCAGACCGGGGCGGCACCGTCACGACGCGCCAGATCGGCGGCAAGGTATGGAGGGAAAACACGCATCAGATATCCTCTGTCAAGGGGAGGTCGCAGCTGAAGCGATTCCACCCGGTCTGCTTGATAGTAATTTTGTTTTCGGCCAGACGCATAATTCGCGGCGTGCCGTCAGTGTCGAACCAGATAAACGGGCGCAACTGGCCCCGGCAATACGTGATAAAAAAGCCGTGCAGCCAGTTGCAGTGATAAAAATCCAGATTGCTCCAGGACAGGGCCCATTTGTTGCGGGTTGTTTTCCCGGCCCGATACACGACCGGAGCGCCGGCGCTTGAATCCTCCAGAGCGTGGAGGGTGATCAGGCCATAGCCGGTACCGGGGCGGCATGGCGCAGGGAACCGCATTACAACATCACCGATGGCAAAGGCGGTGCCCATGTCCGCCGTGTATGCTGCCACACCGGATGCCACCAGACCGCTGTAGTTGATATCGATCATCAGGCGCAGGCCGTTCAGGCTGTAGCGGCCATACGCAATTTCCGGCGTTACGGGAAAATCGGCATCGGCAAAACGGACCGGCCACACAATCCCCTGCTCCGGGTTGTAATATTCCCACGGTTCGGACTGGGCCCGGGCAATCGTGCGGAAAAACGTCTCCAGGTTGTCGCGATCAATAGTGCTGATCGATGGCCAGGAGAGCGTCTGATATAAGCGCACGGCGTAGGGTTCGCCGACGAACTGCGCGCCCCCGCCTGATTCTCGCTGCCACTGGTTGAATTCAATGGTAAATTCTGGGTACAGCGGCATCCGGCCAAGGTCGAAGGACATCAACGCATGGTTGACAGTGCGGGTACCAACCGGCGGAGCCCAGAGAGCAAAATAACCCGCATCAACATAGCCGGACTGTATGGATGTATTGCGCTGGCGAAGCATTTACGCGGGGGCTACCGAAAAATCGTCACACGCCAGGATGAGAATGCCTTCGCCGGGTGATTCGGCCAGGACTGGGTCAGTGTTCAGTTTGTTCTGCAGCGCGGACAGGGTGGTCAGCACTTCGGCCCGGACGAGGCAGTCGGTTTTTTTATAGCAACGGGAACAACGGGCATCGACGGTGAATAGTTTTTGCATGAAGATGACTCCTTTTATGCCGCCTGTCGGCCGGCGAGTTTTTTGAGTTCAGGATAAACCTGTTGAGCAATTTCGGCGGCGGTCTGCTGGCTGGTAGAGCCGCCCTGAATAGTGATGGATATGCCGCCCTGGAGGGTGATGCTGGTGGCAGTGCCAGCGCCTCCGGCAGCAGGGTTGTATTGCTTCGGTACCACGGCCTCGCCCTTATGAAGATAGGCATAGCCATCGGCGGGGATGTAGTTGGTGCCGACCGCAAAACCACCGAGAAAGGGAGAATTGAGATCGGAAAAGACCCCACCCAAAGAAGAACTGCTTTGCAATGAAGATGAAAGTCGCGCAGTAGCAGCGGCAGAAGCAGATTGATAGTTATATTGCCCGGCGGTGGCGTCTTTCGCATAAATCGGCTGGCCGTTGGAAAAGCCGACAATTTCACCGGTCAACACGCCGAGGTCCTGTTCATACTGGAGCTGTTGCGCTTTTTTACCGTTTAGCTGATCTTGCAGTAGAATCTGCTGGGAGAGCGCAGTAATAGAGGCGTTATTGCCACTGGCCATGGCCAGGTTAAGTTTGTTCTGCAGATCAAGCGCGGTCGCTTTCCCATCCCGGAGGCTTTTCTCGGTACCGGCCAGGGTATTGGTTTTGCCATTCAGCACATCCAGCTCTTCCTGTTGCCCCCTGATGGCATCAGCATACTGCTTGGCCTCATCCAGTTCCTTGTTGCTGGCCTCGGTGCGCTGCCTTGCAAATTCCTTTTCTTTTAATGCCTGCGCGGCAGTGCTCAAACGGCGGTATTCCGCTGTTTTCTTTTCGGCTTCGATTTTTGTTTCTGCCGCTTGCACATACTGTCCCGCGTCATCTTGCGATTGGGCCAGCAGTTTGGCGTATGCCTGAGCGGTGGATCTGGTTGCATCCTGGAGCTTCGTCTCTTCCGTTATCTTCGTTTTCTGCAGATCCAGACCGGCCAGAGAAACGGCTTCATCGGCTTTGGTATTTTTAGCAAGTTCTTCCTGGTATTCCTTGCTCTTGGCACCCTTCTTGTCCAGGATAGTGTTAAGCAGATCGACCTCACGATTGTAATAATCAACAGAGTTGTCATAGCGGGCCTGGACTTCAGCCAGGGTAATCCGGGTTTCTTCCGCGAGGTAATCTTGCGTCATTAACTGGCCCGAGTCATAGGACTGCTTGAGGTCAGCCAACTCTACCGCTGCAGCGGCTTTGGCATAGCTGGTCTTCTGATCCTGCGTAGCCTTGAAGGCGGCCAGCTCTTTATCCTGCAGGGCGATTTTTTCATCGGTCTGCTTTTGCGTGTCCTGGATATTAATCGTTGGTACAGGCGCGCCGCTACTGACTCCGGCTTTCCGTGCCATGGCCTCGTTAAGCCTCTGTGTGGCTGCGGCGTCTTTAACCTGCGATTCGTCATACATCGCTTCGCCGGTCAAATTAACACCAAAATTCTGATAGAGTTTTTTATCGGCCCAGCGTACCAGTGGTTGTGCGGCATAACCAAGGCCAACTCCAACGGCTCCAGCACCCAACAACCCAAGTCCCGCACCAACGGCAGCACTCCCCGCGACAGTGCCCCCGACGGCGGCAGTACCGGCAGCAGCAATACCAGCTCCGCCGGTCACCATGCCGGTGGTCAACATAACAGCACGGGTCGCAGCGGCAACTTCACCCAGGGTCTTCACTGCGGAAATTACCCCGAAAATACCCTTGAGCAACATCCCGCCGATAAAAAACGCCGCGAACGGTTCAAAATTGTTATAGATCGTTTTGGCGATATCTGCGGTGGTGGACATGTACTCTTTGACGGTTTCCCAGCCCCGCTTGATATCTCCGGCCAGTTCGTCTTTATGTTCCTTCAGATAGCCATTGATCTTTCCGAGCCATTCGGAAATATCTTTGACTATTGACGGGAACCCGGCTTGCAGGATCACCGTCATGGAGGTTTGGAACGATGATTTCACCGAAGACCACATGGTGCCGATATCTTTTGACGCCTCACCGAAACCGCCCAACCGCTTGCCGAGCTCTTCCAGCAATGTTCCGGACTGTTTCCATTTTTCTATCTGCTGCTGTAGCGGGCCGTCAACAGTCTTTTGAAGCATGCTGGCCAGCTGACTGTTCTGATCGACCTCGCCGCGCATTAGAGCGGAGATTTCCTGCCGGACCTGCATTTCGTTACGGCCGTTGTTGCTGTATACCGCCACAGCGTTTGCTAATCTAGTGAATGACTCGACCTGATTGGCATTATTAGTGTCCAGGAGCACGCCCTGCTTAGCCATTTCGAACGTAATCGTTTGCAGGTTGGTGAGATTGAGGGAGGTGTTGGCATCCACCTTCATTAGCGTGGTGTTCAGACCTTCGGCGTATGTTTTGGCGGCCGCATAGTCCCCGGCAATATCGGTGCCGCCCTGCAGGCTGGTGATCGTCGCCGCCATTTGCACGACCGACATCTGAAAATCATCAACGGCCTCGATCCCGGACTGGAACCCCTGCCAGATTTTGCCGCCAACGTAATAGGCAGCCATGCCGGTCAACAGCGTAGTAAAACGTCCCGTCAGCCGGTTCACCGATGAATCGAGATCGCCAATGTTTTGCGTGAGGCTTTTCGCGCCCTTGTTGCTTTCCTGAAAGTTGCTGGCCTTATCCAGGGCGGCAACTTTGGCGGTCATGGCGGCATGAGCATTCTGCAGATCCTTCCAGGTGCCGAGGCCGCTGGTTTTGATGATCTCGTATGACGCCAGGGCGGCTTTTTTCTGATTTTCAAATGATTGTTCTGACTTGATGCCGAGAGAATAGAATGCCGCGCCGAGAAACTTTGAGACGTCTTCGCCCTTCGCCTGCATCTCTTTCATGGCAGCGAGGGCTTGATCCGGGTTGGCTCCTATGTTAAATCTAACGTCTTTCGCCATCAGGTTCTCCCTGTTTTTCCTTTGCTATCTTGCGGCACTCCGATTCGATGATTGCCAGTTGGATAAGATCGTCACGGCCCAGGTTGTATTCTTTTGCTGCCAGTTGGGATAAACCCATTTCCGCTAAATGCGAGATCAGCCAATGTGCCTCCAGGATACGAAACTCATCATCTCCCAGTTGATCAAAACATGTTGGACATGATCCGGTGATACAGTCAGGTTCTATGCCGTCAGCGTCAAAATTTTCACGGCATGCCTCGCAGGAAACCTTTGGATGGTCATCACGCGCCCAGAGGTACGCGGTTATTCGTTTCCCGGTTGTTCTTCCTTGCTGAATTCAGCGAGGACGTCTTCCAGGTCTTTCAGGTCATCCGCATCGAGTTCCGGAATATCGTCATCAATAAATTGTGTTTCGTCCGTGGCGATACGGTAGACAAACTCGGAAAAACGATTGCTTTTGGTTATGGCCAGATTTCTGTTTTCGGGAGTAAACGGCAGTGGATCTCCGTTCGGGAGCAGCATACCTGGTTGATCTTGATCAGTAATTTTTCTCCAACCGAACACCGCCGCTTTGCCAAGAAAGATATCCTGCACGCTGCCGGCCTTGGCTTTCATCTTTTTAGCCGCCTCAGCACCCTGCATCAGAATAGTGTTGAGCTTGGCTTTTTCTATGTGCTGGATAAGCACTTCGGTGTCTTTGTCGAAGGGAAACCATTTTTGCGGTGGTGTATCAAATATGCCGATTTTCATGTTGTTGTCCTTTCCGTTGCTTCATTTAATTGAATGGGTGATAAAAAAGGCGGCAAGGAGGATGGCGAGGCCTCCGACCCCCGAAAGGATAGAGGCCCCGCCAATCTCTATTACGCCAGTAGACTCGTGCTGATTTTATTAGTGATGCTGATCCAGAGCGGGTCGGTATTGCCGACCATGCCTAGTGGCGCGGTTGTCGCACCCAGGACATCATATTCTCTGCTGTTTTGAATGATGCCGGCGGCGTAGGGGTTCTCATACGTTTTCGGCTTCAGATGCGGCATCTGGAATTTGATCAGATAGGGGATGTCAGTTTCGATCATCGGCCCGGTGCAGATAATTTCCGCTTTTTTGGAGACGTTATTCTTCATCTCGGTACGGGCGTTCAAGTTGGCAGTGCGCGGGAACTGCAGTTTGAGTCCGGCGGTAAACATGCCGTCTCCGGTCGGTTCATCGATCAGATCACGCGGGGCGGCGTCGTCTGATGTGTATGATCCATAAACGCCGCTTTGTTTCCTCTCCAGAGATAATTCAATACTGGACGGGCCGATTCTGTTTGTTATGTCCAGGGCAATATCAGACTGATCGTTTATCAATAATACCGTCTGGCCCATATAGGCGCGGGTGGTACGCTCAAGGATCGTGACGTTGTTAAAGGTGATCAGGGTATTAACGCCGTTGGTCGTGACATCAACGCCCGCGCCGGAAACGGTGATCTGAACCGGCTTGCCGGTATCCCATTTGATGACGACTTTGTTCGGCTTCCAAGAGGGCATCTCTTCTACCCCAACAGTGCCGATGGCCGCGCAGAGGGTGCCAAACAAGCCGTCATTGTTGAGCGCCACTTTGAGGATATGATCATAAGAGAGTGTCCCGGCGGCATGCAGGGCCGGGGCGGCGGCGGTGCCCATGATAATAGCGAGCATCGAGAGCACGGTGGCGTCGTTGTAGCGAAGATACGCAGGGACTGAGCCCTCGCACTTGACTTCCCCGGCGCTGGAATCAACGGCAAACAGCTGGCCGCGAGAATCATCGGTAATGTTGGTGGTGTCGGCTTTGAGGCTCAAGTCGAGTCCGAGGAAACCATTACCGGCCCCCAGGGCAACGGCTGTGTTCCACACGGTGGCTTTCTTGAAGCCATATTTAAGTTCTGCTCCACTGATGCTCATTATTCATCCCCTCCCTTCTGCTCAATTTGTTTTTTTGACGATTTACGGTCGAAGAGCTGATCAGCGAAATCTTCCTCTTCAATGGTGTATTCCTGACCTGCGACGATCTCCCCAAATTTGGGAGAGAAACCGAGGTTGCCTTTGCCGATTACATTGATTTTTGCCATTAATGGACTCCTTTAATTTCGGCGTTATAAATGCGTATAGTTTCACGACAACTTTCCAGTGCGGCGCGGTATGCCTCCAGGTTGACCAGCACGTCACGCCGACCCCGATCGGAGAGACAAAATTCAGCTGCCGGGTTTGCCGGCGGCCACACTTCGATCTGATGCATTACCGGTTGCGGCTCCACTGGCAGCTGGGGGCGGATACACGCTTTGCAGCACGCCCCCAGGGACGAGCAGCAGAGGAGCGCTATTATCAACAAACACAGGTTTCGGCAGGCTTTCGATACGTTGCACATTGACGTTGCTCCTGATTTTGATCTGGCTGATGGCCTCGGTAAACTTGTTGGCCAGTTCCTGCGTTTGGGCCGCATCTTTCAGCTGCGCGGCCAGGACACTGTTTGCTGCTTTGAGCTGGTCGCGTTCGGCAAATACAGACCTGAGGTAAAAGCCCACTGCGATCAACAGCAGGATCAGCAGCGCGACGGCGATTTCCCGCCAGTATTTGATGACGATTGCGATAATCGACATTACTGCCCCACCCTTCCAAACCAACTATTCGAATATTTCGCCATGCGGAAATTGTTCTCGATAATCTGCAGGTATCGTTGCCCCTGCAGCACGTTGAGCGCCTTGTAAAATGTGGTGCGGTTCGTCTTTTTGCGCGTGTACTTATTGATCCATTCGACCATTTCGAAATTGACGTGGCCGTTCAGCTTGTAGTGTGCCGGGCCAAAGATATTGACCAGGCGGATAACGATGTTGCCACCGGTAGCGACGCCGCAATTTACCGAGGTGTCGAAGATCTCCGTGGCGGTCGCCTGGCTTTCAAACTCGCCCAGGTGGATCGGGTCCCAAAAGTCCCGCTTGTATAATTCCCCCGCCCGCTTGAGCGTCATGTTGCGGATATCAAGATGTGGATACGTGTTGGTTGCTATGCCGTATTTGGTGCAGCCCTGGCGGCCATGGCCAACCCTGCCGCCGGTCCAGTTGCCCGGATCGGATGGATCACACTGCAGCCCGCCTTCATGCCCGAAAACAGTGGCCAATGACTTGTTGATATCGGCGGCGGCTGCCGGGTGAGCCAGTGAGCAGGCCAGCGCCATTAACAGGTATGCCGTAAAATTTTTCATATTATTTGGCCGCTTTTTGAGCCGTGTCGGCGGCTTCCAAAATGCCGTGCTGGACGCCCCACCAGGTCGCCTTGAGCAGACCGGCAACAACAGCGGCGAGAATTAGCCAGCCGATGCCGAGGATGCCCTTGTTGACCAGTTGCACCGCCGTCTTGATCTTGCCGATTTCTTCGGGGGTGAGCCCCATGCTGCATTCGTTGTGTGACATCGCCTGGATGATCTTGGCGATTATCAACACATCATCACGGGTCAAGGCATTGTGGCGCTTTTCTCCTGAGGCCGGCGGGTCCGGAAGCATTTCCATGATCTCTTGAAGATCTTCCAGGGCGATGGACATTTCATCAGGCATTGTGACGACTCCCGGTTTAGTATTATTCCTGCCCAAAAGGCGTGACGTAAAAAATGGTGAAACTGACCTGCACGATGCTAAAAACATCTTCCCCGGCTTGGACAGCCACCGAAGATTTGCAACTGTCGATAATCTCGATCAAGCCGCCGAATCGAAAGTCGACATAAAGAGCCTTGACCAGATCGGCCTTGAGTTTGCGCCCGGCTGAGCCATCCAGGTCGTCGGCGATGAAACCTTCCCAGGACATCGGATATAAATGATTTGTCTCGCCCATTTCCGGCGGTACCGGCCCGATTTCGACACCGCTCTGCAGATCTCCCGGGAACCAGGCTATTGATGGCATGATGTCCGGGTGTGCGGTGTATTCCAGCTCTTTGTAGACAGCGGCACCGGCGTCGGTTTGGTAACCGTTGGCGATGGTGATGGTTGCCAGCAGCGCGGCGATATATGCATCTATTTGGGCTTGTACGGTCATTTTTTTACCTGCAGATAAATAAGTGTGAATCCGTTGCCGTCCGGTCGGGGTTTGCCGTCAAAGCGGTAATCCTTGCCACGGATCGTCAGTACGTTGGCGCTGGTTATCCCGCTGAAATCGCTGTCTTGGACGCTAACTGCCGGTTTGAATACGATCTGGCTTGCTTCATACGGTGACACCACTTCACTGGACTCATCGAAAATGCCGCGAATGTCGTCTCTGACAAGGAGGCCGTCGAGGGAGATGCTGACGTCGACGTTGGCAAAGGCCCCGATAGACACCGTATTGCATTTAACTATCAGGGCCCCGAATGACATTGTTATGCCTCTTCCAGTTCGGTCATTTTTGCGACAAAGGCCGCGGCAATTTCATCATCCGGCTGGGCCTCTGGCATAAGCGCCTGCAAAGCATCTACTGTTTCAGCTGCAGCAATTGCGGCAAGCAGATCGGCTTTTGCATTGTCATCTGTGGAGTCGTCATCTGATTGCGTTTGGTCTTTTTCTGTAGCAAGCGCAGCAACGCCCAGCTTGATCAGGCGTTTTGCTTCTTTTGCTTCACACTCAAAAGGTTTGCCGCCGGGGACATGTTCTTTGTCTCCGATATGGATGCAGCCAAGAACGGCTACGATAAGGGCTGTTTTTGCCATGATAGTTCCTTTCGCCGGGGCGGCATTACACCGCCACCGGCATTAATGGTTTATGGTTATGCGAGGACCTGAATCGAGGCGAATGCATCCGGCTGTTTCATAGTCGGCAGCGGTGCGGCCTGTACCATCAACCAACGAACCGCGGGATCTTTGGTTACCCAGGATTTGGGAAAGCGAGAAACGGCAGCCATACCGCCCTCGATAGCTTCGATGTCCTGGATAACCGCATATTGGGTGCGGTTGGCAGAACGGGTCGAGCCAAGCCAGGCCTTTTTGAGAGGCACCATAGGGGTCAACACGTTTGTGTCTTCGTGCTCATACCATTCGTCGTAGGAATAGACGTCGATGAACAAGCCGGGGTAACGGAGGCTGCAGATATACGTGACGCCCTGCGGCAATTCCTGTGGCTTGATCTGACCAACATCGACCTTGAGCATGTCCATATATTTCTGGACAGCAGCGTTTTTAACGAATGCAGCGGCGGCATCTGAGCCGAGAACCAGGACATCAGGGGAAACACCGGAATCCTTGCGGATAGTCGAAGCAATCGAGGCAAGTTTTGCCAGAGGATCGCTGGCGGCATCCGACCAGAGATCAGTGCCGGCCAGGGTAATTTTGTGTGTAGCGGCCATCTGGAAATCTACCAGCACGGATTGATCGGCTGTTTCACCCTTGATCTTCATGGTGATTGCGCCCAGATCAAGTGCAGAAGCGGCCATCCATTCCTCACGGCGGTCAATGGTGTCCATCAGGTCGGCAAGGTCAGCGCCGAGTTTCTTCTGAGCGCGCTGCTCGATTGTTTCGCCACCGGCATAAAGAATGGCGCCAGGTGAACGGGTGAGCAGATCGGCGGCAGTAGTAACCCGTTTGGGTTTGATGTATCCGGGCTTCAGTGTCTGTGTGGTAAAGCCGACACCGGGGACAACCTTGCCTTCAGTCAACGGCGAGCAGAAAGGGGCGAGTTTACGACCGCCCTTGATGATATCGACATCGAGAGATTCGGTGTCGGCTGGAACGGCAGCAGGGAAAAAGGTGTCACGCAACCAACGCCCGGGGCGATACATCTGTTCAACAGCTTCAATCATGGTGCGGGTATCGAAAATATCGATCAGGCCCATACCAAGGAACGGAATGGCGAGCGCCCCGGCTGTGAGAGGTTCAGCAGCGATGGCGTGGCCAGCGGGAAAACAAAGGATTGCCACAAACAGCAGCAGGGTCCAGGACAGGAACGTTGAAATGGTCTTCATGATTGACTCCTCCAAGAGAGTTTTAAACGGCGCCTAGGCGACCGCTTTCAGATAGATATTGAGGTCGCGCAGAGCGGCACGGTGAGTGGCAGCGGTATCAGCCCCGCCGAACGTCACGGCGTCCTGATTGAAAGCGCCGGACAGATAGACAGTGGCATTGACATCACCAGCGGTAGCGTCTGCATCTTCGGCAAGAATGGCAAGCGGGGCCTGCGAACCGTCAACAGCAGCGCTATCACATTTAATGTACTTGCCTGTTGCGGTAATTTTGCCGAGCAGGGTGCCGCGCACCAAAGCGCCAGTGTCGATAACTACGATGTCGGTTACTGCCGGGTAATCTCCGGCCAGCAGTTTGTCAGGGGTAAAAGTTTCCATGGTGTAATCCTCCGTGTATTAGTGTGTGGGTGGTGGTTATCTCTGTTTGCCGCCAGCGGCGATCCCTGCGGCAGCGGCTGTTCTTTCAGCGGCTTCTCCGGCTGTTGGCTGCACATTGTTGAGGCCGGTAGGAGCAACATTTTTCAAGCCTTGCAGAATGGCGGCACGGCTGGCTTCGTCAACTTTGTTCTCATCAATAGGACCGGAGGCTGTTGCGGCAAAGGTAATGCCGAGCGTCGATACGTCTTCGGCGGTCAGGCCTTTGGCGGCGACGGCACTCAGCTTTGTTCCGGACTCTGCACCGAATGCGGCGGTAACCAATCCGCAGACGCGGGACTGTTCGGCGGCAACGGCTGTTGCCTGGGCGGCGGTGGCATCGGCAGCGGCAATCATGCCCTGCCGGGCATCTGTTTCGATCTGTGAGACCAGATCGGGGTGATTCGTTCTCAACTCTTCGAGTGTCATACTCTCCTCCGTTTTTGATGTATGTGACGCGGTTTTGGTGGCAGTGATCATGGCGCGGCCGCTTTTGCCGTTGCTTGACGATATAGCCTTGTCGGCGGCCTGGACTTCATCCGCAAGCCCTGCGGCAACCGCTTTTTTGCCTTCATATATTCCAGCCTCAGTGCCCTTGACCGCTTTAACCGACATTTTGCGATGTCGGGCCACGGTGTCGGCAAACATTTCGTAGGTATCGTCAACCATGCCCTGCAGCAGGGCGTGGGCTTCATTGCCGAGCGGTTGGTGCGGTGAGAAATCCGCTTTACGCGCACCGGCGAAAACATGGGTAACGGTTATTCCGGCAGCATCTTCGGCACGGCTGAAATCGGCATGGGTGGCAATAACGCCGATGGAACCGACGCCACCGGTGCGGGGAACGATGATGCGATCGGCAGCGGAGGCGAGCAAGTAACCGGCGCTGTATGCCGATTCGTTTATGACGGCGGTGATCGGTTTTTGCCCGCGAGACTGGAAGATATGATCGGCCAGGTCGAAAACTCCGTGGACTTCGCCACCGGGAGAATCAATCTCCAGGACAATGGATTGAACGGCATCATCGACCATCGCCAGATCAAACGATCGACGGATATCGGCATAGGTTGTCGGGCCGCCACTGGGATAATCGGAGGCCATAACCCGGTGCATCAGCGGCCCGTATATGCCGATGATGCCGACACCGGCTGCTGCTTTGTATCCGGCACGGTTGCGCTCCTGGTCACTGATTTGCGCCATGTTGACACCAGGCGGCAGCGCATTCATATCCAGATTGAAGCGCGGCCCCAGGGCGTGAAGAATGACGTTCAGTTTTGATTCTGAAATCATCAGCGGACGATTGAAGAGCAGTTCGGCTATTCTGATATTTTTCATGGTTGTTCCTCTGTCGCCGGATCTGTAACCGGATCAGGCGCGGTTTTGGATACCGTTTCTTTTTTGGCACCGGCACTATCCGGCAGGCCCAGCTCTTTGGCCTTGTTGATTTCACGGGAGCGCTGGCTATAGACAGCTTCCCAATCCTTGCCACGCTTGGCGCAGAAATCGGCATCGGTGCCCATGTTGTTGTTTTTGGCCATAACGGCGGCGACGATCTCTTTTACCGGATCAAGGCTGGTACGCTCGGGGACGATCCAGGTAGCGGCGGTCCATTCAGCACGGGCGGTATAGAAATCAGGAGAACCGGCGGGCAGTTTAATGCGCCCACGCAACCAGGCTTCCTCCCAGACCATTTCCCAGACAACCTGGCAGAAATAGGTGACGAGCCAGTCCTGGTACATGCCGAATACCCGCCACGCTTCTTCAAGGGCAGCGCGGGCGCTGGAATAGTTGGTTTTGCTGAAATCCTTGGCGATAACTTCGTACGGCATGCCGCAGCTGGCACCAACAGCGCGCAGGACGGTTTCGACAAAAGTGCCGAACGACCCGCCGGGGCGCGGGTTGGCGAGAACTGTCGGCTTTTCACCAGCGTTGCCGTACATAACGCCGGGAGAAACTTCCTGATAACGGGTCGGATCGGCGGCGGTACCGTCGCTGCCGTATTGTTCTTCAGCATCGGTATCCGGAGCTTTTTCGATGAACACCGGGAAGCTGGCGGCGATGATTGCCCCGACCAGTTCAAAGTCCAGATAGTCATTCATGTCGCGGAAAAACTTCATGGCCGGGGCCAGGATGGAATTGCCACGAACCTGCTCGGGCATTTTCTTGTGAAAGCGGTGAATGACTGTCGGGCGGTGGCCAGCTTTGGGCGGCAGTTCGCGGAAGCTGCGCAGATCAAGAGACGCATACAGTTTGCCGTCCTCCGGATCTGCTATCAGGTATCCGGTTGGCTGGCTGTTTTTGCCGAGGCGGATGCCGTCGCGGACGTCTTTAGTACCGAGGTATGCCATTGGTGTCCGGAGGCGGACGGGATCGATCGTTTGCAGGGCCAGCGAGTAGCGGCGCGATGGATCATCGAGCATGAGCGGCAGGTTGATGAATTCGCCGTTGACGAGCATCGACCAGATGTTTTGAAACTGGAGGCCGTAAAAATTGGAGGTTGCCGTCTCAGCACTGGGAGAGGAGGCGTCGGCTTCTTTGGTCCATTGCTCAAACTCCCATTCCATCGTTTCGGCGATTTCTTGCGCTTGTTCTTCGGTGATGCCGAGACGTTTCCAGTTTGGTTTCGCCTGGGGCCAGAGTCCGGTCCCGACGGTGTTGGTAGTAATGGAATCAATGAGGCTGGCGCCGTGGGCGTTGTTGGTGGCGATATCGTTGGCGCGCTCGACAATGCGTTCACGCTGGCGGCCTTCCTCGATCCAGGTGAGGCGACGCGGTGACCAGTTAGACATGGTACCGGCTGCTGATCCGGCGGAACGGCTGAATGACGAGCCTTGCATTTTGGGCAGGGCGATGGATTGAGCGCGGGGTGACAGGAATGATTTTCCGACGCGGCAGTTGGCACTCATCGGCGTGGCCTCGCAGGGAGAAATTGCGGGCCTGATATGCCGGCGGTTTTGGCTTTTTCTTTTTGGTAAAATTCGAGGGTAGCGCGGATTTCGGGCAGATCGGCCAGGGTAAGCTGACGATCAGAGCCGCCGGTTGTCAGTTTAACAATTTGGCCGGAGGCGACATCAATCAGCGCCTGCTTGTATGCGGCGATGTGGGTGTCAAGTTCTGCCGATGTGAAAAGAGGAGTGATTGCCATGCGCAATAATGCGCAGGCTTTTTAATGGAAGTCATGGACACGGTGGACGCCGTGGACGCTGTGGACACTTTTTTTACAATATGTGGGGGTGGATGCGTTTTTTTGTTACTAGGGGTTGTGGTTTTGTTGGTGGCGGTGGGGAGATTCGAACTCCAACCGGACTCCTCTCAGCTGCACGCGTTGCCTGTCCGTTTGCCGTTTCCGACTTTCAGCGCATCTCCTCACCCTTCGTGCTGGGCCATTGCGCCTCACCGCCATAAGTTGTCGTGAAGTAATTTATTTTTTTAAAGCACTGTCATTGACCATTTGCCGTACTGTCTGTTTGACTTGATCTTCATACCACCATGAATATGAAAGAGATTTGCCTAGCTTTGCCAAGCCAAAGGTTGAAAATACAATCACTCCCAATATTCCGGATATCATGAGTATATTTGTTGCTATTGACGCTATTTTTTTCATGTATCGCTCCGTCATTGTTTTGATCAGTGGCTATCTAATTTGATGTTATCTGACTACTTGAATATGATTCTTGTTTCGGTGTGCCAATACGCATGACCGCTTGAAACAGCGTGTTCCATCAGATGAAATGACCGATTGTACCCCCATCCTAACTGCCGCTGAATAACCGCGCATCCAAAATGCAGACCTACCGCAACGATACTTTTAAGTTTTTCAATTCCTTCGTCGAACGTCGCCAATGTGCCTGCCGGTTGCCCCGCCAGATAACGATCAGATGCAGCGGAAGGCTGTATATCCTCTCCGTTCCACGACTTCATGTTTTTGGTATCCGTTATGCTCATAGTTGTTTCCCTCCGCTGATCTGAACACCCGTTAGGGCGAAGGGAATCATTCACCCTTCGCCCCGGTTTCAACTACTCCGCCAGGGAAAAATCCACATAGAATTTCTGGCCAACCGAGAACTTACCAACGAGATCAGGATTGTTAATCGTTAGTTCAAGGCTCCCGGCCGGAGTGTATCGTGCAAACGTGTTGTCCTCGCTTTCACCATTCGGCCCAAACGGGTCAGAGCCACAAACCGGAGACATCCTGATCGATTCTGCTGCTGCACCTGCCGGGACTACAGACTGCACCTGCATTTTTGCTCTCATCATTGCTTTGCTCCTCAACTGCTGTATTTCCCTTTTCAGGGATTCGTTTTCATCATGGAGGCGCTTCCACTCTCGGAGTAGATCCCTAATGGTGTAACCCGCCCAATTGGTTTGTTTTTGTGTCATAAATGGCATCGAAAACCCGCCCTAACAAGCGTTATGTAACAGGATGGGAAAGCGCCGCTGCTGGCGCTTGTCCCTTACTTCCCCGGATCAATCTGGCACCCCTTGATATATTCCTCCACAACAGCCCGCGGCACATGGATATTGTATTTTCCACCGAACTTAAAAGCCGGGGAGAGAGCGCCGTGCTCGATCAGGTTGTGGACATGCTGGCGCGAACAGGGACCGCCGTTTTTGCCGGGGATCATTTTGCGGATATTTCCGACTGAGAGCATTTCCTGTCGCTTGAAGACCGGCGGGGTTTCCATAGTTATCTCCTGTTCGTGAACCAGCCGGGCATGGCCGTGGCTTGTTTGGGCGGGGTTGATAGTGGCTTTGGTTTTTGTGGTGTTGGGCGCGGCTTTTGTTTTTGTTCTGTCGGCGGGACATATCCGCCCTGCAGCGTGGCAGAAAGGGCGGTATAATTCGGGTTCAATATCTCTCGCACCGCCATATTTCCGACGCGTACGTCCAGTGCCTCATTACGGATGAAGCCGGGGCGGAGTTTCCATACGGTTTCGAGCTTGCCGGTGCGGCGGTTCTTTTCTTTGACGGCGTGCTCTGCTGTCAGCATGCGGAAGTATTCAAAATCATAGCCATAGAGCAGGGGGAAGTGACACGATCTCGCGCCGCCCGGTTCGTTGTTGAGCCATGTAAAGAAGCTGTCTTTTCCGGATGAAACCCCCAGTTCATAAAAGGCGACTTTGTATTTGGGGCTTTTGCTTGGTTTGCGCGGGACGAGCGGAGCGCTACCGTTGTTGGAGCCCTTGTGCGCAAGATAGCGCCGTGATCGCTTCACAAACTTAGCGACCATTCCGGAGCGATATCCGAGGTCAACACCCATTTTGGCAATCGACATCTCTGCCCCGGATTCGTGACGCCAGGTTGTTTCAGATATCCAGTCGTGCAGCTGGTCCCATACCTCGTCTTTTTCCGTATCGCCATGGAAAACTTTGTACTCAATCCCCCACGATTCATGACCGGCGCCCCAGGCGACAACTTCGCACTCGAGACGGTTAGCCTGGACGTCAGTATCAGCGGTGATAACGCAGGCCTGCATAGGTACACGCCAGGCAGCACCGTCAGGGGTATAGCGTTCACGGCGTTCGTACAGTTCTTTCTCTTTGATCGTTTCGCCGTCGGCATCTTCCGGCAACGGGAGGCCGAGACAGTCGTTGTAGAAAAAGACGAGATTTTCCTGCGTCGGCTCCGTAAGTGTTAAAAGATAGGCCTGCGCTATTTCGTTGAACGGGACGAACTGCGAGAGCATCGGCGGGATATGCCACCATACCGACGACGGATGCAGGTGGATGACGCCGTTGTCTCTGCGTTTCCATCGGCCAGCTTTAACGGCATCGTCACGATCGTCTGTATCCCATTTGCCTTGGCAGTGTTCGCATTCATACCAGGCGGAATTGCCCTCGGACAGCGCTTGCGGATCTATGACGCCATCGGCCCAGCACACCTGGGCGAATTTCATAGTTTGTTCATGTCCGCAGTGGGGGCATTTTGCGTAGTATTCCCGCACTTCCTGGGCGTGACGTTGTGCCGACCAGACGGGTCCGGTTTCGGTGCTGACGGTGCAGGCGTCCATGATTTTGCGGGAGTATTTAAATGCCCTGGTGCGTGCCCAGGACTTTTTGAGAGCGGAGGCTGGCCAGAGGTCTATTTCGTCGCGGAAGAGATAGCGGATCGGTTTGGAGGCGAGGCGACCTTCCGAATTTGACCACGCCAGGTAGATGGTCATGCCGTTGCGCAGGCGGATACGTTGTTTACCGAGGTCGTCAGGGTTTTTCGTCCTGAGTTTGCGCAGGGTTGGCGTATCGCGGAACATGGGAATCAGGCGGTCTGTGATAGTATCCCCGCCGGTAGACTGATCCTGCATGACGAGCAATGAAGGGCCGGGAGCATTGTCTGATACTATGCCGATGCAGTTATGCAGAATGTCGGTTTTGCCGCCCTGAGAGCCCCCCGCAATGGTGCCGTGCTGGAAATGCTCCTGGCTGAAGGTATCCATGATGTCAACCAGGTAGGGCGCAACATCATTATCCCACGGGCCGGGCAGAGGGGAAACGTGGACATAGCGATTGCCGTGAGCCCAGGCGCTGCCGATTTTGCCGGTACCGGCGCGATAGGCCAGCAGTTCACCGGGGTAGAGCCGGTAGGTGCGCGGCGGGGCGGACGGCAGCCAGGAATAATCGTCGGCTATTTGGGGGGCGAGGGCGGGCATCAAAATGGAATAAGGCTATCTTGGAATTCATCAGGAGTATGTTTTAGCAATTCCCTCTCTAGCGGTCCAATCTTGATTGACACCATTTCATAGACTCTAGCTACAGCATTGAATTTATCCGACTTGCGGAGATCGCCTTTTTTACGCGCTTTTAAAGCGGTCTCTCTAGCGGATATAGCCTTTTTGCGGAATCGACACCCAGATGATTCCAGCTCTGTATAGATTTCCTCTATTTTCATACTATCTCCTCAGACCGTGAAATGGTTGCCGTGTTCGTTTATGAAACCTATAAGGACATCCATAATCATCATGCGATCGGCGAAAGTGCAGCCTATATCCGACTGCTTTGTCAGAAAATCATTTGCGGCTACGTATTGCCACGGCCTTAACACTAATTTTTTATGTTGGAGAAACAAATCCAGCGGCAACAGGCTTGTCGATAGATATTCTTGCAGGGTAATCAAAAGAAACGTTTTACCCGTGGGGCCTAGTTGCTGACTGGCAATGTGGGACAACAACGTTTTTGCCGCATGAATATCGCCCGCATCCAGATAGATCCCTCTTTTTTGCAGATACGTTCCAAGGTCAATTCTTTGTTCCCCATAAAATTCAGACATCACTCTTCCTCCTCATCCGGCCCTTGAATCGGCCGGGAATAGTTGTCCATCACTTTTCTGTTGATGCCGAGCATAAAGCTGATCAGCTCGGGGGCTTTTTGAATATCTCCGGCTACCAGTTTGATGATGCGGGTGGCGGAGCTGCGGGCCGAGGCGTCCAGGTGCGTTTTGAGATCACCGGCACGGGCGGCCAGCTCAATCTCGACATGATCGCGCGGGATAAGTTCTCCCTGGCGTTCCTTCAACTTTAGCTCGCGCATTTCGGCGTCGGTGGAGATTTGGCGGATCTGCCCACGCAGTTTTTCTTCCTGCAAGTTGGTCGCAGCGATACTGCCGCCATCTTTACGCTGCAGATGCTTTCGGGCATATTCCTGGACAGTGGAGAGGGTGTATTTACCATCGGTGCCCGGGCGGATCTTGCCGTCGTCACGGTGTTCATACGCAGTGCTCTTGCTGATCTTCCACCCTTCAGTATCCAGGTGAGCGACGACATCAACGATCGAGGCGAAGGTGTTTTCGCCGGCAGATTCGTAGCGGGCGGTCCGGAAGTCAGCCAAGGCCGTTTCAGCTTTTTTAAAGCTCTTGAGGTTGGCGCCGGTCGGCTTTCGTTTCGCCAGATCCAGACAGTCGTCACGATGCTTGAGTAAACGCGCTTCTTCCTGATCGATGACGGCGGTTGTGTCGGTTTCCGGAGTGTTCATAACGCCTCGGGTCTGGCTGGTTTGTGCCGCCATTTGTACAGCCCCCAGATGGAGAGACAGAGATACAAAACAAACATGGTCGCCTGGGCGTAGATGCCTTTGTAAAAATCTACGGCGGCCCAGGATGAATTAGTTACGATCCAGACGTAGAAACAACGTCGATCCTGATGGGTATTGAGGATTACGCCGATGATCGAGAGGGTTGTCAGGAGCCAGGTGAGCGATATCATAGGTAATAGTCCCGGTTAACGTTATTGTTCGTCACTGTTTCTCTGGCCATTTCTACGTCGGAGCCTTTGCCGGATAATATCCGGTGCAGTGTTTCGCTGCTCTGTTTGACGTCCCATATTTCTGCGGCGGCGTGCTGCAGGTCTCCGCATAACAGCGCTTTGCCGACTTCTATCACCTCTGACAGCAGGTGCCACCATTGCCGCCAGGGGGTATTGCTGACAAAGCGGGTCGACGGGAATTGATAAAGTGGATCTTGATTCACAGCATGCCCCCTTGAGCGGCCAGCGTCAGGATTTGCCGGGCGGCTTCGTTGGGCGTCACGCCAAGGCGGGAGGCGTGGGCGATCAGCCAGCGGCGGACATCGTCCGGCAGGGCGATCTCGATAATATCCTCAGCAAAGCCGAGCAGGCGGTCGAGGGGATTGCGGTAGCCTGAGCGGCGCTGGGTGCACTGAGTGTATATTTCGGTGGTGGTCACTTTGGCATGTCCGAGCAGTTTCTGTACCAGGCGGATATCAACGCCATCTTCCAGCAGATGGGTAGCGCAGGAATGGCGCAGGCAGTGCGGTGTGGCATGTTTAAGTATACCGGCCTTGATGCGGCATATTTGAAAAGCTTTCTGTACTGCCGTGACGTGGATATGTGCGCGACCTTGCCGGCCATCTTCATCAATCCACCGGGTTTGCGCTGGAAAAAGATATTGCCAGCCAAATTCTTTACCGGCATTTGGATATTTCCGGTCAAGGGCATTAGGGAGATCCACCACACCAAAGCCAGCTGCCAGATCGGCATCGTGGATCAGTTTTGCATGGGTAATCTGGATTTTTAATAGTTCGCGGAGCGATTCGGGAATTTCAACGTTGCGGATGCTGCCATGTTTACTCCGGACCGTCAGGAGCATGCTGGATAGGTCAACATCCTTGATCCGGAGATCCAGGCAATCGACCTCAACCCGCAACGCGCAGCCGTACATCACTTCAAAAATCAACCGATAAACGCCGGTGGAACAGGCGAACAGCCGTGCTATATGCTCGCGAGGCAGGACAACAGGGAGATAGTTAGTGCGGGGGGCACGCTGGGCGTCTATTTTGCCGGGTTCGACACCGAGTGCATGGCGGTAGAAATAGAGCAGGGCGTTGAATATCTGGTTTTGTGTGCTTGAGGCAATGCGTGTGTCCTGGGCCAGATGTGTGCAGTAGCTGCGGATGGCGACTTCAGCGACATCCTGGCAGCGGGTGCGGAGTTTCCAGAGAATAAACCGCATGATTGCCCGGCGGTATGTTTTGCGGGTTTTTTCGCTTTTGTGCTCGACAGCGAATTCTTTTTCAAGCTTTTCCACCCAGCCACGAATCCGGCGGCTTTCCAATATTTTATTATCTGGAGGGTTTAAACCGTAAAGCCGCTCTAGTTCTGTGTTTATCATGGCTGAGTCCTTTCGTTTGTATATTTTTTATGCCGCCGATGGGCGGTAGAATCAGAAGTTATCTAGTCTCTTGCACCTTTGCTAGTGTTGCCGACCTTACAAACTCACTCGGAGTCTGTGACGCAGATCGTGCCGCTGATTCTACTTTCTGCCATTCTTCCGCCGTCCAACGAACCTGTTTAACCGTGCCGCGATGATCGAGTTTGGCAGAGCCAGGCTTTCGCCCGGCTCCCTGTCGAATGCCACCTCTCATTTTACAACCCAGAATTCAGGGCCGCTTGCTGCCAGTTTTGAGCCATCTTCAAATGTGAATGTTGTTGTTTCGTTGTCCCAATCCTGATCTGTTTCGGCTTCGAGTTCTGCTGCACGATCCATTGCGTCTGAAGAGTTTTTGCATTCGGCCTTGATTGTTTCTGCGATTGTGAGTTTCATGATGTTTCTCCTTTGGGGTTGTTTTTTCCTTCACTGTGATTTAACTTTATCACCCCTTTGATTTCTTGTCAACACAAATAATCAATGAAAAGAGAAATAGTTGAATTTATTTTTGCGGCATTAAAGGAAGCCGACCAGATAACAACCGCCAGGACCGGAGGAAAAACTCCCCCGGTCAGGCGGAGCCCCGTTATCTAGTCTCTTGCACCTTTGCTAGTGTTGCCGACCTTACAAACTCACTCGGAGTCTGTGACGCAGATCGTGCCGCTGATTCTACTTTCTGCCATT
>JAJXWO010000009.1:0-47318 GCA_021781535.1 Deltaproteobacteria bacterium | reverse complement strand
GCAAAGCCTCAAGCCGTTATAAATCTTCTACGCCACGGCTTGCGCCGATAAAATCAGTGGTCTGGTTCCAGTTGCTCCCTCAATAAATCAACTTGCCTTGCCGCTTCCTTCGCTGCCTGCATCCAGTTCTCATTTGATTCTTCGAGAGCAGCCACATTTGATTCCAGTTGTGCAATTTTATTTATTTGTCCACGCTGGTTTTCAGCCATTTTCCACCACTCTTTATTTTTGACATCTGCATTGCTAGCCAGCGCAACAAGTATTCCGCACGCAATATCGTCTGTAACTTGTGCAATTCCTATTACTCCGAGCCGTTCGTGGTTAACCGTGATATACCCTTCTTTGATCTCGTAATGTCTTTGGGAATCAGCAATTGGCTGCGCGGCCACGGGCATCAAATCGCTGTAACCTACAACCCGCTTTTTAATCGCCTCCCAAGTTGGTTCATACTCGGGCCAATCAGACTCAACTACAACGCAGGCAAGCGGCTGCTTTTCCATGTCCTGTTCTCGGTAATCAGCTACTTTTCTGGCTAACAGCCCAAGAATATGCTGTTCCATATCTGACAGTCCGTTTCTAATTTCTCGCCGTTTCAACACTAGATACCTGTTTTCTCGCTCAAATTTCGACATGACATTCCCTTTCATGGCTACGCCAGAAGATCAAAACCGGCGTAGAATAATTTATAACCAACCGTTCAAGAGGGACGTTCCGCCCCTTAACTTAAACCGTTAGATTACTCTGCAATATCTCTGCACTGTTTCTCGAACCGTGTGTACTGTCATCACGCTATTTTCATATTCAAAGCCGTTATTCAGCCAGTCCTCAATTTCCTGTTTCAGGCTGTTGCGGCCCATCTGATACGCCAGTTTCAGCGCCTGCTGTTCATCGTTCGACGGGCTTTCAATCAGCGTATCCTCTCCGTCGCGAAACAGGTAGTCAATCGAATCCTGAATCAGCATGGCACACGCCGTGCGGTCATGCGTCAGTTTGCGCTGTTCTAATTGAATTGGCAGCGTTTCCAAAAGCAACCGCAACAGACAGTTTGCATCGTGTTTACTTTGTGTCTTCTGCCGCAGAGATTCGCGGAATGCTATGTCATCGCAGACAGCGCAATCGCATGTTTCTTCGTGTCCATCGTAACGGCTCATATAAATCTCCTATTCCAGTTGAAGGCAGCTTGCTCCATCGGTAAATCTTCCTCAGGCACCGCGTAATAAATTTCGTGGGCCACACAATCAGAGTTGCTGCACCCCAGAGAATAAAAGTTTCCGTGGTGATCCTCTTCGACTTTACATTGTGCCGGTTTGCCGCAGAATGGGCAGTGTCTCAGATCCATTCATCCCTCCAATGCTTTATCAGCAATTTTTTGCAGCATTAATGCTTGCTCGTAAACATGCCCCGGTTCAAGCCTTGCCTTTGCTATCTTATTCAGTGCGTCACGGTATCTGTTGCGCTCCGTGGCTATGATGCTTTGCAGTTCCTTCTTTATTTTTGGAATTGGTGGTAACCAGACCATTGGACCCTCCTTCGTAATCTAACCAGCGTTCCGACCCGACCAAAAAGCCGGACGGGTCAAACGCCAGCCGTTATACACCTAGAATGGAATTTCCGGGTCAGGTTCAATATGCTCGACCGCCAGAAATGCCGTGACCGGGGAAATTATCAACATTGTCTTTTCCGTTGCCCTGGCTACCGCTTCCAGCAAGATGAACTCTGAAAACGGGAATTTCGTTTGCAGCCGGAGCAGTTCTGTTTCCGCCTGTTCGCGGGTAGGGTGCATGAACCGTGGTGCTTTCTGCTTATCGAGAAATTCACCACGGAATGCGGTTTCAGCCTGTGCAACGTCTGCTATCATCCAAAATTTATCGCATGCCATCCTTAAACCCTCCTACGGTGTACAACCAGCGTTCCGACCCGACCAAAAAGCCGGACGGGTCAAACGCCAGCCGTTATAAACATCCATGTCTCTCTGCTATTTCTCGTACAATAGGATCTAAAATTATTAATTGTGGTGCTTTATTACCTGGAATATCTACCCCGTCGTCAGGCCCGACTTGAAACCAGTAATCAATCTGGCGGCACAAACACAATTTAGCCACGGCTTTTGTCGGGCTTTTTAGCAACCTGTCCAAATCCTCTTGATCTACATACCCGCCAGTCATATCGTCAGCGGCCCCGTAGGTTTTCCATAGGTATTGATGGTCTTTGTATGCTTGTTCGTATGTCACGATTTCCTCCAAAGTTTATAACCATCGGCTGTTACGCTCAAGGCGCAAAGCCTCAAGCCGTTATCCCTGCAACGCTTTCCCATCCTTCATCAACTCGTCCCACGCGGCCTGAAGTTCTTCCGGAGTCTCATATTTCGCCCAGGTACCCCAGTTGAGACTTGCCTGCTTGATCCGGGGCACATCATGCCCGTGACCAGGGATAATCCCTTCAGATCGGTAGAAATCAAACCCGGCGTCGCGGAGCTTGTTGCGGCAGGTGCTCATGTTGACTTTGCCTTCCAGGCTCACTTCGACGACATTTTCAGCTGCAAGCGCTTCCTTTAATGTCCGTTCAGCGGCGGCATAGGTTCCGAATGTGACTGAGGGGGCCCAACCTTTTTTTGGCGGAATATATGTCTGCTGGATCGTTTTTAGTTCGCGGTTGTATTTCACCAGGACGTAGCCGGCGGCGAGAAGTTTGCTTTCATCGCTAGTAAAGCAATCGTCGCTATCTGGCACTTTTAGCAAGTCCGGTTGCGTTTCGATTATTTCCAGGGACGGCAGGTTGTCGAATAGGCTGGTTTGTCTGGTCGGACGCGGTACCAGGCGCAATCCGGAAGGGCTATCTTCAAATATTTTCAGGTGACCGTTATAGCTGTTAACTTCCGGATCACCGTGGACGGTGCCATTTACGCGGTACCATTCTAGGACGGCTTCAACCGCTTTGAAGCGGGAGGCCTCAGCTGGTTCGTAGGTGACGCCCCAGTCGTTACGCTGTTTGTAGACATAGAGTTGCGCGGAAGGCCGATCGGGTAGTTCTGCTGACATCCATCCGCAGAGATAGGCTGTTTTGCGTGGGCGCGGTTTTTCTATCTGGGGCGGTTGCTCGGGCTCTGGTACAATTTTGGCCTGTATGCGATTACCCAGGCTATTTATCAACGCTTCAACTCTTTCACGATCATCAATAGTTGGTTCGGCCTGTCCATCTGCCAAGGCATCATCGATATTTATTAAACCGGTGGCGATGGCCGTGAGCGTGCAATATTTTGTATAGCTATGAGGGTTTTCATCACTAGGGACACATATATGGCCATGTGTGGCAAGCGGGCATACGTTACAGACTGCCACGCGCATATCAGCCGCCAGTGTAAGCGGGTTGCGTTCTGGCAGCGGGTATTTATTGAATGCTGCGCCGTGATAAAAATAATATTCCATCACGCGCTCCGGGGCTGGATCAGTTCAATTCGTTCATCCCATCCGCTATGATCAGCAGGGATCAACAGGACCGCCGATTTTTCGTCTCGATATTTAATGACGACATCTTCCGATGATTTGAGGGACCGAAGGGAGTCAAGGAGATAGCGCGGGGTAATGCAGATTGTGACATCTTCGCCGGTTGTTTCGCATTCGACTTGGTCGCTGATGATGCCGGCGGAGTTTTCACCGGTTACGGTGATCCATCCGGAGTGGATCTCCAGTGTTATGCCGAGCGTTTCCGATAGGACCGTGACGCGCTCGACAATTTCAATCAGGCCGCAGGTATTGACTACGAGGCAATGAGGGTGTGTTGTTGGTATGATTCTGCGATACGCCGGGAATTCTTTTTCGAAGAGCATGGCGATTATGGCAATGCCGTTTTGCTCTACGCTCATGCGGTTTTCACGGAAACGGACTTCGCTGGAGCCGCAGGACAGTTTCTTGATTTCTCCGAGAGCGCGGCCTGATATGGTGACGCCGTTGTTGAATGGTTCGCAGTCATCGTCATAGGGGACTGATATCGCCGCGACGGAGAGGCGGTGGCCGTCGGTAGCTGCTCCAACCAGGCGGCTGTCTTCTGCGCGGATGAACATGCCGCTGGTTGCGGAATCTTCGTTTGATCCGATCGAGTGCCCGATGGCGGTATAGATGTCATTGAGGAACGATCCGCCGCATTCAATGTCAGGGGCGCCGCCAGGGATGATCATGTCAGGAAAATGCTCTTCATGGTTTACGCAGGCAATAATTCCGACGTATGTGCCGCATTGTATCTGCAGGCGGTTTTTGTCGAGCTCGGTGAGGGTGACTGGTTTGTCCGGCAGGGCATCGATGATGCTCCACAGTTTTTTATCAGAGATACAGACAGTGCCCCCCATTTTGACACTTTCACCTTCGCGCAGGTTCATTTCGCTGACAGAGCCGACCCGCAGATCAGTGGCGCAGCAGGTTACGCGGGCGAGGTAGAAGTCTATCCGGAAGTAGGGATACATCCGCCCGACCGCTCCCCTGGTTCGTTCGAGGAGGTGGCGAAGGTTCGCTTGGCGGAGCGTTGCTGATATGTATGTTGTTGTGTCTGACATGGTAACCCCCATAAGATAACGTCTTCTTTTCCTGCCCCTCCCCCTGCGCGGCGCGCCCTTTTTATCCTTATCCGTCTAAGAGCCGGTCTCCAGTGGTTGTTTTATGGTCCAGGACGGCAAGGCGTCCAAGCATGTCCCGCACGCAGCCGGCGGACTTGCCGAGTAGGGCGGCGATATCAGAAGCGCTCTGTTCAGCCAGGTGCAGCATCAGCAACTTGACAAACTCCTCCGGCGCCCATTCGGTGCCGCGTAGTGGTGCGATCGCCGATAGTGGCCGGAAGGCTGATTTATGGCCGGTACAGTAGGTTCGCTCCAGGGCAACAAAGCTGGCAAGGGCTCGATCCCCGGTGATGACGTGGCCACATACCGGGCAAACAACTCCATCCGGCAAGTAGGTTCGGCAGATCCACGCCCAGGCGGTCGGGCGGTCGATGATGTCAAGTACGCTATCTAGTTTCATAACTCACCGTCCTGTGGAAGCGTTCCGATATTCCGGAACTCGAAAAAGTTGTTTCTGACGCAAAGCCCGCGAGCTTTGCCGCCCGCACTGTGGTATGATCCGGGAAGGACCCGTGAATCGGCCGACTGGGGCTGACAGCCGTACAACGCGATACCCACCGATTAGACCGCCGCGTGTACCGATTAGCCCTGGTCATCGTCCCGACCTTTCTGTGTAGAATTCCAGCTCATGCCAGAATATAATCTCTAACTCTGCATCGATCTTGGCAACCACTGCGTCGTTAACTCCGACCTGGCTGAACATCGTCGCAATTGATACCACCGAGTTTTCGTAGAGCGCCTGCTTATGCTTCACGCTCTTCGATGCCGACCGGCTCTTGATTGATCCGGGGCCACGGTGCATGATGCCAACATGACCGCTCTTCATGACAGCAACAAAGGCTGATTTCTTTAGTGTGGTCTGGCGTCCCTTAATGACCTCTACAGTGATGCTGGATTCAGCAAACGAGCGCTTGACCGTGGTCTTTAGCTGGCCTCTATAGCCTCTGCCAGTCTTTTTGATTGAAACGGATTTCCTCATGTTCCCTTCAACAGCCTTCATCCCGAAATACGACAACGCCACGGAACGACCACCAACCACCAGCTCTGCTTCCAGATCCTGAATTTTGGCAGTAAAGATAGCCAAGCGCTCATCCAATATCGACCGGGGCACGTTATAGACATTCCGGATCTCACCCGAAACCAGCGTCTTGATCTTGGCGACCATCTTATTCAGAGCACTGCGGATCGCCGCCTTAACATCGCCGATAGTCTCATCAGTCGCCTGGGACAGCGCTTCGCTGAAGCCCGAACAACCGAACATCTGGGTTGATGAAGTAAATTCGCCGCCTGGTGCTGATGTTTTTGCCATCGTCTTTTCCTCTTGTCCGGCTTGTCCGGCTCTGTCCGGTTGGTGCCGGACAACATTTTTTAAACAATATCAAGGCGTTTGATGCTCTGTCCGGCTTGTCCTTCTCTTTTCTATATCCTAAGAAGATAAATAATAAATATTTGCTACCGTCTTAAAACATCCCCCCGTGCGGGCGGGTGCGCTATGTATAGGATGTTGAAATCTGCCGGACACGCCGGACAGAGTGACGCAAAACTGCTTGGATACTGGCTTTAAAGGTGTCCGGTTGTCTCAAAATCACGCCGGACAGAGCCGGACGGCACGGACATTGCTTGTAGATCATAAAGCACCTGATCAATCTTGTCTCTTGCTTCCCAATCCTTGTCTTTATCTCTCACAAATTCAAGCACTTGGCGCATATCGTTAATTATATTGATTAACTCTTCGCATTTTTGGCACTTCATAACATTTCTCCTTGAAACGTCCCTTGAAGATTATCCTCTGGGTAGTTGCCCGCAGGCGGAAGGGGGAACGGGGGAAGGGAATCAAGATCAGCCTCGGCCTTCTCCTCGACAACACGAAAACCGACATATGCATTCCGACGCTCAGTCGCGCCGGAATGATGATCCACAACCACGTTGTCCTTCCCATCTCGCACGTCTATCCCCCGTTCCTTCATCTGCCGCAGGAACTCAGCGCGGAACGTAGGCTCGCCCATTGGCTGCAGATTATAGCCGCGCACGCGCTTGCTGTAGTCGTCATACAACGTCGATTTGATCACCTTGGCACTGCCATCAGCCTCGATGTGGCGATCGATGTAATACAGCACGTTGTTGTTGATCATCTTGTACGTGGCCAGGGTTTCATTCATGCTGGCCGCTGCCGTAAAGCCCTGCTCGCGCAGCTTGACCAAACCCATCAGCGCCCAGGCAAAGATGCCCGGCAACTCCTCCAGAAGCTTCTCCTGCAGGAATAAGTCGGCCTCGCCTTTCTTGACGAACTGCCCCTCAAACTTGATAATCATGATCTTGCGGAAGAAACCGTCAGAGTTGTCCAGCATCTTCGGCAGCTTGTTGGTCGAATAGATCAGCTTGCAGAACGGCGTAAAATCAAACGGCGTCTGGTTTTTGAATGACGCGCAGATCGGATCACCCGACACGATCGCCTTGATCTCCTGACTTTGCATCGCCTTGGACTCGATCTCCGTACTCATGTTGATCAGCTTGTCCACCAGGCGCGAAAGATAGAACTGATCCTCCAGCCGTCCCATCGGGATGTGTGACACGTTATCAGCGCCCGTCAGGGCCTTGATCGTGTTCATCCATTTCGACTTGCCATCGCCACCAGGGCCATACAGAATCAGCATCTTTTCGTAACGGGTCTCACGGGTCAGGCAATAACCGGCATACTTCTGCGACTCCAGAATCGCCGCAGGATCAACCATCCACTGCTCCAGACATCGCTTCCAGGTCGGACAGTCTGGTACGTTTTTGGGATCAAACTTGATCGGCAGCATATACGTCGCGTAATACTCCTTGCTGTGCGGCAGCAGCGTTCCCTCGCGCAGATGAAACATGCCCGACTCCAGGCAGATCAGATCCTCATGATTATTCAGTTTGCGACCGGCAGGCAAAACCGACAGGTCACGGATCATGGTCGATACATCCGAGGCTTTGGAACTGTTGCCCTCATCGCCCAGCATCTGGAGCGCCTTATTGCGGATGTACTGCAAATCGTACTGTTCCCAATACCGGCCCTCCCAGCGATACACCAGGCCGGTCATAGGATCAGAAACAATTTCGATGTCCTGCATGATCGCCTTGGCCAACAGCGCCGGCATGAACTTGCGACCCTTGAAAAACCGACGCAGACTCAATTCAATTTCAGGCTTTTTCTCCGGAGCCGCAAACGTCCCGGCGGTGGCCAGCAACTCCTTCAGGTCAGCGACACCGAGACCGCGCTTAACAAAAAAGTCAGTCAGATCCTCGCCATGGTTCGCCGGCCACAACGTACCGTCCGTCTTGACAAACTCTGTGAACTTCTGCTTCGGATCGTCCAGGGGATACGTCGTGGTGTCATACATCAACGCCGGCCAGCGCAACCAGCGGAACAGTTTCGCCACCGGCGCCAACTTGTGCCCGACCTTTTCCGTCCCGGCCAAACCAACCTTGTCGCAGTCATAGGCGTTGATAACTTCGCGTCCGGCAAAATGCTCGTTCCACTCGTCCTTCCAGGTCAGCGCTCCGATTGTCTTAGTGACCGCATTCAGCCCCTGGGATAAAGCACAAATCAAATCCGGCTCACCCTCAACCTGCCACAATGGCCCGGTACCCCACTGGGAGGGGGAAGGGTAAAGCCGCGCCTCGCCGCGTTTATTGCACGAACAAATCTTGGCATCGGTCTCGGCACGATCCCACGGGAGATAGAAACGGATATTAACCAGGTTGCCGTCATCATCAGGAATCGGAATAGCAACGCGCCGCTGGCCAAAAGCCATGCGCACCTGGAACTCTTTGGCTCGGGCCTGAGTATGGATATACTGCCGCAGCCGCAGCTTCTCGATGATCTCACGGCTCCAGCCGCGCTCTGCGATCAGCCGCAGTATCCACTCTTCAGGCAGAGGAGGAAGAGCGTCAAACTGTTCCCAGGGGATAGGTGCAAGAACGTCAATATCTGGAGCGGTGGCTGGTTTAGGTTTGGCAATAACATCTGCAGGGTGTGGTGGTTCGTCAATATCGAACGGCGGGGAATCTACAGGCTTGGATTTATCAGCTGCTTTTGTAGCGGATTTTGGAGCAGAGGCTGTGCTTGGATCTTTCTTGATATCAAACGCTTGGCAGAATGCCTTAAAACCGCCTTTATCTCGATCATGTCCGTTGACATGGCACCACAGCTCAACCAGATCGCCGTGAAAACCGCACGCCAGGCAATTGCCCTTATCGGTTTTGATATTATAGGAATATGACGGTTTATTGCGATCTTCATGAGCAGGGCAAAGGCCGTGCAACTCACCTTTGCTGGTCGGACCCTCTTTTACGACAAATAAACCACGCGCTATCGATTCGCGCTGTGCCTCCGTCATGTGCTCTAAACAAAAGTTCAAAACCGCTCCTGGTTAATCATTGCATTTAATTGAATCAGAGAAGAATTTTACGCAGCCAACAACTCGCCCTGGACTTCAATCACAGGCGGACGCGACAGAAAAATATCAAACGCCTTGCGGTGATGCCGGATGCACAACTCTGCCGCCAATGTCGCCTTGCTCATATCCTCAGCCTTAATCGCCAGATCGATGTCTTTCCAGTCCGCCTTGAGCTGCTTAGCAATGTCCGGACGGTTTTCCCGCAGCCACTCCAACGCCCCAGGGGGATAAAACGAATTGACTAACACCAAACCTTCACGGAGGAGTTTAACGGCCTTGTCGAGATCAAACGACCGCGTCGGCTCTTTAACGGGCGTTACAGCCACAATCGTTTCATGCACCGAGAGGCCTGGCATAGCAGACAACAAATTCATAAAAAATACCCCCTGGCACGGTCCTTATCGACCACATAGTCAAATACAGCCGCAATATCGACCCCATATTTTTCAGCCATGATCCGCAAACCGGTGCTCGATGATATAAGCGTATCCACCAGCTCCTCAGCGATCCTGACAGCATCCTCATTGCCGATATATGCATCCATAGCCTCGTCAGCTTCCGATCTCACATGACGCAGCTGGTCGAAAATGTCGTTTTCACCAACAAACTTGGTTCTCGGGATTAAATCTAACAACGCAGTCATGATCATCCTTTCGGGTCGTTACTATGCTGAAAAAGCCCGGCAGAGGCAGGAGGGCGTATCCTCTGCCGGCAAACTGGCATAAATGCCAGACAAACTATCGAGGCAAACGCGGCGGAAGCGTGTTTTTCAACGGCTCCGGAGGGACAACCCCGGCAAACATCTGCTCCATATCTTCATCGCTTCTCTTGCTGACAATACACAGGGACATGACCACGATCCCGCAGGCCAACCCGACAATCAAACCGCACAAAAACCCGATCCATCCCGGTGTCATTTGGTACCCCACACATCAGTTGCAATCACACACGATACTGCAGGACGGGAGGAAACATAAATAATCTGGTCAACAGCCACCTTGCCCAGGCCGAGAACAATCCCGGTCACGATCATTGCTGCAGCGCACCACTCGAAAAACTCTAACAATCTCATGCTCGCACCCCTTCCAAGCCGTGATAATTATCTGGTTCCTGGAAATCACACCCAACAAGCGGTTGGTCCTGCAGCCAGGCAATAATCAACTCCCGGCACAATATCCTCAAGCTGACTGAGATATTGGTTAAAAACAGCTTCCGCCATAACAGCAATCCCAAACTCAGCGGCCAGCGGTAACATCAAACGCCGTACTCCCAAAAGCTGATGCATCTGCATAAAACCGATCAGCGACGCCGCATCAAAATCACGGCACACTGAAATCCCATTAACAGCATCACGCACCAAATCACGGCAGGTATCAGCTATGGCTCGGAGAAGCAGATCCTTATCCATTAGCCACCTGGCGTTTACTGAGCGCAATCCGCTTGCCGATCCGCTCAAGCGTCTCAAACAACCGGCACACGTTCTCCCATTCTCCCTCGGTTAGCTGCTCGCGGGTAGGGCCGCGCTTGTCCTTGTTTGTTGCCATATCTCTATACCTCCTGACGCACTGACTCGCGCCGTTCCAGCGGAAATTCGAAATCAGCAGCGCCTACATCGGGGATATGATGCCCATGTGCCACACACTTTGCCTGCTGGGTTTCGATGATTTCCGCGTGATCCTCTTTGGTCAGAGCACCCAGGCGGATCAGCTCAAACTTCAAAATTTCCATGGCCCGTTCCGCGTCCACGATCTGTTCGTGCAGCGCCTTGTGCCGCTCCTGGAAGCCGGGCAGCGTTTGAAAATCCTTGTGGGCATACAGTTGCGACAACTCATCAGCCGCAGCGGCCCCCTCGATCATCTCCTGGCGCAGGCGGTTGGCAATAATTGACGGTTCTGTGCGGATATTGTTCAGATCCGGGAATTGCTTCAGCATGATGTGCTGACGGATCGGGCAGGCCTGGCAGTGGTGCATCAGGATTTCAGGGGCGGAAAGTGCCTCTGAAATACGGATCAGCGTGCGGGCGTCAGGCGGGGATTTAAGCCCATCGTTTTCAATAACTGAAAGAGATGGGCCAGTTAGGCCTATACGTTGACCCAATTCTACTTGGGACATCCCATTTCGTTTTCGTGCCGCTATTATTATTTCTCCGAGAGACATTTTTCACTCCAACATCCACTGTTTAATTAAGCGTAGCGTTAATATTATTGTTGCGGACAATCATATACTTTTGCAATACATAAATGTCAACATAAATAATTATGCATTACGTAAATATTAGCTGCAAAAATGGTTAAAAATAACGATAAATAATAATAATATTGATTTGTTATGTTTTTTATTAAATATATTTACAATGCTTAAATTTATTGTATTATGCGTCCATGAAAACGAATCAAAAAGAGATAGGCCAACGGATTAAGGCAATCCTGGATAAAGTCGGGATGACCCAAAGGGCTTTGGCAGAAAAGTTGGAAGTCACCGACCCGACTGTTTCGGCATATATCCGTGGTACCGCTGCCGTCCCAACGGAAGTGCTCATTCTAGTTGCAAAATTGGGAAATATTTCTCTTGGATGGCTGATTACCGGTCAAGAAGAACAACCATCCACTGACCAGGAAGAATTAAGGTCAGGAGATGATCCACCTCAAACTATTTTTGAACAGATCGGGCCGGGGTATGGCCCTGAAGTAAAATTGATGGCGGATTATCTGGAAGTGAAGATCAAAGGGAAAACAGCAGAGGAGAGATTACGAATAGTGGAAGAGCTCATGGCGGATATCAGGAGCAAATACAAATAAAGCCCCACAAGGAGGCTTTATTCTTTCAACGGCGTAATATTTTTACAACATCTTCCGGCAGTACGATCGCCGCGATTAGCAACAGCAGGATCTCGGGGGGCAGCCCAGATAATAACAGCTTCTTGATCTTGCCTAGTTTGCTGGTTTGTACAGAAGTTCGGAACCGAGATGGGTACAGCCGTGAACAGTCTTGCATTTATATTCCCCTTGTAAAAGTAGTCGCACTTAATTACAAGACACCTTTTTAATGAACAAGGGCATTCTTTGCTATATGCGACACACTATGTCATAGGCCCTAATCGTCAGTATCTTCATCCTCGCAATCGTCTTTAAAATGCCGCTGGCTAGCCCGGGCGGCTACATATTCAGAGTTAATCTTACTTACAGCAAATGGCCGCTGGGACTTTTCAGCAGCCTTATTCAACTTTGCCAGAAAAGAACCTTCGATCCGCCCGCGGCACATCAACTGTCTGAAATAAGGATCTGACATTGTTGCTCTCTTAAATCGGTGTGATTTTAATAGATCGGAAACAATCTTTGCACATTCAACAGGATTTGGAGCTGACATATAAACCTCCGAGAATTAAGTAGTAGATTTTATACATCTATTTTCAATGCATGTCAAACTTATTTAAAATGCTTAAAAATCATATACTTAATTATTGTTTGTAGATAACAAACATAGAAAGTTACTAACGGAATAAACATGAAACTTATCTTTATTTATTGCATGATGTTGTTGGCCATCTTTCTCTCAGCTTGTGGTCAGGACAAGACGATCACCAAAACCGTCATTCAAACCCAATATTCGACAGTTTCAATCCCGTTTTTGAGATACACGACTGTCTATGTCCCAACACCAACAACACCTATCCAAAATCAAATACCAACAGCTATAGTTGGCACAGATAAAACTGTTAATGTTTGGGACTCGGTAATTTTGGATGGGTCAGGAAGCAATGATCCGGACCATGATTTCATAGGTTATTCCTGGATTATTTCATCTAGACCATCGGGAAGCACCGCTAATTTATTAAACTCGAATACAGCGACCCCATCATTTGTCCCTGACTATGTCGGTGATTATGTTGTGACCCTTATAGTAACAGATGGAAAGTCGAATAGCGCGCCAGCATCACTGGTTATTAATGCACAACCTTATGTAATTACACCTACCAATACAGATCCTACCGGCATTATAACGGTTACGACCTCTACTTTTGAGTATTGGTATCAAGACAGCACAAAAACCACTGTGTTAATACATTTCAAAGTAATCACAAATGACGGCATTTCTCATTCATTTCGCGCTGACTATGCCGCAGTAGATGCATTAGGCAATATCATTTATGCAAGTTATCTGACCGGAGCTGCACCTGAAGTGTTTCAAACCAGTGCCCAAATCGATAACGACAAATATCTGCAAATATCAAAATGGATGATTACAAATATTACTAAATATTGATAATTAAGGAGTCCACGTGAAAACATTTATTACCGCCTGTGCGATCGGATTGGCCTTAACCGGTCCCGCTTTTGCCGCATCCAGCGATATCCTCGCAAAAGACATCGAGACCCGCGTCGTGCAGAACATCGGTGGGTATACAAAAGTGAGCGTCAGGATGGAAGTCATGAACTACGCCGAACCCGCGAAAGTTTACATCAGCTACCGAGCGCTTGATTTCAGCGGCTATGAACTTGCATCAGGAATAGTCACTGATACCTTCCAAAAATACGACACCAAAACATTGACCAACACCGAGATAATAAAAAATGACGTCTATAACCAGATCAACAAGTGGGAAGTCAAGCAGATCGCCGCGTACCCGACACGATAAACGTAATGCCAATGTCCATCACCTGTGCCATTTACATCCGCAAATCCCGCGAAGATAAGGACAAACCCTCACAGCGCTTAACCGTGCAGCGCGAGCAGCTACCCGCTCACGCTGCCGCACATGGCTGGGATATCTCAATCTATGACGATGGCCATGCCTCAGCCGCCCAGGGGAAAACCGAAAGCCTGAAGGAACGGGCCAGACTTGAGGCCGACATCCGTGCCGGCAAGATCAACATCATCCTCACCATCGAACTATCCCGCCTTTCCCGTGACGACACCATGCAGGACTATATCGCCTGGCTCAACCTCTGCGCCGATCACCGCGTCAAACTTGCCACCATGTCGCGCATCCTCGACCCGGCACAACACAGCGACTGGATGCTGCTGCTGATGGAGGGCGGCTTTTCGTCGGTCGAAATGAAAGTGCTGCGCGGAAGGATGAAGGAAGGCCGAGACCAGGCATTCCAAACCGGCAGATTTATGGGAGGAGGCTGTCCGCCACCCTACCGATTTGACAAAGCGCACGGCATCCCAGTTATCGACCCAGATCTACTCACCCAGGCACAGCAGGTCTGGACACTGGCGGAAACCATGAGTGCCCGTGCGCTAGCGTTGCATCTTGGCAAACCACTGATTTCCACCCGCCGCATGCTGGCTGATGACCGGCTCCTCTATTATCAGGCACTGCGGGAAAACCCAGCCACCGGAGAAATAATCCCCTGTAACTGGCAGCCGGTTATGAATGCCGAGCAAGCAGAACGCATCAGGGCAGCGCGGCGCAAAGGGCACACCACTCCACGCCGAAGTGCCGGCGGCCTGCTCTCCAACCTTGGGATACTGATCTGTGGCTATTGCAGAACAACTTACCGGGGATTCAAGGGTCAAACACGGATAGACGGCTCATGGACAAATTACTACGGCTGCAGGGGCAAAGAAACCAAAGGCCTCTGCCCGAAAACCTCCATGGTAGAACAATCGATCATCGATGACCGCGTCATCACCAATCTGCTCGGTACCCTGGACAAAATAACGGAACTGAAAGCCGCCTGGCTGGCCAGTAAAAAAGACAACAGCGGGCCGAAGCGCATCAAACAACTCTTGCTCGAGCAAACGCGGCTGGAGACAAAAAAACAACGCCTCGCTGCCGCGATAGCCGATGGCGTGATAGACTTTGCCGATGCCAAAACCCAAATGGCCGCGATAAAAACCGCCCTTGAAACAGCGCTCCAGGAGAAAGCGGCGCTGATCAGGGCGCAAGCCCAGGAACCGAACTGGGATGTTTTGTCCGCCATCAACAATATTTTCCATAAAACAACCCAGGATGAAAAACGGGAAATAATCATTCAGGCAATCAAACAAATCCGTGTTTTTCCCACATACCTGATAATCGAATATAAATTCCCGCGCAGTATTGACGGCACTTCCACAGCCCGAGTTCATCTGCCAACCAAGCAACTGTAGCGACAAAAACGCAAAAAGCCGCCAACCATAAAGGCCAGCGGCTTTTCTCATTACAAATTTGATATAGTGCTCTACCAACTGAGCTAAAATGGCACTGCTACTACCAGTCACGTAAGTAGCTTTGGAGCGTCTGAAACTACCTCAAAAGTGTGGTTGCTGTCAATGCCTTAAGGAACTTTGCGGGTAAATTTCTGCTTTACCACCGAATCAATTGCGGTTACTATCTAACCCTAGCTACATTTCAACTTTTCACCCAACCCTGACAAACATGACACGTGCGTTCACTACGTTATTTTCTGCCAGAAAACACTAGAATCAAACCTCTAACTTATTGAAATGGCGACTCCATGATTTTTCGTACACAACTTATTCTCCTGTTTCTCGGTATCTGTACTCTAACAGCTCACGCAGCAAACACACATGGCGTAACCCGGCTTGGATATGCAATTCAGATGGGTGCCTTTGCCGATGTTAAAAATGCCGAAAGTTTTACGACCAGACTTCAGGCCAAGGGAATTGAAGCGTTTTATTTCCGCAAGGATAACGGGTTATACGCCGTGCGCTTCGGTGATTTTTCTACCAAGAATAAGGCTCAATACACAGCTAAAAAACTTGTAGCGGAACGCCTGATCAACAATTATTTCATTGCCCCCCCCCATGATATTGTTTTTACCCGGACCAAAGCACCCGGATGGCAAAAACCACAACCGGATGAAATAAGAAAGCCTTCTCTTTCGCTCCAACCGGTCGTTCCGAAAGAGACTGCCGAAAAGCCCACTACCAAATCGTCAAAAGATACTACGGATATGGGAGCAATCGCAGCACGCACTGCCGAACGCTTTGTCGGAATACCCTATCGCTGGGGCGGCAACAACGTAGTGGACGGCATGGATTGCAGCGGCTTTGTACGAGCAGTTTATAACCTGTGCGGACTCAGCATTCCCCGTACCTCGCGAGATCAGTTCAAATCCGGAGATTCTGTAGCTAAAGATGATCTGCGGGATGGCGATCTGGTTTTTTTTGGATCTTCCGTGGACACAATAAACCATGTCGGCATTTATGTCGGCGGAGGCAAGTTCGTCCATGCTCCTCGCCAGGGAGAGGAGATCCGTGTGACGGCTGTGAATGAAAGTTATTTTGAAAAACGTTTTGTGGGAGCACGGAGATATTTTCAGTAGAATATCCTCCCCTCTTTCACTCCACTATCAAAATGGTGAATAGATTTAAGGAGATTTGTTACTATGGCACTTATCAAACCATTCCGGGCTCTGCGCCCTCCCAAAGACTTGGTAGAAAAGGTCTCTGCACTTCCGTACGATGTGATGAATGTCGAGGAGGCATGTGCAATGGCGGTCGGGAACCCGAATAGTTTTCTGCATATTTCCCGGCCGGAAATCGATCTTCCGGCAGAGCTTGATCCTCACGATGAGTCCGTCTATGCCCAGGGCAAGTTGAATCTTGACGATTTCATCCGGCGGGGGATATTGACGCAGGACAGTCACGATTGTTTCTACGTCTATCGCCAACAAATGGACTCTATCAGCCAGACCGGTTTGGTAGTCTGTGCCAGTGTTGATGACTACCAGTCCGGGGTTATCAAAAAACACGAGCATACCCGTGCCGACAAGGAAGAAGACCGGGTCAAGCACATCGACTATCTGGATGCCAATGATGAACCGGTATTTTATCTATCCCGCTCTTGCGTAGAAGTGGAAGAGATAATCGAAGGGGTCACCAATGGCCCACCCGAATATGATTTTATCTCGAACGACGGTGTTGGCCACACAGCATGGGTCATCTCCGACCAGACCCTGATCGAGCGCCTGACAGACCTGTTTGCCGCTATACCGAAACTGTACGTCGCCGACGGCCACCACCGCAGCGCTGCTGCAGGGCGTGTCCGCGAACTGCGCCGCGATAAAAACCCCGGGCATACCGGCCACGAGGAATACAATTCGTTCCTGACGGTCATATTCCCTGAAAATCAGCTCAATATCATGCCCTATAACCGGGCTGTCACAGACCTGAACGGCCGCACCATCGCCGAATTCGTCACTCAGGTGGAATGCGGATTTGAAATACTCCCCTCCCCCACTCCGGTGATTCCTGCAGACCGCCACCACTTTGGCATGTATCTGGATGGCCGGTGGTATCACCTCCAAGCCCGACCATCAATCATTAACGAGAAAGATACCGTCAGCAGACTGGACGTTTCGATTCTGCAGAACTCGCTTCTGTCTCCTCTACTCGGCATACACAACCCGCGCACCGACCAGAGAATCCACTTCGTTGGCGGCATCAGGGGTAATGAAGAGCTGGTAAAACTGGTCGATTCCGGAGAATTCGCCGTGGCGTTTGCTCTCCATCCAACGTCCATAAACGAATTAATCGAACTTGCTGACCAGGATCAGATCATGCCTCCCAAATCGACCTGGTTCGAACCCAAACTACGGAGCGGTCTATTCGTGCATCTGCTCTCCTGACCAACAAGTATTCACAGCACACAGTAAAAAGACCTCCCGCGGCTTTCAAACCACCGGGAGGTCTTTTTACTGCATAACGGGCCATAGTACAGCTATCTTTTCATCGCGTCATCCATCAGTTTATAGGCACAAAACTCCCCACACATCGTACAGGCCCCGTGGTCTGCAACCGGAGAATTGGCACGATACTCGCGAGCCTTGTCAGGATCCATGGCGAGAGCAAACTGTCCTTCCCAATCCAGCTTTTTCCTGCATGTTGCCATAGCTATGTCTTGCGCCATAGCCCCTTTGACTCCCTTGGCAATATCAGCAGCATGGGCAGCAATACGGGTAGCAATGACACCATCACGCACATCCTGCACATTTGGCAGACAAAGATGCTCGGAAGGTGTCACATAGCAGAGAAAGTCTGCTCCGGCAGCGGCCGCAATAGCACCGCCAATGGCACAGGTGATATGGTCGTAGCCGGGCGCAATATCAGTTACCAGCGGTCCGAGGACATAGAACGGCGCACCGTGGCAGAGCCGCTTCTGCAGCTGAATGTTAGTCTGAATCTGATTGAGCGGCACATGCCCCGGCCCCTCAATCATCACCTGTACTCCCGCCTCCTGAGCTCGCTGGGTCAATTCACCCAGCAGAATCAGCTCATGGATCTGAGCGCGGTCAGTAGCATCAGCCAGACATCCGGGACGGAAACCATCACCCAGAGAAAGAGTCATATCATATTCTTTGGTAATCTCCAGCAGTTTGTCAAAATGTTCAAAGAGCGGATTTTCCTTGTTGTTATAGCTCATCCATTCGATGGTAAAAGCGCCGCCGCGCGAGACGACATCCATAATGCGCCCTTCGTTTTTCATACGTTCGACAGTGCCGCGGGTAACGCCGCAGTGGACGGTAATAAAATCAACTCCATCCTCGGCATGTTTGATAATGCCCGCAAAGATATCGTCAACCGTCATATCGACAATAGCTTTGTTTTTATTACGTACCGCATCAAGAGCCGCCTGATATAACGGCACGCTGCCGATACAGGCGCCGGTTTCGGCAATTATCGCCTTCCTGATCTCGTCTACCGGACCGCCTGTTGAAAGATCCATAATAGCGTCAGCACCATATTTAACAGCAATACGGGCTTTTTCCAGTTCCTTTTCCATATCGGTATCGTCTGATGAAGAACCGATATTTGCATTTACTTTGGTGCGCAGCCCGGCTCCGACCGCCAGAGGTGTACCATTGAGATGCTTGACGTTGTGGCAGATAACGATGGTGCCGGCAGCAATACCGTCACGGATAAATTCAGGGGAAACGCTTTCTGCTGCTGCAGCAATCTGCATTTTTTCGGTAATAACGCCTCTGCGGGCGTACTCAAGCTGTGTCATGTGCATAATCCTTTAATCCTTTTACGTAAATTCGAACTACTATGAAAGTTGCAGCAGCTCACGAGCTGCCAGGAAGTGATTGACCGGGCTATGCCCTTTTCCCAGCGATCGGGCTGCATGAATAGCAGAGCTGATAAATGACTTAGACCGTTCGACCGCCATCAGCAAGGGTATTCCCTGAGCAAGCTGAGTAGCGATAGCAGATGCATAGCTGCAGCCGGTGCCGTGGGTGTTGCTGCTAAAGATCCGCTCAGAGCTGAAATGATGACATCGGGTGCCGTCAAAGAGGATATCGGTTGAAAGTCGCCCACTCATATGACCGCCCTTAACAAGGACGTTGGCCGCACCCAACGACTGCAGGTCGACAGCAGCCTGTTCCATCTCCGACTCATTTTTTATTGATTTTCCCAGAAGGCGCTCGGCCTCCGGAACATTCGGCGTCAGCAGATAGGCAAGCGGCAGCAGTTGGTCACAGAATACCTGGACCGCGTCGCGCTCCAGCAGCGCTGCCCCGCCCTTGGCTACCATGACCGGATCGATCACCATTGGAATAACAACCTTCCGTTCCCCAAGGCGTTCCGCCAAAGCCGAAATTATCGCCGGAGTGTGCAGCATCCCGGTTTTGATGACATCAATAGGAATATCTGCGAGGACAGCATCCAGCTGATCACATACAAAGCTGGGCGGCAGTCCGTGAATTGAAGAAACACCGCGGGTATTCTGGGCAGTCAGAGCAGTCAGGACAGTGGCGGCGTAGCTTCCAAGCAGGGCAATCGTCTTGATATCAGCCTGAACGCCGGCCCCGCCACCTGAATCACTTCCGGCAATACTTAAGACAGCTCCGCGAGGAAAGGGACGAACCCGATTAAAAAAAAGCGCAAGTTCTGCAACCACAACGTCAGGGCGCGGGTTTGAAAGCACCGACGATATGACAGCCAGAGCATCCGCCCCCGCATCTATTACCCGACAGGCGTTACCGGTCGTTATGCCGCCAATAGCCACAATCGGGATCTTTATCGTCCTACGTATCGATTCGAGACCTGCTACCCCGGGCAGATGCGAAATAAGCTTGCTCCCGGTCGGGTACATCGCTCCAAAACCGATATAATCGGCACCATCTTGCTCTGCACGCAGAGCTTCATCCAGATTATGGGTCGATTTACCGATAACCTTACCCGGTCCGAGCAACTCCCGAGCGCTGACAATGTCCCCGTCATCCTGCCCCAGATGTACGCCATCGGCATCAAGTTCTTTCGCAAGCTGAAGATCATCGTTGACAATGAACGTTGTACCAAAACGGGCACAGAGGCGCTTAAACTCGCCCCCTTCCGCCACACGTTGGCCATATTCTTTGTCTTTTGCGCGGTATTGCAGCACCGAGACACCACCTCGAAGTGCTTGGCAAACCCGGTCAAAAAGCTTGTCATCCTGATCGGTAATCAAATAGACTCCCGAAATTTCAGGCACCAGCGAAGCCCTGTTTACGACAAGGCGAAATGGTCTCGTATCATCCATGCTGACTGTCCTTGCATATCAAAAGCGCCAAATGCACATCACACTGAATACAAAAAAACCGCACTGACGTTCACCATCAGGCGGCTGGATAAAACTACATCCCGCAAGCCGCTTTCCTACGCCGGAATTACCCGGTTCAGGTGCAAAGGGTTCCCGCCATGCAAAGAAATAATCTTCAGCAGCAGACGGATCTCAGTTCAAGAGAACTCCCCCAGGGCCTTGTTGGGTTAGTACAGTACTGCAATCAGGCAACAATGTCAATCTGTACAACCGTGTATTTCCACAAATCAGAATTCAGTAAAGACAGATACTCCACCGCCATAATCCGGGCTTCCGTCACTAAAACCCTTAAGAGCATACACCTCTGAATACGTATGCTCTCTAAACCGCCACACTGTTTTCAGTCGAGCTTCAAGCGGCGCTGATATGCCATCAAACAGAGACGAACCGAAGCGGGCATACATCGACGTCAGCAGACTTTCATTCCAGCTATACCCGACTCCGGCATCGGCAGTTACAAAATCCAGCGCGCCGATTTCCTCGCGTGAAGCACCTTGAAAAACGTAGCGGCCTTCTGCAAAAGGCAGCCAATTACCCAACCACTTGGAAATTGCCAACCCGGCACCGAAATCAAACTTACCCGTACCGAGACCTTTATTTGCATCCGCGGAAGGAAATTTCACATAGAGTGTGGGGCGCACGCGTGGCGATGTATCACTGTCCATCAAAAGGGTGTACCCGCTGGTCAGTGTTATGTCTCCAAGACCGGACACGCTGTCATCTCCCGTCCCGCCATTTGCCACTGTGCCACTTTCAGTTACGGTTGTGCTGCCACCGACATACGTGTACTGACCGTTCATATTTCTGCGTGCCGTAGCCTTGGCACCGGTACCTAAAACAGCCACGCCCGTATTCTTCGTCTGTTGATACAGATAGGGCACAGTCAGCTCCAGGTCAAACCGTTCCGTTGGATACCAGTCGATAATCAGCGGTGCTATGACATACGTGCTGGTGGAATCAGTGCCGAAAGTACCGCTCGATACTTCCAGTCCGAGACCCACCGAATAATTTGGAGAAAGTGATTCTGCGTAAGACAGAGCAGAGTTCAGTAATAACGGCATGATCATAAAATTTAAGAACAGTAGTGTACGCATTAGGTATCCTTGTGTAAAAAACTATCGTCCCATTCTGCCGCCACCAATTCTGCCGGGCGATTGCTGACGCATCGGGGAGGTTCGGGTATTCATCTGACCGGCGCCATTTCGCATTCCACCACCAGCCCAGGCCGGCCGGCCAGACTCGTTACGCAGCGAAACCTCGGTTTCTTGGGTGGTGTCGGTTATTTTTTGGGCCAAAATATATACAACTCCATTCGTTCCCTGCGCCTTGGACCCACGCACGGTAACATAATCACCCGTTTTGACTGTAATGCCATTTTCTGTCCAGTAACGCTGCGGGCCGAGGACCACGACGACACGGCTTCCATTGATTTCCAGCTCCAACTGGGCGTTGCGGTGGTCATCTCCTGCCTGAACAGAAATAATGCGCCCGTTTATCGTAGTAACGGTATTGATATCGTATCCTGTTTCGAGATTCAGGCCACTTTGCTTATCGTCGCCACTCCACCAGAACGCATGTGCAACAGCAGGGTATGACGCTAACAGCGCGACAAACAGATATACGATGGCTTTTGTCGGTTTCATGGTGAGACTTCCTACCCCTGGCAGACTGGATAAATACGTAAATGAAATGATGTCTATTCTCTTCAAGAGAGGGGGACGCGTCCGCCCCCCAACTACATTATTAAACTTCGATTACTGCGTTACACTGGTTGCTGCTGGCGCTGTTGTGGTTACCAGCCCACTTCCATCCTGCAACCCCTTACCGTTGCTCGGGCGAGTCGTCGAACCATTAGCGGTCGTACCGGTGGTCAAAAAGGTACCGTCGCGACGCTGAGAATCTGCCGGACGGGTTGTTGCCGTACCTGATGAAGTTTGTGTTCGGCTCTGCGACTGTGTCCGAGCCTGAGTGCGGGTCATCATTCCATTACCTTTTCCAGCCCCGCCATTGCCACCCTGAGCCGATGCTTCACCTGCAAGAGCCATTGCACAAAGTGCTGCCAGTCCCACTACCATCATCTGTTTTGTTTTCATCTTTGTTACCTCCTCGTGGATTGTGTACTTCTTGCCGTTACTATTCCACGAGATATGCCAACTACATAAAGCGTTTTAACTATCCAGTATTGTTACTATTTATTTTATTTAACGATAACTGGAACCGAAAAAACGGTGCAGATCCTGCACCTGTGAACAGGTTTTTGCACCCTGTTATTACTCTGTCTCACCAGTCATCCCGTATTCTTTCAATCGATATTGCAGAGTACGCCGTGAAATCCCCAAACGCTCCGCAGCCAAACGCCGATTACCGACAGTAGCTTTAAGTGCTGCAGCAATCGCATCGCGTTCAGCTTCTTTCAATATACCAACATCTTCGCGTGGCAGGCCATCCTGTGCCACACGAATGACCTCCGGAAGTTCCGCACTGGTCACCTCGCCCCGTGCAAGAATAACTGCCCGCTCCAGGATGTTCTGCAGTTCCCGGATATTACCCGGCCAGTGATAGCTGCGAAGTGCTTTCATGGCTGGCGCAGCAATTCCCGACACCTTCTTGCCCATGGCGCGGGCATGCAGCTGCACAAAGAAACCAGCCAGATCATGCAGCGCATCACGGCGGTCTCGCAAAGGCGGCAACTCGACGGGAAACACATTCAGGCGATAGTAGAGATCTTCACGAAAGTTCCCTGCAGATGATTCTTTGCCCAGGTCCCGGTTGGTAGCAGCCAACACCCGCACATCAGCGCGCAGTTCTTTGTTCCCGCCGACCCGCTGAAAACTTTTTTCCTGCAGGACCCGCAGTAATTTCGCCTGCATCGCCAACGGCATTTCGCCGATTTCATCCAGCATTATGGTGCCGCCGGCCGCCATTTCAAACTTCCCCTGCCGCGCAGCAGAGGCTCCGGTAAAAGCGCCACGCTCATGGCCAAACAGCTCACTTTCCAACAGGTTCTCCGGAATCGCCGCACAATTGACAGCCACAAAAGGCCGCGCTTTGCGCAGGCTGGTAAGGTGGATAAAACGGGCCAACAGCTCCTTTCCGGTGCCGCTTTCACCGCCGATCAAGACGGTCGCCTCAGTCGCGGCAACCTCACCGGCCAGACGGCGCACCTCCTGCATGGCCAAGCCAGCAAAAAGAATGTCAAGTGGCGGCAAACCGGTCAGCTCGCACTGTTCGCCGGATTTCAACAGCCGCTCCCGATGACGCTCCTCCAACAAACGATCAACCAGGTCTCTCAGGCTGGCAGGATCCTTAAGCGGTTTGGTTAGAAAATCACTCACACCATCTTTGATCGCTGCAACCGCTTCTTCAACAGTGCCAAAGGCGGTTAACAGGACGAAGGGTGGAGGTGAAGGGAGGGAACGACTTGCCCGAAACAGCTCGACACCCCCCATTTTCGGCATTTTAAGATCTGACAGCACCAGATCAAACACATTCTGTTTCAGTTTAACCAACCCGGCAGCACCATCAACAGCCTGCGTTACTTTATGCCCGGCATCCGCCAGAATGGCGGCCAGTAAACCTCGAAAAGTCTGGTCATCTTCTACAATTAATATGTTTCCAACGTTCATACAGAATCCTCTGGCAGAATGGCCGGCAAGCTTACGACAAAGAGAGCTCCCCCTCCCGGTGCGGCATCTGCAGCTATACTGCCACCGCACCTCTCGGCAATTTTCTTGCAAACAGCCAGACCGAGCCCGGCCCCTCTGGCTTTACTGGTCCGGAAAGGTTCAAAAATGTCCGTCCGCATCTCCGGCTCAATTCCGGGCCCACTGTCCGCTACAGATATATCCACCACGCCACCACGGAGACGGGCCTCCACATTGATCTCGCCCCCTTCGGGTAGTGCCTGAATGGCATTGGTGAGCAGATTGAGCAGTAGCCGGTGGAGCTCCTTTTCCGGGCAGCGTACATCCATGTTTTCAGATACATTCATGACCAGTTTGATCCCCGCAGTTTCCAGCTGCGGCGTCAGCAAGGTCGTCAATTGTCCGATAACTGTCAACAGGTTGCCAGGCTGTGAAAGCTTGTTATCGCTGCGGGTGTAAAAGAGGATATCATCAGCAAGTTGCTCCAATCGGAGAGATTCGCGCACAATTAGCTGCGCATAGCCACGTTCTCTGCCCTCAGGAAGACGTTCCTCCAGAAGCTGCCCATACCCCTTGATTCCTGCCAAAGGATTACGCACTTCATGGGCCAATACTGCTCCGACTTCTCCCAGACGCGCAAGTTCATTCTGTCGTGCAAGTTGCATTTCCTGGGCATCCTGTCGACGCAAGAGCCATAAAACAGTTATTCCCAAACCCCATCCGAGCGCCAGCAATGAAAATATCAGGGCGACGCCAAAACGCGCCCGGCGCATAACCGCCTCAGAACGCCAGGTATGAAGTGCCAGGCGCAGCACACAGCTTTTTCCCAATAGATGAAAAGGAGTCTGGAACTCATATACGTACTCTCCAGTACCAAGCATAATACGCTCTTCACCAAGAGTTCCCGTTTTCAATACGCTCCGGTAGCGCTTGTCGCCGACATTAATTCCGGTCAGATCAGGATTGCTATGAAAGAGAATCTTCCCGGAGGGAGAGAGAATCATGGCATACGCAATATCAGCAGTCTGAAATAAAGCCAGCGATTTTAGTGAAGGGTCGCGACCGGCCACCCCCTCCATCGCAGCAGCTATTGTCAGGGCAAGCCCGCGCAGGTTATCCTCTGCAATCGGCGCGGCGGAGGAATAGTTACGTATGGCAAACCAGGAGAGCCCTATGGTAAGAGAGACCGCTATACTAAGTATTAACGTGGAAATAGTGCGCCGCGGCATAAGTGTCAGCACCCTCTCAGATGCATACACAGGTTCATGGCAGTATCACACGAAATGATGTCCCACTACCAACCAAACTCTCAACAGATACCGTGCCGCCATGGATTGCCACCAACTCGTGTACAATTGCCAACCCGACCCCCAAACCGCCATTTTTTCCTTTATAAAAGCGTTCAAAAATATACATCAGATCTTTCTCCGGGATTCCACACCCATTATCGGTTACCTCTATGCACACCTTATCATGAGCAGAAGATGCGGTAATCGTAACCTGACCATTCAGGGAAATTGCCTTACTGCTGTTGCTGATCAGGTTGATGATAACCTGGCTGAGACGGTCTGGGTCAGCGTTAACCCGAAGATCATCAGGGCATACCAGCACAATGTCAGCATGTTTGTCAGCAAAAATCCGCTCAAAACGGCTGGTAACAGTGGCGAGATACGGCTTAAGAACAAAGTATTCCTTCTGCAGCGTCAAAACACTCGCTTCAGCACGCGACAACTCGTCCACACCATCAAGAATCGCGGTCAGGCGTCTGGCCTCGTCATGCACTGACTGGAGCGCATTCCGATTAGTCGGCAACACACCATCGAGCATCCCCTCAAGTTCACCTGATATGATCGCCAGAGGGGTGCGCAGCTCGTGGGCGGCATTTGACAGAAGCGTGCGGCGCAGCTTTTCCTGTGCGTCCAGATGATGAGCCATGCTGTTGAAACTCGCGGACAAACGGCCGATCTCATCATTTCCCGTATTTTTGACGCGACGCGACAAATTTCCTTCTGCTATGTCAACGGAAGCATCAACCAGCTCAAGAATCGGGCGGGTAAGTTTTCGGGAAGCGATGATACCCGCAATAATTGACACCAACCCCAGGATCGTGACCGAGATCAGCAATACGCGGTCGGAAGATCGAACGAAATAGCCTTCTTTTACTCGATCAAGTGCCCGTGCATCCAGGCGGCCAATCTCTTTATCACGCAGATAGAGTGGATACGGAACCGGGATGCCTTTCACCGCACGTGGATCATACCCACTTGAGTCCAACACCCGCTTGCGCATGAGCGGGGTCAATGCCGAAACCGCCTGTTCGGAATCCAGCACCGGCCGGCCATCCACATCAAACAGGTGAACTTCAATTCCCAGTTGGAGTGCCCAGGCAAGATCCGTGGCTAACCGGTCCCGCTGCCACCCATCATTGTTGTCGTACCCCCCTTCGATAAGGGCAACCACACGTTGGACACGATCCTGGGATTCTCCATCCAGATACAGACTAAAATCGCGCATTATAAACTCGCGCAGCACAAAAGCGGATGAAAGGGCAATTATTGAAATAAGAATGAACAACAGCAGAAATTTGCAGCGCAGACTACAGTGCATCCCGTTCTCCGGCGAAAAGATACCCGACTCCGTACACGGTTTTGAGATACTCCGGCGTGCGGGGATCTTTTTCAATTTTCTGACGGAGATTTTTGATATGGGCATCTATACTGCGATCATAGCCTTCAAACTGGTATCCCAACGCACGGGTAACCAGTTCGTCGCGGGTAAAAGTGCGGCCAGGAGACGAAGCCAGGGCGAGAAGAAGCTTGAACTCGGTGGGGGTGATGGAAAGAAGGTGGCCGTCTCTGCTGACTTGGTGACGGCGGCTGTTTAGAATCAATGTACCGTTGTTGAAAGAAGCACCACTCTCCGGGGATGAAGACGAGCGGTCATACCTTTTCAGCACCGCTTTCAAGCGACAGACCAACTCACGTGGACTGGCCGGTTTGACCATGTAGTCATCAGCTCCGAGGGCAAACCCGGCGATACGCTCCTCCTCTGACGACTTTGCAGTCAGCATGATGACAGGAAAATCGCCCAGCTCTTTAAAGCTCTGGCACAGTTCCTCGCCGCTCCCGTCAGGCAGTCCCAAGTCGAGTATGACGGCAAGTGGAAGCTCCGCTTCAGCCTTTTGAAGAGCTTCGCCAACAGTAGTTGCATGAACTGTTCTGAAATCAGCTGCTTCAAGGTAGGCTTTCACAATTCGAGCAAGCTTAATGTCATCTTCAACTATCAGGACTGGTGGAAGCACGTAAACCTCTTTCCCAAGTACCGTGAAACGTATATACCTCCACTCACTCCGTGACAAGAAAATGCCTGGAGGGGTGAGGAGGGTGATTCATCAATACAGTGAACGGATGCGGCCGGAACGTTTGTCGATCATAACCCGATCAACGATTTTACCGTCCTGGCCAAGGATTTCGGCCCAGAACCCCCACCTTCTCTCGGTTACCCCGGAAATAACATACCCTTGTCCGGCAAAATAATTCTCGATAAGAGTGCGGGCTTCTGTTGCACTGGACACCGGTTGCCGGGCACCGTACCAGTCGCCACGACGCTTGCCGCATCTGCCGCGCATTCCGCATTTGGAGGGATGTGCCTCTTTATTACACCAGGTCGGACCGGCATCACAATCCATTTTATTGGTGTCCATCCGATAGGTTGTTGCCTCACCCGCATTCTCTCCTGACGGAGCTGCAAACGCAGTTCCGGTTACAAGCAGCAGAAAGTACAGCAGTAATGACAGTAAGAGTTTCATCTCCAGAGCTCCAAAGTCCCTGAACAGTGCCGGCAGCACCACTATTCAGAGGATCCATTTAACGGCAGTAGAAACCGCTGCGGCATGAGCCCATGCCTTTACCGCACGTGCCCATCCTTTTCTGGTTGGGCCCATCCATATTCCAGCCGCATTCACCGTCGCAATTATTAACCGGCAGGCCGCTCTGGCCACGAAGAGCCATAATCTTCAGCTGGATAGCCTTGATTTCAGCCTGCAGTGAAGCAATCTTTGCCTTGTCAGGTGTACCCGACAAATTTTCATGCTGGATCGCAAAACGTTTGTTCATCATTTCCTGGCGCAGATCGATAGTATCAAGCTGAAACGCTCGGAACTGGTCTGAAGACACCCCTTGTTGACAATTGCTGCATCCTCCACCCATTCCATTTCTGAAGCTGGCGTCAGCTATACCTAACAGAGAAACAACCAGACTGAGAGCGATGACGACTACAGACATTTTTTTCATAATACTTCCTTCCCGTTGATGAGTTGACTGATAGTTGCACCTTATGTGAATGTTGAGAATTTTGTATGAATAAATTACGAAGAATTGTGAAGAGCTGGTTGTCGCTGTTTACATGCATGCTCTGGGTGCTGTTGCTGACAGGTAGTGGCCGTGTCACATGTTCGGGTCTGAAGAAATCGTTATGATCGAATCCAGCTCAATCAATTCCTTTTCAGTTAAGGTGACAGGCTGCATTCTTGCCCAGGGTCTGATCTCGCGCGGGTTTTTTAACCACAGCTTCAAATTGGCTCTGTTCCAGACTTCACTATTCCTGAACGTCTTCGGATAATTTTCTGAAAGAATCCCTGACAGATTGGGACCGATATCACCCGTTCCAAGCGCGCCGGAACGTTCACTCAATATCCGGTGACAGCTGCCGCACTTCATTGAGAAAATATCGACGCTTTTTTTACCGGAAGTATTGAAATGCACCTGCACCGGGGCAGTGACAGGGGTTTTACGTCCCTGAGCACCGGCAAGGATTGAATTCACCAGTGTCGTTATCTGTTCTTCTGCCAGGCCAAAGTTCGGCATATTCGCCACCGGATGCTTTATCGAGGACACAAGTTCTCCGGCGGTTTTCCGGGCCGCAGAACTGTCAAGGCTGACGGCAAGGCGATTCCCGCGACCGGCGCTGACATGGCATCTCCGGCAGGCGAGCTGATCCATCAGGAGTTGTCCTTCTTTGCTTTGAGCCGTGTTTCCAAGGGTAAAACGGGCGTATTTTCCGGCACGCAGACCTGAATGGGCAATATTTTTCCGGTCTGAAGACGGATTACCTCGATGGCAGTCGCTGCATCGCCCTCGATCCACATAATGGGCTAAATGACATGACAGGCAGAACTGGTGCGGTTGCCCGCCCCACACTGGCGTAGCGGTCACAAGCAGAGCAGCGGCTAAAAGGCGAGAGACCAATTTGTCCCCCTGAAAAACATGGCTACAACGGTCAGCGCCACAATAAACAGTGAACATAGCATGGTAAGTGCCGATACCGTACGCTGCTCATGCGGGAACCAGGAGGCTCGATGAATATGGCCGCTGGCCGGTATCCAGGGGAGCAGCAGAAACAGACAGGCCAGTACCATAACCGGGTAGATCATGAAGCGCGACCAGCTGACCAGCTCCTGAATCCAGAGCAGGAACCAGGCCGACTTGGCAGGATTGGGCGTAACTGCAGGGTTGGCCTGTTCCTGGAGAGGTGCCGGCACCACTGCCGCCAACACAAGAAGTGCGCCGGCCAGTACGTACATCGAGCGGATAATAAGCGGAAAAAAGTGGAGGGAGCTCTTAACAAATCCATTTTTCATAGATACGGCAGCACCCCCTTGTTCTTTCTGACCCGGTAAAAGTGCAGGAACGATAGAGCCAGCACCGTTAACGGGATAATGCAGATATGCAGGGCATAAAAACGGAGCAGCGACAACCCCTGACCGACGCCATCCGGCACAAGCATGGAGCGGAGGAATGTTCCGAATGGCACCGTAGCCAGCAGTTCCATACCGGTCTGGGTTGCCCAGAAAGCCAGCTGGTCAAATGGCAACAGATAACCAGTATAGGCTTCGAAGAGCGTCAAAAACAAAAGAAGGCAACCGATTACCCAGTTGAGCTGCCGTGGCCGCTGATATGCCCCGGTCAGAATCACCCGCAAAGTGTGCAGCAGCAGCAGTATCAGTAGGACATGCGATGTTATGCGGTGCAGACTGCGTAAATATTTCCCACCCCAGACTGAAGATTCCAGGAACAGTATCGAGCCGAACGCCCGATCCGGAGTCGGTTGATAATATACCAGCAGCAGCATTCCGCTGGCCAGCATAACCAGAAGTGCGGTGAATGCCAGTCCCCCAAGGCAGAAAGTATAGCTGAATCGCAGGTTGCGCTCAAGCACGACACGGGGAAAGAGATGTTTGAGGAAATCAGTGATCATGGTTTCGGTCTATGCAAGGAGGTAGTGTCCCGAATATATTGATACCGTGCCTCTATAGCACAGTTTACTGAAGAATGGTAGGTTGAGCGGATAAGAAACTGATCTGCGCCTGTTCCGGGCACTTAAAAAGCAGAGGGGCCATCCCGGCTAGAGCTCTACATCCTCCCGGAACGGATGATCGCATACACCAGCCAGAGCCCGACAAACCCCGCTACGGTGTATCCCATAAAGGCAAGCACGGGGAAACCCATGAACTTTGGCCCTTTATCGGTCTGCATGATGATCGAAGAACCAATGATTACCGCCGCCAGGATCATGCTGGTTGAAAGGCGGTTGATGGATCGATCAAAATCAGCAGTGAATTTATCGAGGCCGCGGTGTTCAAGGTCGATTTTGAACTTGTTGCGGTTGATACGATTGATGATCTCTTTCAGATCGCGAGGTATGTTACGGGCCAAACTCAGGTAAGATGACAGTACCTGTTGCAGTTCGCGTGTAATACGCCGCGGAGAGGCTTTTTGACGAAGAGCCTTGGCGATAAATGGTCGCAAATGTTCAACCATGTCAAAGGCCGGGTCAAGAGCTCGCCCCATTCCTTCGATCAACACCAGTGATTTGGCCAGCAGCATCAGGTCGGAGGGGATTCTGATACTATAGAGAGTGATGATTTCGATGAATTCCATCAACATGTGCCCTACTTCAATCTCTTTGAGAGGAATCTCGTAGTAGCCGTCAATGAAATTGAACAGATCCCGCTTAAGGGCACGTATATCCAGACTGTCCGAGATATCTCCGGCAAAGAGCAGAAGGGACACAACTTCGTCCATATCCCGGTTTACGATAGCAGACAGTATATCGGTGAGGAACGTCTTGAGTTCGTCGTCCAGCCGCCCCACGATGCCATAATCAAGAACACAGATCACATTATCCGGAAGAATCAGGACATTGCCGGGATGTAAATCGCCGTGGAAGAAACCGTGAGTAAGCACCATCTCAAGAAATGAATCTGCACCACGGCGGGCAACCAGTTTGAGGTCAATCCCCTGTTCAACGAGTTTTTGCCTGTCGGTAACCTTGATGCCTGCAACGTATTCCATGGTAAGTACACCACGGGAGCATTGTTCCCAATATACGCGCGGAAAATACATCCAGCCGGTTTTGATGAAATTATCACGAAATTTTTCGATGGTGCGTGCTTCGCGTGAAAAATCCATCTCCCTGCGGATCGTACGCGCAAATTCACGCACAATTCCGACCGGGTCATACAGTTCACTGCCGGGCACGTGACGTTCGGCCAGACCTGCTAACGACATCAGGGCGCCAATGTCGGATTCAACCACCTCGACGATGCCGGGACGACGCACCTTGATGGCCACCTCCTCACCCGTTTTCAACCTGGCTCTATGCACCTGGGCAATAGATGCAGCTGCTAACGGCACGGGATCAATCTCCGCAAAAAACTGTTCGACAGGCCCTCCCAGTTCGCCTGTTATCTGGGCGAGCACTTCCTCAAACGAGAAACTCGGCACATTGTCCTGGAGCTTTTCAAACTCTTGCACAAATGCATGAGGAATCACATCCGGCCGGGTGGAAAGGATCTGCCCCAATTTGATAAAAGTCGGACCAAGCTCCTCCAGTACGAGCCGCATCCGTTCGGCGGCTGTAAGCCGGGCTATATCAGGAATCGACCGCCGGAACAAGCGTCGGCTTCGTACCACCACATCGGCAAGCCCCAGCATCTCAAGCACCTGGTCAAAACCGTACGTGCTGAGCACCCGAACGATATTCAGATAGCGTCTGATGCTACGGATATTCCGGTTTATCTTCAGAACGTTGAGCATAAACTAGTTATTACTGCGGGATTCCAACTCTTGAACACGTTTGACCAGGCGATCGAACTCCTCACGGGTAACAAGGCCCAAGCGGTCAACAATTTTCTGAACTTCGGCTTCTGCCATTTCCCTGACTTTTTCCTTGTTCTCATTTGCTATGGCCTGAATCCTGTCAACCATCTGTTTTCCCTCGTCTTCACTCAGCTTGAAACGTTCTTTCATCTCCGCCACCAACTCTTCAGCTTTTTTCTGGGTAATGGCGACAACACCGATTGTCGTCATTACAGTTTTTTCAAGCATTTCCAGCATGGCATACCTCCCGAACTTTTCTTTATTAAAGTGCAGTTAAGCTTAACATAACCATTTTATGATGCAACCGTGCGGGCCACATGACAAATGAATAATCCTCACCCGACAACCTCAATCCGTTCCCCGAGTACTTCCACATCCATCCGGGCAAGCGATCTGTCTGCAGGCCCCGAAAGTACTCTTCCTTGCCGATCAAAGCGGCTTCCATGACACGGGCACGACAGGACATCCTCCGTGACGGTAACCGTGCACCCCAGATGCGTACAGACCAGACTGAGAGCATAAAAACCATGAGCGTCTCTCAGCAGTGCCAGTCGCTCATTGCGAAACACCAGTGCTCCGTTGATCGGTACATCAGCACGGGCAGCGCTGGCCAGCACCTGGCGTTTTACGGCCCTGCGCGGTGTAAGATACCGTACCAGCAAACCACCTGATGCGAGCAGCATGGTCAAGGTCGTGATGAATTTTCGACGCGATTGAGAAAATTTTTCCATTTTTCGATGTACGCCTTTGTATAAGCGGGACTTTTGTTACTCATACGCAGATAACGGGCGGCATCCATAAAGCTGCCATTGCTGACCCGCTGCCCCTTCCGCAGCCAGAACGACGTGAGACCCATGCCATCCTTTTCAAGATTGTAAATCCGCCGGGATTCAGGTTCAAACAGGAAACGGGTCGGATTGTCGTGACATCCCTCACAGGGTACCGTGCCGCGTTGAACCGTGTGGGGAAAATATGTGCGCCATTCTGCCGCCAGGAGAGTATTCTCCGGTCCATTATTTCTGGCAGTCATGATATCGGTATAATAGGCGATAAACATCGGCCTGATCGGGCTGACCCGCCCGGCTGCATTGATCCCCAGCGGCGGAGCATCCTGTCTTTTCAGATAGGAGCTGCGCAGGTATTCCGGGTTTGCACCCGGCGTAAGCTCAAAAGAGTCTTTCATACGCCGATCCCGGAAACGGAGAAAGAAGGTGCCATACTCCTGCGGCGCCCAGGCCGAATGGCAGGCGTAACATTCCATCCGCTGCAGATGGGCTGGAATACGGTGTTCCAGGATTTTCAGGTCCGGCGTGTGACAGTCGCGGCAGCTTTTGGACGTTTTTTTACCTTCTGTCAGGCTTTTCATTGAATGACAGGCTCCGCAGGTCATGCCGGCACTGTAATGGACATCGGGAAGCATCTTCAAAAACGTCTCACCGTTGACAACAATACCGCGCTGGTAGCGGAAGTTTTCTTCACGCGGAGCACGTCCGGAATAGTCCCACCCGGTGTAATAGCCTTTATGACACCGCTGGCAGGCAGCGACAGACGGCTTGGTTATCTTCGTCTCACCGTGACAATCGGCACAGCGCTGCACGTGGCAGGAGTCGCAATTTTTGTTCCAGAAACCTGAGTCAAAACGGGCATAGGTTCGCTGCACAAAGTGTTTTTCACCGCTGCGTTGCCCCATGGCATGGTCAAAGATCCGCCCATATCCCCGGTGACAGACGACACAGTTTCCTGATCCCCTAAACCGGGCGGCCAGCTCAGCGGCGTTCATCCCTTCACGGTGGCACGAGGAGCAGTCAAACCCAACGCGAGCCGCCACAGCGTCCGGATCAGGTGCCAGACAGAAACATGCTATGAGGAACAGTATCCAACGCACGGCGGTTTATCCTTTCCGGTAGATCAAGTTGCACGTCTTGCTGTTACATAAATAATTCAGAATCCGCCCACGGTACTTTTAAACCAAAAACTGCAGTTCAATAACACAGAGCCTCAGGGAACACTGAGAAATTAAAGGCTTAAAACTAAAACAAGATATTCCCTTTGGGTGAATCAAAAAAACATTTGAGCTTATAACGCTAGGGTTTTACTCTGTGTTCTCTGTGCCCTCTGTGTTTCAAATGCTTTTCTAGGTTAAAAAAAACAACCCCCAACTCCTCCTGTTTACAGGAGACGTTGGGGGTTGAGTACATCAGCATGAAAGCTGTTTGAAATAAGATTTAGCAGCCGGCTGTTTTTTTAAACAGCTTGGAAACATTCTTACCACCCTCAACTTCATATTTGCAACGGATCTCGTCGCCATACACAATGCGCTTGTCATTGAATTTGTCGAGCGTCATTTCATCTTTCACCAGAATTACAACGTTTGCAGAAGTTTTATTGTCTTTCAGGGTGACTGTTGCAGATTTCTTATCGGCGGCAACCTCGATTTTGGTAATCACACCGACCATCTTCACTTCTTCAGCATGTGCAGTTTTTGTAAAGGAAACCAGGGAAACAACTACCAAGGCCAGCATTGCAACTACGGATACAAATTTTTTCATGATACGCTCCTTGCGTGATATGGAATTATATAGATAATACCATTATCAATATAAATCCGCAAAACTTTTTTTACTTCCCGGCAGTGGAGTGAAATCCACTGCCGGGAATAAAGGCTACAACCTAGAAGTGCACTTCGAATGTTGCGTATACATCCTGGGCTTTTGAAACCGGTGCCATCATCAACATGGTACCAGGTGTGATGTCAGAAATCTTGACAGGAGCGCCGACCCAGTTGTTGCTGCCGGTGTATTCGAAGTCATAATACTGGTAGCCGATCTTGAAGAAGGTCTTGCTGAAGTATGATGAGATCGGTTTCAGGTCAAGTTCCTGAATGATGTACGGCTCATACACATTACCACGTGTGCCGACTTTGCTGGTCCACATATCGTCGGCAGCAGGAGCAAAGGTGATCCAGTCTTTCGAACCGTGGTTAAACTCGAAGCCGAGTTTTGTTTTGGAAGGCAGGTCATAGCGTACACCTGCGTAGGCAGCCCAGCCGGTTCTGCTGACCGGGGCTTCAGGTTTAAAGAAGTAACCTGTGCCAAGGCCCTGGAAACCGGCTTGGCCTGATACATTGTTTCCGGGATGGGTGACACTCAGACCTAAATCGGTGAAGAAGTTCAGGTTACCCGGACCGACGTTTTTAAGGGTACTCATGGCGCCTGCGCCGTACCAGTCGATGCTACCAAGATTGGTGGAAGGTGCAGTATTGCCAAAAGCGGTATTGTTCATAACCGGGAAATCGAAAATATTGAAGCCGCGGTTCCACTGCAGCCAGACGCGCAGCGGATCGGTGTCAACCGGGATAACAGCTACACCGAGCATATCGGTATCTTTGATGCTATTAGTGCTAAGGCTGGAATTACCTTTGAAGCCACTGTCGAAGCCACGGCCGTAACAAACCTTGGCATAGGCGCCGGGCAGCATATCGATGTCAGGGGCCCAGCCGATAGTGCCTCCGTCAAAGGCGTAATCAACCAGCAACGCAGGAGTGCCGCCATTGCCGGGGCGTTCGTTGTCCAGTCTCAGGTTGCTGGGTGCACCGTTGGTTGAAGGGCGACGGCCAACCGAGAACCATACCGGCTGATCGGCAATATTGCTCCATGTTGCATAGGCGCGGTCAACGTCCAGCAGGCTGCTGGACGGCACATGACCAAGGGTACCGTCGAATACGCCGACACGGTCGGCAAAGTAATTGCCGGTCGTTGCAGAGGCATCTTGGGAACCGAAAGTCTTGTACATGGCAAGTCTGACGTTCACCGTAACATCCTGGGTGGCCTTGGCGTGCAGGTCAAGGTCGAACTTGTTGGTGTAAAGGGTTTCGTTTTTTGGCTTATAAGCTGCAACCATACCAGCGGGTGCAAGGCTTGGCAATCCAGCAACAAGGGGATTTGCTGGATTCAGAAAAGATAATGCTCCAGCATATGTTGTAGTAGCTTTCATCTGGTTGCCAAAGTCCATGAATCCGGTCAGTGCTTGACCAGCAGTAAAACCAGGCATATAGACACTAGCTGCTATTGGGTTTGTAAAAGCAGCAACCTGAAGATTCTGACCAACAGTGTTAAACATGAGATTAGGATCGATATACCCTACCGTCTGACCATGAAGACTATCAACCCGGAAGCGGTAATCGCCGCCGATGGACAACCACTTGCTGAGTGATTTGTCCTGAACACGCTGGACTGTACCCTTGAGATCATTAAGATCCTGGGTCAGCTTATCGACCTTCAGTTGCAGATCCGCGTCAGCTGCCTGTGCAGCCATAGGCATCATAATGCCTGCAACCGCGATACAAAGAAGTTTCTTCGCCATCTTTTGTTTCATACTACCTCCATGTTGAAATAGTTTGTTGCTGCCTGTGAAAACATCCCAAACAAACGGTCAGAATCAAAACAAAACTACAGTCATCCACCTCCCTTGCAGAGTATTTTTCATACTAATGCTAGTGAAGAGCAAGCGTAAACAGGTGACTGTATACTGCATACACAATATAGATGTCTATAGAAATATCATGTGTTTTATATATTTATAGTCACATATAAAATAATAAAACACGAACTTCGGATAATTTTCTGAGAAAAAAACCGTATGAAATGCGGGGGATTTTGTGCTGCGGGACAGGATTACTTTCAAAAGTAAATAATTCTGAAATACTTCGGTTTCAGCATGTTGGGACAAAACAACCATGTCAAAAACGGCAGTTCAATAACACAGAGCCACAGAGAAATCAGAGGCTTAAAACCAAAACAAGATATTCCTTTTGGGTGAATCAAAAAATATTTTTAAACTTATAACGCTTGTATTTTACTCTGTGTTCTCTGTGCCCTCTGTGTTTCAAATGTTTTTTCATGGTTATACTTCCAGTGTATAACCAACCATCGCCACTTGAAACTCTTTCGGCATCTCCCGAGACAACCGTGCCGAAGCGGCAAAACCGGTGCAGTGGCTGACGGCCAGCTTTTTTATTCCCTGTGCTCTCAGTGCGGTGATCGTTTTGCCAATCTGCTCCTCACCGCAGAATCCCAGGTGCGTGCCGCCGAGCACGGCGTAGACATCGCGCCTGCCGGTCATGACGGCAACATGCTCCACCGTATTTATTACTCCGGAATGACAGCATCCCAGAATCAGCACAAGACCTTTTTCCGTTTCCAGCACGAGCGATTGATCATCAGGAGTATTGTCTGGGTTCTGACCGGCGCAGTCACAGTACAACCCCTGGTCACCGACTTCATAAGCGGTTATCCGCGGCACTTCACCGGTCAGGTGTATCCCGGGGGCGATAGTGCGAAATTCCTTTGAAAGGTTGAAACTCGCCCCCGCTGCCTCAAGTTCTTCCCGGCGGGAAGGCAGCGAGATCGGATAACATTCACCGTTACCCTTCACCCGGAAGCGGGGATTGAAAACAGAAGGGTGCGCGTAGACCTGCTTCGGGCCGCACTCCTCCAGCAAAGGTTTCAATCCTCCGGTATGATCATAGTGCCCATGTGAAAGCACCACCTGGCTGACCAGGGAAAGATCCTTGTTCATTCGCCGGGCATTATGCAGCAGGGTGAGCCCCTGCCCGGTGTCAAACAGCAGTGGAGCCATACCTGCCGGTTCAAGCAGCGCGGAAAAGCCATGTTCTCCAAGCGTACCTGAGATTGATCCGACCGAGTTCTCGCAGAGGATAGTAATGCGGGTTTTCATTTGCAACAGGTGACCTTCGGGAAGCGCGGCACGCCCATTTTCTTCAGAATAATGAACAAGGGGCAAAATTGGGTAAAGCCGGACTGGAAAAGGTTCAGGCCGACAAAACCGGTGAACCAGAGCCAGTTGGGAGAGTGGAAATGCGCCAGCAGCAACGAGATCATGATAAATGTTCCGGCTATGATGCGCACGATGCGCTCGATGTAATATTCTTCTTTCATGGTACAAACTCCTTTTGGTTTTAAAAGTAAAATCAAATCCCCCTCGGTCCCCCTTTATGAAGGGGGAAGCTTTAAAGTCCACCCTTTATGAAAGAGGGAAGCTATAAAGTCCGTCCATCATGGAAAAGGGGACTCTATAAAGTCACCTCTTGTCATGAAAGAGGGAGGTTATAAAGTCCCCCCCTTCATGAAAGGGGGGTCAGGGGGGATTTCCTGCCCAGCATCTCCGCAATTTTTCCTGCTACTTCACCCGTCAGAACCGGGCAGGCGCCTTTGTGGTTTTTACGAATAATCTTGCAGCAGGTTACACCGTACTTTTCCTTGAACCATATATGCAGCTCTTTGGTCAGGTGAGTAGATTCCTTCTTGTCCGCCAGCACCAGCCCCAGTGCGATAGTACCACCAGAAACAGCACCACAGATGCAGCCTGCGCTGGAGCCAGCACCAAAACCAGAGGCAGCACACACTATCGATTCAGGTACGTCTGCGGCAAAATGCCGCCGCACGGTTTCCAATACCGCTTCTGCGCAATGATATTTTCCCGAGCGGTACAGACCTTCTGCTTCTGCCTGGCACTGTGCTGCCAGTTCCATACCTTCCAATGTTGGTTTTGCTTTTTTCGACCAGAACATGTAACCCTCTTTTACTTATTGACTACTTATACCAGTATGCTGTTCTTTCCTGCGTTGCACAAGAAAATACAGGATCGGAATGGTGATCTGGGACAGGGTTGTCGCTGCAATTTCCCCGCACATCAGGGCAATGGCCAGCCCCTGGAATATCGGATCAAACAGGATCACGAAACTTCCCACCACGACCGCTGCGGCTGTTAACAACATGGGACGAAAACGTACTGCACCGGCTTCAATGATCGCCTCATCGAGCGGCAACCCTTCATTCCTGCGTAATACGGCAAAATCTATAAGAATTATCGAGTTACGCACAATGATGCCGGCCAGGGCTATGAAGCCGATCATGCTGGTAGCGGTAAAGAAAGCCCCAAACAGGGCATGCCCCGGCAGGATACCGATCAGCGTCAGCGGAATCGGAGCCATGATAACCAATGGCGTGGTAAAATCTTTGAACCAGGCCACGACCAGGATATAGATCAACACCATGACAGCCCCGAATGCAATCCCCAGATCACGGAACACTTCATAGGTGATATGCCATTCGCCGTCCCACTTCATGCCGATATGCTCTTCGCTCCAGGGTTGACGCGACGCCAGCACTTTGATCTTGTGCCCGTCCGGCGTGTGGATGGCATCGATCTGCTTCTGCATCTTCAGAATCGCATAGACCGGCGCCTCGATCTTTCCCGCCACATCAGCGGTCACATAGATGACGTTCTTGAGATTTTTGCGATACAGCGTCTTGTTCTCAATGCCGCTAGTGACACGTACCAGCTGCGAGAGCGGTATGTCCCCCTTCGCTCCCGTTACATAGACTGATGACAATGCTGCTATGGAACTTCGCTGACCAGCGGGAAGTCGAAGGTTAATGGCAACCGGTTCTCTCTCTTTCGCCACGTGCAGCAATCCGGCATCCTGGCCGTCCAGGGCGATGTGCAGCGTTTTAGCAACGTCATCCACGGCGACGCCGGAAAGAGCTGCTTTTACGCGATCAACGGTGAAGGAAAGCTTGGGCTGGTCGTCCTCGCGATACCAATCCACATCGACCACGCCTTCGGTTTTGGCCATGATGGCCTTTACTTTGGCTGCAGTTGCTGCCCGCGTGGCGTCATCCGGGCCATAAATCTCGGCCACCAGGGTCGCCAGCACCGGAGGGCCCGGCGGAATCTCGGCAACCTTGACCCGGGCGCCATACTTGTCCGCAATCGCCTTCACAAGCGGACGGATACGTTTGGCGATCGCGTGGGATTGATCCGAGCGATCTTCCTTGGGGAGCAGATTGACCTGGATGTCCGACATGCTGGACGCTTTACGCAGATAGTAGTGCCGTACGAGGCCATTGAAGTTGAACGGCGCACTGGTGCCGATATACTGCTGAAAATCGGTTACCTCCGGGACGGTCCGGAGTGCATCCCCCATCTCTTTTGTCATGCGGGCGGTCTGTTCCAGCGGGGTGCCGTCAGGCGCATCAATGATGATTTGCAGCTCGTTTTTATTGTCAAACGGCAGCATTTTTACCGTGACCGCTTTAAAGTAAATGAGTGAGCACGAAGCGAGCAGCAATATGACGACTCCTGCCAGGAACGCCGTTCGCACTCTGGCGTCATGCAGGAATCTTCCCATCAGACGGCGATAAAAGAGCGTCAGTTTCGATGCCTTTATTTCTTCGCCGGCATCGTGATGTGCTTTCCCTTTCATGAAACGAAAGGCAAAATAGGGGGTTACAATAAAGGCGATGAACATGGAAATGAGCATGGCCGTGCTGGCCCCGACCGGGATCGGACGCATGTACGGACCCATCAGACCGCCAACAAAGCCCATCGGCATCACCGAAGCGATGACGGCAAACGTGGCAAGAATCGTTGGATTACCTACTTCGTCCACCGCTCGTATCGCCGCTTCCAACGGGTCCATCAGCTTGGTGGTGAAGAACCGGTGAATATTTTCCACAACGACAATGGCGTCGTCTACCAAAATGCCGATCGAAAAAATCAGCGCAAAGAGAGTAATGCGGTTGAGGGTATAGCCGATCAGATAGATCACCAGCAACGTCAACGCCAGGGTGACCGGGATGGCGATTGCTGCCACGGCACCGGCACGCCATCCCATGAAAAGCGCGATCAGGATCGTGACCGAGATGGCCGCAAGAAACATATGAAACAACAGCTCGTTGTTCTTTTCCCGGGCGGTCTCACCATAATTGCGGGTGATGGTTACGTGGACATCGGCAGGAATCGTGCTCCCCTTCATGAATTCTATCTTTTTCAGCAGGTCGTCGGCAATCCAGGTGGCATTTGATCCCGTCCGCTTGGCAACGGCAATCGTTACCGCAGCGTAATCCTGTTTGGGATTACCGGTAATCTTCTTGACCGCGGCACCCGGCCCCATGCCAAAAAAGACATAATCGTTCGGTACGCTGAGGCTGTCCTCTACCGTGGCGACGTCCGACAGATACACCGGTTTGCCGCTATACACGCCGACCACCACACGCTTGACGGCATCGGCATTTTCGAGAAAATCGCCTGTTTGCACCAGCATTGACTTGTTGTCACTTGAGAAGCTGCCCGATGGAAGGGATGCGTTCCCCTTTTGCAGGGCGCCCGCCACCTGCAGCGGTGAGAGACCAAACCCGGCAAGGCGCGGCGCATCCAGGATGACACGTACCTGTCGTGAGAAGCCACCGGTTATGGTCGTTTCAGCAGTATTTTCACTCTTCTTCAGTTGGTCAGCGACTTCATATGCCAGCGTTCGCAGAGTCCCATGGTCATAGCGGTCCGACCAGAGTGTCACAGCGAAAATGGGAACGTCATCGATGGATTTCGGGACTACCAGCGGCTCCATAGCCCCCGGCGGAAGCAGTGTGCGGTTGCTCATCACCTTGTTGTAGAGCTTGACCAGCGACCCCTCCAGCGGTTGCCCCACCTGAAAGCGGACCGTGATGATCCCCATGCCGGGACGACTCATGGAATAGAGGTATTCGACCCCCTTGATCTCCCACAGTTTGGCTTCAAAGGGTTTGACCACCCGCTCCTGCACCTCCTGCGGGGAAGATCCGGGCATCGGGAGGAAGATGTCCATCATCGGCACCACAATCTGCGGTTCCTCTTCGCGAGGAGTCATCTTGATGGCGTAAAAGCCAAGCAGCAGAGAAGCACCCACAATCAGGGGCGTCAGCTTGGAATTGATGAACGTGCGGGCTATTTTTCCGGCAAAACCGAGGTTTTCCATAATCTACTCCACCCGAGCCCCTTCGGTTACGTTCCCGGCACCGGAAACAACCACGCGATCACCCTCCGACAGTCCGGCAAGAATCTCCACCCGTTCCCCGGTCTGCCTGCCGACCTTTACGATCCGCAGATGGGCAATGTTATCCGTACCCACTGTCCAGACGGAAGAGAGCGCGCCGTGTTCAATAATCGCAGTTTTCGGCACGGTGATGCTGGTAACCGTTGTCCCGAGATTAACCGCGCCCCGGCCGAACATGCCGGATTTCAGCCCCTTCTGATTCAGGGCGATCTTGGCAACAACGGTACGGCTGCCCGGGTCGGCGGTCGGAACGATCTCGGTGATCCGGGCGGGAAACGAACTTCCAATCGAATCCAGCGTCACCTGCAGCGCTGAACCCGTTTTGACCCTGGGTGCAACGTTTTCCGGCAGTGCAAGTTCCAATTGATAGCTCCGATCGTCATCGATGGTCATCAGCGGCTGGCCGGGAAAAACCGTCGCCCCGAGATCGGCCTGTTTGCTGGCAACCACTCCCGAAATGGGGGCGATAATACGGGTATAGCCTGACATGGTGGTTGCGGCTTTTGCCCCCGCTTGAGCCTGTTTAAGCCTTGAATTGGCGCGTGCTACGCCCTGAGCCGCAACCTCTTTCTCGGTCTGCCTGACATCAAATTCCTGGCGGGTCACCGCCTGTTCCTTGAAAAGATTCTGATAGCGGACAAACGTCGTGTCGGCCAGTTTTTTTTGTGCCTGTGCTTCATCCAGTCCGCGGCGGGCCTCGTCAATAGCGGCGGTTGCTACAGCGGCATTAGCCTGGTTTTCCTGGGCATCCAGCTGCACAAGCAGTTGCCCCTTGCGCACCCGGTCTCCCTCACGGACACGAAGCACGCTGATGCTGCCCGGGATACGGGTCGAGACGACCGCACTGGAACGCGCGCGCACGTTCCCGACCACTTCCAGCAGTTCAGGGGCGGCAACACTCTTGACGACCTCCAGGGTTACGCCCTTGACGACTGCTGCCGGCACGTTTTCAGCTTTATCCGCATCATGCTTCTTTGAGCACCCCGTGACAGAAACTGCAGCGGTCAGCATGATCGTTACAAGCAGTAGATAATTCCTCATTTAAGCATCTCCTTCACAAATGTTCCCGTCATGTAATAAACCTGGCCACCCGCCAGGGCATACCCTGCCTCGGTTTCAACCAGATTCGCCCGGGCCTGGTTAAGCGCCGTCTGGGCGTCAAGCAATTCAACCAGCGTCGACAATGAATTTTCATAGCGTTTTGTCAGAAGCCTGACCGTTTCTTCGGCATCCACCACCGCATGCCTGGCCACTTCCAGGCGCTTACCCGATCCGAGCCTCCGGAGGTAACTTTCCTTGAGTTGATAGCGGACATTCTTTGTTGTCGATTCCAGCATCTCACGGGCAGCCGCTTGACCGGCTAGTGCCTGTTTACGCTCGCTGTTGGTGCGGAACCCGTCAAACAGCTGCCATTTGAGCGAAACTCCTGCGCTCCAGGCATCATGGTCTGAAGTAAGCGGGGCATCTTTGGCGTTCAACTGGTATGCGGCGAATGCTCCCACAGTCGGCAGATAGCCGCTCCAGGCAAGCCTGAGTGCGGCATCCGATTTTTCAACGTCTGTATGAGACTGTTTGATTTCAACCCGGTTATCGAGAGCGTCCCGGACAACCTGATCGTTTATGGCAGGGACCGCGATGCTGTCCGAAAATCCGGCGATCTCATACACACTGTCATCGGGCAGGCCGATCAACAGCGCCAGCTTCATTTTGGCAAGCGCCAGGTTGTCCTGAGCGGTGATCTGCTGCTGCTCAACCATCGAGAAGTGAGTGCGGGAGCGCAGTTCATCCGATCGGAGGCCGACTCCGGCAGATGTCCTGACCGTTGCGAGCCGCATATTCTCCCGGGCATCGGCAACAGCTTTATCGGCGGCCTTGAGTTGAGCGGCGGCTTTTTGTACTTCAAGATACGTGTAGAACGTTTGAAAGGCGATGCCCTGCCGGGCAGCTTCCAGTTGCAGCTCTGATTTCTGCGCATCCTTGACGGCCATATCCTTAAGGGGAGAGAGCGAAGGGGCAAACAGCGGCTGCTGGATCGACAGGACGGTTTTAAAGTCATGCTGCGCGGAGGGGTTGTTGAGGTTATTGAAATCAGCATTTGTAAAGCGCCCCTCATCAAGCTTCATCATAAATGTATTAACCGGCGAGTTGGATGCAGCCAGGGTTTCCTCAAACGCCACCGCCGGCAGATACCGGGAATTGGCACTATTTACCCCCTGACGGGCGGCATGAGACGTATAACGGGCAGCCTTGATCTGATTGTTGTTTTCAAGTGCCATATTCATGGCATCCCTGAGCGAGAGCTTCAATGGCTCGGCTTCGACGGCAGCAACGCTCCAGAGCAACACCGCACCCGTTAGTAATAAACGATACATAACACCCCTCCAAACAATTATACATTTATATATATATTAATAACCTAATGTGTCAACACCTATTTTACATTTCATACCGGTCTGATCAATTTTAATAGCGGCAAACTCGTGGATAACAAGACAATTCCGAGTAACATATCCGTGTAGAATATTATTATTTTACAAGAAGTTTCTCTTTCGTCAATTGGCGAGAGAAGACATTAAAAAGTTTTTGTTTGATATAGCAGATTGAATGGTTACATCACGGAAGGAGTGATACGTTGATGCTTCAGATATTGTTCCCGCCATTACCGGCACGGTCGTGATCCGGATAACGGACCACCCGGTTGCGCCCTTCGCGTTTGGCGCAGTACATCGCCTTGTCGGCCCGTTCCAGCAGAGAGTATGCAGTGTCGCCATCCGGCAGCAGGCAGGCGCTGCCGATGCTGACCGTCACACGCAGTTCCGGGATCCGGTGCAGGGGGGTGTGCTCCACGGCCGTACGCAGCCGTTCTGCCAGCTTGTTAGCCTCCACTTCAGAGGTATGAGGCAACAAGATGACAAACTCTTCACCACCGAAACGGGCCAGGACATCGGTCTGTCGCAGAGCAACCACCAGTATTTCGGTCAGATGCTGCAGGACCAGGTCACCGACCTGATGCCCCCAGGTATCGTTAACCTGCTTGAAGTTATCAATATCAACCATCAGCACCGCCAGCTCAAGCCGATAGCGCTGGGCGCGAAGCACCTCTTCCTGCATTCTGCGATCAAGACAGCGGCGGTTGAATATTCCCAGCAACGGATCAGTGATGGTCTCCTGCTCCAGGACATAAATACGTTTGAGCTCCTGCGTTGTCCGATAGGCCAGCAAACAGACCAGCAAAACAAAGACGGCACCAAAGAACATGATCACCGCCACCAGCATCTCGGGAGCGGAATAACGTACCCGATATTTAAGAATAAAGAAGCCCACATACCCGAAGAAAAACAGCAGGATCATCCCCCCCAGAAGATACCACCGGCTGCGGTTGGCGCCCTGAGGCAGCTCTTTTCGCAGCTTGCGGACCATGGTGAGAGAGATAACCAGCAGCACTACCCCACTGAGCAACAATATCGACATCAGTTCGCTCATACAAAGGCTGCCTGCCAGGCATGTCTCAACGGAAGAGGGTATCAACGGCATGCGGTCTGCTCCGATAACCAGGAAAACGGAAAGGAATAAGCTGTTGGGGGAGGAACTGATAATTTATAAGCAGGTATCCATACACTGGTGGATGAGTTGCCGTCAAGACGTTTTTGCAGATTCCGGGAGAAGAGCAAATACTATCCGGGGAAATCCGGGTTCACCCCGCCTCCCGGTTATTTTTTTCGGCGGTAATGCGACCATCGCTCACCTCCAGGATTCTGTCGAAGTTTTCCACCATGCGGTGGTCGTGAGTGACCACCATGATGGCTGAATGGTTCTCCACCGCCAGTTTTTTCAAAAGGTCCATGACGTTTTTGCCGTTTTCCGTATCAAGCGCAGCGGTCGGCTCATCGGCCAGAATCACCTTTGGGCGATTGGCCAGCGCCCGGGCAATGGCAACCCGCTGCGATTCACCTCCGGAAAGGGCGGTCGGATAATTATTGATCCGGTGTCCCAGGTTAAGCGCATTCAGCAGTTCAACAGCGCGTTTTTTTGCATCAGTACGCGTCAGCCCGTTAATCTCCAGCGCTATCATCACGTTTTCCTGAGCGGTCAGAAACGGGATCAGGTTGTGCGCCTGGAAGATGAAACCGAGCTTTTCCCGGCGCATCCGCTTCAGGTCAATGCCGCTGTGCCATCCGTCATCGGCGACCGTAGTGCCGTCGATAACGACCGTGCCGTGCGTCGGCTCATTAATCAGGCCGATACAGGTCAACAGCGTTGTCTTGCCCGAACCCGAGGGACCGAGGATGGCAACCAGTTCTCCCGGCCTGACCTTGAAACGTGCATCCTGCAGGGCTGTTACGGAGGTCTCACCCTTACCGTAGATTTTCGTCAGATTGTCCACTTCTATCGCGTACATAGTTTTATCCACCCAGGGCCTCCGCCGGCTCGACCTTGAGCGCCTTTCGAATGCCGACGAAACTTGAAATCATGCAAATAGCTATAACAATGACAAACAGCAATTGCAGATCGAACGCTTCCAGCACGATCCGGCGGGGAAAATTTTTGTACGTTAGCAGGATCAGGAGATAGCCGATACCATAGGCCAGTATTCCCATCAGCAGCGACTGCTGCAGGATCATGCCGATGATCACCCGGTTCTGTGCGCCGATCAGCTTCAGGGTGGCAATGACGCGAATTTTGTCAAGGGTCGAGGTGTAGATGATCAGCGAAATGATAACCCCGGAGATAATCAGCAGGATAATCCGAAACAGCCCCAGCTGCATCCGGGCCTTCTCAATCATCCCTTTGGTAAGAATCTTCGTCTGTTCTTCCACGGAGATGGGACGGAAATGATTCCAGCGGCTGATCCGCTCCTGAACCTCGTGGAGGTTCGCGCCCGGTTCCAGCCGCGCCACAATGGTGTTCACGATGTGGGTTGATTCCGTGATGCCGGTGATGTTCTGTTTGAGGAATTTTGCCTGGGCCGGAGAAAGAGTCTGAATTGCAGCCAGATTCGCCCCGATCCTCTCCCGGTCGTTCCTGATGGCGTCGTTATCTTTCTTGAA
>JAJXWO010000090.1 GCA_021781535.1 Deltaproteobacteria bacterium | reverse complement strand
CCGAGGCCGTGCCGCAGAACATAAGCGCGCCTGCATTCTGGAGCGGTTCTGCCGGAGTAAGCATCTCAAGAGGTCTGACACCGTTTTTGGCGATCTTGCCGGCATAGCCGCGCGGTGTGACCATGCGGCCCAGGTGGTCAGCAAAGGTACTGGAGTTGCCGATGATGACGATGGTGGACATGTCAATCTCATGTTCGAGCATGGTCCCAAGGGTGGTGACAGTGAGCTGCTCTTCTTCCCGGCAGGCGTTGCGAACGATGCCAACCGGGGTTTCCGCAGGACGTGCACCCAGGATGATGTCCCTGGCATCTGCGATCTGGGTGACGCGGCTTTTGCTGCGGGGGTTAAAGATGACAATCACGAAGTCTGCCCGTGCCGCGGCTTCAAGACGCTTGGTTATCAGGTCCCAGGGGGTGAGCAGATCTGAGAGCGAGATAACGGAGAAATCGTGCATCAGGGGGGCGCCAAGTGCCGAGGCGGCTGCCTGAATGGCCGAGATGCCGGGGATGACGCAGATCTCGGGTATTGATTCGTCTGCGGTCACTTCCGGTTGTTGACGGTCGATTTCTATCAACTCGAATACCAGGCCGGCCATGCCGTAGATACCGGCATCCCCGCCCGATACCAGGGCGACGGTTTCACCTTTGCTGGCCAGTTGGATGGCTGTCCGGCAACGATCGATCTCCTGCATCATCCCGGTGGAGATGATCTGTTTACCCTGCAGCAGTGGCTGGATCAGATCGATGTAATTGTGATAGCCGACGATGGTCGATGAGGCGGCGATTGCGTCTTGCGCTGCAGCTGTCAGGTGTTTGACGCTGCCGGGACCGGTGCCTACTATGTAGAGTTTTGCCATGTGCCACCTGTTGTTTAACTTCTCGTGTGTCTCCAGGCCGGTTGTGGCCGGGCGGGGCAAAATAATACACGGTCATCCGGGGAGTTGCAAGGCGGAAATGTTTACGACGCGGGTGTTTGGATCAGGTTCCGGGTGGATTGTCAGGCGCTGTATGAGCTGTATAGTTGTTTGACGCGTGCCAGATATTGCCTTGTTTCGCGGGGCAACTGCACAGGGTTTCTGTCAACGTTGCCCGGTCCCCAATTATAAGCCGCCAGGGCTGAATCCAGGTGGCCGTTGTATCGCTTGAGCAGGTCGCGCAGGAATCTGGTGCCCGCCATGACGTTCTGTTCCGGATCAAATGAATCATTAACGCCCAGTACGCGCGCGGTTCCAGGCATCAGCTGCATCAATCCCCGTGCGCCGGCAGGGGAGACAGCGTTGGGATTGAACCCGCTTTCGGCCTTGATGACAGCCTTGATCAATCCGCTATCCACTCCGTAGCGTAGCGATGCCTTCGTGATGATTGCGTCAAGCCCTTGGGGGATGTGAGCGTCGGCAACGGAGGGGGGGGTGACAGGAATCTCTGCCAGTTCCTGTAGTTGTGACGGTTGTCCCGGCTGGGGAACGGGTTGTGAGACGGTTGCTGGTTGGTTCGAGGCATAGGCTTTGATCAGAGCCTGGAATTGGGGGGATTGCCGATCAAGCTGTTGCGCTGGTCTTTCAGTGGGACTGTCGCCCAGGGATAAGGTGGTTTGAAGCATCTGCAGGTTGAGGGCTTCCGCTAACTCCTGGGCCTTGAGTGGCGTCGGTACATCTGACGAATCGGATGCTTTCAGGGCACGCGCGAGACGTCCGGCAAACACGCCATCTTGCGGTGTGTCTGAAGGCTGGACACCTTTTGCGAGGAGCGAAGTAAGTAATGACAGGTTGTCTCGTATGTCGATGCTCATAATCGAATTACTCCTCGATGTAGGCCAGATTCTTCTTTTTGAGTTTCTCGATGAGTGTCGTTCGTTTCAGATTGAGCAGGGTTGCTGCCTCTTTCTTGTTGCCACCGGTGCGTGCCAGTGCCTGCAGGATCAGACGGTTTTCGAACTCGTCCACCATCGAGTTGAGGCAAACGCCGCCTTCGGGCAGCGCTTCGGCTGTGGGCAGCTCCGGAACTTGCACCTGTGTGTGGCCGGACAGGTATTTATCCGGCAGGTCATCAGGGGTGATAACACCTGAGTCTTTGAGAATCACGAGCCGTTCGACCAGGTTTTCAAGTTCGCGCACGTTGCCGGGCCAATCATAGGCGCAGAGAATGCCAAGTGTCTCCCGGGAAAAACCTTTGACGGCATGACGCCTGTCACTGTTAAAGCGTGCCAGAAAATTATGAATCAAAAGCGGTATGTCATCGCGGCGTTCTCTGAGCGCCGGTATCGTGATCGGAATAACGGACAGCCGGTAGTACAAGTCTTCCCGGAAATCCTTGTTAGCTACCAGTTCCTCCAGGTTTTTGTTGGTGGCAGCGATAATGCGGACATCGACTTTCTGTGACCGAGTGGAGCCGACCGGCTCAAACTCCCTGTTTTGAAGTACCCGCAAAAGCTTTACCTGCAGGTTGGCCTTCATATCGCCGATTTCGTCCAGGAACAGCGTCCCTTTGTCAGCCATCTCGAAACGTCCTGCCCGGTTGGCGTACGCGCCGGTAAATGAGCCCTTGACATGCCCAAAAAGCTCGCTTTCAAGGAGGTCATCGGGGATAGCGGCACAGTTGACCGGCACAAAATTCCTGCTGTTCCTGCCGCTCAACTGATGTATGGCACGAGCTGCAAGTTCCTTGCCGGTGCCGGATTCACCCTGTATTAAAATAGTCGCGGTGGATTCTGCCACCTTCTCGATCATATCGAACAGGGCCTGCATTGGCCTGCTCTTGCCGATCATGGTCGAGTTGAGTACATGAGGGTGATGAGCTGCGCTATCATCGCTGTCATGCATCTTCAAGGACTGGTATTCCATGGCCCTCATGACCAGGCTTTCCAATTCATCCAGATTGAGCGGTTTTGGCAGGAAGAAAATGCTTTCCTCGCTGACAATGGGCAACAATTTGTCATTTTGTCGTCCATATCCGATCAGCACGAGTAATGGATTGATTGTTCTGGCATTTACGACGAAGTCGGGAAAAACTGTCTGAAGAAGATGCAGGTCAGCAATGACAATACCAACACGTTTATCTCGGATAGTGTCAAAAAAGGAAACGTTGTGCTCGGCTGTGACAACATCATATCCTTGGTATGTCAAAAATGCGGATACGAGGTCGCATGTTTTTCGATCATTATCTATGATACATATAGAACTGCTTGAAGACATAATCGCCCATGGTTTCAAAAGGTAGTTGTTTTTCAGTATGCATTGCCACGTTATACTAACGCGCCATCGTTTGGATGTCAAGAAAATGACTTTTGCCTAAAATCATCGTTATGTATTTGCGTGCATCGTTCACGCTTCATAGGCAGGCCAATCCAGCGGATCGCAGGAATAAAAGCATATGATCCCGCTTGATAAAAGCTGTTTTGCATGATAAATTAAAACAGTTTTTGCAATGTTGCAAATGCAATGCAGTCCTGTAATGCCCTATGAGGGTAAGCAATTAGGTCTGCATTTTCCCAGAGGAGGGGTTATTCATGAGTAATGCACTTGTTCCGGTCAAGGCGGATGAATTTCATGGTGAATTGATTCAGTTGGTTAGTTTTAATCTGGATAAGGAAGAATACGGTGTCGAAGTCCTGAAGGTTCGTGAGATTATTCGTATGCCGATTGTGACCCGCGTTCCCAACACCCCGCACTATGTAGAAGGTGTTATTAACCTGCGCGGCAAAGTTATCCCGATCATCTCCATGCGAAAGAAATTTGGTCTTATGGATGCTGAGAGCGATAAACAGACCCGTATCATAGTTATGGAGGTCGATGGAGAATTGAAGGGATTTATTGTTGATGCCGTCTCCGAGGTTATTCGCATCTCCAGTAGCGAAATCCAACCATCTCCTGCCGTTGTTGCCAGTGGTATAGACCAGGAATGCATTGCTGGGGTTATCAATCAGGCCGAGCGCTTGCTGGTTCTTCTCGACCTGGAAAAAATGTTCTCTCGTGATGAAAAAAATGCATTCGGATCGTTGTAATTGACCACAAAATATTTTCTGTGCTTTTCTGCCGGAAATAAAGTGTGCCTGACGTGCTCCCTGTTTATCATGCCGGGGCGAGACGAAGTGCGGTAGTATCCATTTAGTACAAGGAGTGTTGCATGCCGCCCATTGATTGTGAAGACCAGGAACTTCTGGAAGGTTTTCTTGCCGAGACAACCGAATTGCTTGAAAAGCTGGATGACGATCTTGTGGCGCTGGAAAAGTCGTCGGATGATGCAGATTTACTGAACCGGATTTTCAGGTCCATCCATACCGTCAAGGGTGCTTCAAGTTTTCTGGGATTTGATCTATTGGTCAAGGTGACTCACAAAACCGAGGATGTACTCAATCGGCTTCGTAAGGGCGAGCTGCACGTCACCCCCGAGTTTATGGACATCATTCTTGAGGCGACCGATCTCGTCAAGTTGCTGGTAAGCGACATCAAGGCCGGAGATATCCAGGAACGGGAGATTGACGGTACAATTGCCAAATTATTGCCGCTGCTCTCGGAAGCGCCACCTGCCCAGACTGCGGCATCTCCATTTCCTGCAGCAGAGGTGGCTGCGACAGTTATGCCTGCCCCGGCACCGGATGACGTTCAGGTTGTACCACCTGTCGAAGCTGCCGCCACCGTATCATCTCCGACCCAGGAGGTGGCCCCGCCAGCCCCTCAAAAAGCGTCCGGGGACATGGTATCCAAAAAGGTTCCGCCACCTCCCAAGCCTGCCGAGTCCAAGGGTGAGGATCTATCCGACAATACGACCGTGCGCGTCGATGTCAAACGCCTGGACGATCTAATGAATCAGGTCGGCGAACTGGTGCTTGAGCGTAACCGGATGATCCAGATCAACCAGGATCTTCAACAGGGTGAACCGGATCGGCTCGATTTTAACGAGGAATTTGGCAAACTGACCAAACGGATGAGTTTTGTGACATCAGAGCTGCAGATGCAGGTTCTCAAGATGCGCATGCTGCCGGTGGACAAGGTTTTCAAGAAATTCCCCCGGATCGTTCGCAGCATGGCTCGCGATCTAGGCAAAGAGGTTGATCTTCAGATCTTTGGCGAAGAGACAGAACTTGACCGCTCGGTCGTTGATGAGATCGGCGATCCGCTGATCCACCTGATCCGCAACGCCATGGACCATGGTCTTGAAACCCCCGATGTCCGCACTGCTGCAGGCAAGCCGCGTTGCGGGACACTGGTCCTCTCGGCTGTGCATGAAGGCAACCAGATCATCATAAGCATCAAGGATGACGGAAATGGTATCGATACCGATCGAGTTGGTCGCAAGGCGGTCGAAAAGGGATTGGTAACAGAAGAACAACTAACGGCCATGAGTCAGCGGGAGCTCTTTGATCTGATCTTTCTGCCGGGGTTTTCCACGAAGGACAAGGCTTCGGACCTGTCCGGGCGCGGCGTTGGAATGGATGTGGTCAAGACCAACATCAAAAAGCTGAACGGATTAATCGAGATCAAGAGTGAAAAGGGTCAAGGCTCAGAATTCATACTTCGCTTGCCGTTGACGCTTGCCATTATCCAGTCGCTCTTGGTTGATGTTGAGGGAGAGGTCTATTCCATCCCCCTCTCTTCGGTCCTTGAATCTCTGCGGGTCGATCAGCGTCAGTTTCACCTGATCGGGAACAGGGAAATTCTCAAGCTGCGCGACATGGTGCTGCCGCTGATCAGGCTTGAGAGTATCTTCGGGGTCAAGAGACGGAACGAACAGGATA
>JAJXWO010000008.1 GCA_021781535.1 Deltaproteobacteria bacterium | reverse complement strand
GCACCAGTTCATCATCATTCCATGGTTTTGCGATATAGCGCCATGCTCCCCCTTTGTTAATTGCATCCACTGCGGCGGTAACATCGGCATAGCCGGTTAATATGATCCGTGATGCATCCTGATTAATAGTGCGCGCCTTTTCGAGAAACAGCGCTCCGGTCATACCGGGCATACGTTGATCAGACACGATCAGGCCAAGATTGGTCAGAGAAGAGAGAAGTTTTAACCCCTCTTCACCGGATGTAGCCGTGGCAATCTCGATACCCTCCTCATCCATCAACAGCCGCTGCAGCGCTCGCAGAATATTTTCTTCGTCATCAACAAGCAGAATTGAAACCGGCACATTCAGTATCTGTTGTGTTCCACTCATGCTGTTCTCCCTGCCTTTGATAACATTGATTGGTGCATTATCCCGAACTTTTAAATTCAGCTTTCTTTCAAAAGCGATATCACGATTGCATCCTGACCTTCTCCGGAGAGTCGCGTAACATATGCACGGTACCTTCCAGTCGGCAATTCGATGGCATATTCGCCGCAGGAATTGCCGGAAAGGTCTATAATTTTCAGGAGAAGTGCCGACGGCAGCGTCGTTGAAAGATCATACCCGATGAGCTCTTCCTGCCCACGGCCAAGCATTTCTGCTCCGAGCCTGTTGCACTGTACAATCATGCCGTAGCCGTCAGTACCAATAAACCCTATGGGCAGAGCATCCAGAACAGTCTGGAAACTATGCAGGGCACGGCTCTGCAACATGGCAACCTTGAAGCGTTCATCGACAATCTTGTTCAGATTGTCATTGATTGATTTCAGTTCGGTATTTGTAGTTGAAAGTTCTTCCAGCAACCGGCGATTGCTGGCACGCAATTCATAGCGATCAAGCACCTCATGGATTGTTCTCAACAGCTCATCGTCATTCCATGGTTTGGCAATGAATTTGTAAATTCGCCCTTCGTTTATCGCCGCAACAATGGCAGCTGTATCAGCATAGCCGGAAAGAATAATTCGTTCGGTTTCAGGCCAGCGGCGGTAAACTTCGCTCAGAAATTCAACGCCGTTCATCGAAGGCATGCGATAATCGGAAACTATCAACTGGAAAGGGCCGGATTGTTCTATAGTTTCCAATCCCTCCTGGCCGGAAGCAGCAGTAAAAATTTCATATTCCTCTTCAAGAAAGAGGCGCTCAAGTGAGCGGAGCACATTCCGTTCATCATCAACAAAGAGGATGCGTATCGGGTTCATGATACGTTTTACCTTGTCCCTTCTATTGGCAGTCTGACCGTAAAGGTTGTGCCTGAGCCTATGGTGCTCTTGACCAGCAGTTCACCCCCATGCTTCCGTACAATATCGACACTGACAGCCAAACCAAGCCCGGTCCCCTTACCCGCTTCTTTCGTGGTGAAAAAGGGCTCGAATATTTTTTCCATATTTTCAGGTGAAATTCCGCAGCCGGTGTCAGCGACACTTATTTCAACCATCTCCCCACATGTCGTTGTAGCAACCGTTATCACCCCTTTATCAGAAATCGAGTGCGCCGCATTTATCAGCAGATTCATAACAACCTGACTGATCTGCTGTGGCCGGCATATTACCGGCGGAATGTCTCCGAGCTGAATACTCAGTTGGGCAACATATTTGATCTCATTGCGCACAACATTGATGGTGCTTTGAATGCAGTCGTTCAGATTCGCTGAAATCTGATTGTCCCCCTCGGCCCGAGAAAAACTTTTTAAATCCTGAACGATCTTGCTGACGCGTTTTGAGCCCTCCAACGATTCGGTTATCAAATCGCGAAAATCCTTGATAATAAAATCCAGCTTGATCTGGCGTTTCATTTCGAAAATTGAGGCCTTGGTTGCTTCATCAGCACACGTTTCCAGTGCCCGTCCCTGGGTTTCTATAAACTGGGCCAGTTTTTCGGCATACTTCCAGAGGGAATTCATATTGCTCGTGATATACCCCATCGGATTGTTAATTTCGTGGGCAACCCCGGCAGCCAACTGACCAATGGAAGCCATCTTCTCCTGCTGAATGATGCGAGCCTGTGATTCCTTCAGTTGCATTTCCATCTGCTTTTTGTCCTGCAGCAGGTGCCATTCACGCAGAGCCCCCGTAACCATGGCCCCGATAGTTGCAAAGGTGTCGGGGGATTTTACCATGTAGTCTAACGCCCCCCGTTTGATTGCATCAGCCGCTACCTGTTCACTGCCGCAACTGGTCATCATAATCATCGGAAAGGTCGCATCAACCGCCGGAGCAGACAAAAGATCAATAGTCCGCCCATCGCTCAGATTGAGATCCAGAATAGCAATAGACGGTATGGACCTGGCAATATATTCCCGATATTCACGAATGCTCGTAACGACCGATATGACTGCATCCGGATACGTATTCTCCAGACTGCGCCGGATCGCTGCCGCGTGACCCACATCATCTTCGGCAATCAAAATATCCAGAGCTGTCGTGTTCATATGCAACTCTCCGCATCCAGCACCATCCGCACCTTTTCTGCAAGCTGCAAGATAGTAAACGGTTTATGTATAAAATTGGTTCCTTCAGGCAGCACGCCCCGGGTGGTAATCACGTCATCGGTATACCCGGACATGAACAACACCTTGATATCCTGATTAATACTTCTGATCCGGTCATACAACTCCCTGCCATTCAATTCTGGCATGATGACGTCGCTCAACAACAGTGAAATCTCATCAGCGTGCTGCTCATAAAGTTTGCACGCCTCGGGCGGATATGTGCTGCAAATCACGGTATAGCCGCTCTCTTCCAGCAGCAGTTGGGCAATTTTCAGGTTTGATTCATCATCTTCTACCAGCAGAATTGTTTCGCTTCCCTTCGGGACAGAAAAGGATGTTTCAAGAGACGGATTAACAGTCTTCAGTGTTTGGCGCGGAATATGGATTACAAACGTAGTGCCGTTCCCGACCAGGCTTTCAGCGTGAATTTCTCCTTCGTTCTGTTTGACGATCCCATAGACGGTTGCAAGACCGAGCCCGGTTCCTTTGCCAAGTTCTTTGGTAGTAAAAAACGGCTCAAATATCTGCACAATGGTCGCCGCATCCATGCCACAGCCGCTATCTTGGACAGTGATGCGAATATACGGCCCGGGCACGGCTCCCCGGTAAGACTGGCAATAGAGCTCGTCCAAATCAGCATTAGCAGTCGTGATGGTAATGTTCCCGCTGCCTTCGATGGCATCCCGTGCATTAACAACCAGATTAACCAGAATCTGGTCAATTTGTGAGGGATCCATCAGAATGGGACCAACATCGGAATCGAAAATAAATGTAAGCTCGATCTCCTCGCTAATAAGTTTGTTCAACAGCATCATTTGTTCATTAATTGTTCTGTTAATATCCAGGATTCGGGGCTGCACTACCTGTTTACGCGAAAATGCGAGCAGTTGTCTGGTCAAATCGGCGGAGCGTCTGCCGGCGTCCAGCACTCCATGAAGATATGCTCTGGTCTTTTCATCCTGAACCACCCGTTTCAGAGCCAGCTCCGTGTAGCCGATAACAACATTCAGCATATTATTAAAATCATGGGCCACACCACCAGCCAACCGCCCTATGGCATCCATCTTTTGTGCCTGTCGCAACTGTTCTTCCAGTGCACGGCGCTCGGTAATATCAAGCAGACTAACCAGAACCAATGGTTCCTTACGAATAATCAGCTTTTTTGTCGAACAGAGAAAAAGAACTTCCCGTTCGAAACCATCATGATCAAACATCAGGCTCACTTCAACCGATGTAAATGTAATGCCATGTTTCACCGTCTCATGTAACAGCTTGCGAAAGGCGCATTGAGGACACTTTTCTCCGAAGCCGCATCCTAAATCGGTAAGCGCCGATTGCAGGCAATGCAGGGAATCCCCGATGGTTGCGCCGAGCATCTGTGCTCTCCGGTCCTTCGTAAATGTTTCACCGGAACAGTTAACCTTGCAGACCCGGTGCTGCTGATCAACCAGCATCATGATCAGGGGAGCATTTTCGTAAATCGCATCAAGTTCCTCTTCCTGCTCGCTGACCAACGCCACCGCCTGCTGACGATCTATCAGCAAACGCCATTCGCGAAGAGCCCGCGTAACAATGTGCGGCAACAAAGCAAAGGCCTCAGGTGACTTGACAACATAATCAAGGGCCCCGGATTTAATTGCTTCCACCGCAACCTGCTCGTTGCCGTGGCTGGTCATCAGGAGGATCGGGAAAGCACCTGATTCTGCGGGAGATGTCAGCACCTCTACCGCCTTGCCATCAGGAAGATTCAAGTCCATGATGGCAATGTCCGGAACAGATTCAGCAATACTGGCTCGATACTCACTGAGTGAACTTACGAGTGTGACTGCCACCGACATAGTGCTTGAGGTCAGCTCCCGTTGCATCGATTCGGCATGCGCCGCTTCATCTTCAACAATAAGGATTTTAATATATTGTGCTACCATCACACCCGCCTTTTAGTAATATGCCGTTTCATGCGTAGTCGGTACGCCCGTACATTGAACTGCGTCATTTCACCGATATGATTTTGTAAAATAACCTCTCCCGCTATCAGTGCTGCATGCTGGGATGCTGATTCCATACCAGCCAATAATATCCAAGCGTATCCATCAATTCGGTAAAACTATGAAAATCAACCGGTTTTACCAGATAACTGTTGGCATGGTACTCATAGGCCTTGACGATATCCGATTCGGCAGCCGAAGTTGTCAGAATTACAACCGGAATATTTTCCAACTGCGGATCCTCTTTAATAATTTTAAGAACATTAAGACCATCAATCTTTGGCAGGCGCAGGTCGAGCAGAATAATGCCGGGCCTCGGAGAGGTGGCAGGATCGCTGAAAGCATCGCGCCGGCAAATATAATCCAAAGCTGCCTGGCCGTCAGACAGATGTATCAGACGATTGGCTATCCGGGATGTTTCAAAATTTCTTCTCACAATTTCGGCATGTGCCGGATCATCTTCTACCAAAAGTACTACAATCGGTTCACCGCGCATTGTGCGACCCCTTTATTTTGAATGGCTTCCGGCAATGTAAACCGGAAACAGGAACCATGTCCCTTCCCCTGCGACTCGACCCAAATTTTACCACCATATAATTCTACGATCCGCTTGACCAGTGCCAACCCCAAACCGGTACCCTCGCTAGCGGAATCAAGTTTGTCGAAGAGGCTGAAAATTTTTTCGTGATACGGGGGATCTATGCCAATGCCGTTATCCCGCACAAAAAATACCGGGGCGCCATCCTCACCCGTACACCCAATCTCAATATGCGGCACCGGCTCGTCGCCACTATACTTCACGGCATTTTCCACCAGATTTTGCCATATTTCCACCAGACGCGCTCTGTCACCACACAACATAACCGGTGAATCAATGATTTTAACCGTTACGCCACGCTTACTTATTCTTCCGGCATCCAACCGGACTGCATCATTTGCCAGATCAGTGAAAGCAACGTTTTGAGGAGGATTGTTGATTCGCCCGACACGCGATAACTCCAGTAATTCATCGAGCAGTTGCGACATCTTGTCGGCAGCGTTATGCATAAAACCCAGATCCTGCTGAATGCGGTCATTGTCCGGGAGCTTGATATCCGCCTCAAGATACCCCAGAAAGGTTTTTATGGTCACCAGCGGACTTTTCAGATCGTGAGAAACGGTATACGTAAACCGCTCCAGCTCGGCATTTTTTTCTTCAATTTCCTGTTCTTTCAGCTTGCGTTCAGTTATATCACGACTGATACCGACAAGCCCCAGCAACTTTCCATCCGTGCCGCAAAACGGTGTCTTAAGCGTATCCAGCAATACTCTCGTGCCATCCGGATAGGTAACCCACTCCTCGTTGCTGGAAGATTGGCAGGCATCCAGTATTTCACGATCCTTTTTCTGAAAAAATTCGGCAAGTTCATGGTCAAAGAACTCAAAATCAGTCTTGCCGGCCTGTTCCCTCTCCGTCCGGCCTGCAAATCGTTCGAAAGCTTTGTTGCAACCGAGATAGACACTCTTGGCATCCTTATAGAAAATCAAATCCGGGATGGAATCCATAATGCTTCGCAGCAGAGCGGACTGATGGGCCATGCCCGCTTCGACCCGTCTCCGTTCGGCGATTTTCCAGGCTGAGCCCATCAATAACGTAAGCTGGAGTACGTCGGAATCGTCATAATCGGACTCCTTGTTGGCAACACCTACCACAGCAACAATCTTACCCTGATCAAAATGGGGTATGGTCAGGAAGCGGCCCAGATGCACGTGACCCTCGGGGTAACCTTTCAGTAACGGATCAGGCGTATCAAAATCATTGACCATAATCGGCCGACGCTGGCGCACCGCTTCTCCCCACATTCCGGTTTTATCTAGATCATACACTGACTGCGGATCTGTTATGCGGCAGGCATGCATTACATCGCGCGACCATGAATTCAATATAAATTGCTTTTTTTCTTCGTTATAACAATAGATATAACCATACTTGCTTGAGGTTATGCCGATCGCCTCGTTGAGAGTAAAGTCCAGCAACTCTTTCATGTCATTTGACTCAAACTGAAAAACATTCAGGACACTTTGCAGGCGTTCCCTGTTTTGCCTGGACTGCTCATCGGAGCTTCTGTAATACGAAAGGCTCTGCTGCCGCCAGACCAGCCCGAGGCCAGTGGTGGCGCTCAGCAACATCGCACTTATCAGTAGTACCGTACCCCATAGCCTCTCGCGCATCGGTGCATACACTTCATCAGCATCCATACGAGCGACAAGATACCAGGGTGAATCGGGAATGTTGCGCAGTGCGGCAGTAACCGGGTGTCCCCGGTAATCGATACCCCGCACGATACCTTCCCGTCCCATAACGGCCATTACAGCCGGATTTTCGGTTCTTGTGAGCGGAAATTTCAGGTTCAATGCCGCATGTTTTCTAAATCTGAGATCATTCAGAAAAACAACATCGGTGCCATCTTTGCGGACAAGCAATGTTTCAGCAGTGGAGCTGGCATTGGGCCAGCTCTGTATGAACGGATACAGATATCTCTCGGGATCGATCCTCAGCACCAGCACCCCAAGCGGAGTCCCTACACGGACTGGATCAAAAATCGGGGCCAGAATGCTCAGATAGATTTTCCCGTTGGACGCATTCCGGTAAAAGTCGGTAAATGTTATCCGGCCTGTGCGGAGTGATTCGGCGGCCTTTTGTTTTATTGAATAAGAAAGTGGTTCTAAGGAGAACTCGGGCAGCGAAAATCTGATTTCCCCCCGGGCATCAAGCAGAACAACCCGGGTGTAATTATGGTTATTGCGGATATTTATGGTCCAATCTTCAATTTCCCGCCGGATCTGTTCGGACGTGGAACGATGTACATAAGCCTTTACGAGTGAAGCAAAGGCTGCATTGTGGTAAAAAATTCCGGCATCTGCACGCCGTTCTTCCCGCCAGTGCTGCAACTCATTCACCTTAAGATCGGCGATCGCAGACAACTGAAGCTCAACCTCGGCCAGATACTGTTTCTGATGATTACGGTGGTAGAAATAGCCGACAGAGATAATTCCTGCGGCCATAAAGATAAAAAATATGATCATAACCGGAGAGTGGTTGTGGGCTTCCCGAATACTCTTGCCGGTTTCCGGCCAGGCTCGTGGTCGAAACAGAACGGACAGGGCAACGCCGAGTGCAATGAATCCAAGACTTGTGGTCACTGCGGGTGGAATAAAGTCGCTTCCGTAAAAAAGTGGCGCACCCAAAAGATACGCAAGAACAAGCATGGCATAGACCGCAATCAAGACAATTGCGGCCCACCAGGCCGCCTTGTATCGCCACGCACCGACAGGTACGGCCTTGCGTACCAACGCTACAATCTGACCGCTGATCAACAAAAAGCTGAAAGCGGTAATGGGAGACATATGCCCGATGGGGGTCCCGTCTACGGCCCCCATTGTGTGAAAGCCAAGGTGTTCAATATTCAAAAAAACTCCGCGGATCGAAAGGACCAATAGGGTCGCGGAGATCAAAGCGCCGAAAACAAAAATAGCCAGAAAGAGCGACATGGTCCGGCGGTCGCGGAAAGCGCGAACAGAAATCAACACCCCGATTCCATAGAGAGCAAACAGGATCGCTGTACTCGGCGCCATTGGAACAAGCCCGTGGCCCAGGCTCGCCAGAAATGGCACATTCAGCAGCCACCCTGCCATGGCGGTACAACCGAAGGCAAGCGAAGCTACGCCACAGATCCGTAACAACCGGCGATATCGTACGTGCAGTTGGGATTCATCGTGTGGCATCGGACCTCCTTACAAGTTTCTGCCGCAAACTGGATGTGAAATTCCTGATTGCGCAACTCATCAGGATTTCACCTGGTCGACTGCAAAAACATGGTTCAACGGCAACCGGATTATAAAGGTCGTACCGACACCGGCTTCGCTCTCGACATGTATGTCTCCGCCATGTTTTTTTATGATGTCATAGCTGATTGAAAGACCAAGGCCGGTTCCTTTGCCGACTTCCTTGGTGGTAAAAAACGGTTCAAAAACCCGGGTCAGATTTTCCGGCGCAATTCCCTTGCCGGTGTCACCAATTCGTACAACAATTTCGTCAGATTCGAGTCGAGTATTGATAGTAATAACGCCATGGCCTTCAATGGCATGGGCGGCATTCACCAAAATATTCATAAATACCTGGTTTATCTGTTGCGGAAAGCAGAGCAGCATCGGCAGATCAGGGTTGTACTCCTTCTCAACATCAGCGACATACTTTATCTCGTTACGCAGCATATTAAGTGTCGCGTCCAGGCATTCATTGACACTGACCGGCTTGCACTCGGCCTCGTCAACATGAGAAAAGCTCTTCAGATCCTGCACGATGCGCCGTACCCTTTCGGATCCATCACGTGATTCATCCAGCAGGTTTTTTATATCATCAAGAATAAAATCAATTTTCATCTTCTTGCGAAGTTCACCCAACATGGCAACCGTCTCCGTATCGCCTTTGTCCTGTACCGCTTCGATCATGGCCGTTTCGAAAACACTGATCTTTTCCATGTATTTGCCCATGGTACTAAGATTGCTGGAGATAAAACCCATCGGATTGTTGATCTCGTGGGCGACGCCGGCTGCCAGTTGCCCGATGGATGCCATTTTCTCCTGCTGGAAAATCTGCGCCTGGCTCTGCTGTAACTCTACATAAGCCTTCTGGAGTTTTTCATTCATCTTGAAGAGTTCCGTTGTCTCGTGGATGGTAACAACTACGCCTCGAATATCATCAGATCCTGCCTGCTTTAATTCATTCGAAAGCAGTTCAAAGTGACGTCGCCCCCCCTCGCATTCAAGCTGCCCGCTTGTCCCGTCATAACCGGTTACCTCCAATCCGGCCCTGACTAACAGTTCCATGCAGTCACTATTGATAATCATATTGTACGGGAGCCCCGTAAAGGAAATAACAGCGCGGTTGCAGCGGCTGACAACACCAAACTGGTCACACATCAGCACCATTTCCGCAAGGCTGTCCATGGTGTCTTCCCACTCTCGCTTGCCGTTCTCAACCTGGGAGAACAATTCGCTCAACTCATTGTGCTTACGCTGCAACTCCTCGCGACTTTTTGTGAGTTCGGCTTCGGCCATCTTTCGTTCGGTAATATCGAGCAGGGTTTCAATTACGCCCAGCTTGACATCATTTGCATCATAAACCGGCGCCGCATCAAAAAGCAGATAGCGGCATTCCCCCCCGACATTTTCAAGCCATCCCTCAGACTGCAGCCCTCCCAGCACATGCTGTGACATGCGGAAGTTGCCGTACAATTCTTCCAGGTGCATGCCATCAGCCGCCAGGACCAGATCGGCCAGCACCGGACGCTCATCGGCGTAAAAAGGGAGCCACTGGCGATTGGTCCCGATCATCTCTTTAGCTTTGAAATCAGACAGACTTTCCATGGCACTATTCCAGACGATAATGCGATGATCTGCATCCAGGACGAATATCGGCACAGCCGCCTTGTTGAGCACTCCTTCAGCAAAAGCTTTCTGCTGTTGCATTTCCGTCTGCATCAAGACCAGCTTTTGTTGCTGGAGATCAAATTCGCCCACCATTTTATTAAAGGCACAGGACAGCCGTCCAAGATCGCCGTCAAAAACGGTCGGCAGCAAGCGTTTATCTCCCGTTTTGGAATGAACATTTCCAATCAGATCAATCACCGTCTGTAATGGGGACAATACTTTCCCCATCACCACCCACATGAACAGACCGGAAAACAATCCGAGTAGAACAACACCGGCAATCAACGGAGACTGTACAACGGTGATAACAGGCAAAAACCGGAAACTGGAGAGTATAGAGATGGTGACGGATGCCATCACCAGAATTGTGATGGTGATCCCAGTGGTATAGAGGGTAATTTTTGATCTTAAGGATAATCCTTTGTCACAGGCGTGTAGCATACATCCTCCTGATACAGGCTAAAACCGTGATATAATATCGTAAAACAGTTAATTGTTAAACAACGACATAATTATAAATAACATATTAAATTACGTTACTTATTTTTTCCATGCAATCAACATAATACAGGCGAAATCTTGACTTCCAAACTTCCAATGGTTAACTCATAAAGAGACGCAGAATATACAACGTAGCAAAAAGAGGAAAATTATGGACTTCAACAAACTTACGCAAAAATCCCAGGAAGCATTTACCGAAGCACAAAATAAAGCCGTTTCGTTCGGCCATGTCGAGGTAGACGGCGAGCATCTGCTCTGGGCGCTTCTTGACCAGCATGACGGCCTTGTGCCGCGCCTGCTGCAGCGAATGGATATCCGCCCGGAGATGATCAAGAATGAGGTTGCAGCGGAACTCGACCGGATACCGAGGGTTTCCGGCCCGGGTGCGGAGGCGGGCAAGATCTATGTCTCCCAGCGTTTGTCGCGCATTCTTGTCGCTGCCGAGAATGAGGCGAAACGACTTAAAGATGAATATGTATCAGTAGAACATCTTTTTATGGCATTGCTGGCGGAAGGCGATAAAGTCCCGTCGGGGCGGATATTAAAGTTAGCCGGCATTAACCACGAACGTTTTTTGAAGACACTGACAGAGGTCCGCGGTAGCCAGCGGGTTCAGAGCGCCAACCCTGAAGCCACTTACGAAGCACTGGAAAAATACGGCCGCGACCTGGTCAAGATGGCGCGCAGCGACAAACTTGATCCGGTTATCGGACGCGACGATGAGGTGCGGCGGGTGATCCGGGTGTTATCACGCAAAACCAAAAACAATCCGGTGCTGATCGGCGAACCGGGGGTTGGCAAGACCGCCATTGTGGAAGGTTTAGCCCAGCGGATTGTGAGGGGGGATGTGCCGGAAGGATTGAAGGACAAGATCGTCTTTGCCCTGGATATGGGAGCGCTGATAGCCGGAGCCAAATATCGAGGTGAATTTGAAGAGCGCCTGAAAGCGGTTTTAAACGAAGTCAAGGAAGCAAACGGACAAATAATTCTGTTTATTGACGAACTGCACACCATCGTCGGGGCCGGCAAGACAGAAGGGTCAATGGATGCCGGCAACATGCTGAAGCCGATGTTGGCCCGTGGAGAACTGCACTGTATCGGTGCGACCACACTTGATGAATACCGGCAGAATATTGAAAAAGACGCGGCACTCGAACGACGCTTCCAGCCGGTGCTGGTCGAACAACCGACGGTGGAGGATACGGTATCGATCCTGCGCGGCCTGAGGGAGCGCTTCGAGGTGCATCACGGGGTCAGAATCCAGGATAATGCACTGGTTGCAGCAGCCACCCTTTCAAACCGCTATATCACCGAACGGTTCCTGCCGGACAAGGCAATCGACCTGGTCGATGAAGCGTGTGCGATGATCAGGACTGAAATTGACTCGCTGCCGTCGGAACTGGACACCATATCCCGCCGGGTGATGCAGCTGGAAATCGAAGAAGTCGCGCTCAAAAAGGAAAAGGACAAAGCCAGCAAAGAGCGTCTGGAGATTCTGCGTAAGGATCTGGCTGATGATCGTGAGAAAGCGAACTCCATGCGAGCCCGGTATGATTCGGAAAAGATCGCGATCCAGAGGGTGCAGGGGTTGCGCGAACAATTGGAGAAGACCCGGCGCGAAATCGAGCAGGCGGAACGGGCCGGCAATCTGGAACAGGCGTCACGGCTGAAATATTCCGAACTCCCCGGCCTTGAAACCGCGCTGAAAAATGAAGAAATGGCCTTGAACCAGAAACAGGGTGGCCAGAAACTGCTGCGGGAAGAAGTCACGGAAGATGAAATAGCTGAAATAGTGTCGCATTGGACAGGAATCCCGGTCCTGCGCCTGGTTGAAGGTGAACGGGAAAAGCTGCTGCGGCTGGAAGATATTCTGCACCAGCGGGTGATCGGCCAGGATGAGGCGGTACAACTGGTCTCCGATGCGGTTCTCCGTGCCCGCTCCGGCATCAAGGACCCGCGCCGACCGATCGGCTCATTTATTTTTCTCGGTCCGACCGGAGTCGGCAAGACCGAACTCGCCCGGACCCTGGCCGAAGCGCTGTTCGATTCCGAAGAGAACATGGTGCGGATCGACATGTCCGAGTATATGGAAAAATTTGCCGTCTCGCGCCTGATCGGGGCTCCTCCCGGTTATGTCGGCTATGAAGAGGGGGGCCAACTTTCAGAGGCTGTCAGGCGCAAACCTTACAGCGTGCTGCTGTTTGATGAAATTGAAAAAGCCCATCCGGATGTTTTCAACATCCTGCTGCAGATTCTTGATGATGGGCGGGTGACAGACAGCCATGGCCGGACAGTCAGTTTCAAGAATACGGTCATCATCATGACCTCTAATATCGGATCCGCGTACCTCCTGGATGGCATCACACCAAGCGGCGATATCAGGGAAGATGCGCGCAAAAACGTGATGAACGAACTTAAAAGCGGGTTCCGCCCCGAATTTTTAAACCGCGTCGATGAGATCGTGCTGTTCAAACCGCTGCATATTGACGAAGTGATGAAAATTGCCGATCTGCTTGCAGAACAGCTCAAGCAGCGCTTGAAGGAACAGCGTATAACTCTAGAAATAAGCAAGGAAGCTTTGGCATTTATTGCCACGGCCGGCTATGATCCGGTTTACGGTGCACGGCCACTGAAGCGCTACCTGCAACGCGAACTGGAAACCCGCGTCGCCCGGGCAATCATTGGCGGGGATGTGGTTGAAGGCGGGACACTGAAGGTGGAGCTGGAGAACGGGGTGCTCTGCGTCAAGAGCTGAACCAGAAAGTCTGCTCACCGCTGAGACACGAAGAAAAGCAAAACCAAATACAAAAGGGCCCGCAATCACGGGCCCTTTTGTATTTACGAATTCAAGGTAATGCTCAGGCCAGATCCTGAACTCCCTGGAAGATGATGTCGAACAGTTCCTGGATATTCTCCTCGGCAATACAGGAGAACGCGATGCGCAGGTCGGTCTTGGTGATCGATATGGCGCCGACCCCGTACTTGTCCAGCAGATGAAGGCGCAGTTTTTCGGCTTCCACCGTTTTCAGTTTCAGACACATGAAGTAACCGGAGTTGAACGGGTAGTAATCCCAGGCTTTTTCATATTTGCCACTGTTCAAGACCTGCTTGGTTTTCAGGGCGCGTCCCTTCATGACCTGAAATTTTTCTTCCTTCTGGGCCAGGAACTGGGGCGAACGGAGCGCCTCGATGACAAAGGTCTGTGATGGGTGCGGGCAGTTGGAGATGCGGGCACGGATGATGCCCATCGCCTTCTTTTCAAGAGCCGTCATGACCGGCGTGTTTTCGTAGTCGTTGCCGTCGGCAAAGGTGATGAAGCCGGTACGGAAGCCCCAGACGAACTCTTCCTTGGTGGCACCGTCCAGTTTGATAGCAAGGATGCGTGGGTGGAGGTTGGCAAGTTTACCGAACAGTGATTCCTTGAGGCTGTCTTCGTAAAAGAGCCCAAAGTAGGCGTCGTCGGCCACGGCGACGATGTTGCAGCCGGATTCGGCCACTTCCTTGATAGCCGCCACAATGGCATCCCCTTCAGCAACGGTTGGAGTGTAACCACTCGGGTTGTTGGGGAAGTTGAGCAGGACAACGGCCTTGCCTTTTTCTTCGGCACTGTTCTTCAGAGTCGCCTTGAAGGCGTCAACGTCGTAGCCGCCGGTCACGGTGAATGTGGGGTGTTTCTTGACGATCGCGCCGCTGCAGGTGCCGAAGGTCAGGTTATAGTTGCCCCAGAGCATGTCGGGAAGAATCAGGTGATCGCCCTTGTCGATAAACAGGTCGGAAACGATGGAGAGCCCATGTGTCAGTGCATTGGTGACGATGGGATTGCTGAAGTGCTTGCCATTCTGGCTGGGGTTTTCCCGCAGCATTTTATCACGCCACAAGGAGCGCAGCTCGGGCTTGCCGGCAGGAGGAGCATAGGGGTAGATGTCCTTGGGATCAAACGCAGACAGTTTATCCTGGATGCACTGCAGAAACATCGGGCCGCCATTCTCTGTGGCGATTCCGATGGTAGCGTTATATTTGTGAGCCTTGTCTTTGGCTTCGGCCGACTGGGTCAAAATCCCCTTGGGAAAGAACATGTTCTTTCCAAGATCGGACAGCATCTCCAAGACATGCGGGCTGTGTTGGGCAAGCAGATCGTTCAGTTCTTGTGCCAATGGATTCATTGTTTTCCTCCAGGAGTTTTATAAAGCCTATGGTGTAGTTATACCAGCAATGTGACAAGGTTGCAAAAAAAGCATAGAACAGCACCCGTCAGTTTTTGTCAATAGAGAATTAACTCACTAGAGCAGATTCTCCCGCCCTACTCCGTTCATTCACGCACATCATTAATCGATATAATACCGGAGTCATTTTTCACATTCCGGGTGAGACGCTGCAGGCACCCCGGTTTTGTTGAGATAAACTATATATTTTGCACAAACGTCATTTGGAATGTGACGATGCTTTCTCCTTTGACAAGAATCCACAGCCGGTTATATAGTATAAGTTTATTTAATATTTTTTATACATACCACACATTGCATACTGCCGGTTGATTGCAAATGGGAAGAGCCTCTGTCTGTTGACCGGAAACCGGTCAACAGACAGGCAGGAATAGTATACAGCGTTGTAAATGTATATTTATCATATAGTTGCGTCAAGTTTGTTTTGTTATGTATTTTGAGGTGTAGTAAAACGGTGAAAATAACCGGAATTCCGGTCAAGAACGAGTTTGGACCATCGAAAAAGTTTATCGGGCTTCGGCGTGTAATTTGAGACCCAGCGCAGCAACAATTTTGAGAATCGTATCAAATCCAGGAATTCGTTCACCAGAAAGAGCCTTATATAGGCTTTCACGGGAAAGACCCGCATCACGTGCAACCTGAGTCATACCTTTTGCCCGCGCTATATCACCAAGTGCCTTGGCGATGAAAGCCGCATCGCCGTTAGCCTCTTCAAGGCTTGCTTCAAAATAGGCTGCCATTTCCTCCGGAGTGCGGAGGTGCTCGGCAACATCATATCGACTGGTAGCTGTTTTTGGCATTTTTAACTCCTAAAGATTCTGTGCAAGGCGGATTGCAGCCTTGATATCACCGGTTTGACGTCCCCCCGCATTTCCCATGGCGAGACGTTCAATCCTGACGAGAACGCGAGCCTTGGCCTTGATGTCGCGCAGATTATCAAGCCATTTGGCAAACAGTTCGGTTTTGCGAATTTCAATCATGAGTATAGTGTAGCCACCTGGCTACAGACTGTCAAATATTAATTCATAAAATCCAACTCCAACCACGTTGCCTCTTTAAGATCATGACTTATAATAATCTTGCACTATTTCATCGAAAGCCGTAAATTATACGCATACTAAATGCGTATAAGGAGTGCATCATGCAACTTAATTTTTTTAACCCGAACGCACAAAAAAAACCTACTAATTTAAGTATTAACAGCGATTTACTCCAGCAAGCCAAAGAGCATCATGTTAATTTGTCACAGACATTAGAGTTGCGCCTCGCGGAAATATTACGGGACCAGAAACGGCGAGAATGGCAGGTGGAAAATCAAGAGGCTATTGAAGAATATAATAAACGCATTGAAACTCGGGGAGTTTTCAGTGATGGATTGAGGCAATTCTGATGGCTCAGTTCGATGTGTATTCAAACCCAAATCCAGTTACAAAGCGCGCAATTCCCTATTTGCTGGACATACAGGCCGACCTCTTGAACAACCTGGCGACACGCGTTGTTATTCCTCTCTATACTGTCTCTGCCATGGGCAAAACGGCCAAATATCTGAACATCCAATTTTCCGTAAAACGGACCACTGTCATAATGTCAACGGCTGAATTGGCTGGAGTTGCGGTAAAGAGCCTTGGGGACAAAGTATGTTCCCTCACGGAACATCGTAACGAAATCATAGCTGCCATTGATTTCCTCGTAACCGGTTTTTGATATATTCAGCAACCATCGGCACGTCTGGTCCGAAAAGACCGAGCGGTCAACCGAAGCCCAGTTCGGCGGAGGAAAAAGTAATTAATGAAAAGTACACATTCATGAAAACGTTTATTCGAGAATCTATAAATTCCCTTATGATCGTAGGGGGAATTTTTTCAGCTGGCATGGGCATTAAAGGTTTTTTGCTCTCTTCTCACTTCATTGATGGTGGAGTAACCGGTATTTCCATGTTGCTGGCCAACGTGCTTGGTTATCCGTTGTCGATCCTTATACCGCTTATAAATCTTCCCTTCATCGCACTGGGCTTTCGCCAGATTGGCTGGATGTTCGCACTGAAAAGCACTCTGGCAATTGCGGGACTGTCTGCGTGCCTCGCCTTTGTCACCTACCCGGACGTAACTCCGGACAAGCTCCTGACAGCCGTTTTCGGCGGTTTTTTTATCGGCGCCGGTATTGGCCTTGCAATTCGAGGAGGAGCAGTTCTTGACGGTACTGAAATAGCAGCGCTGCTGATCAGCAAGAACAGCCATCTGTTGAAAGTCGGCGATGTCATCCTCATCCTGAATATTTTTATATTTTCCGCTGCCGCCTATTTTCTCGGTATCGACCCGGCGCTCTATTCGGTCCTTACATACGTTGCGGCATCGAAAACGATCGATTTTCTGATCCATGGCATTGAGGAATACAACGCCATCATCATAATGTCAGAAAAAAGTGATGAAATCAGGGAAGCGATCGTACGCGTCCTGAGCCGTGGCGTGACGATATACAACGGCCGCGGCGGCAAGACCGGCAAGCCGATGCATATTCTCTATTGTGTCGTTACCAGATTGGAAATCGGCAGAGTCAGGAACGTTGTCAATGAAATCGACGGAACTGCGTTTATCGTGATTCACCCCTTGGCAGATGCAGCCGGTGGCATTATCAAAAAAACGGCCCTGCATTGAAGATCAGCTAAACCACTGGTGACAGCTGTTTACGCCGCTGAGCCGCAAAACCGTTGATACCTTCTCCTACTTCCGTACAAAGATTTCCTTGGCCAGATTGGCATCAATAGCGAATTCCGAATACCCGACCCGGAAAATATAGGACGGGTAAGCATGAGTCAGGACAATGCGATTACCGGGCAGGACACCCATCGCCATCAGCTTCTGCATCTTTTTGTTATCGTCGGTCTGGATATAGGCTATTTCGCCCTCCTGCCCCGATTTGAATTCAGTCAGCGGCACAACTCCCAGATCGCCGTCGGCACGAGCCCGATGGCAGCATTCTCCTGGCGGGATCGGCTTGCCGTGCGGGCAGGTTGTCGGATGGTTGAGCATGGTGCAAACCTTGACGTCGGCACCTTCGTTGAGCAGATGCTCGAACTGACAGGCCTTGAATTCGCCATCATCGCCACGGATATTGAGCACGTCCATCATCAGTCGCTCCGCCAGACGATGGCGACGGATAGTCATACTCCCCTCATTGATGCCTTCGGGGCGAAAGTAAATCATACCCTGGCGAATCTCTATCATGGCGTAACCGGTCAGCTCCCGATAGGCGGGGTCATCTGCCGGGAACCCCATTTTCTCAGGGTCGAGAAATGCCGCCCCCCCCTCTTCAACCGCTATCCACAACGCTTCAAGTATCTCTTCTGCCTTTTCTGAAAGCTTCATCACGTGTCTCCTTTTACCTTTATATCCTTGCCGAAGATCTTTTTCAGTTTTTTTACGACGCCCGGTTCCAGCGGGTTTTTATAGTTGCAGCGGGGACAGTGGATATTATGACAACCGCCGGGACAGCCGCCGCACCCCTTCTTGCCGTCTTCCTCGTTAAATTCATATCCGCAGAAGCTGCATATCATGACAGTAATCCCGTCACGAGCAATGCCTTATTCAGGACATAGCCGCTGCCGAAGGCAAACAAACTGACAAAAACCCCGATGGTGCCGGCAACCTTCCACCCCCGTTCTTTCTTCATAATCAGGAACTGGGCTATGCAGGGGATGAAGAGCGTTAATGTCACAGCGGCCACGGTGAGTTGTCGGGCATCCATCAAGCCCTTGGTCTGCAGTTCGTACAGGCCGGCGGCACCGTAATCGCGGCGGAAAAAGCCGAAGATAAAGGCTACTGCCGTTTCTTTCGGCAAACCGATGGAGGCCATCACCGGAGTCATGGCGTTAACCATCTTCTCGAAGAAGCCGGTGATCTTTCCCAGCCAGAGGAGAACCGAGGCCAGTACAAACAGCGGCAAAATTTCCAGGAAGTACCACTGCATCCGGGTATAGGTTTTGGTAACAACGTTGCCAAACTGAGGCATGCGCATCGGGGGAAGCTCCATGTAGAACATGGGCGCTTCGCCGGGAAGGATTTTTGCCGAGAGCATCCCGACTACGATGAACAGCAGCAGCAGACAGCCACTCCAGACCGCCAGGGCTCCGGGATACTTGGAGAGGAGCGACATGATCACCCCGAGTTGAGCCGAACAGGGAATCGTCAGCGAGAGGAGGATGGTGGCGATGACACGCTCCCGGGTGGTCTCAAGGGTCCGGGTAACCATGGTTGCCATGGTATCGCAGCCAAAGCCGAGCACCATCGGAATAACCGCCCGGCCGGTAAGACCGAAATGCTTGAAGATACGGTCAACCAGCAACGCCAGGCGCGGAAAGTAACCGGTATCTTCCAGAAAGGAAAAGAATATGAAGAACGTGGCCACTATCGGCAAAATGATGCCGACCGCATAGCGGATGCCGAGGGTAATGATGCCGTATTCACCGACAAACAGCTCTTGAATGATTTCCCAGGGGATCAGGGACTTGACCGTATCGGTGATCCAGGGATTAAATAACTGGACAAAAAAACGTTTCTCCAGAAAGTCCACCAGTGTGCCGGCCCCGAAGACGCCTACGAACTGGTACAACCCGAAGTAGAGCACGATCAGCAGCAGAGGCACGCCGGTCAACGGCTGCACCGCAAGACGTGACAGGCGCTCGGCCGGAGTCACCACCCGTTTTTCCGGAGCGGCAAAGACTCCGGTAAGAATCCGCCTGACCATTTCGTTGCGTTCCAGAGACAGGTCGAGATGAAATGATTCACGACGATCAAAGGCAATTTCGCGAATTTTTTCAGAGAGCGGCGCAAAGCCGTCACCTTCGCGGTGGCGCACCAGTTCGGCAATTTCCTCATCCTGCTGCAACAACAGTAACGCGAGTGCGCGGTAGGAAAGAGTATACTCCCCCTGCATCAGACAGATCACCTCATTGATGTCGCGTTCGAGCAAACGGCTGTATTCGAAGCGTTGCTGCTCGCATGAACAACGGTAGGCATTCATTGCCGAACGGATTTCGTCAATACCGCGTTTACGCGCTGTGGCCGCGCCGATCACCGAAATGCCGAGCTTCTGCTGCAGCAGTTTCAAATCGATGGTAAGCCCCATCCGCTCGGCTTCATCCAGAATATTGACAACCAGGATTACCGGCAGTCCGGCTTCTATCAGCTGGATTGTCATAGCCAGCATCCGTTCGAGGTTGCGGGCATCAAGCACGTGAATTACCACATCGGGGGTCTCATGCAGCAAGATCTCCCGGGCTACCCGCTCCTCTTCGGTAATCGTGTGGATTGAGTACATCCCGGGAGTGTCGATCACCTCCCACTGCTGCCCATTTATGACAGCGCTTCCCCGCGCGACTTCTACCGAAGTGCCGGGATAATTGGATACGGTTACGTAGGCGCCGGTTAACGCGTTGAACAGTACGCTCTTGCCGACATTGGGATTACCAACCAGAGCAACTTTTCTGGCATTTCCGCTCAACGGTATTTCTGTCTGTTTGGTACAGCATGGAGCCATATCTCTATTCCTTGTTATGCTTTTGACATTCATTTTCAGTTGGTTACGAAAACAATACCCTCCAAGCACACGAAGGGTATCAGTAATTATTGCCTGCAGGCGGCGCAGAGGCCGTAAATTTCCAGCTTGTGATTTTTAATCAGGAAACCGTGGCGGGCGGCGATTTCCTTCTGCAATTTCTCAATGGTCTCATCCTCAAATTCAATGATGGAGTTGCAACCGGTACAAACCAGGTGGTCATGATGCTCGCCGGCTACGACGTGTTCATACCGTGTTTGACCGTCATGCAGCAGAATTTCACGGGCAAGTCCGGCTTCCGAAAACAACTTGAGGGTGCGATACACTGTTGCGTACCCGATGCCCGGATTGCTGGTTTTTATTTTGAGATAGAGTTCTTCAACGCTGACATGCTGATGAGTGGAGAGGAATATATCGAGGATGATATCACGCTGACGGGTGGAACGAAGTCCTTTGGATGCCGCAAAATCGTTGAATATCTTCTTTTTTTCGAGAATCATTCGCCCTCCCTTATTGAACATGAATATCAATATAGAGAGGGCGAATGAAAATTACAAGCTGAAAATAACTACCAAAAGAAAAAATCTTATCACGCTGTCAGCAAGTGCCGTCCGACCCAGTTTTTAGCAAATTGATATGCGGTTCGTCCACAGCGTTTGCTCTTGTCATGCGACCACTGAATTGCATCGCGTTCAATTTCATCGCTCCAGGGGATTTTAACATTACGCTGACTGCATTCCTTTTCAACATTCAGGCGTACTGCATCCAGGTAGCGATCCTGAGAAAATGCATAAAAAGCGACCCAGATGCCGAAACGATCCGAGAGTGAAACTTTCTCCTCCATTGCCTCGCTCTGCTGCAGTTCTCCTTTAACGAACTTGCCTCCCAGGTGGTCCGATTCGTATTCGGGCAGAAGATGGCGGCGATTGGAGGTCACGTAGATAAGGACATTTTCCGGTGCTGAATAGACCGACCCATCCAGTGCACTTTTAAGCATTTTATAGCTCAGTTCACCAACTTCAAACGTCAGGTCATCGCAGAGCAGAATAAACCGGTACGGCTGGTTCTCAACAGCGGTGAATATCTCAGAAAGGTAGATGAGGTCTTCTTTTTCAACCTGTATAAAGCGCAATCCCTGCGGAGCAAATTCGTTCAGCAGCGCCTTGACCAGCGAAGATTTTCCGGAACCGCGCGACCCCCACAGCAGGGCGTTATTAGCCGGTAGTCCGGACAGGAATTGTCGGGTGTTGCTGATCATTATTTCTTTTTGTTCCTCGACACCGAGCAACTCCTTCAACATAGTTGTATCGGTTACCCGAACGGGTTCAAGGTACCCAGAAAAAGAATGGCGCCGCCAGTTTGCGGCATGGCAGTGCTCCCAGTCAATGCGAGCAACTGCTTTGGGGAGGAGCATTTCAACGGAGCTCAGGACACGCTCAAGACGTGCGACAACATCTGGTTTCAGATTAAACATGGTTTTAGACTCTCTTTTTTCCGGCAGGTAAGATGATCATTCAACGTAGGCCACCGACCGCTAACTAGCTGGTAAAATACACTAAAATGAGGTCAGTTTGTATACGTCATCCTGTTGTATACTGTCAATTCAAAAATCAGAAGTGGAATCTTTCTGTTGCTATTTGTTTTCATTTTTATATAAAAGAGTGGTCTGTAAACATCTGCATGAGACGTTATAATCGTGCCGATCCTCTGGAGAGCTATGAAAGTCATTGATTCAATTCGCCACGACGAACAATTTATTTCACTTGAGTTTTACCCGCCCAAAAATCGTGACGACTGGCCCGCCTTTTTTCAGACAGTACAGCATCTTGCACAGTTGAACCCGCTTTTTGCCTCTGTTACGTATGGAGCCGGAGGAAGCACCAACGCGGATTCTCTCGAAATCGTCACACGGCTGCAGAATGACTATGGGTTGGAAACGATGGCACACCTGACCTGCATCGGATCGACGCCTGACGAAATCAATCTTTTTCTGAACGAACTGGCTGCTGCCGGCGTTGACAATGTACTGGCTCTGCGCGGCGACCTGCCTCAGAATGGAACGGCAGTCCCCACCACATCCCCTTCCCTGCGGCATGCTTCCGACCTTGTTTCTCTGATGCGCACTTCATTTCCCGCTCTGGGTATCGCGGTGGCAGGTTACCCCGAAATGCACCCTGAAGCTGAGAGCCCGGAAGCGGACCTGGCTTTTTTGAAATTAAAACAGGACTGTGGGTCGGACCTTGTCATAACCCAGCTGTTTTTTGACAACGCCCTCTATCACAGCTTTGTGAAACGAGCTCGTGAGGCGGGGATTACCAAACCGATCATCCCTGGCATTCTGCCGGTCGTCAGCCTGAAAGTCATAAAAAAAATTATTTCACTGTGCGGAGCGACTATTCCGGCTGATTTTCTTGCCGAACTTGAACAGGCGGACGTAACCGGAGGAGCTGCCGCAGTACAAAAAGTCGGAATGGCCCATGCCCGAAAACAGATCCGGGAACTCCTCGAATCAGGAGTTCCCGGTGTGCATATCTACACGCTTAACCGTGCCGAAGTGGTAGCAGAACTTGTTGAGGGATTATTTCCCCGGAATGTTGCGTAGCGAATGCTTGTGCTTCTTGTTCTTAGCGGATGGCGCGGCAGATTCAATATGTTTGCGGCGGTACCCGCAGTCACGGGGAAGCCAACGCAATGTCTGGACCAGTTCCGGAGTTAATTTTATACAGCTGGGATTAATCTCAAAACGCCGCTCGAAAATTTTGCACTCGCGACTGACTATATCAAGAAAACGACAGGCGGTCTGGGTATAGAAAATATTGCCGCGCTCGTCTTCAATCTTTTCAAAGCAGCAGCGCCCGCACTGTTTGCAACGGTTATCCCAATCAGGATCTTCGACAGAGATGTCAGCCATCGCTTATTTCTTCCCTTTCTGATTTCTTGAACGGAGCATATCCCCCAACGTCCCCATCCCCGTGGGGGCATCATCTGTCTGGCGGCGAAATTCCGTCATGGTTGCCTCTTCCTCAGCGGCAGCACGGGCCGGACCGGCCAAGGCAAGTGAGATGCGGCGGTTGTCGCGGTCGATGCTTTCAATCTTGATTTCGATCTGTTCCCCTTCCTTGACTACTTCACGAGGATGGTTTATCCGCTTGCCGGCACCAAGTTTCGAGATATGAAGCAGTCCGTCAACGCCATCGCTCAACGTAACAAACGCGCCGAAAGTATCGAGACGGGCAACCGTCCCGGTATGGAAAGAGCCTTCCGGGAACTTGGCAGGCACCTGGTCCCACGGGTCAGCCAAGGTATCCTTGATACTGAGGGAGATTCGATCCTTTTCCGTATCGATTGATTTGATGACGACCTTCAGTTGCTGGCCGACCGTCAGTACATCGCGAACATCCTTTACCCTGCTCCAACCGATTTCGGATATCGGAAGCAGCCCTTCCAGGCCACCAATATCGATAAATGCGCCATAATCCTGCAATGAAATCACCGTTCCAGCCACAGTCATACCCTCGCTGATGCCGGCCTGCGCTTCTTCTTTCAACCGTCGTTGTTCCTCTTCAAGCAGTGCGCGCCGGGATACAACGATATTACGGCCGTTTTCCGCATATTCGCTGATCCTGAAAGTCAAACGGGTGCCGATCAGCGCCTCCGGATTTTCAACGCGCCGAAGCGCTATCTGGGAATACGGACAGAACGCGCGGGTAGTTACTCCCAGCTTGATCTCATAGCCACCCTTGATTTCTTTCTCCACCACCCCTTCCACCGGCACTCCTGCCTGCCACGCCTGTTCCAGTTGCGTGCTGCCCGATGCACTCCCGCCAAGCCTGGTCGTAAAGCGCATCTCGCCATGGCTTGATGAGAGGAAATAAGCAGCGATGACATCGCCTTCTTTTACGGTGAGGTTGCCGTCGATATCGAGGAATTCCTTCCGTTCGATGACTCCCTCCCCTTTCTGGCCGGTATCCATGAAGATCCATTCGTTCCCGATTTTAAGAACCTTCCCGGTCAACTTCTGCCCCGGCTCAAGCCATCTCTTAGCCTGTTTGTCATCCTGCTCAAACAACTCGGCAAAGCTTTCATCTTCTGTTTCATCGGTCTCCTCGATGATGTCATCATCGTCAAGATCATGCTTGCTTTTCATGTGCTCAGCGCTCCTCTTACCATAAAAGTGTATTTCAAGTTATGAGTTTCCGGTGCCGGATTGACTGGCACTGAACTATAACACAATTGAATCTATAATCAATTGTGTAGAGATACTGCCGGAAGTTTACTGAATCCGGTTTTTTGAATGCCACCCCTTGAAAACCTGATCTATTGTGATTATGTTGACGCTATCAGATTCCATCACATCGAAGGAGACGCACCAACTATGTCCAAGACCACCAAACAGTTCCAGACCGAAGTTCAGCAATTGCTCGATCTGGTAATCCACTCACTCTATTCCAACAAAGACATCTTTCTCCGCGAACTGATTTCCAACGCTTCCGATGCTATCGACAAAATTCGCTTTGAATCACATTCCGATGAATCACTTCTGGAAGGAAACAGCGACTGGAAGATCAAACTGATTCCGAACAAAGAGGCCGGCACCCTGGTCATCCGCGACAATGGCATCGGTATGAACATGGCTGAAGTGGAAGAAAACATCGGCACTATCGCACGTTCCGGCACCAAGGCGTTCATGCAGTCGCTGAAAGAAAAAGCAGCCAGTGATAATCCCGAAATGATCGGGCAATTCGGCGTCGGCTTTTATGCCTCGTTCATGGTGGCAGACCGCGTAACAATGGAAACCCGCAAAGGTGGAACAGCCACGGATGGCTGCCGCTGGGAATCAAGCGGCGACGGCAGCTATACAGTCGAAGAGTGCACCAAAGAGATGCGCGGCACCGAGATCACGCTGCATCTCAAAGAGGAGTTTAAGACGTATCTGGATGAATGGAAAATCCGCTCGATCGTCAAGAAATACTCCGACTACATCCAGTATCCGGTAGTGATGGATGTTACCCGCACTGAAACCCCCAAAGGAGTTGACGGCGAAGAGATCGAGGGTGCCGGCACCATCGAGAAGACCGAAGAGCAGACGCTTAACTCGATGAAAGCCATCTGGGCCCGCCCCAAGAGCGATGTTACCGAGGAAGAGTACACCGAGTTCTACAAACACGTTTCCCACGATTACGATGCACCGTTCCGCACGATTCACTTTTCTGCCGAGGGTGCCAGCGAATTCAAGGCACTGCTCTATCTACCTGCCAAAAAGCCGTTCGACATGTTTATGAATGACCGCAAGAAAGGTCTTCAGCTCTACGTTCGCCGCGTGTTCATCAGCGACAAGTGCGAAGAGTTGATTCCGGACTACCTTCGCTTTGTTAAAGGGGTCGTTGATTCGTCAGATCTGCCGTTGAATGTGTCACGCGAAATCCTCCAGGAAGATGTCCAGATCAAACGGATTCAGAAAAGCTTGGTAGGCAAAATTCTTTCGACACTTTCGGAAGTTAAGGAACAAAACTTCGATGATTACGTTACCTTCTGGAAGGAGTTCGGACAGGTCATCAAGGAAGGTATGCATTTTGACTACGCCAACAAGGAAAAACTTCAGGAGCTGATCCTGTTTGAAAGCACTTCCACTGAGGCCGGTTCTTTTGTTTCCCTGAAGGAATACGCCGACCGGATGCCGGAAGCTCAAAAAGATATATACTATATCACCGGTGCAAGCCGCGAAACGCTGGAGCAGTCGCCGCATCTGGAGGCGTTCCGCGCCAAGGGATATGAAGTACTGTTCCTGACCGACCCGGTCGACGAGTGGGTTGTCCAGTCGCTGACTGAGTACAACGAAAAAGTTCTTAAAGCGGTTGACCGCGGCGATATCAGCCTGGATTCCGAAGAAGAGAAGAAGGAAAAAGAAAAGAAACGTGAAGAGGCCCAGAAAGAGTTCAGTGACCTGATCTCGCTGATCAACGATCGCCTGAAGGATAAGGTCAAAGAGGTTCGTTTCTCCAACCGACTGACCGATAGCGCCTGTTGTCTCGTTGCAGATGAATACGGCATGAACGCCAACATGGAACGTATCATGAAAGCCATGAACCAGGCAGTTCCTGAATCCAAGCGTATCCTGGAACTGAATCCTGACCATGCAATTTTGAAGGCAATGGCATCGATTCACGAAAAAGATGCTTCGGCAGCAGCACTGGCAGACTATGCCGACCTGCTCTATGACCAGGCGCTCCTGACCGAAGGATCGACAATCAAAGATCCGCTCCGTTTCACAAAGCTGGTCAGTGACCTTATGGTTAAAGCTGCCCAGTAAGTAGCTGACGGCAGATTGACACTGCAGCACGGCCTCCGGACATACATTCCGGAGGCCGTTTTTGTTTTGGGCGCCCCCCGGCAGTTGTTTCTCTCAAATGAAGTGTAGAGTGAGCAATTCAGCCCTATCGCGACTGTTCGAGCAAATCATGAGAAATGGGCCGTACTGCAGAGATTGATCCTATGGCAGCACCGCCGATTATGAGCACCATTGCGATGATGGTAACGAATGAGAATGAGCCGTTACCGGTCAGAATAAGAATTATTGTCGACAACATGGGGGTGAGATACGCGAGTGACCCTATAATCCGCGGATCACCATTTTTAAGAGCAGCATTCCACAGGTAAAAAGCCGCGCCCATCGGTCCAAGGCCTAACAGCAGCACCATCAGGTAATCGCCAGAGGCAAAAACATATTCTTTTTCCAGTAAAAAATGCATAAGGAGAGAAAGAATTCCTGAACAAAAGCAGAACAGTCCAATTGAGGCATTAGGAAAAGGTTTAATTCGTTTGACCATAAGTGAATAGCTTGCCCAGATAAAAGCCGATAATGCCGCAAGTGCATAACCGAACAGGTAGTCGGAATTAAAATTGAACCTGCCGCCTGTGACAATAAAAGCGGCCCCGGCCAATCCGGTAAATGCGGCAAGAATGTGATTTACCCTCAAGGAATACGCACGCAAAAAAAGCGGAGATAACATCACGATAAAAAGAGGCCATAAATAATTTATCAGGTTGGCTTCAACAGGTGGTGCGTTCCTTAATGCAATAAAGAAGCAGAAATGATAACCGAAGAGCCCGTAAATTCCCAACAGCAATGCATCGAAGGAAACCCGCCACTGGGAAATTTTATGAACGCTGCATGCAGCGCCAATCAACAATGCAATGCCTACCAGCAAAAATGGCGGCATCTTTGACAGCTGCAGCCCCAGAAAAGCAAGCACACTCCACAAGAGAATTGCAAGGAGAGCCTGAAAATAAGCTTTCATGTGCATTTTATTAACTCCTGACTTGAAGTCGAGCAAATATATCGAATTTCATACATAACATTGCTCGCGAAGCGATAAAATATAGTGACTCTTCAGCCTGTGCAATCAAATAAATGGAGAGCACCCCGATTTACCAATGTGAAGAGTGTTTAAAGTTGAAGTCACCACACGGTTGTTATATGATCGCAAAAAATTGAGCATGCTTGGAGAAGCACGTGGCAAAAACTGTCTTTGCTCTCATATTTACCCTTATTGTATCCGTCGTAACTTCTCCCCCCGTTTCTGCTGCTTCAACACGCGGATCGAAACTCATACCTGCCACTTTGGGTGGTTTCTCTCTTACTCCAACCATAGGCGGGTATTTTTTTGCCGGTTCTGAGCAGCGAGACGCAACTCAATTGTATGGCATTAAAATCGGCTATGACATAATTGAGCATTCGTTGGCGGACAGTCTGGGAGTGGAAGGAACGCTTAACTATTTCACTACCACGTCGAATACGGATGCACGCAATACTCCTGGGTATCTCTTCCGGCTTGACGCCATATATCCTTTTATCCTGCGTAAAAAATGGGTGCCTTTTTTCGCGGTCGGCATCGGTGGAATTGTTATTGACTCTGATTCCCACACCGAGACAAGCCCGCTATTAAATTATGGCGCGGGCGTGAAATATTTTCTGGAGGATTATCTGGCGGTAAGAGCGGATGTACGACACCTTCTTATCTCTAACAACGACAGTACCCGCAACAATTTTGAAGTCGGTATCGGTTTAAGCTATTACTTCGGCAAGGAAAGAAAGAAAACAGCTGTACCACCGGCAATCAGACCGAAGGAGAAGGAAGCCGATAAAAAAGAGAAGAAAGCCACCATCACTGCAAACAACAATTCTTCGGCAATTCCTGCTCACGATGCTATTACACCGACTGCAACGGGGAAAGCTGACGAGGAGAAGAAATCGGCACAGCTAACCACACTCGCCGTTTCCCCGACACCTCAGTCTCTGTCGGCACATGTCAAAGCTGCCCCGGCCGTCAGGGCCGATAGGACGGAGTACAAGATTATCGGAAAGAAAGAAGTCAGGAAGCTGACTGTTGAATTCGATATCAACCGTTCAGATATAAAGCCCAAATACTACAAAGAACTCAAGCAACTGGCAGATATCATAAAGAAGTCAGCCGATGCCTCGGTACTGATTGAAGGGCATACCGATTCAGCCGGAAAATTGAGTTATAACATGATGCTTTCGAAACAACGGGCGCAAAGCGTACAAAAAATCCTGGAAAAATTGGGCGTCGATACTGGCCGAATCTCCACAGTGGGTTACGGGCCATTACGGCCAATCACCGATAATACCAAGATTGCGGGAAGGCCAAAGAACCGGCGAGCGATAACGATAGTCACCCTCACGGATCGTGCTGCTGAAATAGAGACCGGGCAGGACCTACCGGGCAGCTTCAAGCAGGGAAACGAGCCGGGTGAGACGAAACGCAGACTGGCTGAAAAACAGGCCAGGGAAAACATAAATGCCGTAATCACGCTACATGAAGGTACAGAGCCTGTTTCCGTCGAAAGTAATGGCAGGGTACCGTTTGAAATCTCCAACAAAGGGAAAAGCAGCGAAGATTTTTTACTGACCGTGACAGCACCCAAAGAATACCATGCCACTCTCACCAGTGCACTTAAACCTGACAAGAATGTAACTCGTCTTCGCCTCGCTGCGGGTGAAACATTCAGGGGAGCTGTTCTATTCACAATGCCGGCAGAAATGGTTGATGGCCATCGCTCCGTCATTTTGATCAAAGCCGTATCAACCAGATTCGATGATATCAGTTTCCAGAAACAGGCCGTTGTTATAAGTTCAGCACCATTCGTACGTGCTGTTGCAAAACTGTCAAAACAGAAGGTCACTCCGGGCGAAGAACTTCGATACCACATAACGCTGCTCAATGCAGGTTCATTGTCTGCCCGTAATTTAACCGTTCGACTCCAGCTACCACCCCAGGTTGAATTTGTGGGTTCCACAGAGGTTCCATTCATTCAGGAACCTGACGGTACGCTCGTCTTCGCGGTTGAACACGTCGATACAGGCAAACTGGCACACATAGATATGGATGTGAAAATACGCGAGGACAGTGCGAATGGCCTGGAATTACGCGGGCGTGTGGAGGTAAACAACAACAGCCTGCACAGGAAAGCCATTTTTACCGCAACTGCTTCTGTCATACAGGCAAAGCAACAAAACATGAAACTTGTGCAAAATGATTTCTGAATTGAATCTATCAATGCAGGCTTCATACTATTGAGCAGTCTCCAAATCAAACAACGTCATACAATCTAACCCGGATACCATAAAGCCACGTAAACTCTCACCAGATATACTCCTGTGCGCTGTCCCGTTTGTCCTTGCCCGAGAGCATATGCAGTATGCGCAACTGTTTGAGTTTGTGCGGAGAGAGTGAACCAAGCGGAATGTAGACGATCTTCCGGTCGCGGCGGGCGGCCATCTGCTTGAAGATGCTGCGGGGCGGGCGGGCGGCCACGTAAACCACATGCTTTTCGATTGAGTAGTCGAGAGCCGCCAGCAGCAGCACCTCAGACTTGGATGCCGCATTGCGGTAATCCGGATCATGCCAGACATCCATCACGCGGCGTGGCGGATAGGAGAGCATGAAGCCGCCGTACTCGCAGCGGCAGATCCCCGGTCCGACGATATTTTCCGCCGGGTCGGTGGCGTAGAAGGCCATATCCGACTCCTGCTCGTGCTCCCCCTGCCAGGTCATGCAGTACGGATAGCGCTCGCTGCGCCGATCCTCATCGAAGATCACCACCAGACACCCCACCCCGCCCGTGACCCGCTGCTGCTCCCTGACGTAGATGGCCCCTTCGTGAATATTGCGCAGCGTTTCGCGCATATCTATCCCGTCCAGCAGCGAGCTGCTGAACTTTTCCGTGCGGCTCTGTTCCTCGGAGAGTTGCATACATCCCTTGCGCTTGAGAAAACGGCCATACTCCTCGATGGCGATATCCTCCGGAGGGTATGAGCAGACCGAAGGATCGTCGAATCCTTCCAGCCATTCGCCCGGCCGCGCTTCCCGCTTCCGTTTGAGCAGTCCCAACTGCGAGAGCCCCTTGCTCCGTTTTTGACGGGGACGGAAACGGATGCGGCGGCTGCCGCCCCAGATTTCCTCCGGCGAAATACTGATTGTGGCCAGGTCGCTGCTCTCCGCCTGCCAGGGGTAGGACGTGGCGAGACGGCAGAAGGCGTGGGCGAAGTTGTCGTCGATGCAGCCGCGCGCCGCCGACAGGAGCTGGAAGAGGTCCGGCAGCAACATCCCCCCCTGCAGGGCATAGTTGCGGGCGAAGCGGAAAAAGGCCCGTTTCTGCCAGATATGCAGCGTCTCGCCGGTCTCCTGGCGATAATGGCGCGCCGCCTCGCTGAAGAGCCGGTAGATCACGCGCTGCCGGTCAAGAAAGGCCGTTTCCCGGCCGAGATGGCGGGCTGCACGGCGGATGGCGTTCTCCATCAGCTGTTCTTCGGAGACTTGTTCCTTGCCGCCTTTGATCAGCTCCAGGGCGTGGAAGCGCTTGCGCAGTCCGGAGCCGTCTTCAACCGGCTCGTCGGGAAGCGGGCCGCGCCGCAGCTCATAGACCGCCGACAGGAACGGAAACTCGGCCAGGATCTCGCGGCATGAGTCGGGATGCAGGTTGAAGAGGGTGATACCGTCGCGCCGAACCCGCTCCAGAGGCGCCGCCTGCGGTACAGCGTACAGCTCTTTGATCCGCCCAAGGTGGGCCATGCCGCAGACGAACAAAATTCGCTCATGCTTTTGGGCCAGGCGCTGCAGACGATAGGCCATCCCCTGCTCGCGCAGCCGGTCCTCCCGACAGGGGGTCTGCCCGGCAAAGGCGTCACGGTATGCGCGGTAATACGCTTCCAGACCGATACGGCAGATGCTGTAGGAATCGGGGAGCTGTTCATGGTGACACGGGTATCCGTCACAATCCACATCGACGAAATACAGGGGGAGTCCCAGCTCCAGCGCCTGCCGGGCCGCCTCCACCAGCGGATCGGCCGGTTCCACCAGCAGATAGACCGTCTCCGACCCGGCCTGATAGCTGATGACCGAGATCTGCGGCAAGCGGCGCAGCGCCCTCACAAAGGGAGCTTCCAACGTATGGGGAAGTTCGATAGCCACGACGTCGGGGCGGACATGGGTAAAGGCCATCCGTACCAGCTGGGCGAATTCCATGCGGTAATGGAGCACCGGCAGCGCATGGATCGGGCCATATTTTTCAAGAAACAGGCGTGTGGGCATGGTTAATCCAGATACGGCAGGGCTTCACTCCCCAGGATGCGCGTTACGGCAAGGCGCAGCAGTTCCTGTGGCGTGCCACCCCCTGCTGCTGACATTTTGAGGGCATAACGGGCGATGTTGATGCCGTCCCGGACCGAATAGAGCTCGTCCTCGGCATGGGCGCGCTGGAGAAAACCGATCACGTACTTCAGGACGTCGCTGTCGGCAAAGGGGAGGTTCTCTTTCAGGATGACCAGCTCCTCGTCGGCCTCGGGAAAATCGATGTAGATCTGGGGCTGCAGTCGGGAATGGATATACTCCGGGATCTCGAAGGTGGAGGAGTCCTCGTTCATGGTGACCACGATGCGGAACTCCCGCTCTGCCGGGATGCGCAGGCCGGTGATGATCGACTCCACATAGCGGCGGTCATCCAGCAGCGGCGCCAGTGAGGCCCACGCCTTCTCACTCATGCGGTTCCCCTCGTCCAGAATCAGCACCCCGCCGGTGAGCATCGCCGACACCAGCGACGAAGCGGCGTACTGGATCTTGCCGTCCGGCCCGATCACCGGCGTCACGATCAGGTCCTCGGGGCGGGTGTCCATGGTGGCCTGAAACAGGTAGACCGGCCGCTCCAGCCGCTTGGCCGCGGCATAGGCGAGCGTAGTCTTCCCTACCCCCGGTTTTCCCACCAGGCGGGGATTGAACGGGATGTCCCGCTCGTCGATGACCATCCAGGCTGCCAGCAGTTGTGTCAGCAGCTCTTCCTGGCCGACCCACTGCAGGTTGAGTTCCACCGGCCGTGCCAGTGACAGGGTGATGCCGTCGAGTGTTATCTGATTCATAGGTATAGCTCCTGTTCTTTAGCCGCTTCATTTAAACGGTGGTGTCTCACTTTTCGTGGATCCGCCTACATCCCGGGCCACTCAGGCTGCTCCGTCCGGCGCTGCCGGCTTCAACCTGGATCTGCGTGCCGATGCGCTCTTTGAGCGCCGGGATATGGGAGATGATGCCGATCAGTTTGCCGTCCTGCTGCAGGCCGGAAAGGGTTTCCAGGGCGGTTTCCAGGGCATCCTCGTCGAGTGTGCCGAACCCCTCGTCGAGAAAGAGTGAATCGACGCGCACGTTGCGGCTCGCCATGCTGGAAAGACCGAGGGAGAGCGCAAGGCTGGCGATAAAACTCTCCCCGCCGGACAGGTTCTTGGTGGAACGGATCTCCCCCGCCTGGTAGTTGTCGATGACGTTCAGTTCCAGCGGTTCGGCGCCGTCCCGCACCAGGATATAGCGGTCACTCATCTTCTGCAGCTGGCGGTTGGCGTGGGCAACCATCAGCTCGAACGTCAACCCTTGGGCAAAATTACGGAATTTCTTCCCGTCTCCGGAACCGATCAGGCTGTGCAGCCGTTCCCAGCGGTCGCACTCTTTCTGCTGCAGTTCAATCGCCTGAAGCCGGGACTGATGGCGTTGTTGCTGTTCGGCATACTGCCGCAACCGTTGTTGAAGCGCCCCCAGTGACTGTTGAAGCGAGCTCAAGCGCCCGGTAACAGCGGCGTTTTCCTCACGGATCAGCTCAAGCGGCCTGTCGGTCAGATGTTTACCCCGTTCAGCCGCCAACGCCTCCGTGCGATCCTGGTAACGTGTCTGCAGCGCCGTTTCATCCGCGCGCAGCGTGTCAGCCATCTGCGTGAGGACATCGAACCGCTCCTGCGACAGACAGGCCTGCACAAAGGCCGATTCATCGACAAAGCCGGCCTCGATCAGACGCAGGGAGAAGCCGGTCTCCAACCCTGAGAGCTGGAGGGTTCTCTGGGCAATGGCAAGCGTGAGCCGTTCAATCTGCCCCTTCAACCCGCCAAGTTCGGCGTGAAGGCGGTGCTGTTCCTGCAGCGCCGCTTCGCGCTGTTCGCCGGCACGCCGGAGCGCATCGGCGAGCCGCTTTTCCTCGACATCCGGGTTGCGTTCGCCGTACTGTTCCAGCCGCTGTTCCACCACTGCATCACGCTGCGAGATTCCGTCGCGTAGTTGCAGTTCCTTATCGACAAGCGCCTTTTCCGCTTCGGCCAACAAAGCACGCTGCGTCTCCCTTTCAGCTGATACATCGGCCCGCACTTTTTCCAACTGTTCACGGGTCTGCAGCAGCTGGACATAGTTGTTGCGGCGGACGGTCAGGGCGGACAGCAGCTCATCGGCCTTGTCCGAAACGACCTCCTGTAAGCCATATGCCGCTACCGCTCGACCGACCTCGGCCAGCACCCGCTCACGATCACCACGAAGTGCTGCGGATTCCCCCTCCAGGCGCGTCCGTTCCGCCAGCGCCGACTCCTGCCCTAACCGGGCGGCCAGCCGCGCCTTGTCATGCTCGGCGAGCTCCTCCTTGAGTGTGGCAAGCGTCGCCTGAGCACGCCGTTCCTCCTGCTCGTGCTGTTCTGCGCCCTGGATGACACCGCGCCGATTGATTATCTCCTCCCGGCACTCGTCCGAGATGAGTCTGATACCGTCCGCCCACGTCTTCACATCAACCGTCGCGCCCGGTTCGGCATCCAGCCCCAGTTCAGCGGAAGCGGCTCTACAGAATTCCTCATCGCGCCCCTGCCGTACCTGAAGCTCGGCCTGTTCCTGACTTGACCGTTGCAGGTCTTTGGTTACGGCAACCAGTTCCAGCTTGATAGCGGAGAGATCTTCCCGCACCCTTTTCACGGCGGATTCAGCCAGCTCCAACTCTTTCTGAGCATCATCCAGCCGCGGAATATTACCGGCGGCATAAGGGTGTTCAATGGAGCCGCAGAGCGGGCACGGTGCGCCGTCCGTAAGCTGTCTACGGTCGTCTTCCAGGTTGCGCACCCGGTTGAGCAGTACCACATTATCCTGCAACTGCCGGGCAACCTGCTCGCGCAGATCACTCTCCCCCGTCAGCGTTACCTCCTGCTGTACAAGAAAGAGATGTTTTTGTTCAAGTTCCTCAGCGCGCAGCAGTAACGCTGCCAGCTGCGGCGTGACCTCTCCAATCCGTGCCAACGCTTCCTGAACCAGCCCCAGACGACCAAGGCGGGCAGCAAGTGCTTCCGCTTCATCGCGCCATACGGAAATATCACGTTCCTGCAGCAGCTCTTCGCGTGCCGCACGTACCGACGCTAGTCGTTGTTCAGCATCGGTAACGGTATGCTGCACCTCCTGCCACACGCTTTCGGCACGGCTGGTCGCGAGCTCGGCGGTCTTTATGAGGGCGGCATGGCGCTCCAGCAAGTCTGTGGTGTCACAATACTGGTTATCAAGAGATTTGAGCGTTTTCAGCTGCTGTTCGAGCCCAGTCAGCGACTCACTCAATGCCGCATCAGCCTGATGTTTGCCGAGAAAAGCCACGACCGCTTGCAGCTCACCATCTATCTCGTTCATACGCTGATCGCATGCTGTTATGGCCCGGGAATAGTCGCCATTCTGTCGACCGGTTTTTTCGATGTCAACCGTCACGTTCTCCAACCGGTTGTTGGCCTCGCCAAGTCTGACGTCAAGCTCACGCGTTATCCGAATCAGCTCCGCCTCTTGTTCCTGTTCGACCCGTGCGAGTGTAAGTTGTGACTCACTCAACGCCAACGTCTCAAAGGCCGTCTGCCAACTGAGCTGCAGCTGTGGAAGCCGCGCCGCAGAGGCGGCCAGTTCACCCTGTTCAACGCCCTGCAGTGCCCGCAGTGAAAGGAGATGGGCATAGTCGCCGCCAAGGTTCAAAGCGCGACCGGCTGCCGCCAGCTGTTCCAACTCCGGCACAGCCGCAGCTTTACGGATATCAAAAACGAGCCTGGCCTCTTCGAGTTGCTGGAGTTCACCTTCAAGCGCCCCAATCCGCTCCAGCCAGGACTGGGCTTCGCCTACAATCCGTGCATCGGCGGCCAGCGCGCATTCCGCCAGTTGCAATTGGGACTTTTCAGTCTGCAGAGCCTCCGCCTCTGCGGGAGAGAGCAACTGAATGCCATCAAGCTCGGCATGCAACTCACCCAACAGCTTCCGCTCTTCCGAGGTGCGCTCATGAACCTTGATGGAAATCAAGCTGTAGATAGCGGTACCGGTGATCTGCTCCAGGATCGGGGCGCGCTCGTCGGGACGGGCCTGCAAGAAGGCGGCAAAGCCTCCCTGCGCCAGCAGCATCGACCGGGTGAAGCGATCGAAGTCCATGCCGGTGACATCCTCAACCTTGTCGGCCACGGCTCTCAGCTTTGATTCGAGGATCATCCCGCTCTCGGCTGCGGCGATCTCATGCCGTGGCGACTGCAACTGGCCGTCTGCCTGCTTGCGCGAACGGTGCTGGCTCCAATGGCAGCGAAAGCGCCCCTTGGCCGTTTCGAACTCAACCTCGGCAAAGCATTCTCCGGTCTGCCGCGACATGATTTCATTTTCGCCCTGAGTGATTCTGCCGAGGCGCGGGGTCTGGCCGTAGAGCGCCAGACAGATGGCGTCGAGGATGGTTGTCTTCCCCGCGCCGGTCGGACCGGTGATGGCGAAGATACCGCTGGAGACATAGTCGGGGTGTTTGAAATCGACCTCCCAGACACCGGCCAGGGAATTCAGATTTTTGAAAGAGAGGCGGAGAACCTTCATAGTTCCCCCAACGCGGCATCTTCGTGCAGCATAGCAACGGTCTCGCGAAACGCCGCTACCAGTTCTGCCTGCTGTTCCTGCGGCACTTCATGGGCTGTGAGACAACGGGCAAATACCTCGTCAACAGTTAGATCATCGAGGGTTTCTTCCATCGCCATCCGGCTCAGCGTCCGCTCCACCAGACGCATGTTCTTGGCGCGCAGGATTTCCAGAGCCGTTCCGTCGATCAGCCCGCGCAGCTTATCCTGCAGATCACCTATGACCTCGGCACCGTCATAGATGACCTCCAGCCATACCGGAGCGGACTCCTTTTTCAAAACAGTAATACGTTCGCTGATGCGCTGCCAGTCGCCTCGCACCGTTGCCAATGGCTGAAAACAAGGGACAGCAATTTCCTGTACCGTCACGCCGCTTGCATCACAATTCAGCACAATAACAATCTTGGACTGCCCGGCTTCAGCGAAGCTCATCGGGAGTGGCGATCCCGAATAACGGCGGAGGTCCGAGCCGCTTACCCGCTGCGCCACGTGCAGATGCCCGAGAGCCAGATAATCGAAGCAAGCGGGAAAGATATCGGCATGGACCTGACCAAGGGTTCCCACGTACAGCTCCCGCACGCCATCCCCCTCGACGGTCTGGCCGCCGCTGGTGAAAAGATGCCCCATGGCGATAATAGGCAAGTTCCCCACCAGCTTGGCGCGCCTGGCAACGGCCGCTTCGCCCACCTCACGGTAATGGTCGCGGATACCATCAGCCAGTTTGCGCCCTTTGTCCTCAAAGGTTTCGCCAGCTTCGGCACGGCGGATTTCGCGGTCGCGCAGATACGGAACGGCACAGACGATCAGCTCCGGCTTGCCATTGATATCGTTCAGCACCACCAGTTCATCCGCCGCATCCTCGGCCATGCAGCCGACCACGTGAACATTGAGGAATCGCAGCACATCGCGGGGTGCATTTAGGAGCGAAGGAGAATCGTGGTTGCCCGCCGTTACCACCACATGACGGCATCCCGCCCCGGCCACACGGCAGAGAAAACGGTAATAGAGCTCCAGTGCCCGGTTGCTCGGCGTGCCGTTGTCGAAGATATCTCCAGCCACCAGCAGAACTTCAATTCCTTCAGCCGCTATACAGCCGGTCAGCCAGTCAAGAAATTGTTCGAATTCTTCATAGCGTTTGCGGCCATACAGAGCCCGTCCTATGTGCCAATCCGATGTATGCAGGATTTTCATGTAACGTCTGTTCCTTTGGTTATCCCGTTCAGGTACCTTCCGGCAGAGATTCATCCGGCGCATGTTGAACAGGTAAGTTACTTGTCAGACACTTTCAGTCAGCAGGTTTGCATAATCCGGAAGTATTAATTTTGAGAGCGAGTACGGATCTCTTCGCATTTCCCGTAGGTATCTATAATCCAACGGGCAATGCTCCGTTTACCGCCCGGAGACAGTGGGAGGGCGTCTTCATGAAACCAGCCTGCTTCTACAACTTCTACACCGTCAGGCTTGACTTCACCACTGGCATAGTCAGCCAGAAAGCCGATCATCTGCTGGCTGGGAAAGGGCCAGCACTGGCTCCCCACATAGCGGATGTTGGCCACCTCTATCCCCGCTTCCTCGCGCACTTCCCTCTGGAGACATTCCTCCAGGGACTCGCCAAAATCGACAAAGCCTGCTACCAGACTGAAACGCCCGGCGCTCCAGGCGGCGTTGCGGATCAACAGAAGTTCGGCACCACGCCTGACCAGAACAATGATACAGGGATGAATATGAGGGAAATGCACATCACCGCACGCCGGACACCGTTTTCCCCAGCCGGCTGGGATTCTGACCAGCCCACCTCCGCAGTGTGAGCAGAAGCGGCTGCGCCGTTCCCAATGCAGTATCTGAGCGGCCCGGCCGGCTACGGTTGCCAGAGTATTATCCAGACGGACGTCCGGCCCCTGAAAGGGAAGCGCTTCATACCCTCCCGGCAGTTCGGCATCCACTGCGATCCGCACTGTCCGCAACGGCTTTCCCAGCCAGAGACCGATCCGTAACGCTTCCTCTTCCGGAACAATAGCTGCAGGCAGCGATCCGTCGCGGAGCAGCGCCTGCTCCGCGCCAACGGGCACAACAAGAGAATTCCCCTGCAGAACGGCCAGGAATCCGGGGGTATCATCCGGCTCCTGGTCAGGCGAAAGCGGCGTAAACAAACTGCGGATCATCATTGTGTTGAACGGCAAAGAACTCGACATATCGCGTATCCCTTTAAGATTGATCATGCCGATGTGGGGGCGGAATATGGCACTCCGGCAAGTTATGACAACGGACGTTTTACGCTTCAGGTCGCCGCATTCAAAAACAGTGCGAATGCATATCGCTATGCTGGTGAGCTGAAAAGAAGATACGGCACGGCGGATATACAGGAAGCGATTGTAGGAGGAAACACCTTTTACCGGGTTCGTTTGGGCCGCTACTCATCCTTGCGAACCGCACAAACAGCTCGGGAATCTTATGAACGCAAAGGATTTCCCGGCAACTGTGTCGTTGCCGTAGATTAATGCGCTGCTAAGGTTTCAACGCTGAAATGGCAGGTACAATCCTGGTGCGGTCCATAACAAGCGCCGCAGGTATAAACAGGTCAACCTCATTCCGGGCGCTGCCGGTCAGGAGCCGGATAAGTTCCTGAAACAGGTGCAGTTCCTGCGTGAACAGCTGCGTAAAACCGAAACGAATCGTGGCGAGACGCCGCGGATCTTCTTCGGTAAAGTTGAGCGTGCACCACTCATCGAACAACTCTTCCCCGGAATCATCAATCAAGGGGATACCATTCAGGCGACAGGTCATCGGCCGATACTCATAGACCAGACATCCACCGGTTTCAGACAGTAACAGGCAGGGAGTATCATCATCTTCCGGCATAAGAGCATCCCAGTCACTCTCGGGAATGCCGTTCAACAGCCATGGCTCGACAAATCCAGGATTCACCTGCGACAGCAGTTCCAGACGCCGGGTGGCTGCCTGCGCAATTTCTGTTTTTTGACGTTCGGGAAGTTTGTCAAAACCACGTCTGAGATACAAGGCATCAAGCAGCGTAATATCGAAGAGACCACGGCAACATTCTGAGCAGCCATTCTGACAGACAATCAATTCGGGGTGTAGTTCTAGGCAGTGTCGAAACCAGGAGTCAACCTCGCCTAATAGGAGACCATAACGGTCCAGCAGCGCGTTCATAAGATTACATGTACACCATGACGGTAATAGAAATCATGCCATCGGCCGTCTTGAAAGGAATCGTCACGCCCTTGCACTGCACATTGATGCTTGATGATTCTGATTCATCCGGAGGCTCGGAAATGGCACGCAAGCGGCCTGAAACAACCAGCGGCAGACCAAGTGCAACACTGCCATACTGTTCATGGTATTTGGTTTTAAAAACACCGGCTATATTGTTTGCCAATTCCCCCATGGCGTCACGAATACACTCTTCATCAGCTTCATCAACCATCAGCAGTTCCTTGGCAACACACTGGGCACTCGCTTTGTCAGTAGCAATAATGATGTACCCGACCCGATCACCGGCAATGCCGACAATTCCGGTCACATCGGAATCAACCGGTTCAACCTTTTTTTCGACTTTGCCGGCCAGCAAGTCTATGTTCATATAACTTTTGAATGTATCCTGAGTTGCGGACATGATTGTAAACATAATCTCTTCAAACGAAATAGCAGCCAAACTGATACCCTCCTGAAAGAATTGAATATTTAATTTATAGTGATTCTATTCCACCACCGGTCAGACGCCGTAACATGCATCTGACAAACAATCATACACACGCATAACCATATATTTTCGTACCGGAATACGCGCTGTTATATAGCATGATTAAATCTGCGTCACAATTAATTATCTGCTGGATATTTTAAAAATGGATTGATTTGCGTGTCATGATTTCCTGGAGACTTTCCCGACGGGAGCCATGTATATACTGAATTCTTCATCTCCATCCACACCCAGCAGATCATCGGCCATGGTCTGGTTATAAGCCGCTATGGCACACGTACCAGCGCCGATGGCTTCACAGGCAAGATAAAGGTTCTGGCAGACATGACCGGCGTCCAGTGCAATCACCTTGTAAGAGGCCTCCGCATAACGCCATTCGGTCCGGGCCGGTATCACTGTCCAGATAAAGGTGACCGCTGACTGCCGGGTAAAGCCCTGGTCTCTGGTTGCAGCCGAAAGATGGGCAGGCAGATTATCAACATCTCTTTCAAATACGAGAGCGTGCTCAAGCGGCAGGTAGCGGTATATGCCCGCATCAAGACCCTCGACGCGCAAAACGGCAAGATAGGTCTCAAACGGGTGGCGGCATCCGGCAGAAGGCACGGTACGCAGAACAGCCGCTTCGTGCAGCTTAGCCCGGACTCCTTGCGTGGCCCACAGGAGGAAAGCCAACTCCTCCAGAGAAAGTGACTCTACCGTAAAGCGGCGATGGCTCTCACGATCGGCAATGGCCGTTTGTAGATCACAAGGCGGTATCGACCATGTTTCCTGTCCGGGTAACGGGATTATCCTGCTGTCCGGTGGTGCCGGTTTCTGCACAGGCGGTGGTTGCAATCCTTCAGATTGCCGGGTTGTCCAGAAATTGACCTCTTCCCGGATCCGGTCGGTCAGAAAGAATCTACCGTCTTCCGTAGTAATTGTTGGCAGTTTTTTCATCTGTTCCCTATTCAATCCTGGTCATTTTATGCACAACCTTCTCTTCAATCAGGGTGGCAACCGTATTGACATAGTTCTTGAAATGTTCACTGTTCATGTGTTTTTCAAGACACGCACTGCTCTCCCATATTTCGCAGAAAACAAATACGGCAGGGTTTTCGTTATCCTGGTGCAGATTGTACTCGATGCACCCGTCCTCTTTTCTGGTTGGATCAATAAGCTTCAGCAATTCCGTTTTGACAGCGTCGATGGAATCTTTTTTTGCAAGCACTTTCGCTACTACAATCAACCTTGACACTGATCACCTCTTTCTGAAAAGTTTTTATGGTTACGACAACTGCAACCCTTTTCCAACAGAAAAAGCGTTGGCCACGAGTGGTCCGACGCTATGGTATCCCTTGTGGGAAGTATCGTAGAGAAGGGGCTTGATCTTCATAATATCCAGCTGACCGTCATCACCGAATACGTCCGCATCTGCCTTCACATCAAGAATTTCGCCGATAAACTGCGTGTGCAGCCCGATTTCTACAATGTGCAGCAAGCGGCATTCCAGAACAACCGGAAATTCCGCCGCGTATGGCGCATCTACCAGTTCACTTCTGACTGGAGTGAGCCCGGTAATGGCAAACTTGTCAACGTCACGTCCCGAAACCATTCCAACGCAATCGGCTTCCGCCACCCGGGGTTCACACGCTATTCCAATGGTAAAAGCCTTGCGGTCCACTATACACGCATGAGAATAGGTCGCTTTACGCAATGACACGGCAACACATGGCGGCTGGGAACAGCAGATGCCTCCCCACGCAGCGTTCATCAGGTTGGGTTTGCCTGACTGGTCGTACGTTCCGACCATCAGTACAGGGGTCGGAAAAAGTAATGTCTTTGCTCCGGCAGATCTTTTCATATAGTCCCTCTCTGGCGGCGTTTGATATACCGCACTGTATAATTACCGAGTAATTTAGCATAGAAACCGATTTTTCACAGTATTGTTTTTTACAGATAGTTGCGGCGACCGGAGGGGAAAATACCCTGCAGGAAACCTCAAGAGAATAAAAAAAACAGCCACCCCCGCATTTCCTGGGATGGCTGCAAAACAAGCAGCTACATTCATACTACTACAACATTAATACGCTTCGGGGTCACCGAGAACATCCTCGTTTGTGACTCTGGCCCTAAAAAGTCGATACACCCAGATTTTATAGCAGATAACGATAGGAACAGCTATCCCCGCCACGCCTGTCATGATTTTGAGTGTCAACAGGCTGGACGATGAGTTAAAGATCGTCAAATTGGAAGCCGGGTCAATACTGGAAGGAATCAGATTGGGGAACAATCCGGTTACACCGGTGAAAACGACAAAAAGTATTGTCAAGCATGAGAAGAAGAAAGCCTTGTGATACGATTTGTTAGCAATAAAAACTTTAACCAGCACTAGCGATATGACGGCGATCAGCGGGACAATCACCAGCACCGGAGCTTTAAGATAATTGTCATACAGTTTCGTGGCCGGGTAGGTATAGGCAAGAAAGGCGACGGCCACTACCAACAGAGGCAACCAGAGTTTATTGGCCATATCGGCGCCACGTTTGCTAAGGTCGCCAGTGGTTTTGATCGCGGCATAGAGTGAACCGTGCACAGCGAAAAGCAGAACGAACAGCACGCCGGTCAGCAGGCCGTAGGGATTGAGCAGACCGATCAGACTGCCATCATAGTTGAAGTTAATGGCAGCGAAGTCGTTTCTCATCGGGATACCCTTGAAAATATTGCCGAAGGCAACGCCGAACAGGAGCGCCGGAAGAAAGCTGGAGATGATGAGAGCGGTATCCCAGGATTTTTTCCATGCGTTGCTGTCGATTTTTCCTCTGAATTCAAAGGAAACGCCGCGCACGATCAGGGCAAAGAGCAGCAGTATCAACGCTGAGTAAAGGTTGCTGAACATCAAGGCATAGGTGGTGGGAAAAGCCGCAAAGGTCGCACCGCCTGCCGTAACCAGCCAGACTTCGTTTCCATCCCAGACAGGACCAACGGAATTGATCAGCACCCGCTTTTCGGTATCGTTTTTTGCCAGAAATCCCGACATGAAACCGGATCCAAGCACAAAGCCGTCCAGCATGAAATATACGGCCCACAAGACACCCCACAACACAAACCACGTAATTTGGTATACGGATATATCCATGAGTTATGACCTCCCTTGAACGTTGATAATGTTGGTAAGGTCCTTGTCCGGACCCATCTTGGCGTATTTAACCAACAGGTAAATATCGATGGCGCCTAATACACCGTATAGAACGGTAAACCCAAGTAACGACAGTATTACCTGCGTGGTGCTGATCGATTTTGAAACCGCATCGCTGGTTTTCATAACACCGTAGACGATCCAGGGCTGTCTTCCCAGTTCCGCTACTAACCATCCCAGCTGCTGTGCCAGGTATGGTACCGGAATGGCAAATACCATAATCGACAGAAACGTCCGATAGTCAGTAAAGTTCTTTTTGCGTGACAGTATGATGCCTGCCAGACTGGCCAGGATCATGAAAGTACCAAGCCCGACCATCAGACGGAAGCTGAGAAAAGTTGGAGTAACCGGCGGGCGGAGTTCAACCGGGATATCCTTTAAACCCTTTATTGTGGCGTTTCCATTGTGAAATGCGAGAAAACTGAGTGCGTTGGGGACACAGAGCATCTCGACCGAGTTGCATTCATGCGACACATCCGGAAACATCAACAGGTTCATGCCGACGCCCTGCTTGGATTCCCATACCGATTCCATGGCAGCAAATTTGGCAGGTTGTGTTTTAGCAATTTCCACGGCGTGAAAATCGCCAGTCATGCCCACTAACAGGCTACTGACAAAAGCAAAAACCGCTGCGAATTTGAACGAGCGCTTAAAGAAATCCGTTTCGTTATTGCGGAGCAGATGCCAGGCAGAGACACCCATGACCAGGAAACCGGCCAATGCATATCCGGACATCAGCGTGTGTCCAAACTTGATCAGGCCGTAGGGATTGGTGAGGACGGCCAGAAAATCGCTCATCTCAGCCCGGCCATTGCGCAGCACATAGCCGACCGGATGCTGCATCCAGCCATTGGCCAGCAAGATGACAAGTGCCGAAACGTTGGAAGCAATGGCAGACAGCCAGATTGAAAGCGCATGAACTTTTTTGGACAGTTTGTTCCAACCAAAGATCCAGACGCCGAGAAAAACCGATTCCAGAAAAAAAGCCACCGTAGCCTCGATTGCCAGCGGTGCGCCAAAGATGTCCCCCACAAAGCGTGAGTACTCGGACCAGTTCAACCCGAACTGGAACTCCATGGTAATGCCGGTGACAACGCCCAAAGCAAAATTGATCAGGAACAATTTTCCCCAGAACTTTGTCATGCGCAACCAGGTCTCGTCGCCGGTGGTCACGTACTTCGTTTCCATCCAGGCTGTCATTATGGACAACCCGAGCGTGAGCGGAACGAATATCCAATGAAACATACCGGTTGCTGCAAATTGCAGCTGACTCAGAGTTACTACATTCATACTTCCCCTCCTTGTGAAATTTATTACCGCAGACATATGGTCTTGGTAACTATTAAAAGCTTAGATCAATATTTGTGTAAGTACAGCTGATAATTGTTGTTTATGAGGAAAATTTCGGCATACGTCATGATATCTGAGAATATCTGGAATTGATTTCAAATCAGTCTGTTCTCTGAAATTAACGGCAACAAACAGCACAAACAAGAGCTTTTTTATCTCTAAGATATTTATAAACCAATGTCAACACAAATATAGTGTCGCTAAAAAAAAATGTGTGCATATGGAATTTTATCAGACACCATCCAGGCGGATCACGGAAGTACCAAGGGCAAGGCAGGCGGGACGGTGGCTGACAACGAGCAAGGACGTATCTCCTCTGCCGCTGAAACGATTTTTCAGTCGGGATACTACTTCACGTTCTGTTGCAGCATCAAGACCTTCGGTAGGCTCGTCCAACAACAGTATTGGTGCATTCTTGATCAGAGCCCGTGCAAGGGCGATCCGGCGTGCCTCTCCGCCGGAGACAGAAGAACCGTTACTACCCATTGAGGTTTCCAGACCGAGTGGAAGCCCCGCCACCCATGTTTCCAAAGCGCTGTCCCTGAGGGCCTGCCGGATTAGTTCGTCATCTGCAGCCGCATTTCCCAGCAGAATATTATCTCGAATGGTACCATTGAACAGGTGAGGATGTTGCGGGACCGCCGCAATCATGCCAAGTAACGTTTCTTTTGGCAGATCACGAATTTCGATCCCTCCCACGGTAATACTCCCCTCATAGGTGCGGAAACGGAGGAGAATTTCTATCACGAGGCTTTTGCCGGCACCGCTCGTTCCGGTCAGGACAACACTGCCGTTTGCAGGGATCGTCAAAGATACGTTTTGCACAACCGGCTCTCCCGGAAGGTACGATGCGGTGACGTTTTTGAAACAGATTTCATTCCCTGCCGGTACAGTGCATGACATATGATTGTCAGGCACCGGTATGGGAGCATCAGCCAGCTCGAAAACACGGGAAGCCGATTCTTGTGCGGCCGGCAGCAGGTGCAATGCCGAAGGCAGCAGCCCTGCAGCTTCAAAAACAGAGGCAGAAAACAGCAGCAGCATCACCAGATTCGGAGGAGGTATCTGGTGGAAGGCAACCTGCATGCTGCCTGTCAACAGAACCGCAGCGACACCGGAACCGGCAAAGAGCACCATTCCGCCCAGGACAAGGCCATTTATCCTTCCTAAGCGTTCCTGCTCCACGATCACCCGTGCTGATAAACCGTCTACCATGGCAGCCTGGCGTTCCACGGCTCCCAGCAGAATCAGCTCTTCTACCCCTTGAAGCCCTTCAGTCACCTTGCTGCGCAGTTCTGCCGACAGTACTGCGGATTTCCTACCCGGTTCTTCCGAAAGACGGTGAACCAGCACAGGGAGCCCTGCTCCTGCAAGCAAAAGGAACAGCAGCATCACAGCAGCGGAAGGAGGACTGGCCCAGACGAGAAATACCAGTGCCGCCACGATTGAAATTATTCCCACCGCAAGCGGCGCGATGATTTTCAGGTAAAAGGTTTCCAGTGCATCGACATCTGCCCGTAACCTTCCGGCCACATCGCCGCCCGCGTAACGCTCCAGACAGGCCGGAGAAAGAGGCACAAACCGTCTGAACAGCCACACCCGCAGATCCGAAAGAATTCTGAACGTCGCCTCGTGCGTTATCAATCGCTCAGCATACCTCCCAACCGTCCTCGTAATAGCGAGAAACCTGATCCCTGCCGACGGGAAGAAATAGTTGAATGACGCTCCACTGACTCCGGAAACGGCCATCGATGCGATAAACCAGCCGGAAAGCGCCATCAACAAGGTATTTGCAGCAATCACCGCCACGCCGAGCGTAATGCCGGCGACCATCCAGAACAACTGCCCACGGGATATTTTCAGGAAACGAATGATCTGAATCATGCCACAACCCCGCCCGGTGTAAGAAAGTCAGCCGGAGAGACGACCCGTTCGATGCGGCCGTCAATCATTTCAGCCACTCTTTCAGCTTTTGAAAGGGTCTGTTCCCGATGACTGATGACCAGAATCGTACGTCCCACAGCCAGTCGTTCCAAAGCCTCGCACACCATCCGCTCATTCTCGTGATCAAGACCTGCCGTCGGCTCGTCCAACACTATCAGGGTGGCAGGGCATAAGTATGCCCTGGCAAGAGCAAGACGCTTTAATTCACCTCCGGACAACCCGGAGCCGCGTTCTCCCAGGATGGTATCCAGGCCATGAGGAAATTTAAAAATGAATTGGCTGGCTGCAGCAGCTTCAAGCGCGCTGTTGATCTCATTTTCATCGGCATCCGGTCGCCCGAGGAGAAGGTTTTCACGCACCGTTCCTGAAGTGAAATACGGTACTTGCGGAACCCAGGCCAGTCTGGACATCCAGTTATCCGGGGCCAGCATAGTCAGATCCTGACCATTGATAAGGATGCGTCCTGACTCGGGTCTGGCCAGTCCCACCAGAAGCCGTCCCAGCGTGGTCTTGCCCGCGCCGCTCACACCCACCAGGGCGGTGATGCTGCCGGCCGGCAACTCCAGATCAACACCGGTAACCCCGCCCCTGTTGCCGCCATAGCGGAAAGAGACCCCCTCAAAGAGAACGGCAGGGGGACCGGCTGGGGGTAACAGAGATCCGGCAAATCCTTCGGGTAACGGTTTAACCAGGAGTGGCGCTATCCGTTCAGCAGCAGCCACCCCCTGCATCCTGGCATGATACGAAAGTCCGAGGTTGCGGAGCGGCAGGTAGAACTCCGGAGCCATAAGCAGCACGAAGAGGCCTTCCTGAAGGGTGAGGTATCCCCACAGGAGCCTGAAAGCGATAATTACCGCGATCACCGCCGTGCCAACGGTTGCAAAGAATTCCAGGGTGAATGCGGAGAGAAAAGCCACCCGCAACACGGTCATGGTAGCGGTTCGATACTCTTCCGAAACACGCGCCACGGTCACCGCTTCCTTTTTTGCGGCACCGAAGATAATAAGGTCCGGCAACCCCTGAATCAGATCGAGCAGGTGTCCGGCCATTCGGGAGAGGCGCCCCCACTGACGTCGATGAAGGCTTTCAGAACCGCGGCCGATGAGAATCATGAACAGGGGAATAAATGGGGCAGAAAAGAGCAGCACCAAACCTGAGCGCCACTCAGAAGGGATAATCACGAGCAGAAACATGAGCGGCAGGATCGCCGCCAGGGCAGTTTGGGGGAGAAACCTGGTTACATACGGTTCCAGTTCATCAACACCCCGGGTAATGGTTTCAATCAGCGGCCCGGTTTCATCTCCTGCCAGACCGGCCGGCCCCAGGGACTGGATTTTCCGGTAGAGCTTACTGCGAACAGACCGTTTTAACAGAGCAGCGGCGGCAGATGACTTTTTTTCCAGAATAAATGTGAACAGGCTTCGTCCCACGGCCAACAGGACAAGGGCTGCTGCAAACGGTATAATCTGCGCAACACCTTCACCCTGCATGACAACATGTTGACAGGCCGAGGCCAGCAAGCTGGCCTGAGAGACTACCAGCAGGCCGATTCCGGCGGACAATCCGATGATCGAGAGCAGGTGCCAGCGGATTTTTCTCGCCTCCGCAAGCAACCATCGCTCTGCGCTATTGTCTCGCTGTGTGCTGATGCCGGTGCTTTCATCACTTGGTTCTGTCATAGTGCACACTGCCTGCAAACGCAGACGTCATTCCCACTCAATTGTTGCCGGGGGTTTGCTTGATATATCATAAACGACCCGGTTAATCCCTTTTACTTCATTGATAATACGACCACTGATACGGGCCAGGTCAGCATACGGCATCGGGTACCAGCCGGCGGTCATAAAATCTTTTGTTTCAACCGCCCGCAAGGCAACAACATATTCATAGGTACGGCCATCACCCATGACTCCAACGCTTTTTACCGGCAGAAATACCGCAAAAGCCTGGCTGATTTTATCATAATGACCTGAGGCATAGAGTTCCTCTATGTATATGGCATCGGCCCGCCTCAGGATGTCGCAGTACTCCTTTTTGACTTCACCGAGAATCCGCACCCCGAGACCGGGGCCGGGAAAAGGATGACGCCAGACCATCTGATGGGGCAGGCCGAGCTCTTCCCCGATAGCCCGCACCTCATCCTTGAACAGCTCCCTGAGCGGCTCGAGGAGTTTTAGCTTCATATAATCCGGCAAGCCGCCAACATTGTGATGACTTTTGATATTATGAGCCTTACCGGTTTTTGTACCGGCAGATTCAATGACATCCGGATAAATAGTCCCCTGGGCCAACCAGTTGGCATCGGCAATCAGTTTTGACTGTTCTTCGAAAATATCAACAAACAGTCCACCGATAATCTTGCGTTTTTTTTCAGGATCACTTACTCCGGCCAGAGCGGACAGAAAGCGGTCCTCGGCGTCAATCCGGATCACCTTGACACCAAGGTTCTGAGCAAAGGTTGCCATAACCTGATCGCCCTCCCCCAGACGTAACAGGCCGTTATCGACAAAGACGCAGGTCAGTTGATCGCCAATGGCGTGGTGGATCAAGGCTGCAGCAACCGAAGAATCGACCCCACCGGAAAGCCCGAGAATAACAGTATCTGCCCCGACCTGGCTGCGAATGCGGTCAATAGAATCTTCGATAATCCGACTCGGTGTCCATTGCCCGCTGCAACCGCAGACGCTCCGTACAAACGTGTCGATGAACTGTTCACCCCGTGGCGTATGGTTGACCTCGGGATGAAACTGTACTCCATAGAGATTTTTGGCAACATTCTGGATGGCGCAGACAGGTGCATTTGCAGTCTCTGCAACTATTTCAAAACCATCAGGGACATGGGCGACATGGTCACCATGACTCATCCAGACCGGGCTGGAACCATCAACAAAGAAGCCTTCAAAAAGCGGCCCCGGCTGTCCCACAGGCAGCAACTCGGCATGGCCGAATTCGCGCTTTCCGGCCGCCACTACCTCACCGCCGAAATGGCGGCTCATCAACTGCATGCCATAGCAGATACCAAGTACCGGGACACCGAGCTCGAACAGCTCCTCAGCGACGACAGGTGCGCCCGGGTCATACACCGAACAGGGACCACCCGAAAGAATGATCCCGCTGGGAGCAAAGGCGCGAATTGCCGCGAGATCCATATCGAAGGGGTGCAGTTCGCAATAGACATGAGCTTCACGAACACGGCGGGCGATCAGCTGGGTATATTGGGAACCGAAGTCGAGGATCAGAATTTTCTGGCTGTGAATATCAGACATGACAATACCTTTATATTAATTTATTTATACAACTGACTGAATGTTTGAGAAAATTTATCGGAAGTGAACTTTGAGCAACAAGACAACTATGATCCTATTTGCATCAGATCAATATACTATTGCTATTTTGCTGTCAACCTTTGAAAACGGACCGTGACGAGAAATGCCCCGGTTAGATGGCCCGGGGCATTTCTCGTCAGGTATGTCAGTTGCCTACGCGGTAGTTAGGTGCTTCTTTCGTGATGGTAACATCGTGAACGTGTGATTCTTTGAGTCCGGCCCCGGTGATCCGGATAAAACGTCCCCGATCCTGCAGTTCCTTGATGTTCGAACAGCCAGTGTATCCCATCCCGGAACGGAGCCCTCCGAGCAACTGATGAATATTGGCTGAGAGCGGTCCACGGAGCGGAACCATCCCTTCGATCCCCTCCGGGACCAGCTTGACGTCCTCACCGACATCTGACTGAAAGTACCGATCCTTGCTGCCGTCTTTCATGGCGCCGATTGAACCCATTCCACGATAACTCTTATAGGTGCGTCCCTGATACAGCACAGTATCACCGGGCGACTCCTCGGTACCGGCAAACAGTGAACCGATCATGATGCAGTCGGCGCCAGCTGTTACGGCCTTGGGAAGGTCACCGGAATATTTGATTCCTCCATCGGCAATTACCGGGACGTCATATTTGTGAGCCATGCGGGAGCACTCATGGATCGCGGTAATCTGGGGAACACCGACGCCTGCCACGATGCGGGTCGTACAAATTGAACCGGGTCCGATTCCAACCTTGATGCCATCTGCACCGGCTTTGATTAAAGCTTCTGCCGCCTCGGCCGTGGCAATATTGCCGGCGATGATTTCCACGCCCGGAAAGGTCGATTTGGCCCGGTACACGGCATCAATTACCCCCTGGGAATGACCATGAGCAGTATCAATCACGATCACGTCTACCCCGGCTTTAATCAGCGCCTCCATACGTGCTTCCATTTCATCGGTCGGTCCAACCGCCGCACCGGTCCGCAACCGTCCGAGGGTATCCTTGCAGGCGAAGGGATATTTCTTGACCTTCTCAATATCCTTGATGGTTATCAACCCCTTAAGAAAGCGGTCATTATCAACCACCAACAGCTTCTCCACGCGAGTATGCTTGAGGATTTCCTTGGCCTGTTCCAGCGTTGTCCCGACTGCTACGGTCACCAGATTACGCTTGGTCATACGGGCCGATATCGGCAGGTCAAAATCGGTCTCAAAACGCAGGTCACGATTGGTCAGAATTCCAACCAACTTGCCGTTCGCCTTGGTGACCGGAACACCGGAGATTCGATAACGCTGCATGATATCGAGCGCCTCACTGATTTTTTGCGTCGGGCGCATGGTGATCGGATCAACGATCATGCCGGACTCGCTTTTTTTAACCTTATCGACTTCATACGCTTGAGCATCAATCGAAAGGTTCTTGTGTATAATGCCGAGCCCCCCTTCCCTGGCCATGCAAATGGCGGTGCGGGCTTCAGTCACCGTGTCCATGGCTGCACTCACCAGCGGAATATTCAGATGTATATTTCGGGAAATTCTGGTCGCAAGATTGGCGTCGCGGGGAAGAATGATTGAATGGGCAGGAACAAGCAGGACATCGTCGAAGGTCAACCCTTCGGTCAGTTTGTCATTGTGCATGGAGTACTCCTTGCGGATGATAATTTTGTAGAAGTTAGTACAGCAAACCGACCAAGTCAAGGGAAATGGTCAGAACGATATGTATACTTTTCTGGAGGAAAGCGGTATGCAATTTTTCTATACAAACAATTAATAGCCAATAGCAATCACCGCCCTTTCAGGCAGCCTGAAAGAGCGGTGGTTTTATTTTTTAAAGAGTTACATGTAAATGCTTCATATTTCAATTCAACATATAACTATCTGCACAACCGTAGTTCATTTCAATCATCGCGGAATAAACTCTTCCCTGGAAGTAATCCGCCCGAGCGTTGCGACTATCAATGCGGCGGCATTTTCCAGATCGGTCAGAGAGAGTGTCTCCACCGGGGTATGCATATAGCGGAGCGGTATTTTTACCAGCGCCGTCGCGACCCCCCCGCGTGAAATCTGCATGACATTGGCATCCGTGCCGGTGGCGCGAGGAGTGGCGGTGTGCTGGATCGCAATTTTTTCACTTGAAGCCGTTTTCGACAATAGCTCAAACAGGTGCGGATTGATATTGGCGCCACGGGCAAGAATGGGCCCTTTGCCCAGAGAAACCTCGCCATTGTGTTTTTTCTCCACATCCGGCTGATCTGTGGCAAAATCGACCTCGACACAGATGCCGACATCCGGGTTGACCGTGTAGCAGCTGGTTGTCCCGCCCCGCAGGCCGATTTCCTCCTGAACAGAGGAGACGCCATACAGGTCTACAGCAAGCTTTTTACCGGAAGCGGCTACGAGGCGTAACACCTCGGCCACCACAAAGCAACCCGCCTTGTCGTCAAACCCGCGCGAGGCGACCCGATCGCCATGAAGTCGCGTAAAGGAACTTTCAAACGTCACCGCATCCCCGACCCTGACCAGCTTCTGTGCCTCCTTCTTGTCGCTTGCGCCGATGTCAATATATTGTGATTCGAGCTTGACAACGGTTTCACGATCCTTGGTGTCCATCAGATGGATCGGCTTCTTGCCGATCACCCCCGGCAGCGCTCCGTTTGCCGTATGCACTGCAACCCGCTTGCCCGGCGTCAGGTGGGCATCAACCCCGCCGACTGCAGCGAAATAGAGAAAACCCTTATCGTCAATGTACTTGATTTGAAGTCCGATTTCATCTGTATGACCGACAATCATTACCCGCGGAAGATTTTTCCCTTTGCCGCTCCCCTTGCCACTAATATAGCCAAAAACATTACCCATGACATCGGTTGTCAACTCGTCGCAAAAAGAGGAAACATAGTCACGAAATACACGTTGTGCCGGCTGTTCATAACCGGAGGGACTGGGGGCATCAAGCAGTTGTTCAAGAAATTTGAGTGATTCTTTACGCATCGGTTACACCTCGTGAATGGAGTAGTGAAGATCAGTGATGATGGAGTACGTGTTCCGTGAAGCTTCTGTCTGTATAGTAAGTTCTTCATTCTGAAGGGCGGCATCCGGGACAATCTGTATCTGTACCCCGCGCCGGAGCTGGCTCAGCAGATTTGCCCGCTTCAGACCAATCACATCGGAGTAACGTGCCGGGTGGCAGTACAGCGTCGCGCGCTGGCCGGAAGGAACAAAACGGCAGACAAGATCGTCATAGAGTTGCGAACGAACCAGCTGCCCCAGTGCGGGGTGCCAGCAGCCGGCCAGGATACTTTCCGCATCAAGTCCGTGATCGGCCTGCAAACCGATGCGAATAACCGGTATGCCTGCCTGCATGGCACGGTGCAGAAGCAGCGCGCAGAGATGCACCCCGCGATCAAGAGACAACGGGATAAATTCTCCGGCACTATACCGTCGCGCCAGTTCAGTCCCTTGCAGTACGACTGTCGGATAGATGCGAATAAAATCCGCGCCTGCCGAAACAACCTGCTCCAGAGAAGCAAGCGAGGAGGCCGGCGAATCGCCAGGCAGGCCAGGCATAAGCTGGGCTCCAACCCTGAGACCCTGTTTTTTGATGCAGCGAATGGCGTTCAGCGATTCTGCAGCGACATGGCCACGTCCGGATGCCGCCAGGACAGAGTCATCCATTGACTGCACACCCAGCTCAATCGTACTGACACCCTTACCTGACAACCACGCCACATGATCGGCATCTATATAATCGGGACGGGTCGAGATTCGTATCGAGTCCACTGTGCCGTCCTCCAGAAGAGGCAGCAGAGGAGCCAGCAGCTCCGATTGGATTTCTTCTGGAAGTGCAGTGAAGGTGCCGCCGAAAAAAGCGACTTCCAGGGGGCGTTCCCCTGCGGATGATCGCCAGAGATTAATCCTGTCGCGGATCAGTTCCGCAGTCGGAAGATCACCATTTGCTCCTGAGATTGTCCGTTGATCGCAAAAAACACAGGTATGAGGGCACCCCTGATGACTTATAAAAAAGGGAACCGTGACCGGTTTCACGCAGTCTGCCCGATATTTGCCTGAAGTTTTCCCAAGGTTTCAGCCGCCGCAGCCTGCTGAGCAATTTTCTTCGACTTCCCCTGGCCCATACCTAAGACCGTACCGCCAACCAGAATCTGGAAACGGAACAGACGGTCGTGCGGGGGACCCGACTCCTCAATCAGCAGGTATTCCGGTAGCGGATAGCCGTTTGAAGAGAGGAATTCCTGCAGTTCGCTCTTCGAATCGCGTCCCAAAACAAGAGATTCCGGAGCGGCCGCCAACGCACGAAAGAGCCGGATAACCAGAGAGCGTGCTGTCGGAAGTCCGCCGTCACGGTAGAGAGCCGCAATCAGAGCTTCCAGAACATCTGCAAGAATCGAATCCTTCTCCTGGCCGCCGGTGAGCTCTTCCCCGCGACCGAGAAGAATATGGTTCCCGACAGACAGCGTTCGAGCCCGATCAGCCAAAACATCCTGACCGGCCAGCCGGGAGCGCAGTTGCGACAGGTCACCTTCATCCCATTCCGGATAACTTTCGTACAGCATTTCGGCCAACAAAAGCCCCAACACTGCATCGCCAAGGAATTCAAGACGCTGGTAGTCTCCACCACCGTTCCCACCAGCCTCATGCAGGTAGGACGGGTGTGTCAGCGCCTGAACAAGAAGCCTCTGATCGTGGAACGTGTATTCCAGCGCCGCTTCCAGTTGTTGAATATTCATAATCATATACACACCTCAAACTGTCTGACTATAGCCACCAGATCCTATTTTGGCAACCGAAAGTCATACGGTAATATATGTTCTATGGGAATTTAAGTTGATAATTCAGGGGCGCTTCCCTATAATTCCATTCTTAAATTTATTGGAGAGCCGACTTTGCGGCCCAGGATAAAACACGTGGGCTATTTTATTACATTTGAAGGTGTGGAAGGGTGTGGCAAGACCACCCAGATCAAGCTCCTGTCAGACTTTCTCTCGACTCGCGGCATGCGTACGGTTCTGACCCGCGAGCCGGGCGGCTGCCCGATTGCCGACAAAATCCGCACAATCCTGCTGGATGCTGAAAACCGGGCCCTTTCCCCTCTGGCTGAACTTATGCTCTATGCTGCCGCCCGTGCCCAGCACGTCGCCGAGATCATCTCCCCGGCCCTCGAATCAGGAGGGATCGTTTTGTGTGACCGTTTTGCGATGCAACGGTGGCATATCAGAGTTACGGGCGCGGCATCGATCGAACTATCATCGACACCCTTAACCGCCATGCATGTCACGGGGTGTCACCTGACCTCACCGTACTGGTCGATTGTGACCCACGCATCGGCCTGGAACGGGCACGCCGCAGAATTGAGGCGTCCAGCGGCCCTCGCGAGGAGCGCTTTGAGCTGGAGGAATTGGCTTTTCATCAGCGAGTTCGTGCCGGCTATCTGCAACTTGCGGCTGATAACCCAACCCGTTTTCTGATCATCAGCGGCACTGACAGCATTGAGGATATTTTTGCCACTGTTTGCACACAGGTGCTGGCACGAATACCGGAGGCACTGCGTGCCGTTTGCTGATATTCTGGGACATGACCGGATTATTGAGGTACTGCGGCGTTCTCTGCGAAGTGGCAAAACCGCACATTCCTATCTGTTTGAAGGAGTGCCGGGGTGTGGCCGCAAAAAAACGGCTTTAGCTTTGATTCAAGCGCTTTTCTGTGCAGAGCTGCCGGATGACGCCTGTGGAGCCTGCCCTTCTTGCCGTAGAATAGACGGGGGCAACCACCCGGACATCCATCTGATTGCACCGTTGCCGGATAAACGTGACATCAGTATCGAACAGTTACGGGAAATGCAGCACGTCTTGTCGTTACGCCCCTACGAGGCGCCTCGCAAAGCGTGCATACTGGACCCGGCCGAGCGGATGAGTGTGAGCGCTGCCAACTCCTTGCTGAAGACACTTGAAGAACCGCCCGGCGATGCCTTGATCATCCTGCTGACCGAAAATGCCGGAATGCTGCTGCCAACGGTCCGTTCGCGCTGTCAATTGATCAGATTCGCTCCGCTTTCTCCGGAGCATGTAGTAGCACTTCTTGAACGGAACGGCATGGCAGCTGATGCAGCAGCTCTTATCGCACCGATGGCGGGAGGCAGTTTACAGAGATGCCTGGAATTGGACAATGAAGCATTAATTGCCCGGCGTGAAACGGTGTTGTCCAGAGTAAGCAAATTAAACATCAACAGGATTGCAACCGTTTTCGATGCCGCAGAGGAGTTGTCCGGCAACCGGGATGCAACAGTCGAACTACTCGACATGCTGCTTTCCTTCTTCCGTGATGCCGTTCATCTGGGGGCGGGGAGCGGAGACATTGTCAATCGCTCGGCCAGAACTGCAATCGAATCTATAGCAACACGGTGTTCATTACCGCGCAATCTGGAGTTGCTGGAACGCATCTATGAAACCAAACGCGACGTCCAGCGCAATGCGAACCCCAAGCTGGCTCTTGATCATCTTTTTATGACCATGGCTGACAGCGGCAGATGACAAGGTATCACACGAATTTATTCAGGAGGTCTTTTTGTCACATATTGTAACTATCCAATTTAGCAATGCCGGCAAGCTGTTTGATTTTGATGCCGGAACTCTTGATCTTGTCCAGGGAGATCGCGTTGTCGTTGAAACAGAACGGGGCGTCGGGGTTGGTCAAGTGGTCAAGCCACCGGTAGAAAAAGAAGCCGGAGCAACCGGATCTCTGGCACTTGTCAAGCGTAAGGCGACAGCTGATGATCTGGCAACCGTTGAGCGTATTTTGCAAAAAGAGCAGGAAGCGTACCGTTTCTGCTGCAGCCGGATCATCGAACGTAATATGCCCATGAAGCTGGTGCGGGTTGAGTATCAGTTTGACAGCAGCAAGGCGGTCTTTTTCTTTACCGCCGACGGCCGGGTTGATTTCCGTGATCTGGTAAAAGACCTCGCCCATTCCTTTCACACCCGTATCGAGATGCGCCAGATCGGCGTGCGCGATGAAGCAAAAATGACCGGCGGGATTGGCATTTGCGGCCGAGAGCTCTGCTGCAGTTCCTGGCTGCGCGAATTTCAGCCGGTATCAGTAAAAATGGCCAAAGAACAGAATTTGGCACTCAATCCCAATAAAATATCCGGACAATGCGGACGGCTACTCTGCTGCCTTGATTATGAATACGAAACCTATTGCTGCCTGCGCAAAAATTTTCCGAAATCGGGTAAACGGGTCAGAACGGTCAATGCCGTTGGTGTGGTCGATAAAGTCAATATCCTCACCGGAAACATCACTCTCAAACTTGACGATAACAAGATAATCGTCATCAAGCGGGATGAGATTCTTGGAGATGGCGCTCCTGCCATAGCTGCCGTTGCAGCACCAGCGCCGAGCAGGGCTCCACAGCGCACCCGCGAACGTCGCCCGGAACAGCGCCGCAAACAGGAAAAAACGTCCCTGGAATCATATACTCAGGCCGAAAACGCCGCGAAAGCAGCGCCTGCTCCGCCACCACCCAAGGAAAATACGGCGGCGGCCGCTTCATCGGAAACTCCCAAGACCGGGCAACCACGCAAGAAACATCGTTCCCGCAAGCATAGCCACCGCAAACAGCCCGGCGCCACCACCGACAGCAGCACACCGAAACCACCATCAGGAGCCTGATATGAAACCGACTTTTTATGTAACCACCCCGATCTATTATGTGAATGATGTGCCGCATATCGGCCACGCCTACACCACGGTCGCCGGTGATGTCCTGGCTCGCTACAAGCGCCTGATGGGATTTGATGTCTATTTTCTGACCGGCAGCGATGAACATGGCCAGAAAGTGGAGAAGGCCGCCACAACTGCAGGTGAGACGCCTCTGGAACTGGCTGACCGCGTGGTTAAGCGGTTTCAGGCTCTCTGGGAGCGGCTGGGGATATCCCACAACGACTTCATACGCACCACCCAGGAACGCCACAAAAACGGGGTCAGCCGGATTTTTAAAGACATCCTCGACAAGGGAGACATCTACCTCGGCGAGTACGAGGATTGGTACTGTACCCCGTGCGAAACTTTCTGGACCGAGACCCAGTTGATCGATGGCCGCTGTCCCGACTGCAACCGACCGGTAGAAAAGCTCAAGGAAGAATCGTACTTCTTTCGCATGAGCAAATACCAGGAGCAGCTGGTGGCACATATCGAAGCTAATCCGGACTTCATCCAGCCCAAAAGCAAACGCAACGAAATCATCTCCTTTATCAAGGAGGGGCTGCGCGATCTTTCCGTCTCCCGCACCACTTTTTCCTGGGGCATCCCGGTGCCGGGCAACGACCGTCATATCATCTATGTCTGGTTCGACGCCCTGACCAACTACATCACGGCTCTCGGCTATCCCGATGAGTCCGGCAATTACGGGCGCTACTGGCCGGTAGATGTCCACCTGATCGGCAAGGATATCCTCCGTTTCCATGCCGTCTACTGGCCGACCTTTCTGATGGCAGCCGGCCTGCCGTTGCCGAAAAAAGTTTTTGCCCACGGCTGGTGGACCGTTGAAGGACAAAAGATGAGCAAAAGTCTGCAAAATGTGGTCGAGCCGAACATGCTGATCGACAAATACGGCGTTGATGCAGTCAGATACTTCCTGCTGCGTGAAGTTCCCTTTGGCCTGGATGGAGACTTTTCCCACTCCGCCCTTGTTCAGCGAATCAATTCCGACCTGGCCAACGATGTCGGCAACCTGTTGTCACGCTCGACCGCAATGGCGGTCAAATATTTCAACGGCACTCTTCCGGACGCGTGCGAGATGACGGAAATAGATCAGGCACTGAAGCAGAAAACAGAAGAGATGGTGGCCATTGTCGATAAATTCATCGATGAGCTGGCCTTCAGCAAAGCGTTGCAGGCAATTTGGGATGTCATCTCCGCCGGTAACAAATATATTGATGATACGGCACCATGGAGTCTGGCCAAAGACCCGGCTAATAATGATCGTCTTGCCACGGTCATGTTCACGCTGCTTGAATCACAACGCATCACACACTGCATCCTGTCGGCTTTCCTGCCGGCAACCGCGGAAAAGGCACTGGCCTCTCTGGGCTGGAATGAGGCGGTTTCTAAAGGTGGACTTGCATGGGGTGGTTTAAAGGCGGGAACAATCATAACCAAGGCAGAAGCACTCTTTCCGAGAATAGAAGAGTAATCTTACAAAAGTCCCAGTTTACGAAACTTCACCAGCAGTTCCTGACCGCCTGGCGACTGAAAGAATCTCTGGATTGTTTTTGCCGCCCGGAGGTCAGTGCTGGAGAGAGCTGCCAATTGTTTCTGGCCGCTCGTCAACAGCGCATCCAGTGAGGTGAACTGCCGAGACAGATGTTCTACCCTGCCCGGCCCGACACCGGGAACACTCAGGGCGGCAACAATACGGAAAGGTTCCGCATGACCGGCCGCATTAATTGCCGCCGTCAGACTCCGCGCCGTTTCCATACCAAAACCGGGTACTTCGGCAACGTCCTCCTCTTTCAGCAGGAACAGCGAGGGAAGATCGTCAACCAGTCCCGCTTCAACCAGCTTTTGCAGGCGCCCCCTTCCGAGACCGTTAATGCCGAGTCCCGACTTTGAAATAAAATAGGTCGCTCTGGACAAAAACTGCTCCCGGCATCCGGGTGAGTCGTGCAGACACGCATCCAAGACCGGCTCCGATATCTGTGTTGCTGCCGCTCCCGAATCCGTGACACGACGGACCCGCTTCACAACCTCCAGCACCCGGGGAATAACATCCCCTACCAGCTCAACCACCACCTGATCTCCGGTCCCAATATCCAGCCGGGCAATTTCGGTGTCATTGTACAGTGAAACCTTGGTAACCTGTATGCCACCGAGCCGCACCGGCGATACCTCGGCAACCGGTGTCCGGCGGCCCGTACGACCGACCGTCCACTTAATTCCAAGCACGTGGGTCCGAGCTGTATCCGGCGGATATTTCCATGCTGCCGCCCAGAAAGGTGCACGTTCCCCCTCCCCCAGCTGCCGGCGTAGAGACAGATCATCCACTTTCACCACGATCCCGTCCATGGCAAAGGGTTGCTGATCACGATTTGCCAGATAGGCACGATACAGAGCCTCAACGTCGGCAATCGTTTGCACCGTATGAGTCTGTTTAAGGTCAACCGGGAATCCCCAATCCAAAAGCAACCCAAGTGCCGCCCGGTCGGAGCGCATCGATCCGGTGGTTACCAGTTCAAATGGGAACAGGCGCAGAACCGCCACAGCAGCCGGATCAGGTTTTTGCGCTTTCAAAACTCCTGCTGCCATATGGCGAGGTGTGGCATACTTTTCGGCTGCAGCCATTTTTCCGTATTTTTGAAGAAGCTGCCGATCAGCATAGACTTCGCCGCGAACCACGACCCGGTCAGGGAACGTACCGGCCAGCCGGTGAGGAACACCCAGTATTTCGCGAACCCGTTTCGTTACATCCTCGCCGGCACGGCCATTCCCGCGCGTCGAGGCCGAAACCAGCCGTCCGATTTCATACACCAGCTCCACCGGCAGTCCGTCAATCTTCGGCTGCACCAGCAGTTGCACTTTCCCGCCGGTCGCAATTTTTTTAAACAACACTTGTACCGCTTCCGGACCGGTGGACGACGACAGACTGAGCATCGGCTGTTCATGCTTCACCATCAGCGTCCCACCACCCGTGCCGCTATCTACCGTCCTGGTCGGTGAATCTGCAGCAACCAGCGCAGGAAAGCATCCTTCAAGCATGACGAGCCTCGCAAAAAGCCGGTCATATGCCGCATCACTGATGGCCGGTTGCGCCTTCTCATAATAAAGCTGATTGTGGTAACGGATATCGTTTCCCAATGTGGTCATCTGTTGTTTGGCGTCAACAGTGGTAATTTTGGGACAGGTAAAAGACTGGGCAGGTGAGCAGAACGCTGAAATCAGGAGAAAAAACAGAAGAGTGGGAACTATTCGAAACATTTACCTGATCCCAAAAACTGTTTTTAGCGCTGATTTGGCTTTAACAAGGCTGCCCTCATCAATTCTGCCTATTCTGCGAATGAGTCTTTCTTCAGCGATACATCTTACTTGGAACAGGTCAAGTGCTGATGTTTTTGAAAGATTGTTTTGAGAGTTCGGTTCAAGAACAACCATCCATGGGACAACGCGATAGCGTTCCTTAAAGTCAGTAAGGGGGGCAATAATCTTAAGCGGCAGGGCACCAATGTCATTATCACTTACAATGACGCAAGGACGGTTCTTTTTTATTTTGGCACCGACAGTCGGGTCAAGATTAACCAGCCAAATCTCACACTGCATCATGCGAAATCCTCAGAATCAATAGCCGTACAGACAACAAGCTCACGGTTGGAGCGATACTCCTCCGACATTTCCGCAGCAATTGACTGCAACCGACGACTCTGTTGTTCTTCAATAAACCGCTCTACTGCCAGCCTGAATATCTCTGATCTGGACATGTTCAACTGAGTTCTCAATGTCTCAATTTCACACGCAATGGCATGGGGAAGAGAAATGGTGACGCGATCAATTTCGGATATTGTTTTGTACATTAGTACCTCCGATTGTTCATATTCAAGTGTTACTATTTGTCATACTATTTAGCAACAGAAGATTTCTTAAGGGTGGGTTTTTAAGAGATATGTTGTTTTTAGACGAATTCAGATTCAGTTTTGATTACAAATAAGAGGAACATCGGAGAGTGAACACAACGATAAAAAACCCACATGCATTCAGAACAAGCTCATGCTGTTTCGATCCAATCCCGTTTGCAGCACTGTGAAGGCATGGCTCCCACACTGGTTAACAGCATTGTAACAGCGTTGACCACTTCATCAACGGAAATATCCCGCATGCATTGGGCGTTAATCGGACAGGGAGGAATTGTACCAAAGACTGTACAGGGAGAGCAGGGCAATCCCTTGTTAATCACAATATGATGATCCCCCCGTGGACCCCATTTTTTGACGTTTCCAGGACCAAACAGGGACACTGTCGGCACGCAAAGGCCGACGGCAATGTGCAGCACTCCGGAATCACCGCTCAACAGCAGAGAACTCTTTTGAATGACGGCTGCGGTTTCTGATAGTGAAGTAATTCCGGCAAGATTCAGTCCCAATCCTCCGGCAGTTATCACCTCTCCCTGCTGGCGATCCTCTTTTCCACCCACGACAACAACTGGAATACCAAAAATGGACAGCATTTCTGCCACACGCCGGAACCGATCAGCCCCCCAGCGCTTTTCCAGAACCGACGCTCCGGGGAACATCGCAACAAATTTTTCCGAGATAAGCGGTTGCAGTAAGATAGTTGCTTTGGATACCGATTGAAGTGGCACCGTCAATAATTCTGTTCCAACATCCTGTGGGCAATTCACTCCCAGCGGTTCCAGCAGGGCTAAGAAATTGTCAGATTCATAGGCGCTGTGATCGTACCGTATCCCATGAGTGAACATCCTTCGTCGCTCGTTGGTTTCAAAACCGATCTTAACCGGGGCTCGCACTAATCTAGCCACCACCGCTGATAAGCAATGACTCTGTTCCGTGTCAATCACAACATCATATTTTCCGCACAGTACACGGGAAAACTCTCTAACTCGATCATAGCAAAGCATCTCATCTACGTTAGGAAACAGAGTAAAAACACCTGAATTGCGACGCTCTGCCAATATTGTAATGTGAGAATCAGGGAATAACTTTTTTATATCTATTATTATCTGGGCAAGGAGTGCTGCATCGCCAATGCCTCCAGGGCGTATCAGGAGAATACGCATGGGAGTAGGAAATTGACATTCCTGTGCAGAACGGGGGCAGACAGAGACAATAACTCCTACAATTTTATCTATAAATTTAAGCAGCTTTATCTTCAAAGCAAGTTACCCCTGCTATACTATGATACTATGCATTCAAAATGGCACTAGACTTCCGGTTGTTTTTTCGATAAAGGCTCTTGCAACAGGATATATTTTGCTTCCTGCCACATCTCATCCGAGGTGACCAAAGTCACACAGGGGAACGGAGCTTCTTCTGAGATTTTATTAGAGCAGATCCAATTGCATTGAAAACATGGCATCACATGAAACAGGGCCGCCGGTAGCGGTCTTTCGTCGACAGCTATCCGTTGGTATGGTAAAAATCGTCCGAAGTGCTGTCCACCCAAGACACAGACCGACGGAGTAGACACTGCAGCAGCGATGTGAACGGCAGCGCTATCATTCGACAAAACCAACTTAGCACCAGCTATCAGTGCAATAAGTTCAGTTAATGTAGTACGACCCACGTAGTCTAAAATTCTCCCATGGCTTGTATTGGACAACGCAACTCCCATTCCCTCTTCGCCAGTTGCACCGCAGACAACCCCTGTGATGCCGCACTTCTGTTGTATCATATCTATGACGTCACGGAAGTTATGGAGTGGCCACCGTTTTCCCGCTACCAGTGCACCAGGAGCAATCACGAAGTATTCAATACCCCGGAGTTCCTCCGGGATAGATGACTGAATCGGCAGAGAAGGCATTGTGAGAGGAACGTCGGTCCCCCAGAACCGGCTGACAAATTCAGCATTCCTCTGCAGTTCATAACATATTGTAGGGTCTGCAGGGAGCAGCCGAGTGTACCAAGTGTCGGCTATTTTTTTCAACCATGGACGGATGTTTGTGCAGTCGCCCATCGAACCTATCCGGTTACGAGCCCCGCTCAACCTTATGATAGCATCACCAAAAAGCAGCTCACGTGAGTAAGCTGGGACTATCACAGTTGTGTAACAGGCTTGGCGTATCCTCAAGATTGTGCGTAGCCGGTAGGGAATATTGGAAAGAAAACGATCACGATCCAGTGGAATTACTTCACTAAAAGAGGCAAATTGATCAGCGACAGAAGTCCAACTCGCATTGCCCAGCAGTGAAACATGGTAATTTTTAGACAGGTATGGGGTAATCAGTTGCTGTAGACTGGCCGTCCATAGGACAAAATCGCCAACGGCATCCAACCGTACCACCAGTATCTTCTCGCAAGAGGAATCATTTCTGTGGCGAGGAATGATTAGGCAAAGCAGATCAAGGAACAACAGTGAGACGAACCAACAAGCAGTAAATACTCCCCTGACTGCATTAATCATCTTGACCGGCACCTCTTCTACCGGCAACATTGCGCAACGCCACCCCATGTGAAACTCCTACAAAAAAAGCCACTAGACGCACCAACACCAGCCACCATGTCTTCGGATGAAGCATAACCAGACGTAATTGTCCAACAACAACTCCGCCTATAAGGCGCAACCATCCCTTGTCGTAACCAGAGAACAACAATTCGAAAGGAGTGAACACTCCGTACCCGCGGATCATCCGGAAATTCAGTCGAGTAAGTGCCGCAAGCGAAGTCCTCGACGCATCCAAGTTGTGATAAACTACTATCGTCGGCACGTAGGCCGTTGCCATAGCATGGTGGCCGACTTCGCAGTAAATGGCATGGTCTTCACAAGGAACCGAAGGTTGAGTAATTTCGGACGGTAACAGTGAAAAATCAATTAAGAATGCTCCGGCAATTTTCCGGTTGATAATCATCCCTCCCCCGGGTGGACGAATTCCTGGTACACGGGGATGAGTCCAGATCGTTTCACCGTAATATGGTGAATATAGGTCCGATTCGGTGAAGCTCAGACAACAGATGCCAAATCGTTGCAGCCATATAGCAGGGAGATGCTCCCACCGCGCTACTACACGAGGAGAGACTCCTCCCACTCCATGATGTTTTGCAACAAAATCCAGAAGATGTTTTATTGCCATCTCTGCCAATTCATTATCATCGTCCAACAACAGCATCCATTCGCCGCGAGCCATGGCAAAAGCAGCCCCCCTGGCATGCCAGAGCCCTGGACGCGGTTCATCAATATAAAAAGAGCTACAGGGGAGTTGCGTAAGCTGCAGACGTATCCTCGCAACCTGTGACGCAACGATGCCGTTATCGACCAGAATCACTTCACATTTGTCGATCTCTGACTGATGATGCAGTGAGAGGAAGAGTTCATCGATAGTTTTGGGAGCCCGGTTTGTACAGATGATTATCGATATTTGAGGAAGCGGCTCCATGCTAATAATTTGCATGGTTCAGACTATCGGATCTTACAGCTTCCAAAACCATAGATTCGAAACGGTTTATTTCCTCACCGATTCCTGACAGCTTACCGTGACCTTCAATTCCAAACAGAAAGGGATGATTGCTCTCTCCAACAGGAAAGCGCTTTACTTCGACAAATCCAGCACCCTGTAATTCGGCTGTCAATATCCCTTCGGAATAGACATGCACATGACCATGATCACCAATAATGACATTCAGTGCCATCTCTGCAGCATACTCTCTTGTACATTCATCCCCGGCAAACCAGTTGAGATAAACCGCAGCATCATGTTTGAAAGGATCTGCCATCATTTTTAGAAAAAAACCAAGATCCGGAGTCACCAGGCGCAGAATTCCACCTGGTTTCAACATTCTGTTTGCTTCACGCAAAAATTGGGAACACACCTCGCGCGAAAGATGTTCAATCACATGCTCTGAGTACAGGGCATCAAGACAATTGTTTGGAAACTTCAACGTTTTTTTGATATCCAGGTGGGTCACCATCTTACTCGAAAACAAGTCGGTATTGAACCATCCCGGCAAAACATTATGTCCGCACCCAACATGCAACCCTTTGAAACCAGGTATATTAAGGAACTCACGACGCCGACTTCCAGTCACTAAAAGTCCTATCGCTTTCCACATTCCACTGTGTAAGGTTTTAGCCACTCGCAGTTGTTTAAACCGTTCTACCATAATCATCAGCCATCACCTTCCCCATGAAACGGGCAGAATTCTTCCTTAGCCACCATTCGCAGCGAGCCAGAGTGATATCGCCACTTATTTCATTATTCAGATCACGACGCACTGTTTCGGGGTGATGTAACGGAAAGGTCATTGGCGTCAGTTGGCGGCCAAGACGGGGATCATCCTTGACCGTAGTGTGAGTTGCAGAAAATCCGCCGCCAATGTTACTCACCAGATTGTCCATTGGGACAATGGAAAGCTGTCCCCGGAGCCAGCAACTGAAGACAAACTGATAATCCCACCATGAGCAATCAGTCAACCGTATCGTCCTGTCAAAGATCCTCTGCCAGTACCACGCCATGGTATATGTGCCAAGTATCGACTTCAGCCAGGGGATTCGAGGCTCTCCAGACCAGGCAGAGAGTTTAATATCGTAATTTATCCAAACTCGGCGCCAAGTTGCCCACCCCCAAGTACTCGGATAATGTGAAAAACGGTAGCTCGCTTCTTGCCCCCCTGCAGTAGCAGGCCAATTATCACCACGAATTACAGCAATCCTTTCGTCATCACGGTACATCTGAAGAAGTTCCTGACAATAGCGAAAAAATGACGGTTCTGGCAGACAATCATCTTCAAGAATTATGGCTTCATTAACCTGTTCAAAAACCCATGTAATCCCTGTTGCGGGACGAACACTGCAACCTAGATTTTTATCAGAGTAATTTTTTAACACCTCGCACGGCCAGTCAATTTGCTCGACTATGTGACGAACTTCGACACAAAGGGCATTATCATCTGCATGATCCAGTCGAGGACCGTCAGCAACAAGGAACAACTGTTTCGGACGCGCTGCGCGTATTGCAGCAAATACTTTTGCTGTCGTCTCTGGCCTATTGAAAACCAGCAGAGCAATGGGGGTATCAAGGTTAAAGTTTGAAGAACTCATTTATTATCCCGACTGTTAAGAACTTTTTTTGCGCCGGCATAACACATCTTCAAACAATCCAAGATGTTGTATGCGATCCCAATAAAAGGCTTCACAATTAAAACAAAAAAATTTCTTAATTCAGGAAACCTATATTTCCATTCAGTACATTGCAGTACGCTGAAGTATTCGTCTCGATACAGATGTTCGTTCATTAAATGCCACGGCTTTGAAGCCTCCGTAAAATGAATGATTGCCGGAGAATGTAAAGCTTCTGACAATTCCTGCTCAGAAAAAGTAGTTTCTTCAGGTCGTAACCGGAACATTTTAGTCTGCTGATTCCATCGGGGATGTAACTGCTGCCAATTACCGCAAATGACAGCGTTTAGTACGTCCTGATCATGTAAAAACAATCTGTCAGGGTATTCTTGAATGAATTTATGCGCCCTGCCACTGATATCGGCCTTTCTCCAATTATCCATATTAATCAACATTACCCCGGAGTTAAAATACAACGTATTTTTTGGCATAAACAATCTATCATTGTTTTCAAATCCAGAATCCCCTACTGCCGATATTATATGATTAGAAACATCTACCTCCCAAAGCTTTGAAATATCATCCTTAACAATCATGTCACAATCCAGGTAAATTACTTTGCTATAAGAGGAATTGAGCAAGTATTGTATTGAAATTCTGTAGTAAGCTGACGGTTTAATATGATTGCTTACAGGATATTTATTGTAAGCATTCTTATCCATCTCCGTGAAGTATACAGATGCTCCAAACCCACCAACTAAATTACAAATTTTTTCTTTATCTGGACCGTGAATCCCTCCATCAAGAACAATTATGTTTAGCTTAACTCCACGATCCGCTGCATTAAGCAATGAATACAACATTACACCTAGGTGTTTGGCGTATATATTGTCAGCTGAAACAACTATGCAAATTTCAGTAGATGGCAACATAAATATTTATTGGCCAGGCTTTGGAGGGAGTTTAATTGCCTCAGCCAACCATCTTAATGGCGCGGTTAATTTCCAGCTGCGAGTTCTAGTGAGTCTGGAAAGATCCTCAATTGCGTTTAGAAACAAATTACGAAGTACCGGTTCAAACCTTTTTCTGTCAGTATCACAGTATATAAAGTCGGAAAGATGGCTCATCAAAATTTCATTCTTTTCAAGCGACACCAGATATGCATTTTCAATTATCGTGTTTTTACTATGACGTCGGTATTTAATGAGTCTTTCAGGGAGCATCATGACTCCAGTCGAGCTAACGGTTTTGAATACCCGCAATAAAAAATCGTAATCATGAGCGTAGCGGTAAGATGAAAAGTTTCCTACCTCATCAAAAAGCGACTTTGTGAAGAAGAAGTTAGAAGTGGTAAGCGCAATGTTTTCAACGAGAGTGATACCTAAAATATCACCACTTTCCTTGTAGCTTTCAAGTAGTTTTTCATATCCGGCCCTCCTGCCGTCATCATGGCTGATAGGCATTGATTTACTGTCAATATGCTCTATGGCCGTAAAGATGAAGTCCAAACTTTCAGATTCGGCATAATGGAAAAGTTTTGAGAGACGATCAGACGTGTATATATCGTCTGAATTTATGATTGATATATATTTACCGTCAGCAAGAGAAATGCCCAAATTGAGAGAGTTGTGAGCTCCGCTGTTTTTCTGGCTGTAATATCGAATCCTGCAATCGGTAAAACTGCGGATCACACGTTCTGTACCGTCTTTTGATCCATCATTGATAATAATAAACTCAAAATCAGAAAACGTTTGACTAAGAACACTTTCAATGGCCTCGCCAATGTACGCCGCGTGGTTGTAAGCAGGCATAATTACGCTGATCAATGGGGTATAACTTATCATATTTGAATGTCCATTTGAGTTATCAACGTTTTCTGAAAAACAAATACTGGTTCCTGATATGCTGCAATGCACCACTGAACAACACCACGTCGCCGATATTATCCGGTATTAGAATAATAATTTTCATGAGGTTAAGCCCACAATTTATCAGGATTTTTTCAATATTAGATTAATCCATGCATACAATCGTCGTAATGGCGCTGTAATTTTCCAGCTCATAGAATTCAAGAGCTCATGATTTTCTTTTTCAAACTGTTTGGATCTAGCCTTAAATATTGGGAGCAAATCGGAAGCCGTATTATCCATTTCGAGATTTTTTTTGCATCGAAGTTTGATTGTGTTCTGCGGGATGCTGTTTTCATTGAAAGGGTTACCAATATCTTCACGTTCCTTACTGCTCATGCTCAGATACGTTTTCCGCTCGTTATTAGTTATTGGTTCGCCATCGTAATAAAACCCAAAAGAATATTGATAGTTGCTAAAAACAGCCCATTCTTGTTTATTTATCTTTTCAAAATATTCGTAGAGCAGGCGATATAGATCACTACCTACTGGAGCTGAAGCCCTGTCTTGGTGAACCGATATCTTAGTCAAATCCTGACGATTTAGTCCAGAAAAGTGAAAAAATCTGAGTTCGCCACTATCAGTTATCCACTTATCACCATCACTTTCAAGCTTTCGCTGAAATATGTTCCAATAAGCCATGTTATATGCAGGATCTCGAAGAATATAGGTCTTTTCAAGGAGTGATGGAATCGCTGCCGCCCAGAATTGATCTACAAAAAAAGTGGGGGCATTACTAAACAGACATTTTTCAACAAGAACATTCTGCCACCAATTTAACAAAGTAAAGATCTCTGGACACGCAGACATCCCAATAAAACCAAGATTAAACTGTCCAGCCCTTATACATGCATCCATTGAAGGTTGTTTATTATCATCAGGTATAGGTTGACAAACATGTGGCGTAAGAACGGCATGATATGTATCAAGTATAGTTGAAAGTTCTCCAAGATTGCCGTAAATCTCAATATCAGGGTCAAAATAAATAACTGCTTCGTAGCCTTGTTGCAAAAGAGTTTCTAAGAGAAATGGCTTAAGTGCTGTTTTATACTCTGTGATGTCATAATAAAATGCCATCTGTAACCACTTGGCGCATCCTACATCGGCTGGAGCTAAAAATTTCCGTCTTGATTTAACAGCTATTTTTTCACAAACATCTTGGGATTCACAGAGTAGGATATGTAACTCTGCAGCCGGATGAAATTTAACTAAAGATTTCTCCAATACCTGAACCCGTGCAAGATAATTAGCGCTTGCTATGGTACAAAACGCCATATTCATTAGTATTTCCTCGTAAAGCAGTCATTGCCATAAATTGTACTCAACATAGTAACAATTTCTTTCTGGAGTTGTTTCGGTAAAACAAAGTTTTTACAACTATTTTGGCCATTTTTAGGGCACTTTTTAAAACCGCAACATGGACAGCAGGACAATGCATTCTCCAAAGCCTTATAATAGGAAGAAGAGAGCGCATCAGAATTAGCCGGCTTTGTGGGTCCAAACAAGCAGATGGTAGGCAGCCCCAGCACATGTGTTGCAAAATGGCATGGAAATGAATCGCTTCCTACAAGCAGATGGTGATTGCACAACAAATCCTTTAATTGTTCCAGGTTTTTGAAGCTCACACTGCGGTAATGTCCAAAATCTCGTTCTTCAGTACCAAGAACTGTTATTTCAACACCCTTCCGAAGAAGCCCTGTAATGATTTTTTGTTGATAACTTTTTGGATAGATTTTTATTTCCCAACCAGCATCAAAGTGCAATAAAATTTTTATAGGTGTAGTGCTACCTTGGGTATAAACACGTGGTGTACTTTTGATCTTGGTAACAAGATCATCAGGTTTTTGAAAACTTTGACCAAGAGCAAAAGCAAAGTGATCGATCAGGTGAAGGTTAGTGCGGTTGTAGTTTCGCGATGGTCTTAAAAAAAAATACAAATTGAATGGTGATAGGAGTGGCACAATTTTTAGAAAATGATCTTCCTCACTTTCTAAATCGCCTGTTCCATCACGGTATGGTGGTATTAAATCTACGTCAGTTGTAACAAATCCTGGCAACAAATCATTTACGATATTGGAATACCTGCTATTAACAACAACACTGCTGATATGGCTGGGCGTATGCTTGGCAGCAATACAGTAAAATAGAACATCACCAGCATGATACGGCATAACTGCAACGAATTTCAGACAATCTCTCAAGTATCGCTTCTGTAAGGTATCAATCTCGCATTTAGTTGCCGGATATATGCAGGAAGCATGTACTGGCATAATATCATTTAATACAAGGAGAGCCCTTCGAGCCAAACATTCATAGATAGACCATAGCATTTCATTATGTGAGAAATTATTTCCAACTTTATCTATAGCGAAAAAATTTAGTTTCAAAACAGAGACTTGGGAAAAAAAGAAATTACTAAGCAACTCCTGGTCAAGGCTGGCATTTACAGTTGATAGAAGCATTAGAAAGTGTGCTTCAGAAGGTTTTATAGTTAAAGGCAAATAATACCCTAGTGGCAGGTTTAGTGAATCAGCAATTACACAGGGGGCATTCTCAGTCCCCTCCTTTATAAGAATAGCAAGTACCTGTTCAATCTGCATGGAAGATAGTTCTAACAACGGATTAAAGACAAAAGTACCGTTGCTAGCTATACCATTTTGGTTGAGACGTCTAAAAATTTCCATTACATATCTGGCAGGCGAAGAAAATGCGGAATCAAAAATTTCATGATATGAGAGACACTCAGGAGATATGCAAAAAGAGACTATTTCCAACTTTTCTTTATTCACTGAGTCATAGACAAGAGAGTTTGAGTTGTGAATTATGCCAACATTAATCATTGTGCTACCAACTTAGCGATAACCTGTAATTCGGAAAAATCCTCTGAGTCAGTGGACGTTTTGTTAATGGCCTTCTGTAAACCTTTGTTACGAAGGCTTGATACATATGAAGCGCATAGTTTTCTGTATAACCGCAGTCGACTATATGGTTGACGTCCCCACAAGCTGCCAAGTAATCTAAATTGCTCAACTCTTTCCAAGTCGCAATCAAGATTTGCATCCCATCGTTCGGCAAAGCGAACTTCCTTGATCACAAAACCATTACGTTCAAGAAGAGTGCAGAGCCCTTTCTTCGTAAAATGAAGAACATGCACCAAGGGTGGTTGCATCCAAACCCATTGTGTATTAAGTTCTCTATACCCCTTTCCGGCAGCATTGGGCACAGCTAGAATAAGTTTCCCATCAGAATTGAGCAATGACTTGATCTGTGCAATGGTGCAATCTGGATCATTTGAATGTTCAAGCACATGAAGTGCTATTATTGTATCCCAGCCAGATTCCATTTTATCCCCGATGGTGCAATATGGGTCATAGGTTTGGGATTCGTAACCTTTAGCCCGAAGCGCCTCGGATAAATATCCAACCCCGCCGCCAAAATCCAATACGCGTTGGCCAAGCCACGAACGATATTCCTCAACTCGTGCCGTACAGTCACGATATTTGGCAGTATAGTGATCTTGATACCAGCGATAGTCAAAACACTCAGCATAAACTCTTTTCAGGACATCATTACTTGGTAATGGATCTGTAAATATTGTTTTGCAATTCCCACAAATCAGGAGTCCATAATCTGATCCCCAGAATGTCCACTGATACTGTTCATAGGCTTTTGATATTTTGGATTTGCACGCTGGGCACGTGTTCATAAACTAAGTTCCCTTACACTCGATGTTCAAGTTTTTTCAGCTTCTTCCACCATATTTATTATCAACTTCAAAATTCCATTCTGTTGGAAACCGAACACCACCTCGCCCTGTCTCACGCATTGCTATAGCATCAGGTGTTTTTTCGCTCGGAAGAACAGCCACACTTCCACATTGAGACAAATAATCTAATGCAAAGTTCTCATTTGAGCGTGAACCAGCGTCTATAATGTAGTTATCTGGTTCTAATAGTAACTCCTCAAGCGAAAATGACGCTTTTCCAAAATCACCTTTGTTGAATTTTTTGCGATCTCCGGGGACATCAGAATCTAATGTAACAAACCTTACTCCTTCTCGATTGCAAAAACCTACACCGAAAGAAACACCTTCTACATCGGCGAAACATTCAAAGTAAATTTCAACCATAAGTGGTTGCCCATGGTAAATTTCTTTACCAAGATTAAATACAAGTCGATGAATACGTAAAGACGTGCCAAAGTGACCTGAACGACGATAATCAGCCAAATTAAAATCAACTGAGTTCATTTGCTGAGCATCTTTCAAGTAGAGGTCAATACCTTCTTTTGGTAAACCTATAAAAGCGGTAAAACCTTTGTCAAACATAATGATTCGTTCACAAAGACTACGTATTGCACTCATATTATGACTCACGAAAATGACAGTCCGTCCTTCTCTCCCAACATCTTCCATCTTCCCTAAACACTTCTTCTGAAACTGTGCATCTCCAACTGCCAGCACTTCATCTACAATCAGAATCTCCGGCTCCAGATGAGCAGCGACTGCAAAAGCCAGCCGCACATACATCCCAGAAGAATAACGCTTTACCGGCGTATCCAGAAACTTCTCAATCTCCGCAAAATCAACTATTTCATCAAACTTGCGCCGAATCTCTTCCCGCTGCATACCGAGAATGGCGCCATTCAGAAAAATATTCTCCCGTCCGGTTAGTTCAGGATGAAAACCAGTACCCACCTCCAACAGACTCGCCACCCTGCCCTTGATCCTGATACTGCCTGTGGTCGGTTCTGTGATGCGCGAAAGAATCTTTAGCAGGGTTGATTTACCAGCGCCGTTTCTCCCGATGATACCGATGCGGTCACCCTGCTTGACCTCAAAGTTGACATCTTTAAGAGCCCAGAAGTCTTCGGATGTAGGGATGAGAGGTGAAGAGTGAGGCGTGAGTGGAGAAAAGATTCTTTTCGACAAATTCTTGACACCATTAGTGAGTACATCGCGCAGGGACGAGTTATCATCACGCTGCTGGTGGGAGATGGTGTATTTTTTACCCAGGTTTTCGACAGTGATAACGGTAGACATTAGGTGAGATCTTTGTTTAAACTGTTTTCATGCAAAATAATTTGAATAATCTTAGCTTTCAGTGCTGGCAACTTGTGCAGTACAATATCCCAAACAACTTCATCATTAACCCCAACATATTCATGGGATAGTACATTCCTGAAGTCTTTCATCAACCGCCATGGCACATCATGGTACTGTTCTTTAGTTGCAGTGGAGATTCTACTGGCTGCCTCTCCAATAATTTCCAGCTCTCTTATCGTTGCTGATTTTGTTTTTCTTTCCCCTGAAAAACTTTCTAAATCATATCCTGCAACAAAATCTAAGGCAGCATTTACCGACTCCAGAATATCCTGAAGAAATTGAAGTTCAGTGCGCTCATACATATAATATTTCTTTAACAATATATGGTTTAATAATTGGTTTAAAATTTGATTCTATGCCTAGATCAATTCGTTTTTGAAACGAATCTTCCAGATAATGAAGCAAACCAAAGTAGCTGTCTGCAGTATTCTTTGCAAGCTCAATAGCAATATCGATATCAGAGTCATCCCGAGCGTCCCCACGGGCATAACTGCCAAAAAGCCCAATCTTGATAACGCCATAATAATCGTGCATTTCCTGTTTGTGTTGTTTTAAAAAATCAAGAATTTCTTCTCTCGTCATATCAATAATCCTCTGTTATTTTTGTGGCTCAAATTATTGACTTAAAACCTTGTTAAACATATATCTATCTCACGCCCGCTCGCGATGCTCGCTTAAGACGCAAAGTCGCAAAGAATTACAAAAAACCGGGGCGTTTTGGGGGAACCCTTTAGATTCAAGGACTGATAACAACGCTGCTCTCTTTTTGCGTCTTCGCGTCTTTGCGGGAGTACGTATTCCATCATGACGGCATGCCATTAGCTACTCGGGTTATGCCATCCTTGATGAGATTCGCACCAAAGTTAATCAACAAGCCCAGCTTCTTACCAGATAATCGCAGGTAGGTATTTAGCTGTTTTTTATGGACTGGAGCAACTATTTCGACAGATTTCAATTCAACAATTACCAAGTCTTCTACAATCAAATCGGCGCGAAACCCTTCATCTAGAACAACACCATCATAAACGACTGGTAAAGACAACTGCCGCACAACAGATAAACCACGTTTTTGAAGTTCATGTGCCAACACGGCTTCATACACAGATTCCAGTAAGCCAGGACCAAGAGTTGTATGTATCTTAAAGCAAGCATCTACAATTATTTCAGCAACTTTATTTTCTGTCATTACAGACTCTCTTTGCGTCTTCGCGGTTTTGCGTGATAATTGGTTTAAAGCTAATAACGGTATAGACCTATCTCATATCACATCTGCAAGTATACGCTCGGTTTTCCTGAAAAACCAGAGTCCTGTCACCAGCAGCGCCAGCGAAAGGGCGGTTGAAAGCACGAGGCCCGGCCAGTACAATCCGACACTCCCGTTCAGCAAAGCCCACCTGAAACCGTCAATTACACCCACCATGGGGTTAAGCGCATAGAGCAGGCGCCACTTTTCCGGGACGATGCTGCTGGCAAAACCGACCGGGGAGACATACAGGCCAAACTGCAGCATGAACGGTACTACATAACGGAAATCACGATATTTGACATTCAAGGACGCAAACCAAAGGCCTGCGCCTGCCACCGGCAGAAAGGCCAGCAGCAGAAACATCGGCAGCATGACTATCCGCCAGTCAGGTAGATACCCATACCAAAGCATGATACATGCCATAATTACCAGTGAGATGGCAAAATCTATCAAACTGACAATAATACTGCTAACCGGAATGATGATGCGCGGGAAATAAACCTTGGTAAGCAGGTTGGCGTTGCCGATCAGCGAGCCGGAACTTTCAGAAAGGGCGTTGGCGCAAAAGTTCCAGGGGAGCATCGCCGCAAAAACCAGCAACGGGTATGGCACCCCGGCGGACGGCAGTTTTGCCAGCAGCCCAAAAACCACTGTAAAGGCGAGCATGGTCGCAAGCGGCCTGATAACACTCCAGGCGACACCGATCACCGTCTGTTTGTAGCGAACGAGAATGTCCCGCCAGACAAGAAACCAGAACAGTTCACGATATCGCCAGACATCGCGCCAGTAATGGAGTGCCGGTCTATTCGGCTCGATCAGCAATTCTAGTTGTGAAATTTCTTCTTTGCCCATGTTCGCTTTCTTGTTAAGTTTCCTGGAATGGGCGCAACCGCTTCAGAATCGGAAAAATCTTCATTGCATAATATCCTGAAAGCGCCAGTAACACATACATAAAGCCAAAATTAGCTGAAATCACAGATAATGCTTCTGGAAAACAATTTTGGTCACTCACACCGCCAGGGTGGGCGTATCCGATAAACTCGGGCGAATAGACAAATTTTGCTCCGCTCCTTTTCAGTCGCTGATTGAAGTCGAAATCCGCATAAATCCGGTAGCGGCAGTTGAACGGTGGAAGTGGATGAAGCGCCTTATTCACCAGAACCGCCTGATGGTGAAGCGAATTATACAACTTCAAGTGGAAATCAGTTCTTGGTTTGAATACCTTTTTCCCGCCCATTCGAACCGGACCGTACAGCACATCGTTTCGACTGCAACAGCCTATGACATCCGGGAGCGAGATGATCCTGTCTCCGGCACCAAGAAACAGAATGAAACTGTCATCCGCTGCCGCTGCCCATCCCTTGTTCATCGCATCGTAAATACCGTTATCCGGCTCGCTGACCCAATAGGAAATATGATCAGAATATTTTTTAATAATATCAGTGGTTCCGTCCGTCGAATCTCCGTCGATTACAAGATATTCAATATCAGCCGTTGTCTTTTTATCAATAACGCTACGTATGGTCTCTTCAAGCTGACATACTCCATTCTTAACCACTGTGATGACAGATATTTTACCAGTGCTGTTCATGGTTTAGTACCGTCACAACGGTTGCACAACAACCGGAAAATCATCGCTGCCCGATCCCATTTACCAAGACAAAGGCGTAGTAGAAGAGCCCCGACAATGACTAACCAGACAGTCGGCTGTGCAGACGGATAAAAACGTCGGGTAAACAGGAGGCGATTACGGATATTGAAATAGTCGCTGGTATAACTCATTTTTGCAGGATTGCTGCTAGTGCCGATACTGCCACCGACTTTGTGATATACGACACTCTGAGCTGCATACCCAAGACTGAAGCGACCGTCTGCCCGGATCGCCCAGTCAGCCTCTTCAAAATAGAGAAAATAGTCTTCACACAACAGGCCAACCTCATCAAGAAACTGCCGGGACACAAGCATCGAAGCGCCCTCAACATAGTTCATCCATGCCTCTGCCCGCTGCTGGTTTACTCCTTTTCCCCATTTGCTAAAACGTCCGTAGTGCCATGGCAACCCAATCCACCGGCAATAATGACCACCGCCAAGCGCCTGAATCTGCTTACGATCATGACACAAAAGAATAGTAGAACCACATATCCCAAGAGAAGATTGTTGCTGCATCCGTTCTACCAAGTGAGTTAAGGCATCAGGTTCTACGACCGTATCATTATTTAACAGCCAGCAATATCCGGCATCACCCCGCGCAATCGCATAACGTAATCCAACGTTATTGCCCCCTGCAAAACCCAGGTTTTCACCGTTTTGGATAATTGTCAGTACAGGATATACAGCCAGCGAACCACCTGTTTCAGCTTCTGTACGCAGGTACTCAGCAAACGATACCTCCTGACGAACCGCCCAGTTCCTGATCTCTAGAAAAGAATCATCGCCGGAACCATTGTCACAGACAACAATTCTAAAATCCGGGTATTCCAGGAGCAGCAGACTTTGCAGACATTCAATCGTATCTTGCCAGCCGTTCCAGTTAACAAGAATAACATAGACCCGGTTCACGGGTAAATGCTCCAGGACACCATCATCACCCACACTACCCCCACCACAAAGAGCGACCGGTCCTTCAGCAGTGATTCAGCCGGATCCCCACCCTTGCCTGTGCTGACCAGGAACATGTAGCGGAGTAACCCGAAGAGACAGAGTGGAACGCTGTATATAAGCGTATGTCTATTCAGCGTGTACATAGCATAGGTAAGCAGTACGGCCCCACCGGTCATATACATAATACCATCCAGAAACCCTGGCGGATAGAGTGTCAGACTTGTGCGGTGTTCACCGGCCATAGTACCCAGAGAGTGTGACTCACTTACACGTTTACCAGTGCCGAGAAAAACGGCCAATAAAAAAACGGTTAAAAACAGCCACGGTGATATTGACACATGGAACAACTCACCACCAGCCTGAAGGCGGATCAGAAAACCTGCAGAAATACAGAATAGATCAACAACTGGTATGGTTTTAAGAAGCACAGAATACGCAGTGGTAATGACGGCATAACCGGCCAGCAGCAAAAGGAAGCGGGATGATAAGAAACCTGCCAGCACCAGACCACTCATCAGCAGAAACGCAGAGAGTATGCTTGCGCCAAGCAAACTAACAGCACCGGAGGATATCGGTCGCAAGCACTTCCGAGGATGATGAACATCCCGGTTACGATCCAGAAGATCATTCAGGATATATCCGGCACTGGAGACAAGGCAAAAAGCACCAAATGGCACTATCCCTCTGGTGACTATTCCAGGCAACAATATCTGACCGGCCAGAAATGGTGGAAAGAACAGCATCAGATTTTTCAGCCACTGGGCAGGTCGTAGCAGAGTCAGATAGGCTGTCATAGTTTTCCGTCTTCCAGCCTCAGAAAATATGTTTTGGCAGCAGCTTTATAATGTGCATCCATCGGGGCAGCGGCATATGCCCTACGGAAGAAATCAGCAGCCTCAACACTCTTACCGGCAACCAGTGCGATCTGGCCACTCCGGTACAGCCAGAATGGATCCGGTTTCTTCAGATAGAGCAATCCAAGGGTCTCCAGCAGATCGTCAGCCAATTGAGGTTTCCCCTCTTTTTTTACGGACTCAAGCCTTTTGCCGTCGGCTACATAGAGAATTTCCAAAAAATCGACAGGGGCATCTTGCTTTTTCTTAAACAACTGGAAAAAGTACGTCCTGGCCTCTAGATAGCTACCTTTGGCAAGCAATGTCCCCATAATGCTTGATTTAATCGGGTAGCGCATTGAATCCCGTTGATTCAACCGCTCAGCAGTCGCAAATGCCATTGCAGCCTGATCAATTTTACCCTTTTGTATCAGTTCACCACCCAGAGAATAATAAGCTGATCCAAATTCCGGTGACTTGGCAACTGCATCCTGAAAGAAGGCGAGATGATCATCCAAGAGGAGATTACGTTGAAAACTACTTAGAGCAAATCCACAAAGCAACAGGACAAAAAAAGTCTGCAGCACAACAGGGTATTTTTGCTGCCATATTCCACAGAGGCCGACCACCCCCAGAGCAATAAAAGCCGTTGACAGGTATAGATAGCGCTCGGCAAAGGGTGTCCAGGCAACCTGTTTTACTGCGACCAGTATTGCCGGCAGGATAAGGAGCACCGCCGAGGTAAAAAGAATTCCCGACAGCCGAGAGCGACGAAACAGCCACCACAGGACCGGGAAAAGCGCTAAACACACCAAACCATTACGTGGATTTACTTCATTTATGGCAAAATTAAGTGGAAAGGGAACAATCAGCTTCCTGGCGTAGAAGCCGAGCGCAATCAGCGCCTGCCAAAGACCATGTGTAACCGGTAGATCTGTGCCGGATAAAAATCTGTTCAGACCGCTCGTGCCGCTACGGAAGATCAGAACAAATATCACCAGCAGCACGCCAGGTACGGCCATGATAGCGACCGCATTAAACCGTTGCCTTTTCGTAGCCTCTCCCGGCCAGGTCAGGATAAGCAGAAGCACAACCGCACCGAAGGCAAGCGCCGTTTCCTTCGTAAGAAGAGCAGCGCCAAACAGAAACAGGGCGACGGTCATATCCTGCCACTGCGGCTGATCAATCCAGCGCAGCAAAAAATAAGTAGCAGAAAGCACAAACAGTGTAATCAGGGGGTCGGTTCTGCCGGCAATCCAGGCAACCGCTTCCACGTTGACCGGGTGGAGGGCAAACAGCAGTGCCGCCAGCAGCGGAATAACCGGGGTTTCGTCATCGCAAGAAATTCTGCGCGCCAGCAAATATACCACCAGGCTGTTAGCACAGTGCAGCAGTATGTTTTCCAGGTGCATGGTGGACGGTTCCATCCCCCACAGCACGTTATCAAGGTAAAAGGAGAGCTCGACGAGCGGTCGGTAGTAATAACCGTTGCCGGGAAGCAGAACAGTGGACAGATGTGGGGAAGCGGAGAACAGGTCAAAGATGCCCGGATCATCAATCGGAAGTATGCCGCTGGACATGGCAGGATAATACACAGCCAGAATCACGGCAACCAGCAGTACGGGAGCGGATAACGGATGCCGCAACCAGCTGTTACTGGGCCACGATTTCAAGGAAAAAAGCCTCCATGTCTTTGCGGCGCGGCTCGATCTGCTCAATTGATTGATTATTGCTGGTTGCCTGCTGGATAAAAGACTGCAAATCGGTTTTTTCAACAAACAGCTCTTCAGTGTGGCCACTGGGAGAGATGACACGTACGGTATACCCCTCAACGCCACGCTGCAGGATGTTTGCCACACTGTCCACCACCAGCAATTGCCCCCTGTTGATTACGCCAACCCGGTCACACACCTTTTCAACATCATCGGTAATATGAGTACTGAAGAAGACGCACTTGCCCCGTTTTTTAAGGTCGAGAATGATATCCTTCACCAGGGCGCGCCCAATCGGGTCCAGGCCGCTCATCGGCTCATCCAGGATATACACATCCGGATCATGGACAAGCGCCTGCGCCAACCCCACCCGCTGCACCATTCCCTTGCTGTAGCCGCGCATGGGACGCTTGCGGGCCTCCCACAGATCCAGCCTTTGGAGGACCTCTTCCGAGCGTTGACGTAATACCGCCGCGTCCATCTTGAATTGCGATCCGACAAAAGCGATATACTCTTCGGCGCTCAGGTAATCGTAGAATGCCGGGTTTTCCGGGAGGAAACCAACGGTGCGACGCGATTCAGCCTGACCGGCATTCATCCCCATAATTTGCGCAGTGCCAGCGGTCGGCCGCAGAAGTCCCATCACCAATTTGATGGTGGTACTCTTCCCGGCGCCATTCGGGCCCAGAAAGCCGAACACTTCCCCCGCTTCTATTGTGAGGTCAAGCCCTTTCAGAGCATCGACTTTTTTCATTCTCTTGCCGGTAAACTGTTTACACAACCCTGTTATCTCAATGGCGTTCATCTGTCTCTCCTGCACGTGACGTACTATTCTTCTTCACCCCTGCAAACGCATACTTACTTGTTGTTGCCACTTTTCCATCCGCTTCGAGGTAAAATTGTCCACCGTATGGATCTCTGGGAGGTGGAAAAAGGAATCCTTCGCTAACAAGCTGTTCAACCGTTTTCGGCATGGTTCCCCGTATTTTCCGATAGCGATCACGGGCAACTTCAATGCGGCGGGTCTCCTTGAATGCGGCCAAACGTGTCAGATAGGTTTTCTTCAAGGCCGGATTTCTCTCTCCTTTTGCCATTGCGGAAAGGTAGCCGATAGCTAGGTCAGTCTGACCGGACTCCTGCAGATAGCGACCAGTCAGGTTTATAAAAAGATTATTGCCGCTTAGCTCCGCTGCCCGTTTGTAGTACTCGGCGGCCTTACTGTAATCATGCAGAAAAAAAGAGCTGTTGAATCCGGCAAAATAGGGGAGCTGCCAGTCCCAGGTGCGATACGTCATGCCGTAATCAAGCAGGTTATTGGCCAGTTTGTACTGCTTCACATCCCAGGTAAGAAATGACTGGGCAAAATAATACGCGTCCATATTGTAGGGATCAAGCTTTACGGCTCCGTGCAAAAGTCTCGACATACTCTTGTAATCAGGCGGCACGACAAACTGGTTTTCAGATTTTTCAATCAACCCGCCAAAATACATCAAAACCTTCAGCACAAACGACGCCGCAACCAGCTCTTTCTGATCCGCAGCAACGCTTTTGAGCACGCTCACCGCCGGCACATAGCCAAGTTTTTCCACAAACGGCTTGTTCTTGAGGTAGGTTGTAAAGGGAACAATTAACAGAACATACAAAACCAGGCATATAACTCCGCTTGAGGCTGTCCGCAGCATGGCTTACCTCATTTCTCGCCGGGCAAAAATCGCTGCCGCAACTGATAACAGCAGCCCAGCATACACCATAAAATAGGCAACGGTAAGAAACAAGCCGTTAGATGGGATTGCCAGCCCGTAGATTGCATTCACCTTGAGATCAAAGGCACCGAAATTCGGGAGTATGTAGTAAAGAGCAGTGGCAAGCTGCTTAACGAGGGGGGAAAGAGCTTTGGCTGCCGGCGAATTGACAAATTCATATACCTGCTGGGTAACGCCGCCTGCCAAAAAAGTGGCAATGGTGCCGAATACCGGCAGAAAAAACGATGTGCTGACCGTTGAAAAGAGAAAGGCAACTGCAATCAGCAGGATATATTTGAGGGCATCAAACAGGATACAGAGTACCATATTTGACCAGATAACCGGCCTCTCCGGAGGATAGAGAGTGGACGCATACAGCACCACGGCAAAAGCAGCCACTCCCAGAACTACGGCGGCAAGCAGCACAAACAGGGCCACCCCGCCAAAGCGTCCGACCATGTACCTCTGTCGGGAAATCGGCAGACCCAGCACGCTGAACGTATAGCGCCGTTCAATATCTTTCCAGAGCGAAGTGCCGCCCAGAAATACCGCCAGCAGCAGCAGAATGAATGAAATCAGCGAAAGGGACAGCGTCAGGGAAAGTTCGGTCACTTGACGCATGGAAAGCGACGCCACAACCGGGATCAGCAGGAATGCACACCCTGTCACCATAATGCCCTGAAAAACCCTGTCACGGAAGATCCCTTTCAGGGTGATACGTATAATTGATGTCACTTTCAATGATCTCCTTTTTTACTTTTTCTAATCATTGATTCAGGTTGGCTTCTAGTAACCGGAAATACTTATTGAGATTTGTTACAAATTGCTTATAAAGCATAGTGTTGCATACAAAAAAGCGGGATGCCGAAACACCCCGCTTATTCTAAAACTAAAAAAAGTAATTCACTTTTTTAGTATGAGGTCCAGCCATTACCAGCAGCAAATACGGTCGATGATGTCGTGGATGAATCGATATCTTGTCCCATTGCAGTTATAGCTGCTGCTGCATCTGCTGCTTTTGCAGCCTGTTTCCAGTAAATATTTGTAATATCATTTGCTGTAGCAAAGTATTTAGAACCTTGTATATGCCTGGTTGCGACCACGTAACCGGTACTAACGTTAGCCGTTGCTGTAAAATTTACCAACCCCAAAACCCCTGTGGAAAACTTAATCAATGGACTTGCAGCAGCAGCAGCAGTAGTCGCATCAGCACCGCCACGAATAGACATTCCGGTGGCTGTAGTAGGGGTATGCGTATCCAACGCAGCACCAAATGCAGAACCGGCAAAAGACAGAATAACAAACATACCGCACAGTACTTTTTTCATATTATCCTCCGTAGTATAAACTCGTTTAGATAGCAATCAGCCGTTATATCGCGTCGTAAGCGGCCGGATAGGTCTGAAAATCCGCGTTAAATGCTTCCTCAGCGGTTTTCCAGTTCTTGAGGTCGGAGTTGGCCGCAGCATTATAGGCCTTCTCACGGTAAGCAGAGAACTGCGGGATGGCAATGGCTGCCAGAATGCCGATAATCGCCACAACGATCAGCAGCTCGATCAGGGTAAAACCTTTGTTACTTCTGAATTTGTTCAACATAATGTATCTCCTTTCATGGTTTGTGCTCCGGAATCAGAGCTTGGTTGTGAAGTCAGCATACCTATACGCAATATTAAGACCAAGATCAACTGTTTTTACAAACCATCGTAATCATAGAAAAACAGAACCTGCCCGCGCCCTGCCTGTCTCTCTTCAACCCATTTCCGGCAGTGCGTGGTGACAAATTGTGTCACTCACAAATCTCGTCCTTTACAAGTCAAAAACTGGTCAGATTCTTTAACGCAAGGATGCCAATGCGCAAGGTCGCAAGGGGCAATCAACAGAAATAACAAGATTTTTCTTGGTTTACCCCCTAAAACTTTCGCCTTTCCTAGCGCCTTCGCGTCCTGGCTTCTTTGCGTTAAGTCTTTCCATGTCTTTATAAAATTAGCCCTTGTGCAGCTTGATAAATCTGATTATTTTCTCAATATTTATCCAGAAATTAAATAAGCTACTCTTCTCCGCTATCCAGCCCGAACTTTGCCAACCGGTACCGGAACGAGCGAAACGACATTCCCAGCAGTTCTCCCGCCTTCTTTTTCGCACCGCCGGTCTTCTCAAGCGCCTTGAGCAGATATTTCTTTTCCAGATCCTCCAGCAGCGGTTCCAGTAGCATCCCTTCTTCGGGAATATCGCAGTCGGCCGTAAAGCAGGGGGTTTTGCTGACCAGCAGCTGTTGCGGCAAGCTGCATTCGGAAATGACCTCTGAATTTATAATCAGACTCCGCTCGATACAGTTTTCCAGCTCACGGATATTGCCGGGGAAAGGATGGTTCATCAGCACCTTCAGGGCCCCAGGAGTCACCGATACCGGCTTGCTTGTCCCACTTGCCTGGTATTTCCGGCAAAAATACTCAACCAAAAGCGGTATATCCTCGATCCTTTCCCGCAACGGCGGCATGACAAGCTGAACAACATTGAGCCGGTAAAACAGATCTTCCCGAAATGTCCCGTCTTTGACCTGGGATTCAAGATCACGGTTTGAGGCGCTGATAATCCGTACATCGGCCTTGCGGGTCTGGGCATCCCCTACCCGCTTGAATTCGCGTTCCTGCAGCACCCGCAGCAGCTTGGTCTGCATCAGCAGCGGCAGCTCACCAATCTCATCCAAAAAAAGCGTTCCCCCTTCGGCCTGTTCAAACAGGCCGGGACGATCACTCACGGCACCGGTGAAGGATCCTTTCTTGTGCCCGAACAGCTCGCTTTCAATCAGGTTTTCCGGGATTGCGCCGCAATTGACGGCCACGAACAGCTTTGATTTGCGCGGGCTGCAGGTGTGGATCGAACGCGCCGCCAGCTCCTTGCCGGTGCCGCTCTCGCCCAGGATCAGCACGCTGCTCGGACTGGCGGCTACCTTCTGGATCATATCGAACAGTTCCCGCATTTTCGGGCTCTTTGCAATAATGCCGCAAAAACTGTCCCGCTCGCTGGCATCTTTTTTCAGCAGGATGTTTTCACGTTTGAGCCCCTGCTTTTCGAGGGCGTTTTTGACGAGCTGCTTGATTTCCTCATTCTTGAAAGGCTTGCCGATATAGTCATATGCCCCCAGCTTCATCGCCTCCACCGCCTGTTCGGCGGCAGAAAAGGCGGTAAGCATCAGTACGGCGGTCTCGGGGGATTTTTCTTTGATGCGGGCCAGCAGCTCAATGCCGGAGAGGCCGGGCATGTTCACATCCGACAGGACCAGATCAAACAGCGCCGACTCCATCATGCGCAACGCCTCCGCTGCGGAAGCAGCAACTGAGACATCATACCCCTCACGCTCCAGCAGGATCGAGAGGAACTCCCGCATGCTCAGTTCATCATCGACGACAAGTATTCTGATTTTCATAACGACTCCTTAGCCGACTCTTCTCAAACCGTCAGCTACTTTAATACGTATCGCCCGCCAAGTCGGAAAGATCCCGGCAATGATTCCCACGACCAGACAGAAGAGCAGATCCATATACACGGTTGAACGTTCAACCTGGAATACCGGAAAAAAGTTGCCCATGACCTCGCCAAATTTTTTAGCGACCGGAAAAGTCAGGAAAATGCCAAGACAGCCGCCCGCTGTCGTGATAAAGAGCGATTCGCCGAAAACCATCCCGGCTATATGATGCGCCTGAAAGCCCATTGCCTTGAAAATGGCATATTCTCCGATCCTTTCACGTGCCGTCATCGCCATGGTATTGGCAACCACCACCATGATTATGATGATCACGACAAATGAGACGATACGGATAGCCACGACTATCGCCTCGGTCATGGTAACAAAGCTGAGCTGAAAGGCCTTTTCCGTTTCGGTCAGCGTTTCGGCAAGAGAGTTTTTAAAAGTTGCATCAATTGCGGCAGCAACCTCTGCGGCCTTTTGCGGGTCTTTGAGGCCGATAATATATACACCGATCTGGTTGGCCCGCCTGGCAACAGTTTTTTTAAGTGTTTCGTTCAGATAGTCCCACTGAAAAAAGAACTGCGATTCATCGGTGGATTTTTCGGCACCGGTGTAAATGCCGCGGACAACAAACTCCCAGACGCCGGGAAAAATGGTCCCCTTGAGCGGAATTGTGTCACCGATCTTCCAGCCGAAGCGCTCGGCCAGTTTTTTCCCGATCACGCACCCTTTCCGGTCCATAATAAATGCCTGTTTTTGATCCGGCGGCAACACAAATTCCGGATAAAGGTCCAGATAACTCTTCGGTTCTATGGCAAAATTGGGGAAAAAGTTCTTTTCCGTGACATAGATCCCCCCGAACCAGTTGGCATATGATACTGCTGCAACTCCTTCAACATGCCGGATCCGGTCCCGGTATGAGACCGGAAGCGAAAAAACCAGCGATACCGCATTCCGGCTGACCAAACGGGCTGACGATGAAGCGTTTACCCCGGCGTACCAGGCACTGACAACCGCCTGCAGAAGTCCGAAAGCCAGGATGGCGATCGTAATCCCCAGTATCGTCAGGAACGTCCTCAAGCGGTGCCGGAATGCGTTGCGGGCAAGGAGCTTAAGGAGAAACATCGGTTAACAGCCCTTTTTCCAGATGACGGATGATGTGCGCCTTTTCGGCCGCCTTGGGGTCATGAGTTACCATAATAATAGTTTTACCCCGTTCGGTATTAAGCCTGGCCATCAACCCGAGGATCTCCTCGGCTGAGACCCGGTCAAGGTCTCCGGTCGGTTCGTCGGCAACCAGGATCGTGGGATCGGTCACAATTGCGCGGGCAATCGCCACCCGCTGCTGCTGACCACCGGAAAGCTGCGACGGGTAATGTTCCATCCGGTCAGACAGGCTGACTACCTCCAGGGCGGCTTCGGCATGTTCGCGGCGTTCACGGCGCGAAAGCGAGGTCAGCAGCAGCGGCAGTTCCACATTTTCGTATGCGGTCAACACCGGTATAAGATTGTAAAACTGAAAGATGAAGCCGACATGAGCAGCCCGCCACCGTGCCAGTTCTGACTCGTTCAGCTGCGCAATATCAACGCCGTCAACCACGATTGACCCTCCGTCGGCAGTATCGATCCCGGCAATCAGATTGAGCAGCGTCGACTTTCCTGACCCTGACGGCCCCATCAACGCCAGGAATTCACCTCTGACAATTTCAAACGAGATCCCTTCCAGTACCGGTATCAGCTGATTGCCGCGCTGATAGGCTTTCGAAACAGCGTTGATCGTGACAAGAACCTGTTGTTCACTCGAAGTCGACATGCTATTTTTTCTCCGGAAGGGAGATTCTGCTGCCGTCTTTCAACCCTTCAAGCGGCTTCAGCGCCACTCTATCGCCCGATTTTACCCCCACCACCTCCAGCAGATCGCCCAGCTTTTTCCCGGGCGTCACCGGGGTGAACCGGACCGTATCACCAACGACCAGATACACGCCACTGCGGCCATTGCGGGTTACAACTGCGGCAGGATTAAGCACGATCCGCGCTTTTTTATCTTCGGCCAGCGCCGTGTGCTCGAGAAATGCAACCTTGGCGCTCATCTCGGGAAAAATGCGCTGATCCCGCTCCAGGAAACGAACTTTAACCATGACCGAGGCTTTGCTGCGATCGGCAGTCGGCACGACTGTCTGTACCACTCCCTGAAAGCGACTTCCGGGAATTGCATCCAGGGTGACTTCACACGGCTGCCCTTCCCTGATCTGCGCCAGACTTGATTCCGAAACGTCGGCCTCTACCTGCAGTGAGGCAAGATCAGCTATCGTAACAACCGCCGCTTTGGCATTTGCCGCCGCACCCAGCGGCGTAATGATATCCCCGACATCCGCATTTTTGGTCAGCACCACGGCATCAAAAGGGGCGCGGATCAGACTGTAATCCAGATTGACGCTGGCGCCCTGAAGTGCTGCGGCAGCAATTGCTATCCCGGCATCTGCACCGGCAGTTGCTGCGCGGGCACGCTTGAGACGGGCATCGGCGACATCATAATCCGCTTGTGAAACAATCCCCGATCCAAGCAGCTCTTTTTGCCGTTGAAACGATTTCCCGGCATCGGTCAATTCAGCCCGGGCTTGTTCACGGATCGCTTTTGCATTCTGGAGGGCAGCCTCAGCCTGGCGGACTGCTGCTTCCAGATCCTTGTTTTCAAGACGGGCGATAATCTGTCCCGCGGTCACCCTGCTCCCTTCTTCAACGCCGATCCATTCCAGTCTGCCGGTTGTTTTGGAGGCAACCGCCGCTTTGCGTTGAGCAACAACATAGCCGCTTGCATTGAGGAGTGTGAACGATTGGGTCGGATAGAGCAGGGAAACGCTGGTCGTTTCAATTGTTACAGATCGATTGGTAAAAATGAATAGTGCACACGCTATGACAAGTACCACGGCAAGGATAACAGCAACACGGGTACGAGAACTGTTCTTCCGGCGGGGAGCAAACTGGCGAGATTTGTCGATCGTCAGTGAATCGAGTTTGTCAGTAGACATAGTGAACCTGTTATCCTGATGGTTTGCAGTATAGTGCCGTTTTTTGTCATACCATGTTTTTGTAAAATTGTGAAGCAGAGTTGCCGCAATGAGTAATAATCTTTAAAATTGTCACATAAAATTGGCGGTGTGCTGTTTTTTTTGTTTTTTTATGGTATACAATACGCCGTATTACTGGAGATAACCTTCTCCAGACTCCATTATTCCATGCAAGGGGGCTGTACATGAGTGAGATTGTTGACGTCTATGCCAGAGAAATCCTGGATTCCCGAGGAAATCCGACCATCGAAGTAGAAGTATTTCTTGAGTCCGGAGCCTTCGGGCGTGCCGCAGTACCGTCGGGAGCCTCAACCGGCGAACGCGAAGCCATGGAGTTGCGAGACGGAGATAAATCCCGTTATCTCGGCAAGGGTGTTCTGCAGGCGGTTGACAACGTGAACAACGTCATTGCCGAAGAGGTCATCGGCATGGAAGCAGAAGACCAGGTCGGGATCGATATGAAGATGATCGAACTGGATGGCACCGAATTCAAGACAAACCTCGGCGCCAACGCGATTCTGGGTGTTTCACTGGCGGTTGCCAAGGCCGCTGCCGAAGAAGCCGGACAGCCGTTGTACAAATACATTGGCGGAGCCAACGCCCGCGAACTGCCGGTGCCGATGATGAACATCATCAACGGCGGCGCCCACGCTGACAACAACGTTGATATTCAGGAGTTCATGATTATGCCGGCCGGCGCTGGAAGTTTTAAAGAAGCGCTCCGGATGGGAGCAGAAATCTTTCATGCCCTGAAAGGTGTTCTGAAAAGCAAAGGGTATAACACCGCTGTCGGCGACGAAGGCGGCTTTGCCCCCAACCTGAAATCAAACGAGGAAGCGCTGGAAGTCATCATGGAAGCGATTGTCAAGGCCGGCTATAAGCCGGGCGAAGATGTTCTTCTCGCTCTCGACGTTGCATCTTCCGAACTGTTCAAAGACGGTACATACACGCTGGAGAATGAAGTCAAAAAAACAAAGACCGCCGTGGAACTGGTCGATTTCTATGAAAATCTGGTCAACAAATACCCGATTATCTCGATCGAAGACGGCATGGCCGAAAACGACTGGGACGGCTGGAAACTCATGACCGATCGCCTTGGCAAACGGATCCAGATTGTTGGTGACGACCTGTTCGTCACCAATCCGAATATTCTGAAAGAAGGAATCCAGAAAGGGATCGCCAACTCAATCCTGATCAAACTGAACCAGATCGGCACCCTGACCGAAACTCTGGAAGCGATTGAAATGGCCAAACGGGCAGGATACACCACCGTAATCTCGCACCGTTCCGGAGAAACCGAAGATACAACCCTGGCCGACCTGGCCGTGGCGGTCAACTCCGGCCAGATCAAAACCGGCTCGCTCTGCCGTACCGACCGCGTCGCCAAATATAACCAGCTGCTGCGGATCGAGGATGAACTCGACACCACCTCTCTCTTTAAAGGACACGGCGTGTTCTATAACATCAAAAAGTAGTACGTAACAAAAAACCAATCCAAAAGGCGGAGCGTGCTCCGCCTTTTGTGTATCTGCTCTATTGGAGGGACGATGAATAAAGACGCTATCCTTTGGAATCGCTATCAGGAATACCTCTGCCACTGCCCCGAGATAGGCCTCACACTTGATATCAGTCGCATGAAGTTTCCAGACGGCTACTTTACGCAGATGGATGCTGCCATACAGGGCGCCTTCTCCGAAATGCATGAATTGGAAGGAGGGGGAATAGCCAATCGTGATGAAGGGCGCATGGTCGGCCATTACTGGTTGAGAAATCCGGCCCTCTCCCCGTCAGCTGACATCAAGCAGGAGATTGAAGCCGCCATCGAGAAGATCATGGTATTCACTTCTAAAATCCATGCCGGTGCCATAACCGCGCAGAACCGGTCACCGTTTAAAAACGTTCTTATCATCGGCATCGGTGGCTCTGCATTGGGGCCACAGTTCGTGTCCGATGCGCTGGCATCTTCAACCGATCGCATGAAAGCGTATTTCCTGGATAATACTGACCCTGATGGCATTGACAAAGTATTTGCAGAGCTTGGTGCAGCTCTTTCACAAACATTAGCGCTGGTCATATCAAAAAGCGGCTCTACCAAGGAGACCCGCAACGGGATGCTTGAAGCTAAAGCGGCCTACCAGCAAGCCGGACTCGATTTTTCACGGCATGCCGTGGCGGTAACCGGCACCGGAAGTGAACTGGACAGGTTAGCTCAGAGCGAAGCATGGTTGGAGCGCTTCCCGATGTGGGACTGGGTCGGCGGACGAACTTCCGTTACCTCTGCAGTCGGACTGCTGCCGGCGGCACTTCAGGGGATCAATATCAAAGCGCTGCTCGAAGGAGCCAAAGCATGCGATACGGCCACCAGCAAACTGGACACGATGAGCAACCCTGCGGCAGTAATGGCGCTGATGTGGCACTACGCCACCGGAGGGCACGGCACGAAAGATTTGGTGATGCTTCCCTATAAGGACCGCCTGCTGCTCTTCTCCCGCTATCTGCAGCAGCTGATCATGGAGTCGATCGGCAAGGAGTTTGACCGTGATGGTGCACAAGTCAATCAAGGATTGACCGTGTACGGCAACAAAGGCTCCACCGACCAGCACGCCTATGTGCAGCAGTTGCGGGAAGGGGTGGCAAACTTCTTCGTCACGTTCATCGAGGTCTTGAAAGATCGGGATGGAAGCTCACTGCGCGTCGAGGAAGGGATCACCAGCGGAGATTTCCTCTTCGGATTTTTCCAGGGGACGCGCACAGCACTCTATGAGAACGGCCGGGAGTCAATGACCCTCACCATCAACCGGATTGATGCATATACCATCGGCGTCCTGATTGCACTTTTTGAACGGACTGTCGGTTTTTACGCCAGCCTGATTAATATCAATGCGTACCACCAGCCCGGCGTGGAAGCCGGTAAAAAAGCGGCCGGCGCCGTGATTGCTCTCCAGACGATAGTGACGGAGCTGTTGCAAAAGGAGCAGCGCGGCATGACAGCGGAAGCTATCGCCGAACGGCTCGGAAAACCGGATCAAGTGGAAATGGTATTCGCTATTCTGCGCCATCTGGCTGCCAATCCGGACCGGGGAATTATTCAAGCCAGCGCCGACCGGATGGCCGAGGTAACCTTCCGGATTGCCGGGTAACAGCAAATCCCCCCTAACCCCCCTTCAAAAAGTGGGGGACAATAAAACCTCCCCCTTTTTAAAGGGGGATTTGCTGTTACCCCTTCGGCTTCAATCTACGCGTTGGAACTGCGCTCCACGGATCATCAGGCCAGGGATGCTTGGGGTAGCGACCTTTAAGTTCCTTTTTCACTTCGTTGTATGAACCATCCCAGAACCCACGTAAATCGCGGGTCACCTGTATCGGCCTTCCCGCAGGAGAAAGCAGGTGCAACACTACCGGCACCCTGCCGCCACACACGGACGGCCCGACAGCCAGACCGAACAGTTCCTGAAGTTTCACCGCCAATACCGGAATTTCACCGGAATAATCGATCCTGACCCGCGAACCGCTTGGAACAAGCAGATGGGTCGGCACAAACTCATCCAGTTCGCGTTGCTGCCGATAATCAAGGCGCTGCCTCAAGATAGCGGCAATATCCAATTGAGCAATTTTTTTAGAGGAGTTAACCCCATCTAGATACGGCGCCAGCCACTCTTCCAGCGTATCACACAACACAGCATCAGAAACGTCCGGCCATTCCCGCTCCGGAAATGAAGTATGCAACAACAGCAGACGACCTTGCAGTTGGCGGACAGCTTCATTCATCGACAGGAGCATCAATCCCGACACGCGCACCGCGCCGATAACAGCCGGCACCGTCTGTGTTGCTGACGGAATAACCGTATCGGCAGAAAGCTGAATACTCCCCAACCGCTCCAGCCGCCTGGCGATTACCCTCCCCTCTCGATTATCCCAGTTCACTTCTGTTTCAGACCGTATATGCTTCGCACGCTCCTCGCGGATTACAGACTCGGGTATTTCAGCGGCAAGATGAATGATTGCTTCAGCCTGCTTTCCGGCATCAAGCGCCAGCGCCACAATATAATCAGCAGATCTTACTCCGCTCCGCTCAGAAATGCGGGCACCGCGACCGCTGGCGAGCAGATATCCGCCAGTGCCATTTTCCCTGCGTCGTGCAATACGGTCAGGATACGCCGCCAGCAACAACCGGGAAATACCGTCATCGTCGCAGGTACAATTGTTCTCTGATTCAGGAACGGTTAGAAGCCGCCTCAGCTGACGGGCAACCCGCTCAATGTTTTTTGCGGCCGTTTGATCCATTCTGTGATCATTGCGACCTGACCTGCGCCAACCGTTCAGAGCGTCCAGGCGATCACCAATGTCGGAGCGGCTTATCTGAGCTGAGGAGTTCCCCCCACTTGTGCGAAAAAGGTCCCGTTCCGAAAGAAGCGCCGCCAGCTGACATCCCAATCCGGAGCAGCGGAGTTCGCGTGAGCGGAGCAGCAGCCGGCCGAGGCGAGGATGAAGAGGCAAGCGCACAGCGTCGCGGCCAAGAGCCGTGATCCGGCCAGCATCATCAAACAGGTCCAGATCAACAAGTAAGCGGTGGGCTGACTCCAGTGCTGCTGCGGGCGGTGCGTCAATCCAGCCAAGCTGCCCAGGGTCGGTAACTCCCCATACCGCCAGCTCAAGCAGAAGCTGCGACAGGTCGGTGACAACAATCTCTGGCGGGGTGTGCGCTGCCATTGCATGAAGTGTGTGAGACGAATAGAGACGATAACAGACACCGGGAGCGGTACGCCCTGCCCGGCCGGCGCGCTGCTCGGCCGAAGCCCGTGATTCGCGAACAGTGATCAACCGGTTTAAACCGTTTCCCGGATCGTACTGCAGTCGCCGCGACACCCCGCAATCAATAACTGTCCGAATACCTTCAATGGTCAGACTGGTTTCTGCAATGCTCGTGGACAGAACAATTTTACGATACGGACCTGCCTGAATAACCTTCTGCTGCTCGGCGATCGGCAGATCACCGTAGAGCTGGCAAACCGCTATAGACTGCTGAAGAGCTCCGGATTCTGCCAACTGGGCGGCACAGGCGCGAATTTCTCCGGAACCGGGCAAAAACACCAGAACATCCCCTTCCGTTTCGTTCAGCGCTCGTATTACCGCCGCAGTCATTCGCTGTGATAGTTGTGCATGCCCTGTATCATCAAGGTATTTCATTTCAACAGTAAACGCGCGCCCTTCCGAAGTGATTACAGGAGCGTCATCAAGTAAACGGGCAAGAGGCTGAAGGTCCAGCGTCGCAGACATGACCATTATCTTGAGATCGGAGCGCAGTAGCTGCACCTCACGGCAGAGAGCCAGCCCGAGATCAGCATGAATGCTCCGTTCATGAAACTCGTCAAAAATGACCAGCGCCACACCGGCAAGCTCTGGATCATTCTGGATCCGGCGGGTCAGAATCCCCTCGGTGACCACCTCAATGCGTGTTGCCTTTGAAGTACAGCTGTCAAAGCGGATAGAGTAGCCAACCGTCTGCCCGACATCTTCACCGAGACAGCTTGCCATCCAGCGTGCAGCTGACACTGCGGCAATCCGTCGCGGTTCCAGCATGACGATGCGCCCGGATCCCGGGGGAAAACTATGAAGCAGCGCCACTGGAACACGCGTCGTTTTACCCGCACCCGGCGGCGCGTGTAGAATAATACTCTGATGAGAGCGGATAGTCTCAATTAGGTCGGGAAGGATACTGTCGATTGGTAGTGTGATCAAAGCAGAGGGCAGTCAATTCCTAGATGGGCTGTAAGAATATTAATAAAAAATTTGAGTGGCGAGCAGGCCTGCTTATCGCACCCACTGTGGATAATGAGAGTTCTCTTGCGATGATGCCTGAAGCCGCTGATTTGATGTTCATACAGCAGACCCGCATCAATCTGTTCCTGTACAAGTTCACGAGAGAGAAAGGACACCCCCTGACCTTCAAGCGTCAACTTTATTATCATGTGCAGGTCGTCGATTACCACATAACTTCTAAAATCCGACAGTTCCCTGCCAATAGCGCGCAGATTGCCTTCCAGAAGCGTCCTGGAGCAACACCCCTCTTTCCGGACAAATACGGTTTGTGCAAACAGGGCATCGCGGTCAGTGTCTCCAGCGGGTACTGCAAGAGCTGGAGAGCTTGCAAAAATCATATCGTCACCCGGAAGGGCGACAACCGACAGGTCAGAAAAATCAAAGCATTCGCAATGCTCAATAACCGCCAGATCATACAAACCATCCCGCAACGCTTCGACAATTTTATTAGGAGTATCGAACATGAAGGAGAGATCAGCCAGATCGTTATATTCCATCATGAATTCACGCATGATTGTTGGCAAATGAACAATCCCGAAGGTGGGCGTACAGATAAACGCAATACTTTTGCATTCCCGCATCGACTTGAGACCAGAGAGCAGATCTCGTTCTATTTCCAGTAGTTTCAGTGCTTTTTCAAATACCAGTTTACCGGCATTTGTGAGCACCAATGTCTGCCCGGAACGATCAAGAAGCGGGCAGCCATACTGCTCTTCGATAAACTTGATGCGACGGGAAACGGCAGGTTGGGTGACACAAAGCGTGTCGGCGGCTTTCGATATGCTGCCCTCTTTTACAACTTCCACTAACGTCTTTAGATACACAGTTTCCATATATAGTAATTTGATCCTATTTCAAATTGTTATCCAATTATGACAAACATTGACTTTCCTTTTACAGGAAAACTGTCAAAGATACCAGCAGATACATGATCAATTGTTGTACTGACAAATCCTCCTTACCCAAAGTTTTGCACCAGAACAGGTCATCCGGGCCAACTATTCGTTGCATACACATTGCCTGGATTTTGCAGTCGTCCATATTTAAGCTAATCGGCTGCGTAAAACAATAAAAAGCGCCTTACTTCTCGTCAACTCAACAGAGTCTAACGCTACGAATCGCCGTAAAACGTAGACAGGGTTTCAACGCTTAAAAATCATACTGAAAAGATAATTACATAAGGCAGCATCAGCGTTTGTTAAGCAGTTTGAGTATTCTGGATTTTGCACTGCTGCAGCTGGGCAAAAGATTGGAATACGGCTGCATAATTCAAAAATGGAGGAAATAACATGTCTGAAAAAGCTTTAAAACGTACAAAAATAACTACTCTTGCATGTATCATGGCTGGGTTGCTTTTTTATTTGGTCATCTGGGGCTGCGGCACCAAAGGGTACGACAACCCAGTGGCTGAATCTACAGCCGCTTACTACAGGAGCGATGCTGTCCCGGGTATTTCTCTGGTAGAACCTGCCACTGTCAAGGCGTGGGTGGATAACGAGTGCAAAACAGAGAACGGCAAACGGGTAATTATACTGGACTGTGTTCCTAACGCCTCAGGAGTATTCAGTTTTTCAGATACCGAAAGCTGGTTCGCGGGTGACAAAGCAAAGATTCTGCAAAACCTGAGCGACCAGTATGGCGGCACGACAAGCGCACAGTACAAATCTTTTAACGGCATGCCCGACAGCATGTTTGGCCATATCCCCGGTGCAATTCCCAATGTTTCTCATGAGGGGTATGAAGTTGCCGTCCGCAACGACGGCCCGATCGATGCGGAACATGAAGTAGGAACCGGAACACTGATCAGCCAGATGCTGCAGAAATACGGCGTTACCAAGGACGACGTCATCGTCATCTCTACATCCCGCTACGATTACCCCGGTTTCTGCCCGTCGCGCCTCTGGTGGACACTCTATTACTGGGGCTTCGCCAAGGAGAATATCCGCGTCCTCAACGGCGGCAACAAAGCCTATGCCATGGCGGGTAATCCTTTGCAAAAAGGTGTGACACTCCCGGTCATCACTCCGTCAAACTTTGACGTCAATGAACTACCACAGCGCCATCTTGAATCCCGCATCGGGGTTGGCGAGTTGATTGCCCTGGTCGACAGCGGCCGTACCAGCCTACCGGACAGTGACCCTAACCAGGTGATAGTTCTTGATGCCCGCCAACCGCCGGTCGCCTATTACATGTCTGACCAAAACAGCGATGGCATCCCGGATATTTTCCAGTTGGCAGGTTATGCATATTCTGCAACTACCAAGCTCTTTACGAGAAATAGTGACTCAGCAATCCTTACTTTAAGTGAAATCCTTTTCAAAGAAACAACCCCTGCACGGGTTGCCTTCAGTGGTACAACCAATCCACCTATCACCCTGCCGAATCCCTTCATAGGGATTACCACACCAACCGGCCCAAGCCTGACCGGTGGTACACCGCTGGCTATACCGCTAGGCGCCAAAGGTGCAGCTTTTGAAGGTATCATTAAAGGGGCCAAAGTCACCAAATCCGGAGCCTGGAATATCACCGTTCCGGCACTGACTCGCGCCGACGGCGGTTATAAAACGAAAACAGAGTTATTGCCAATCTTTGCCGCAGCAGGCATCGACGGCAGCAAGCCGATTGTTGTCTACTGCAACTCCGGAGCGCTGGCCTCAATCTACTGGTACGTTTTTCAAGAGATCTGTCAATTCAAGGATGTCCGCATGTATGATGGTTCCTGGCAGGAGTGGGCCGTGCTTGCCGCATATGAGCCGACCGACAGCACCTATATAATGACCGACGATTACAGCACCTTCCCAAGCTATCCGGCAGCGAGCCCATCCGTGGTCCTGTTTGCTGCTCCCAATAACTACCTGGAATGGAATGGCACAAAATTTGTGGACAAATTCACCGGAGCCGATGCCTCCAGCCATGTCAAGGCTGGTGGAACTCTGGGTGGCATACCGAAATGGGATACCATCACCAGATCAGAGCACGTCATGTTCAGGCCGACCAAGACAATCAACGACAATGGGCTGAAAGGCACTCCCAACGAATTGAAGATGCTGCGCACGTACAGCGGCGAGAATGA
>JAJXWO010000089.1 GCA_021781535.1 Deltaproteobacteria bacterium | reverse complement strand
CGATCATACCTGGTTATCTGAGCCAGATTGACACGCTGGCCAAGTCCATTACCGATGCAGTCAATACCGTGCATGCCGCTGGCTTCAGCCCGACAGGCGGCACCGGCCAGAACTTTTTCACACCTCAGGCTGCTGTTGCCGGCTCTGCGGCAGCTTTTTCAATCGATCCCGGGCTGAATGTCAACACCATTGCAGCTTCAGGTAATGCCCTGCTGCCCGGTGACAACAGCAATGCACTGGCTATTGCCCAGTTAACCAACGCTTCCACCGTGCCATCTGGAGCTCCCTCGGCAACCTTCAGCAGCTTCTATAGTAGTCTCGTCAGTAAAGTAGGCCTGGACGTAGCGTCCAGCAAAACGACCGTGTCTCAGGATGAAGCCTTTACCAACCAGTTGTCGACCCTGCGCGAATCGAATTCCGGTGTGTCACTGGACGAAGAACTAACCAATCTTATTAAGTATCAGCAGTCATACCAGGCCTCGGCCAAACTGATCACCACGGCTAGCGCCATGATGGATACAGCCCTTGGAATGGTTCAATAGTACGTTTGAGATCATTGCGTGCGGTTTTAGCAGAATGATTTCGTAAACACACTATCCCGCTTATCAGGATTAGGAGAAATACCCAATGCGCGTTACGCAAAACATGACGTCAGAAAACTCACTCTTCAATATCCAAAAAGGGCGGGAACGGCTTGATAAGCTCCAGGAATCGATATCATCGGGGCAAAAGGTCAACCGTCCGAGTGATGACCCGATTGCCAGCCAGCTCCTGGTGCAAATCGGAGACAAGCTCAAATCCATCGACCAGTACTCCAGTAATATTGACAAATCCACCACCTGGTTGAACTATACGAGCACTGCCTTGCAAGGCATGGCGGATATCATTACACAGGCCAATAAAGTGGCGGGTACCATCAACACCGGCAGCAGTGATCCCGGCATCCGCCAGAGTGCACATGACCAGCTGGTTGATCTTAAAAAGCAGATTGTTGATATGGCAAATACCCAGTTTGGAGATCAGTATATCTTTGCAGGGGCCAACAATACCACCCCGCCTTTCAGCAATGCGAACAACAACTATGGCGGCGATAGTACGCAGTTGTCGGTCGAGATCGCCCAGAATACCACCCAGACATTAAATGTTACGGGAGACCGGCTGCTCAAGGGTACCGGTGCGAGCCCAAGTTACGGTTCCATAGATATTCTTAAAACATTTGACAACCTGATTGCAGCGGTGGGAGACAGTGTTACGCCCAGCAATGTGCCGGCGATTTCGCAGGGCTCTCAAGACCTGCAGGATGGGGCCAAACAGCTCAATATCGCCACCAGCGATATCCTCTCGCGGACGACCAGGCTGGACAGTATGAGTAAACTCAATGACAACAACAAAAACACCCTGCTTTCGATTGCCTCCAACACTCAGAACGTTGATCTTGCTGCATTGGGCGTTGAGCTGAACAACCAGACAACTGCATTTAATGCCTCTCTATCGGCTACGGCTAAAATCTCCCAAATGTCGCTGCTTAATTACCTGCCATAGCAGCGAATATTACATGAATGAAGAGGCGCGGCCGAACAGCAGCGCCTCTTCATGGGTCGTCCCCCCTCGGTTATGGACAACAGGAAGCTGTGCAGAACTGAGGATCCCTCCCGGCGCAGCCATGCCAAAATTCAGAAGCTCCAGCGTCAGGATGTTCCCGGCGCCTGCATATGTTGTCACGACACCCGCTCCAGCCCCGCAAAACGCAACAACAGTTTTTTTGGCCCGGCCGAGCTGAACCAGACGATGGCCTTCTGACCCTCGCCGTCACCCTCGATCTTGCGGATGGTGCCGACGCCAAACTTGGCGTGGCGCACCTTCATGCCGATGAAAACGCCGCCGTGCTCGTCGGGTGGTTCGGGCACTATCTCTATCTCGTTGGAAACGGAGTGGCTGACGGCGTCCAGATTGTGTTGCGGATACGGTGTAGCATAGGTTCGGGAAGGCTCGCTATTGTGGGGCATTGCTCTGTTTCCGGCCTCATCCAGAAGTTCAGCCGGTATATCTTTTAAAAATCGTGATGGCAGGTTAATCTGCTCCTGGCCGAACAGGTAGCGACGCCGGGCGTTGAGCAGGTAGAGCCGTTCGCGGGCACGGGTCATGCCAACGTAACAGAGACGTCGTTCCTCTTCCATACCGTCCAGGTCATCCAGGGCGCGGACATGGGGAAAGAGCCGTTCCTCCATGCCAATCATGAAGACTGCCCTGAACTCCAAGCCTTTGGCTGCGTGCAAGGTCATCAGGGTCACGGAAGGTTTCCCGGTCTCCCCCTGCTCCAGATCAGAAACCAGTGAGACCTGTTCCAGAAACTCGGACAGTCCGGATTCGGGGTTCTTTTCAACGAACTCCTCCATACCTGCCAGAAGCTGTTCCAGGTTTTCCAGCCGCTCGGCATCCTCCGGGTCACGACTCTCTTTCAGTCGTGTCAGGTAGCCGCTCTCCTGCATGACGCTCTGGGTCAGCTGCGGCAGTTCGAGCTTGCCGGACTGTTCCCGGAAACCATCCAACATGGCGCTAAACGCGGCTATCTTGCCGCGTGGGCTGACGGTGAGTAGCCCATCCCGGGTTGCCTGCTGCATTGCTTGGTTGAAGGTGATACCCTGGCGGCCCGCCAGTTCTGAAATCTTGTCGATTGTTGTGTGACCGATGCCTCGTGCCGGTATATTGATGATCCGTTTCAGCGAGACCTCGTCGGAGGGATTATCTAGTACGCGCAGGTAAGCCAGAATATCCTTGACCTCCATGCGGGCATAGAAGCGAACGCCTCCAACGATGTGGTAGGGAAGCGCCTCGCCCACCAGCGATTCCTCCACCAGCCGCGACTGGGCGTTGGTACGGTAGAATACGGCCATCTCCTCCAGCGGCACACCGCCTGAGCGGAGACGGCTGATCTCGCGACAGACAAAACGCGCCTCTTCCCGGTCCGATTCGACCCGTTCATAGCGGATCTTTTCACCGGCCGGGTTTTCGGTCCAAAGGGCTTTCCCTGTGCGCCCGAAATTCTGTTTGACCACTGCACCGGCCGCCGCCAGGATGGTGGCGGTGGAGCGGTAATTCTGCTCCAGCCGGACTACCCGGACTCCGGGGAAATCCTTCTCGAACTCCAAGATGTTGCGGATGTCGGCGCCGCGCCAGGAGTAGATCGACTGGTCGTCGTCACCGACAACGCACAGGTTTCTTCTGTCTCCGGCCAGCAATCGAATCAGGTTGTACTGCACCGGGTTGGTGTCCTGATACTCATCCACCATAATATACTGAAAGCGATCCTGGTACTGACGACGAATCCCCGGAAAATCGGATAGCAGGCGGACGGTCTGGATCATCATATCCCCGAAATCCAGAGCGTTGCACTTTTTCAGGCGTTCCTGATAGGCGGCATAGATTTGGACAATCCTGGCATTGTAAATATCCCCGGTTGCCACGGAGTCGATATCCTCAGGGAACAGCCCGCGATTTTTGTAGTCGTCAATGCGAGCGCCAACGGCTTTGGGAGAATACTTCTTTTCGTCCAGATTCAGTTCTTTAAGGACGTCCTTCAGCAGACGCTCTGAGTCGCGATCATCATAGATGGCAAAGGAAGCGAGGAATCCCAGGTGGTGGATGTCGCGGCGCAGGATGCGGCCGCAGGCGGCATGAAAGGTGGCGATCAGCGGGGTGTCGCGCCCTCCCAGCAGTCGCTGAACCCGCTCGGCCATCTCCCGGGCAGCCTTATTGGTGAAGGTGACGGCCAGAATATTCCAAGGTCGGACCCCGCAGTTGTGAATGAGATGGGCGATGCGATGGGTAATGACCCGGGTTTTGCCAGATCCGGCACCGGCCAGGATCAGAAGCGGTCCCTGATCGTGCAGTACGGCTTCTTTCTGGGGCGGGTTGAGGTGTTTTGTGAAATCCATGTGTTCAGTTTTAGCCGTTCGGGCCGGTAGCGTCAAGGGTAAACGAAACCGGCATGGCTGTTGAGATCAAGTGTCATAGCGCTGGCTAGCTTCAACGGTTCTAAATAATATATAGCGCGGATTGATCAGTAATGTTCCTCAACCAGCTCGAAGTAAGCCTGGGGGTGTTTGCAAACCGGACAGATTTTGAGAGCCTCGGTTCCCTCATGAACATAACCGCAGTTGCGGCATCTCCAGCGGGCCGGATCGTCGCTGGTGAAAAATGTGCCAGATTCCAGCTCCTCAAGCAATTTCAGGTAGCGCTCCTTGTGGGTTGCTTCGATCTTTCCGATGGCATCCATCATGAAGGCGATTTCAGGGAATCCCTCTTCCCTGGCCTCACGGGCCATACGCGGGTACATATCGCTACTCTCGTCTAATTCTCCGGCTGCAGCGGCGCGCAGGTTTTCAGCGGTTGTGCCGATGCCGGCCAGATGCTTGAAGTGCAATTTGGCGTGCTCCTTCTCATTCTCGGCAGTCTCCAGGAAGAAGGCAGCGATCTTTTCGTAACCTTCCTTCCTTGCGACCGAAGCAAAATAGGTGTACTTGTTGCGGGCCTGGGATTCACCGGCAAATGCGTCCTTCAGGTTCTGCTCCGTTTTTGTCCCCTTGATGTCAGGCATGCGGTATTCCTCCTTGGATTGTTCTCGATTATAAATATATAGACGACAACGCTATGATTGTAAAGGTTACCCGCGTAAAAATGCTTAACGGTTTTTATCCTGGAAAACATGCTACGGTATGCTTATGATCATACAATGGATTGCACAGTCAAACAAATTTCGATTGCTGATAATGACTGGGTGAGGATCGAGCCAGAGTTGATCGACGAATCATTCCTCAGTTTATCGCAACAGCGCACACGACTATGGAGTCTTGTTCTGGATGCGCGCTACATTCCCTGCCAGATCCGGGAAGCGCCGGGAGAATGGTTGCTGTTGGTGCCACCGTACCGGTTCGATGAAGCGTGTATGGAATTGCGGCGCTTTGAATGCGAAAATCATCACTGGCCGCCTGTGCAGCCTCTGCCGCGGCCAATGATAGAAAATACCCTGGCGACGCTTTCCGTTTTACTCGTGCTGGCAGCCTTCTACAATATAACCCGGCTGGACGTAACTGCTATGGATGGAATCCCTATCGACTGGGGACGTATCGGCAGCGCACAGTCCGGAAGGATTCTCGATGGCGAATGGTGGCGCCTTGTAACCGCGTTGACGCTGCATGCCGATGTGCTGCATCTGATCAGCAATCTTGCCATTGGTGGCGTATTCGTGTTTCTGCTCTGTCGTGAGCTAGGTTCAGGGCTGGCGTGGACATTGCTGTTGGCAGCGGGTGCTGCAGGAAATCTTTGCAATGCCCTGCTGCAATCCCGGCAGCATGATTCCGTGGGGGCTTCCACAGCAGTTTTTGGAGTTGTCGGCATCCTCTCTGCCCTGAATCTGGTGCGATATCGCCATTATCTGCGGCGGCGCTGGCCATTGCCGGTGGCATCAGCACTGGCGCTGCTGTCAATTCTCGGTACTGAAGGGAAGAATACCGATCTGGGCGCACATCTCTTCGGATTCCTGACGGGGGTAGTAATCGGGTTGATAACGGAGATTCTGATCAGCCGCTATGGTCAGCCAAGCCGCCGTCTCAATGCTCTGTTGGCACTTTTAGGCGGTATAATTGTAGTAACGGCCTGGATGATGGCGCTGGCATCCGGATAATTTCCCTAATTGGGTCCCCCCCGAATCGTTCAGATTGCATTACGAAACGTGGTCTGAAGATAATAGTTGCCGTAATATTATAAAATAATAACTTTACGCAAAGCCGTGATAAACGTTGCGTGAAAGGGGTAAATGCCTTCTGACGCAGTTGTTAGTGTAAACATTTTATTGCATTATTGCCGCGTATTGTTTATATCATGAAGCAAATCCTACAAAGGCTTTCTCACCACACTACAGGAGCGCCTTCATGAAACTGTCATGTACAAGTC
>JAJXWO010000088.1 GCA_021781535.1 Deltaproteobacteria bacterium | reverse complement strand
AATAAAGTCGACCACTATTTGATTACCTGGCAGTAAGGGTACGTATTTAATTGTCGTTTTTTCGATTCGATTACTTCGGCATTATGACGTGGCCCGTTATGTCAGCGCGCTTCCAGAGAAACGTTACTTCACAATCCTGCGTACACGCGGTTCATTTTGGTGATGATGGGCGTTGTTTCATATGTGGCAAGGAGAACCCAATCGGACTGCGAGCGGTCTTTGCTGTTGATCCCGAGAGGCGCCGGGCAGAAACTCATGTGCAAATAGGCGATGACTTTCAAGGCTGGCAGGGGATAACCCACGGTGGAATAATTTCGGCTCTGCTGGATGAAATCTGTGCTCAAGCCTGTATGTGTTGTGGCATTCCTGTGGTTACCAGCGAGATTAAAATACGATATAGGGCTCCGGTTCCGACTGGAGCGCTTGTCACAGTGATCGGTGAGGTAATTGGGGAACGACGCCGTCTGGTGGATGCAAAGGGATGGCTGGAACTTGATGGTAAAATCATGGCTGAGGCAGAAGTGACCTTGTATCGGAGTGAGCAGCTTCAGAAAAACTAAGTTGAATCCGTACAAAAATCGAAACTATATGAAAATATCTGACGAAAAAATAGCCATTATCGGTGCCGGGGCGCTCGGGTCAGTCTACGGCAGCATCTTCTATGATATGGACCCGGCATCGGTATTTTTCATTGCACGTGGCGAACGCTACGACAGGCTGAAACGCGATGGAGTAATCGTAAACGGCAAACACTACTCGATAGCAGTGGTGAAGCCTGAGGATTGTACCCCTGTCTTCCTCCTCATTGTAGCTGTTAAACATTGTCATCTGGGTAGTGCCATCAACGAAATGAAAAAGGCTGTTGGCCAGGCAACTACTATCATTTCGGTCATGAACGGAATTGACAGTGAGGAACGCGTTGGTGCCGTTTTCGGGATGGAAAAGGTAGTCTATGGCCTGAATCTGGGCATAGATGCGGTGAGGGAAAACAATTCCGTTACCTATGCCAATCAAGGACGCATCTTTTTCGGTGAGAAGAAAAACACCGAAATAACAGAACGGGTCCGACACCTTGGCGATCTTTTCAATAAGGCCGGGATTGCTCATGTAATACCCCAGGATATGATTCGCAGCCTCTGGTTTAAATATATGGTTAATGTAGGAGCCAACCAGGCCTCTGCTGTCCTTGGGGCAGACTATGGTACGTTGCGAGCTTCATCTGAGTCAATGAAGCTGATGGAGTCGGCAATGCGGGAAGTCATGTCAATTGCCAGGGCTGTGCATGTGGATCTATCTGAGGATGATATCCAGGAGTGGTACAAGGTCCTGAATACTCTTAATCCGCAAGGAAAAACCTCCATGTTGCAGGATGTCGAGGCCGGGCGCAATACAGAGGTGGATATGTTTGCCGGTACGTTGATCAACCTGGGAAAGCGTCACGGAATTCTTACGCCAGTGAATCAAAAGCTCTTTGATGAATTGAAGCGTATCGAGGCTTCAGTGAATGCAACCAACGGACTAATAAAACACTGATCATCGGTAATTGATTTTGAACCAAAAAATTTGACGTTTTTCATAAAAATGGGTATAATAAAGCTGTAGAAAGAATAGATCTTTGGCAATGCTCTGGGATATGCGTTCATACTTTCATGAGGAACCGGTAGATACCTTTAAAATGCGTCCTGGATTCAAAAACGTGGTGTGCAAGCCTTCTTCGGAGAAGGAAGCCTGAAGCGTTTTTCCGGGTGATAGTGAAAAAAACGACGGATGCTCGAACGGTGTAACGGTATTTTGGAGCACAGAGTATTGGCGCTGGCAAGACAACGCGGAAGCGTATTAAACCATCCGTCAAGCGCGTATAAACCGCTTAAAAAAGGCAAACCCTAAGGTCGACCTGGATGTGATACGGCTCGCGAGTGGGCGTGTCATTGTACGTAGGTAGAGGGGATGCCGACAGAGTGGGAAAAAGCATCTCGGCCAGCGCCAATTGCTTTGACGAAAAGCCCCCGGAAACCACCGGGGGCTTTTCTGCATTAACGGCACGAAAAACTTAGGCCGGGATACAACGAAAGAAATGGTTGGAATAGGCGGCTCAGGGCTGAATAGTCCGCAGCAACCAATCAATCTCTTTGTCAATCTCTTCACGAACCGTCAGTGTTTCACGCCAGCGAGGAGGTAGCGCCTGAATCCCTAGTGAGGCTCCCAACCAGGCACCAACCATGGCCGCACGCGCGGCATTATCACCGCCAACAGCAGCCGTGGCACGTAGCGCCTCACCAAAGTCATCGGAATAGCGTAAAGCGCACTGCAATGCCCCGGGGAAACTGCTCGCAAGCGGACAGGATTGCCCGAATTTCAGGGTAACCTCCCGTACCGGCAGATGCCGACCGGTAATTGCTTCAGCGATTCTTCCGGCCAGCTCGATGCCCTCGCTCCCCAACCGGGTAGCATATGCTGCGGCACTACCGACCGCATCATCCAGCGTAAAGCCGTTGAAAAGTTTTTGCAGAATCATGGCGTGCGTCAGGTTATAGGCAATCGCCCGTTCGTTATTCTGGCAAACCTTCGTGGCGCGTTCCACAATATCCTCCAGATCTGGATCGGTGAAATACCTGGCAACCAGCGGCGCCAGTCGGGTGATGCTGGCCGGCTGGTCGTCGTCAGCCCCATCCTGATAGCTGTATGCCTGATCCGGATGGCTCGTCCGGAATGCACGGTAGTTAGCCAGCGTATCTTTGGCGGCATGATCACGATAGCCGCTATAACCGGGTGACTCGATCAAGGACACGAAGCGCGAACCAAAATCTGCGGCATCAAAGCCTGACCGATCATGCAACGAGCGGAGCAGAAGCAGAGCCCCGTCGCCATAGTGGGTCAGATCCCCCGGTTCCTTGCCGGCATGATAGTGTTCCTCCTGTGGTTTTTCGAAACCCCGGGGACCGCCGGGAAAGCGCTGCTCCAGTTCTGCAAAATCATAAATCCAGTGACTGCCAAGGCAGAAAGCATCTCCTATAAACTGCCCCCACACGGCACCGCTGATACGATCCGCTACAGTAGTTTTTAACTTGTCAGCATTGTTTTGATCACTCATGGGTCACCTCAATTTCCAGGCACTGTTTGGTTGGACAGCAGGTGGGTGAAGAATTGGGAATTTTCTGAGATGTTCATCCGACTATTCCTCAACCTGCAACAAATTATTGACCCGGTCGACGCGAAACACAAACCAACAGTCCGTCTCAACCATTTTCCGTTGGGTCTCGTTCTTCACAAGGCCTTCGATGGTTACCGCGAAGTTGCGGCATGTGACCTTGACTTGCCCTGCATTGACGAACGGATCCTTCTCCAGGACCAGCCGCACGGCATCCACTATCTCGTCGTCAGTATCTTCCTCGGGTGGAACAACTTCAATCCCGTTGACCACATCCCTGCTTCCTGGAACCCACCAGGCAAGGACTCCAGCCAGTCGTTTTTCGGAAAGGCTTGTTACAGCGCCGTTAAGGATCACTACCCCATCATCCACCTCTATGTCTATGCTTCCATCCATTCCCTGATCAGCTTCCCTGACCACCTCCGGTTTTTTCTTGACGATAGCCCAAATGGCACACGAGGCCAGCAGGTTCTCGGCAAGCAGGGCGTTGCAGACATGGTCCCGGATTTCACCATCTTCCATCGGCGCAGCGGGAACAAGCCTCAGTCGATCAACTATTCCGGTTACTCCCTTTACTGCTGCAGCCAGTTCAAGCGCCTTTTTCTTGGCCGAGATCTGTTCCATTTCACCCTCAAGGGTAAGCACTCCATCGGAAAATTTGATCTGTAGCGGAAAACGGTGAATATTGACGGATGGTTCCTGCTCCAGTGCTGCAGCGACTTCGACAATAATATGCTCAAATCTGCTCATGATATCCTCCATCCTTACTGATGCTAGCATCTGTCGCAATTATACCCGACTTCCACCAGTCGGCAAATTCAGAGCAACATATAAATCCGGTCCAACTTCCGTCCCGCTTCGAAACAACTTTATTTAGCGGCTGTTTCTCCTTATGACCGGCAATCGGTGGTACACTTGTAAATATTTATTCTGAAAGGAGCAGGCGGCATCATGGCGCACAATCTTGACAGCATCCGCAACATCGGCATCATTTCTCATATCGACGCTGGCAAAACCACCGTGTCGGAGCGGATTCTTTTTTACAGCGGCGAGACCCACAAGATGGGGGAGGTCCATGACGGCCAGGCGGTAATGGACTGGATGCCCCAGGAACAAGAGCGGGGGATTTCCATCACTGCCACCGCCACAACCTGCCGCTGGGGAGAGTCCAGGATCAACCTGATCGACACCCCCGGTCATATTGACTTCACTATTGAGGTGGAGCGGAGCTTGCGGGTTCTTGACGGTGCCGTGGCAATTTTCAGCGCCGTAGAGGGGGTCCAGTCACAGAGCGAATCTGTCTGGCGGCAGGCGGAGCGCTATCGAGTCCCACGGATCTGTTTTATCAACAAGATGGACCGGGTCGGAGCCGACTATCGCCAGGCCGTGTACCAGCTTGAGACGCGACTCAAAGCGCGTCCCGTGCTGGTGCAGCTTCCGGTCGGGGAAGAGAGTGGCTTTATCGGCGTGATTGACTTGTTGAGTGAAGAAGAGGTGCTTTTCGACGAGTCCGATCAGGGCATTACGGTGCTGCGGAAGCCGATTCCGTCGGGATCTGCGCAGGAGGTGGAGGAGGCGCGTTTGAAACTGACCGAAGCGGTTGCGGATTTTGATGAGGGAGTAATGGCAGACTTTCTGGAGGGCAAACGGGTGGCAGCAGAACGCTTGAGGAGCGCGTTACGGAGGGGGACACTGGCCTGTGACATCTTCCCGGTTCTGTTGGGCTCGGCGCTGCGCAACAAAGGAATCCAGCCGTTGTTGGACGCGGTCGGCCATTATCTCCCCTCGCCACTGGAGGTGTCGCCACCGAAAGGGTATAACCCGGAAACCGGCGTCAGGGAGACGCTGATCTGTGACCCCGCCGCACCGCTGCGGGCTCTTGCCTTCAAGGTTACGGCGGAGGAAGGGCGGCGGCTTACCTATCTGCGCATCTACAGCGGAACGCTTCGAACCGGGATGGTGCTGTTAAACAGTTCCCGGCAGGTGCCTGAAAGGATCAGGCACCTGTTCCGCATGCATGCCCACAGGCGCGAAGAAATCGATGAAGTGCAGGCCGGCAATATCGTCGCTGTCCCCGGCTGCCAGGGTACGCTGACCGGCGACACACTCTGCGACCCGACCCATCCGCTGATCCTCGAAGGGCTCACCATCGCGGAACCGGTGGTATCTTTAGCCGTGGAAACGAAGCGGACGGAAGATCGGGAACATCTTGCCGTTGCTCTGGAGCAGCTCCAGTGGGAGGACCCTACCTTCAGAGTCCATGAGGATCGTGAAACCGGACAGATGATCCTTGCCGGCATGGGGGAACTCCATCTGGAAATAGTAATCGAGCGACTCGCCCGCGAATACGGGGTGCGGGTTATGACGGGGCACCCGCGGGTGGTCTATCGGGAGGCGTTGCGACACCAGGTGACCCGCCGGGAGACGTTCCGTCCCGCAGGGGAGCGTCGTTCGGAAATTGCGGAAATCTTTTTGCGTCTCACGCCCCTTCCTCGGGGAAGTGGGGTGAAAATTATTCTGCCGCCTGCAGAGCCGCCCCTCACACCGGAACTCTTGTCCGCTGTGGAGGACAGCCTGCAGCAGGGCTGCCTGTCCGGCTGCCTGACTGGTTACAGCCTGACCGATCTGGAGTTGCAGGTACTGCAGATCCCGCACGAAGCGGGTCTACCCGGCGAACAGCTGCTCAGGGTGGCGGCAATGCGTGGGCTGGTCATGGAGGCCCGTGAGGCAGGAGTGCTGCTCTTGGAGCCGATCATGTCCCTGGAGCTGGAGATTCCGACGGAGTATCTCGGGAAGGTGCTTGGCTCGCTCCAGCAGAAGCGCGGCCGGGTAGCAGGATTGGA
>JAJXWO010000087.1 GCA_021781535.1 Deltaproteobacteria bacterium | reverse complement strand
TGATAAAACCGACCATGAGTTGTTCTATCTCATCGCACTGGTCTATTATGCCGTCAAGGATCACAAGAAGGCGTTATCAAGTGTGGTTGAATGTCTCAACATAAATGAACTGTTCAGGCCGGCCATGACATTGAAGCAGGTACTTCTGCATGATGATAGCGGCGAGGATGCCCACTATGCAAAATGCCGTGCAAGGGTTATCTGCCTGGTTTATAACCGTTTTAATGGTTTTGACCGGGAGATTGATGGTAATAACATCGAATTGTACAATGCCATACTTGACGAACTGCTGCATGGCTACATTGAAGATGGCGACACTACGAATCAACTTCTTATCCAACACCATAAGCTGCGTTTGAACAGGATAGCAGCCCTGTAACGACAGATCCGCTATGAGTGCGGATTTTCCATTGCTGTCGCTCTCTCGGCAACAATCCGACAAGAAAGGAAATACTGTGACGACACCGCACTTCATAATTAACGAAATTTCTCCGGGGGATCTCGTCTTTGACGTTGGGGCTAACAGGGGTAATATGGCCCAAGAGTTTGTTCATGCGGGAGCGCGGGTCATTTGTATCGAACCGCAACCGAATCTGGCTGCTGGGATACGTCATCGATTCGCAAACAATCCACATGTTACCACTGTAGAAAAAGGTCTCGGGGCAATCCGTGGCCGTTCCAACATGAGTATTTCGTCGGAAGCTGATATTTTAAGCACATTTGCTGAACACTGGAAGGTCGGAAGATTCAAACACATGGTTTGGGACCAACAGATTGAAGTGCCAATCACGACACTTGATGATCTGATCTCAGAATTCGGAACTCCTCGATATTGCAAAATAGATGTGGAAGGTTTTGAGCGTGATGTTGTGAAGGGACTCTCTTCCAAGATTGGCACCATCTCGTTCGAGTACACCTCAGAATACATTGAACATTCAATGGAAGTAGTTGAGATGCTGATCCGATTAGGGTATCGGCATTTTAATGTAACCGTTGGTGATGGACCTGAATTACAGTGGGCGGAATGGGTCCCTTATTACGAAATCGTAAGGGTGTTAATGTTGTCTACTTCTCCGGATCTGTGGGGAGATATCTACGCACGTTAGCCCGATTCGGAGAGGGCGCAGGATGAGCCCAGTTGCGAATATTCTGGAGGTTTTCCATAGTTAGATGAGCCAATTAATTGTGTTACCCAACAGTGGCATTTCAAACAGATTAAAAAGTCTGATCAGCGCATCCTTGTTGGGCGATGCGTATAAAGTATATTGGCCACCGGAGCTTTTCTGCGGGCTTAGGTATGCAGATATTTTTTGCGATATCTCTAGGGAAGTTGATCATATCCAAGAAGATTCCTTAATCCTTAATACGTGGCGCTTCGAACTGCCCATGGAACTCCGGAATTTACTCCCAACAGGATTTTCAGATTGTTCAACAGGGTACAAAGGGATAGATTTTCCGGGGGACAATCAAGCTAGAACCATTGATTTCGAATACTTGAAGATACCTCAACCAATTTTGTCGATACTCAAAAAAAAGTTTGCACAACTCCACTTCAGTGAAGAAATTTGGGCTCGTGTCAATGCACAACTACTCAAAATGCCTGATCAATATGTGGGTGTGCATGCACGAACCTGGATTAATGAACCTGATAGAATTCAAAAATGGTTCAACTTTGATGATTTTGTCAAGACTTGTTCCCGCTTTCAAGACAAGGAACTATTCGTAACCAGCGATGATCCAGGTTTTATAGAAAAACTTTCGAGATCGTTGAATAAAAAATTGATTATCATGAATAGGTCTGAGCAGAGGGTACCCAAGCCGTGGCAACAAAATAGTCGGGAGGAAATGCTGGATGATGTAGTTGAGTTACTGGTTCTTTCAAGAGCGTCTCAATTGGTCCTGACAGCAATGTCCACCTACTCCGAGGTTGCCTGGTTTTTTGGTGGTTGCACAGAGGATGTTTATTTTGCAGATCCTGATTTCCAGCATAAAGGGCATACTGGCGGTTGTCTGAAAAATGCCGGGAGCGATGGTGTCGAGATCAAAGAGTATAATGTTAATTGGATAGAGATAGCCGGAAATCCCCCCTATTGGTTGGCGCTTATTCCCGGACACCACCTGCACCTGGATCACCTGAACGAAGGTGCGTACAGGATTGGTGATTATGCCGAAAAATACAGCGGGTACATGAGGAGTAGCGCACCAGAAGATTATATGATCGATGTTGGCGCAAATATTGGGTTGTCGGCTTTTCCTGTCGCAGCAATACAGCGGAGAGTTGTTGCGTTCGAGCCGGTTGCGGGCAACGTTGAGGCGATGAAAAAATCTATTCTGCGGAATCGTTTTGACAAAGTAACCTTGGTTGAGTGTGCAATATCATCTCAGGTTGGTCATACAAATATTTATGTTCCTCTGGGAAGAGCTGATAATACGTCTTTTGGAAAAGATGTCGCAAACGCAAACGTGTCGAGCCCTGAAGTGCATCAATTCAAGGTTCTTACAGAGACTCTTGATCATTGGTTTGAGAAAAATAACAAAGAATTCAGTCCTGGAAACGCAAAGTTATTAAAGATCGACGTACAAGGATACGAAACCGCAGTTTTGTTAGGTGCTAAACATTTCATTGCCGCATGTCGCCCTTTTGAGAAGCTGGTCATAGAATTTGAGTTCGACCCAAAATTAACAAAGATGGCAGGGTATTCAATTGTCGCCCTCCTCGATCTGATCCATTCATATGGTCTGGAAATCTATTATAATAACGCTAAAGTCGCTCCTGACGATTATGCCGATTTCTGCAGACAAGGTATCAACTGCGATCTTATCGCCATGTTTCATCCAGAAGGTGATTCAGAGCAGGGCGGTAATAATTCAATATCCAATCTCACTACTAATGCCGGGAAGAAAAACGTGGACGACAGCATGTATGGGCAGGCTTTCTACAACAGCCAGATTTTGGGCAGCCTTCAGTCGGCCCAGGTGTATCTGTATCACCTCTTTTCAATCTGGGGCGTTCCCGAGAGTGTCGCCGATCTTGGCTGCGGAAGAGGCGCATGGTTAGCTACCTGCCGTGATCTAGGTGTCAAACGGGTGGTTGGATTTGACGGTGGCTGGAATTCGCAGAGGGACATGCTCGACCCGAATATAGAGTTTTATCCGGCCAATCTTGAAATGGCACTTCCCCGGATGGATACTTTCGATCTGGCAATCTCCCTTGAGGTTGCTGAACACCTGCCGCCGGAATCATCCGACACATTTATCGAATCACTCTCCGGCCTGTCTGATGCGGTGCTGTTTGGCGCCGCATTCATCGGTCAGCCAGGCGCCAATCATATAAATACCAGGCCGCACAGTTTCTGGGCCCGGAAGTTTATTGAACGCGGGTATGCCCTGTTCGACCTTTTTCGGCCACTTTTTTGGAACGATGACAGAGTCGAACCTTGCTACCGGCAGAATACTTTCCTTTATGTGAAACCCGGCCACAATCTGTACCTCGTCCTTGTAGATCGAGGCTATGCATGTAATCGGGATGCCCGGTTTATAGACTGTGTTCATCCGGCGATTTACCTGGGGCTTCTCAACGAGTTCAATCGGCTGCAATCCTTGGGAGCAAACCCGGAAAAAAATTTACCGCAGGATCAATGCGGTTCTGTCGGCAGCAGTGCGGCTTTGCCAGATGACCCGCGCCGAATTGAAGGTCTCATTGAACATGCGCAAGCACAGGTCGCGTTGAATCAGCTCGACGAAGCTGCACATTCTTACCGTCTGGCTCTGGCCCAGGAGCCAAATAACCCGGAATGCCTCCTCAGGCTGTCGTATCTTCTGTTGCGAACGAAAAATTATGAAGCGTGCTTCCATCATGCACGCCATTTTCTTCGCATTGCCAGTGATGTAGCCTTCGGATACTATCTGGCCGGTCATGCAGCACGGGAGATCGGGCGCTGGCGGGAAGCCCGTTCATACCTTCTGCGCGCGGTGGAGCTGGATCCCTCCCATGTGTTTGCTGGCGTGCTGTGCTGTATGTCGTCCTTTACCGTATGCATGAATGAAGAGGAAGCACGGTCCATACTTCAAACCTATAATGCTGAGCTTGGCGAGCTTATACGCACCACCGGTCTTGAGACTAGCGAACAAATCAACAATGCGGTGTACGGAATCGGCGCATTGTCTCCTTTTTTTCTTCCCTACCTCGGTTACGACGTAAAAGATTTACAGGTTACATATGGCGCCTGGATTTGTTCCATCATGGCGGCAAAATACCCGCAATTCATGCATGCGCTGCCGGTGAAATCGTCAATCGGCAAAATTAAAATCGGTATCGTATCGAATTATTTTCACAACCACTCCAACTGGAAGATTCCAATCAGGGGCTGGCTGGATCAACTTGACCGGCAACGGTTTTCTATTCACTGTTTTTATACCGGTGGAGTCGATGACACGGCGACTGAATCGGCACGTTCGCTGGCTGATTATTTCCTGCAGAGCAACGATGTGGAAACACTCACGACAGCACTCTATGAGCAGGCTTTCGATGTTTTGATCTATCCCGGTATCGGTATGGATACGGTAACGCTAAAATTGGCTGCTTTGAGACTGGCCCCGGTCCAGTGTGCTTCGTGGGGGCATCCGGTTACGACCGGGATGGCGACAGTAGACTACTATATCAGCAGTGACCTGATGGAACCGCCGGATGGTGATGAGCACTACAGCGAAAACCTGGTTCGGCTTCCCAATCTATCCGTCTGGTATGAACCTGGCGAGACGAATGGCGCTGCTCCCGGCGATCTTGTCATCCCGGGCCTTTTGCCGCAGGATGTTCTGTTCCTTTGCTGCCAGAACCTGCTTAAATATCTGCCCCGTCACGATTTGATTTTTCCTGCCATCGCCCGGCAGAGCGTAAATGCCCGTTTTGTCTTCATCGCCAGTCATGTTCCCGAGCTGACAGAAAAATTTATGCAGAGGATTAATCTGGTTTTCCAGGGTCGGGGGCTGAACGCCGCCGACCACGTTATTGTGCTGCCACAGCTTGGACAGGACGACTTTTCGGCGCTTAACGCCCGGGCGGATATCTTTCTTGACAGCATTGAATGGTCGGGGTGCAATACCGTGTTTGAATCGCTACCTTTCAACAAACCGATTGTTACCCTGCCGGGACAGTTCATGCGGGGGAGACATGCCTATGCGATCCTCAAGATGATGGGGGTTGAAGATACGATCGCCACAAGCGTGGATGAGTATATTTCCATTGCGGTACGACTGGCCCTGGACACGCACTGGCGTGACGATGTTTCTGGCCGGATTTGCCGCAACAAGCACAGGATCTACCAGGACAGAGAGTGTATAACAGCCATGGAGCATTTTTTAATGCGGGTGTCCGGCAGAGGAGCCGGTGGAGCTGATGCAATTGAATAATGTACGTATTTCTGAGGCGAACACCCCGGAAGCCTGGTTCAATCAGGGGGTTTCGTGCATGGAAAAGGGCGACTACGCCGAAGCCGAACAGTGCTTTCGTCAAACACGAACCTTGGCGCCAGAGTCGCTGGAAGCCGTACTGAACCTTGGATATGCTCTGGACATGCAGGGACGTTCGGAAGAGGCTCTCATCTGTTATGAATCAGTGCTTACGGTATCTCCGGAACATGCAAAGGCGCGCTATAACCGGGCGGCACACCTGCTGCGCAAAGGCATTCTGGCAGCCGGTTTTGCCGATTACGAGGCTCGCTTTGAAGCTGTCCCTGGCACAGATAACCGGATCTACTCGCAGCCTCGTTGGGATGGCACTCCCTTGGAAGGAAAAACTATTCTGGTTTATGCTGAGCAGGGGCTTGGCGATGCCATAATGTTTGGCCGTTATATCCCGATGCTGGCTGACAGGGGAGGTCGAGTTGTACTCGAACTTCAGTCGCCGCTCTTGCGGCTTCTCTCCTCACTTCACGGGGTAGAAAGGGTCGTTGCGAAATCGCGCGTGCCTCCGGTAACGGACTTCCACATCCCGCTCCTCAGTCTG
>JAJXWO010000086.1 GCA_021781535.1 Deltaproteobacteria bacterium | reverse complement strand
ATATTATCCGGTTTCATGCGAAAAATAGTACCCTAACACCTATCGTCACGCAAGACCGGTTTTACTTTTCAGCATTTTACCGTTATGATACAGCCATGAAAACAGACAACCTCAATTTTGTTGACCTCCACATTCATTCCAATTACTCAGATGGCGCTTTTTCACCGGATGAATTGGTTCGGCGCGCTTCTGCAGCAGGACTCATTACAATCGCCATAGCCGATCACGATTCAGTAGCGGGTGTAAGCGAGGGTATCTCAGCCGGAACGCTGAACAATATTGAGGTAATCCCTGCCGTGGAACTCTCGGTACAGTTCAGGTCCTGGCAGGATGTGCATCTCTTAGGATACGGCATAGATGTGAGTGACGACACGTTTCTGGAAAAACTGAATGGTTTTCGTGAACGGCGGGAGCATCGCAACATGGATATCCTGGAGCGGGTCAACGGCATGCTGGCTGATGAAAGCCGTGCGGCTATCGACCTTTCAGAGGTACTGGTGTTCGCCCGGGACGCTATCGGCAGGCCTCACATCGCGCGTGCCTTGCTGGAACGCGGCTATGCCGGTACCGTCGAAGATGCTTTCAATCGCTACCTGATCCCGTGCAACGTCCCCAAATGTTATTGGCCCATTGATGATGCCATTAGAGAGATCAGGCGTATTGGTGGTGTTGCCGTGCTGGCGCACCCCACCTCTATCAGCGCCGATCGCCAGGAATTGCAGGAAATTATCAGCGCATTATACGATTTGGGTCTTGATGGCATTGAGGTATTTAATAACATGGCACAGCTTGATGAAATGGAGTTTCTGCGAAGGTTTGCATTGGAATCAGGCTTGCTGATAACCGGTGGCTCTGATTTCCACGGTATTGAAGAAGGGCTGGAAATGGGAAAGGGACGAGGTGGCATCCGCTTTAGCAACACCATCCTCGCCCCCCTCAGGAAACGTTTATCCGAAAGACACCGTCAGCTTTTATCCTTGTAGGCCTTATAGTTGACGACCTGAATATCTGCATCCAGCGACTTGACCCCTTTAACGGACTCGACAATCTTCAGGGCGGTCGTTTTTTCCTCTTCCGAGGCTATATAGCCGCTCAGAACCACCTGGCCTTTTTCCGCAACAATGTTGAAAGGGCGGTAATCCAGGCCAGGAGCATTTAGCAGGGCCGTTTCTATCTTTTTTATCAGAATGGTATTGTCAATAATCTCTGCGGCGCCTTTTTCGGCCTCCTTGATGGCCGGCGCCTTGGAAGCGGCTATAATACTTTCAACTATTATCTCCGGCGATAGGCGCGACGTATTGAAGGTCAGATCATATCCCAAAGGATCGCTCCAAGCCCTGTCAAAATAAAAGTGAATAAATCCACCTCGCTGATGATCGCTACGACGGATCATCGAGCGTGCCAGATCAGGATCTATCCATTCCCGCTCTGCAAACCGTTCTACCCGTTCTTCGAAATCGCCAATAAATCGCAGTCTGAGTACATTACCACAACCCTTCATCAGGTCCTGGCCGCCGCGGCCATACAGGATTACATTCCCCTTGCGAGCAAAATCCAGCAGGATCAATTCAACCGTATTTAGCGCCGCCGCTCGTTTGCGATCCTCGGCAGTAATATAGGATGGTGGTTTCTCATCCACCATCTGGAGCATGTCGGGAGCAAGTCCGTACTTTGCCGCAGAGGCGCTGACCCGTTCGCCATCGACCAATGTGTACTTGAGTTTACGTGCCAGCTCTTCTGCAATATGATAGGCGCCTGTTCCCATTTCCCGAGAAATTGTAATAACAGCCATGTACTCTCCTCCCTGCTTTGTAAACGCTATCTGCGCTATATATCACGTTGTGATTGTGTAAACAAGAAGGTAATGCTACCCTCACTGTCACTCTCGTATTCAAGGAGTCCAGCCTGCCAGATTATGTGGAATTCACCGTACGATTTATCATTTTTGCCGGCGTACATTCGTTGTGTGCCACGAACCGGTGCAAACAGATCGTGAGCCGGATTGCCGGCAAGGAGCCAAGTTTCTATCGGCTTAGTTACAATCTGATGTCGTTCATCATGTTTGTCTGGGTCATGGCTGCCTACCACACATCACCCGTACTATATTTTGCACCTGGAATCTGGAGTCTCGTCATGTACGCGGCACAGCTCGTTGTTGCCGCTGCCATCTTCCAGTGTGTACGACTGACAGGAGCCGGAGACTTTCTCGGCATCAGCCAAATCAGGTCAGCCAAGCCACTGCCTTACCATATGATAACCAACGGCTACTATGCCCACTGTCGACATCCGCTTTACTTCTACTCACTCATATTCCTGGTTTTGAACCCTGTTATGACTGCCCAATGGCTCCTGCTGACACTCTTTTCTCTGATATATTTCATCATCGGTGGGTTGATCGAGGAGCAGCGGTTATTAAATACGTTTGGCGAAGAATACAGGCTCTATCAACAGCTGGTCCCGTTTATGATACCTGCATTACGGAGGATCAAGCCCCGATAGGGACGTGATCTTCACTCTCATCAATTGCAATTGATATAACCAGTCGTCGCGACCTTCCGCTGAGAGTGAACTTCAGCGGAATTCGCAGGACACCGTCGTTGCATACTGCGCTCTCCCCTGCCATCACTACCTGAAGTAGTTGTTCATCCCCCTCCTCATGAACCACTGCCGTCGGCAAGGTTTTTTCTTCATTCACCTGAATCGATTCATTTACCACCGCATCTGATTTCATTTCCAGCGAGACAAGCGCTGCAGACACTTCGGCATCATTCTCGGTTTCTGGCATCACATCTCGTTCTACAACCTGTAACGCCTCATCCTGCCGGATACGTGTCATGATCTCGCGAGAAAGCAGCGAGAGTGTTTCCAGAACACCCTCACCGCTTTCAGAATCGGAAAAACAGACTTGCATTTTAGGCAGATTGAATGCTGCCTCCGTACCGGGCGCCGGTAGACTACCGGGAACGCAACATTTATTAAGCTGGAGAACACACGGGATATCATTCAATCCGACCCCATACGCGGCCAGGAAGCTCCGTAATTCCGAGATGCTTGCCTGTGCTGCTACGGAATGTTCCGGAGAGGCATCAGCAACGATCACCAAGCCGTCTGCGCCTTTGAGCGTCATCTTCCACGCTGCAGGATTTACAACCTTTCCCGGCAGGGTATACACATGAAAGCGGATGCGATAATCACCAAACACCGGATTTTCAAAGGGACTGAAATCAAAAAACAACAGCGGATCACCGCTGGTTGACGGAGATCTCAGGTCACCCCGCAACGATGGTTTGATTCTATCGTAGATGTATTGAAGCGAGCTGCTCTTTCCGACCCCCTCACGGCCGAAATATACGATCTTGGCGTTAATTTCACGCTTAGCGTGATTAATGAGTGCCATTCATGCTCCTGACCCTGACAAGCCGGGTAAATGTGTTAACAAGGTAAGATTCTGCACACAAAACACAAAGAACCATTTCCAACGTGCCAACCTATCGTTTCTTTGCAAGAATCAACCGCTTGGCCTGGGTAGAAAGTACCGAGGATATATTCTTGCTTTTGGCATAACCGGCAATATCCTTCTCATTGAGTGTAGCCAGATAGCGTAGCGAGTTTGCTAGAGGCGTTTTGGGGCAGTCTATCAATGCCTTGCGAATCAGGTAATTTTTAGTCCACTCCTTGTTGGCACAGATCAGTCGAATAATTTCATCGTTCTGCACTCCAACCTTAAGGATTGTCAGTATCTCGCCATCCGTGATTCGCGGATTTTTGATGACACTGCCCGAAACCAGTTTATGAGAATTTTTGATGATAATAGAGCGCCATTCCTTATCGCCGGATAATGCCATTTTGATCTTCTCACTGATCCCCATAACCATGGCGATTTTATACTTGCTGAGAAACTGGCCGTCATCTTCATCGATTTCTGCCGACTCTTCTGCCGACTCTTCTGCCGACTCTTCTGCCGACTCTTCTGCCGACTCTTCTGTGAACTCTTCTGTGAACTCTTCTGTGAACTCTTCTGAGGGCACATCTGGAGGCTCATCCATGGACTCATCGGGCAGGTTCTCGATGCCATGCCCCTTGTCAACACCTGGCAACCGAGAGGAAAGCGCTGCCTCGGCAATTCCCCGCAAAAACTCCCGGGCAGGAGCGGACAGGCTCTTGCTGGACAGAAGCATCTCCACGACCCCAGGCCTGGCATGGTGCACCTTGGCAATGGCGTCAAGAAGAGCAGGATGGGCTTCGGACGAACCTGCATACAGCCGGATGTCATCATCGGGCAGGCTGGCAAATAATGCGCCGGCTGCCCCGTTGACACCAGCATCCACATCCTTCATTAAGCAGAAGACTAGGGTCAAACGGTCAAACGGTTCCAGCAATGAGGCCGTTTCAAGCCCGGCGAGCTTCTGTTCGACTGAAATGCCGGGCCTGACATACGCTGCCACTGTCGAAGATATTTTAAGCTTGATTGCATCAGCCATACGTCTCGATTAGGAGCCGTATCGAAATAGCGGAGAAACTCCTGATTATTTCGTTACGGCTCCTTATGCCGTTCTTGTGAAATAAGGTAACCGATTCGAAGATCCAGCAACCTAACGTGTCAACGTTGCCTTGACACCGGCTGCCCGGAGTTTATGCAGGACATCTTCAGCCTTTTTCTTGTCGGTAAATGAGCCGGCGGTAAGGTCCTTTGATGGAATAGCCACATCGACACGCTTCAAGGTCAGACTGAAACCGGCCGCGGCTAGCCGCTCCTTTTCGGATAGGGCTCGCGCATCGAGCAGGTACGAACCGGCGTACACCGTATGCATACCTGCTTTATCGATCATAAAGGCATCGGATGTAACACGCTTCAATTTATCCAGATCAATCTGGGCAGAGGCACGGTCTGTGAATTCCGCCAATTGCAGACGATTCATATGGGTCTTTTTCAGGGTTCCCGGTACAACATAGGCTTCCAGTCCAGCCTTCCTGACCCGGGCAAGATCAGTTGCCATAGCCTCTTCAAGAACGTAATTCCCCACCAGCACCGTCCAGCGGCCAGAAACTGCCGCAAGGCCGGAAACAACCGGCTCTTTCTTGACAAACTTCTGTACATTCTTCTTATGTTGGGACGGAGCAGCAGCACCTGCGCTGCTCTTTGCGGCCGGTTGTTTGATTGCTATTGACTTCTTTTCAACATCCTTTGTCGGCACCGGCTTCTGCATGGCACGCACCGGCAGTTTTTTTGCTCCCGGAGCAGACTTGTTTTCTCCGGCTTTGGCAGCAACCGGCAACGGTTTTTTGACAACGACCTGATGGGTCTCGGCTTTTTTCGGCTCGACAACTGGCTTGACGGCCGCCATTTCTACTGGCTTGGCAGAAGGGGATACCGGGACGGTCGTGGCAGCTTCAGGCTTCAGCGGCGGGGAACCTTTTTTCGCCGCACTTCCATCTTCTGCAAGCTTGGCAGGCTTCCCATCGGAAGCAGGCAACGGTTTCTTGATCACTTGCGATGCAGGTGGCGCCTCAGCAATCTTTTGATCCTGCATCGGCTTAATCAGACCGGTAAAAAAATAGACATAGCCGAAACCTGCCACGAGAATCAAAAGAACTATCAGCAGAACATTCTGTTTACCCTTGTCTTCAACCGCGGCCTTAGGCGGGTTGCTACCCGCATCCTTACTAAACTTGATATCCATCTAAAAGCCCTCCTTAGGTATAGACCGTCACGTTATTCCTTCCTACCTGCATGCGCCTCAGCTATCACTTTCTGGGATAAATGGCTGGGTAACTCTTCATAATGGGAAAACTCCGTGCTGAACAAACCACGGTCGCTGGTCATGGATTTGAGGTCGTTGGAATACGACAGCACTTCCGACATCGGCACGACTGCCCGGATGATCTGGGAATTGGCTTTCGGCTCCACCCCCACCACCTTGCCCCGGCGGGAATTGAGATCGCCGATAACATCGCCCATATTCTCATCCGGCACTGTTACCTTCAAATTCACTATCGGCTCCAGCAGTACCGGCTTGCAAACCTCCATGGCTTTCTTGAATGCCATGGAACCG
>JAJXWO010000085.1 GCA_021781535.1 Deltaproteobacteria bacterium | reverse complement strand
GCTCATTTTCTGGCTAGGCCGCATCGTGATCGGGTCAACGATCATGCCGGACTCGCTCTTCTTGACCTTGTCCACTTCGTAGGCCTGTTCCTTGATTGTAAGATTCTTGTGGATAATGCCGATTCCTCCCTCACGGGCCATGCAGATTGCTGTACGGGCCTCGGTAACTGTATCCATGGCTGCACTGACAAGTGGAATATTCAGGTGTATGTTGCGGGAAATACGGGTAGTCAGGTTGGCATCTCGGGGTAAAATCAAAGAATGGGCGGGGACTAAGAGTACATCATCAAACGTCAAGCCTTCCGTCAATTTATCGTAGGGCATGTATGAACTCCTCATAAAATATATAATTCTACAAAATTAGTACAGGGAACCATGCAAGTCAAGAGCAAAGGCACTGAAGCAATCATACACGAATATTCAAATTGGATCGTTGACGCCTCATAACCCAGCCCCGTTTTTAAGAAGTACCCAGGTTATTGGTCGAAGAACCTCATATGCGGCATTGGTTAACCATTTGCGGTAGGCTTGAATTGTTGCAATTTCTTCAAAAACAAATAAATCAAATAAAACAAGCTAGTTAAGCTTAATTAATTTGTGGCACAACAAATGCTATGGTTACATACAAGAAACAAAATCCCCACCCAAGGAGAATGAATCATGAAAAAAGTATTGTCATCCATCGTAGCTGCTCTTGTTGCCCTTTCTTTCGCTGGTATCGTCTGTGCCGCTGAGCCAGCTGCACCTGTAATGCCTGCCGGCCACCCTGCTGTTGGTGAGAAAACTGTTAAACCAGCCAAAAAAGCTAAAAAAGCCAAAAAAGTGAAGAAAGCCAAAAAAGTGAAGAAAGCCGTTAAGAAAGAAGAAGTAAAGCCTGCTGAAGCACCTGCAGCAAAGTAAGCCCTAGCATAAAGCACAGTCAAAAAGGCCGCATCAGCAGATGCGGCCTTTTTGTTGTACTTTCCTCATTTTTTAACAACTACAACCACTCGTATTTATCCCTCTGATACACAATAAAACGTAAGACCATGTGAACTTCATCGTGATCAGGGTTGTGAACGTTCGAGCGCCTGTTGAATATCTGCGATGATATCGTCTACACACTCGATGCCAATCGAGAGACGGATAAAGTCGGCAGTGACGCCGCTTAAAACCTGCTCTTCCTCGGAGAGTTGTTGATGCGTCGTGGAAGCTGGATGGATCACGAGTGATTTGGCATCACCTATGTTGGCCAGGTGTGACAGCAATTTGACGCTGTCGATGAACCTCTTGCCGGCCTCTAAGCCACCCTTGATGCCGAATCCGATTATGGCGCCTTCACCTTTTGGCAGATACTTCCGGGCTCTGACATAATCCTTGTGGCTTGCAAGGCCCGGATAATTGACCCACGATACCAGAGGATGCTTTTCCAGCCATGTCGCCACAGCTCGGGCGTTCTCGACATGGCGAGGCATGCGGACATGAAGTGTTTCAATACCCTGCAGCAATTGAAAGGCATTAAAGGGCGAAATGCAGGCTCCCATGTCACGTAGCAGGTTAACCCTCATCCGCAGAATGTAGGAAAGATTGCCCAGCGCATCCCAGAACTTGAGGCCGTGGTACGAAGGGTCGGGCTCCGAAAATTCAGGAAATTTACCATTATTCCACGGGAATGTCCCGCCATCAACTACTGCACCGCCGATACTGGTGCCATGACCTCCGATGAATTTGGTCAGTGAATAGACAACAATATCGGCGCCATGTTCGAGCGGTTTAAGCAGGTAGGGGGTGGTCACCGTATTATCTACGATAAAGGGGATACCGGCTGCACGTGATATTGCGCCGATAGCGTCAAAGTCATCCACATTGTTCTTGGGATTGCCCACCGATTCAGTATACACAAGGCGTGTGTTGTCATCGATTGCCTGGCGGACATTTTCGGGGTCGGAGGTGTCAACAAACTTGACCGTGATGCCGAGCCGTGGAAGGGTGTAATGAAACAGATTATAGGTGCCTCCATACAGATAGTTGGATGAAATAATATTCTGTCCGGCCTTGGTTATGTTGAGTACCGCATAGGTTATGGCAGCCTGCCCTGAAGCAACAGCAAGAGCGCCAACCCCTCCATCCAATGCCGCCAGGCGCTTCTCAAGCACATCGGTCGTCGGATTCATCAAACGGGTATAAATGTTTCCAAATTCTTTAAGTCCGAAAAGGTTGGCAGCATGTTCCGAATTCTTGAAAACATACGAGGTAGTCTGATAAATGGGAACGGCGCGAGAAAGCGTGCCCGGATCGGGAGATTGACCTGCATGGAGTGCAAGTGTCTCAAATGATTGTGACGTGTCTGACATGGTTGAATCCTCCTGTGTGTATGTATGATGAACTAATGCTAAACAGAGTGCCTGAGGTAACATCACTGCCCGTACCTGAGACACAGTGATCAGGTTTGGCTGCAAAAGATGACGAAGAATGCAAAGATCGACTCGACTTTGTTCGGATTACCAAGTTCTACAGCAATTTCTTCCGCAGTCAACTTTCTTTTCTGGGCCATCAATATCTCGACAACCGATTTTTGAAATGAAATAACTGTGCCGGCCGCCTTTTTACCCGTTTCCGCTCCCGGTTGGTGATAGGCTTTGATGTTGACCAGGCTGGCGTATAGGCCGACCCGAGGTCAACCCCGGCCCGGCACCAGTCTGTCAAACAGCGCACTCCGTAATTGATCCGGATCATAAGGCTTCTTTAAAAATCCGACGTGTTCGTCTTCAAGGATATCGGCTGAAAGCTCTTTTATACTGCAACCGCTGCAGAAGATAATCGGAATGGCCCTGGAAACCTCACGAACCTGACGGTACGTCTCAATACCGTCCATCTCCGACATAAGCAGGTCCAATAGAATCAGATCGATCCTGCCAGAGTGCTTGCGGTAGATGTCGAGAGCTTCACGTCCATTGGCGGCGGTTATTGTTGAAAAACCGATTTTATCAAGCCAGGCAGGACCAAGAACCCGCAGTTCTTCCTCGTCGTCTATCAGCAAGATCGTACCTCCACTTACTTTAACACTGGGTGCTTGGCCGGTTGTCGGCATGTTGTCATCGGGTACGGATGCTTCCGGCAAGGGGAGGTATATCTTGAATGTTGTACCGGCCCCCGGTGTGCTTGATAGCTGCAGCGCACCGTCATGTGATCTGATAATGCCAAGCGTGGCGGACATGCCCAGTCCACGACCAGCAAATTTAGTAGTGTAGAACGGCTCGAATATACGGTCTTGCGTCTCTGGATCCATGCCACAACCGGTATCGGAAACTTCAAGGCAGACGTATCGGGCAGCACGAATGGCAGTACCGGTAAAATCCATCTCCACTCGACCTTCCGGAAGATCCACTTCTGTGAGTGAGATCCTGATAGTGCCGTTATTGTCACCGATCGCCTCGGCGGCGTTGATGATCAGGTTCATAACCACCTGCTGGATCTGGCTGCTGTCAACTATGGACACAAGTTCATCATGTACATCAAATTTGATGGCGACATTCTTTTTGATGCCGGAATGCAGCATCCCCACAATATCTTCCACCAGGGCACGCAGATTGATCGGTGTGTGCTGCAGCTCATTCTTTCCGGCGTACGACAGCATCTGGCGACAGAGATCGGCAGCGCGGTTGGCAGCCTCCTCGATCTTCTGGACATACTCAAAATACGACGATAGAGGATCGATATCATCCTTGATTACGTAGCAGTACCCCAAAACAATGGACAGGATATTATTGAAGTCGTGGGCAATGCCGCCAGCCAGCACCCCCAGGCTTTCCAGTTTCTGGGTCTGCTGGAAATGCCGCTCCTGCACCAGTCGTTCTTCTTCAGCCTTGATGCGCTCAGTGACATCGTCCACTGAAACCACCAGGCCGCTGATGGTGCCTTCACTAAACAGCGGTACGGCACCGCAGACGAGACTCTTGACCGTCCCATCATGACGCGGCAGCACGGTCTCGAACGTGATGTTTTCCGCACTTTCTTTTAACACGGTATGAACTTTGGCATGAACTTGCGGCCGGGTGTCATCAGTGAACAGGGTACAAAAATGTCGTCCCAGGAGTTCCTCCCGCGAGCATCCGCTGAGTACCTCAAAGCGCCCGTTGAGCATCTGGATATTGCCATCGAGGTCGAGAACAACCAGGGAATTGGTACTGGCTTCCATGACCTTCAACAGAAAGTCATTTGTATCCTGAAGCATTTTCCCCGATTTGATAAGATCCCGGAATGGGAGTAAGCGATACAACAGCAGGCCAAATCCCAGGCCGATGATTGCCATTATCCCGGATTTCATAAGAATTGGTAGAATCGAACGTCTGATTTCAAACCTGCCAACCGCTTCACCGTTATTGCTTATGACAAAAGAAGCTGTTACCTGCGGCGGTTTCAGGGCGTTAACGCTTTCCGCGACCAGTGTCTTCTTATCAAAAACGCGGCGTATTTCAGCCGTACCCGACCTCGGTCGGTGTGCCAGAATCTCTTCAATGCGAATCGTTTCGTAGCGCCATAGTTCCGGATTGGTGCTGATCACCCTGGAGACGAGCTTCGAATTGATCTCCGCCTCTGTTTCCATGATTCTCAACAGAGACTCATACGAAATCATAAAATATCCTACAGGTAGCATGAGCGCCGCCAGAACGCAAAAAACCACCGAAAACCTGGTGGCGTTTGAGTAGCTGGTGTCGTTGACGGGTCTCATTTCATGCTCTTGCCAACGCATCGGCTGCCTCCTGGCCGGTAACCACTGTGAACATAGCTGGCCGGGTGTTCGATGTCTTCACGGCCCGTTCCACGCCCATCGCAACCACAAAAAAGGTTGAGATGGACCTGATGTACCATAGAGGTTTATTCACAGCCGGTTCCTTTGGTATGGGTGTGCGCACCGGTTTCATACCTAACGCAATAACAAAAGGCGGGGTTGCCCCCGCCTTTTAAATCAGCTTGTTAGAATCTATTTCTTCACGTTATAGAATACGTCGTGCCCCTTGAAGACCGCCGTGCTGTCCAGTTCGTCCTCGATACGCAGCAACTGGTTGTACTTGGCGACGCGGTCGGTGCGGCAGAGCGATCCGGTCTTGATCTGCCCGGCGTTGACTGCCACGGCCAGGTCGGCCAGGGTGGTGTCCTCGGTCTCGCCCGAACGGTGCGAGATGACCGTGGTGTAACCGGCCCGCTTGGCCATTTCGATGGCCTCCAGGGTCTCGGTCAGGGTGCCGATCTGGTTGAGCTTGATCAGGATCGAGTTGGCAATCCCTTTCTGGATACCTTCCTTCAGTATCTTGGGGTTGGTGACGAACAGGTCGTCCCCCACGATCTGGATGCGCTTGCCGAGGCGCTCGGTCATCAGCTTCCAGCCGTCCCAGTCGTTTTCGGCCATGCCGTCCTCGATGGAGATGATCGGGTACTTGTTGACCAGGTTTTCGTAGAAATCCACCAGCTCGACCGGGGTCTTGATCTTCTGTGCTTCATTTTCAAGGGTATAAACATTCTTTTGTTTGTCGTACAACTCGGACGAGGCCACATCCAGGGCCAGCAGCACATCTTCACCCGGCTTGTAGCCGGCTTTGACGATGGCTTCCATGATGACTTCCAGCGCCTCTTCGTTGGATTTCAGGTTGGGTGCGAAGCCGCCTTCATCACCAACGGCGGTGTTGTAGCCTTTGCCCTTGAGTACGCCTTTGAGGGCGTGGAATATTTCGGCGCCCATACGCAGCGCTTCCTTGAAACTTCCGGCGCCGGCCGGCATGATCATGAATTCCTGGATATCGACGTTGTTGTCGGCATGGGCGCCGCCGTTGATGATGTTCATCATCGGCAGGGGCAGTTCACGGGCGTTGGCTCCGCCGATGTACTTGTAGAGCGGCAGGCCGGCCTCTTCGGCGGCAGCCTTGGCCACGGCCAGGGAGATCCCCAGGATGGCGTTGGCGCCGTATTTACTCTTATATTCGGTGCCGTCCAGCTCGATCATCTTCTGATCGATGCCAACCTGGTCATCGGCATCCATGCCGATGATCTCATCGGCCAGTTCGTTGTTCACGTTGTCGACTGCCTTGAGCACCCCTTTGCCGAG
>JAJXWO010000084.1 GCA_021781535.1 Deltaproteobacteria bacterium | reverse complement strand
CGGCGGTTCCGGCATCCATGACAGCCGACCCGATCCTACAGAAGGAAAATATATATATTGATTATGCTGCCGGTCCGGTGTCACAAACCGGAAACCCCTTGGATATGGCAATCGATGGCGATGGCTTTTTTGTGGTGAGTACGCCCGATGGGCCGGCCTACACCCGTCAAGGTAATTTCCGGTTGTCAGCCGATGGCACGCTGGTGACAAACGATGGTTTTCCGGTGCAGGGCCAGGGGGGGGGGAGCATCAGAATCAGCGGCAGCAGAATCGAGATTGATTCTAAGGGTGTCGTGAGCGTTGACGGTACACCGGCTGGCACGATCAGCATGGTTGATTTCCCCAAGCCATACGCATTGACCAAAACGGGCAGCGCGCTGTTTGTGCCGACGAATGCGGGGGCAACACCGCAGGCGGCCAAAGGTGAACTCAGGCAGGCGCATCTCGAGGGATCGAATGTGGAGACCATCAGCGAGATGGTGCAGATGATCGAAACAAGCCGCTATTTTGACGCCTGCCAGCGTACAATCCTGAGTTTTAATGACATGACCAGTAAAGCGGCAAACGATCTGGGGAAACTATAACCATCAGGTAACATGTCGATACATAAAAGGAGCACAACATGATGCGAGCACTTTGGACAGCAGCCTCGGGGATGCAGGCGCAACAGAAAAACATCGATGTGGTCGCCAATAACCTGGCGAACGTCAGTACGGCCGGGTTCAAAAAAAGTCGAGCGGATTTTCAGGACCTGATGTATCAGAATCTGAAAAGCAGCGGATCACCCTCGACCAATTCGACCCAGGTTCCGACGGGTATCCAGATTGGTCTAGGTACTCGGCTGGCATCAGTGACCAAATTGTTCACTGCAGGTGATTTCACCCAGACCGGAAACGAACTGGACGTGGCCATAGAAGGTGACGGGTTCTACCAGGTCCAGCTTCCTGATGGAACCACCGGCTATACCCGCGCGGGAGCTTTTAAAAGAGACAGCACGGGGCGGGTAGTGACCCCGGATGGCTATCCCCTACTTCCGGAGGTTGTCATTCCAAGTAATTCCACCAAGATCAATATCGGCAATGATGGTACCGTATCGGTTCAGCAGGCGGGCCAGACCTCAACGACCAGTGTCGGCAATATTCAGCTGGCTGCTTTTGCCAATCCAGCCGGGCTATCAGCACAAGGCAAAAACCTGTTCATTCCAACCGATGCCTCGGGGGCTGCTACAACAGGAACGCCGGCACAAAACGGACTCGGCACGCTTGCCCAAGGTATGCTGGAAATGAGCAATGTCAATGTGGCGGAGGAAATGGTCAACATGATCGTTGGGCAGAGGGCCTATGAAATCAACTCTAAAGCTGTCCAAGCCTCTGATGAAATGCTGCAGACGGCTAACAATCTTAAACGGTAGTTCTTCGGTACGTCTGAAATAACTTTTGCGGTTTTGGAGATAAAAATCGTAAACACATGGATCCTGTTTGACAGGGTTACGTATGTTAGCAAGGTAACTATGCAACGTTTAATTGTGCTAATTAGTATGCTTGTCGTGTCGTTTCCAATGTTGCTTGAGGCTCAGCAGCTACCAGCCCGAACACGTGATGCAGAGATTCGTGCAGCGGTTGAGACGTACGTACGCCAGAAAACTGCCGATTTAGGCTATGAGATTCATCTCAAGCGTTTGTCCGTCAGCGGAACGTCGGCATTGCCGGAAGGCAACCTGGAGTACGAAATTGTTGCTCCACAGCATTGGGAAGGATGGGGGAACACCAGTATCGCCGTGATTGCGCGCCAAGGTGATCGTGTGGTGTGCAATATCCCTGGGCAGGTTGAGGTTGAGGCGTTGGCGGAAATGGTTGTTGCCGTACGTCAGATTGATTATGGAAGCATTGTAACGGCAGGAGATGTGGTCCTTAAGAAAATGGATGTCTCTGAAACCCAGGGGCGTTTTCTGGGCAGGATTAAGGATGTCCTGGGGAAAAAGACGCGCAGCACCATCAGGCCTAATTCCCCGTTCAGGGCGGACCAACTTGAAAAGGTGCCACTAATCAAGTCTGGACAGATAGTAACCGTCGTGGCAGAAAATGGTCGCATGCGGGTGGCAATCACCGGTAGGGCCAAGAGTTCCGGGGGGAAAGGCGATATAATCAATGTGCAGAACCTGAGTTCTCTCAAGGAGTTTCCGGCGAAGATCGTTGACGCCAATACGGTCATGATAGCATTTTAGAAGCCGTTACGAAATAACGGCTACATATCCAGCAAGTTATGCCGTTTGACGGTAATTTTATTCCAACGGCTTAAAACTGTAGAAGTGAGTATCCTGTCTTGAAGGTTAGTGAGTTGGTAAGGACGAGGTTGTAAATCATGAAATATGCATATTATCTGATGGTCGTGGCGGCGACGGCTCTGGCGGGATGTGCTACCCAGGCAACAGAGGTCAAAACGCCACGTTTTGATCAGCAACTGTATAAAGCGCCTCTCGATTATTCAAACGGTTCGATCTGGCAGGCAAGTTCCGGTGCTCTCACCGAGGATTTCAAGGCTCGTCACAAAGGTGATATTATCACCATACTCATTGTTGAAACAGCCAGTGCATCAAAGGCCGCCAAAACCGGTACCTCAAGATCCACAGCGATAAGCGCAGGAATACCCAATTTCATGGGGCTGGAAACTGCTGGCGTGATAACGAAAAATCTCGGCGACCTGAGCAAGCTGCTCAATGCCAGCACCGCTTCCACCTATGCAGGCTCAGGCTCTACATCACGCCAGGAATCGCTGAATGCCACCATTTCGGCCAAAGTAGTTGATGTGCTTCCCAATGGCAACCTCATGATCGAAGGGCGCCGAAATGTCAAGGTTAACAACGAGGATCAGATCATTATCATCGAAGGGACGGTGCGACCGTCTGATATCGGACCGGACAATGTGGTCAACTCCGGTTTCCTCGCCGATGCCAGAATCACCTATACCGGCAAGGGTATCATTTCAGATCGCCAGGAACCGGGGTGGCTGATGAATATCATCGACAAGGTCTGGCCATTCTAACGAGGACTATCCATATGAAAAAATATATCATTTCAGTGCTGCTGTTGTTTGTGATGTCCACCAGTGCTTACGCGGTCAGAATCAAGGACCTCGCTGCTTTCGAAGGAGTGCGTGACAACCAGTTGGTGGGGTATGGAATTGTCGTAGGCCTTAACGGTTCTGGAGATAGCGACCAGGCCTACATGCAAATTCGTTCGGTTGTGACCCTGCTGGAGCGGATGGGTGTAACCGTCAACGTCAACCAGATCAAGGTTAAAAACGTGGCGGCCGTGATGGTGACGGCCACACTGCCACCCTTCGCCAAACAGGGCAACAGGATCGATGTGCTGGTGTCATCACTGGGCGATGCCAAGAGCATCGCCGGCGGAACATTGATCATGACGCCCCTCAAGGGTGCTGATAACCAGGTCTATGCGGTGGCACAAGGCTCGGTGTTGACCAATTCCTTTGCGTTTGCCGGCCAGGGAGCGTCTGCCCAGAAGAACCACCCGACTGCCGGTCGAATCCCGGAAGCTGCTTTGGTAGAGCGTGAGTTGCCCAATACACTGGCCGGAAAAACAACCTTGCGGCTCAACCTGAATCAGGCCGACTTTACCACCGCGACCCGGATTGCCAGGGTTATCAATGAGAAGTTCAATGCAGTAGTGGCAACCAATAGTGATCCTGGCTCGGTAATTCTGAAGATTCCTGAGTCATACACGAACCGGACGGTCGAGTTTGTGGCGGCGCTGGAAACGTTAGATGTCAAACCGGATAATCCTGCCAGGGTTATACTGAATGAACGTACCGGCACAATCGTCATGGGTGAAAACGTACGTATTTCAACCGTGGCGGTTTCACACGGCAATCTTTCACTAGTGATCAAGGAAACCCCGCAGGTGTCACAGCCGTCACCGCTTAGCAAAACCGGTGAAACGGTGGTAGTCCCCAGGACTGACCTGAAGGTGAAAGAAGATTCACCCCGGCTGACCGTGTTGCCGGAGGGCTCGAATATCGGTGACGTTGTACGGGCGCTCAATGCGCTGGGAGTGACACCCCGCGACCTGATCAGCATTCTGCAGGCGGTCAAGGCAGCCGGGGCGTTACAAGCTGAACTGACAATTATCTAGCCGATTTATTCAAGATCAAGCCCGATCGGGCGATAAGAAAGTAAGTGCTATGGATATTGCAATGCCCCAGAACATTCCGTTAGCTGGAGATGATGCTGCCGAACAGGCGCGCCGTCTGCTACATCAGGAAGCCGGTGTAGCCGGTCTGAGTGATAAGCAGCGTCAACAGGCAAAGAAGGTCTCTCAGGATTTTGAGGGACTCTTTATCGGTATGATGATGAAATCCATGCGTGAGACGGTCGGTAAGGATAAACTCACCGGTGGGGGGCACGGTGAAGAGGTTTACCGCTCAATGCTCGATCAGGCATATGTCGCGGAGGCTGCCAAGCGTGGCGGTTTTGGTCTGGCCAAACTGATCGAAAAAGATATCATTCGGCAGGAAAGTGCTAAAAATGTAAAAACGGTCGACACCGAGGAATAAGGGCATACCAGAGTTTGGAGATTGGACGCATGGCGATACAGGCATTAATAACGGTCCTTGAATCACAATTACACCTGCTGGAAGAATTCTTAGACCTGTTGAGTCGCGAGACGGGTGAGTTGTCTGCGATTCATCTGGACGCCATGGCCGAGATAAACCGACAGAAGGAAAGTATCGCCGCTCGTATCGAAACAAATTCGGCGGTACTTCGGAAAGAGATGGAAGCTGCCGCATCCCGTGAAGGGCTCTCTTCCAAAGCAATGTTGGGGGAGCTTGCAGCCGCATATACCAAAAAAGGCATGAAGGACGTCTCTCGGCTGCATGCAGAGATTAACAGTGTTGCCGACCGCATCAAACAGTTGATCAGCCTTAACCGAGAGATAGCCGAGCGTTTTGCTGCTTCGGTCACCAGTTCGCTGGAGTTTTTGACACGGATACTAAAGCAATCTACCACCTACGGTGCAACGGGTGGTTATCAACAGCGATCGGCCGGCGCAGTGATAATTAACAGGGAGGCCTGACATGGGACTTAGTGCAGCTTTGGAGATCGGCAAGAACGGTCTCAACATTTATAGCATTGCTCAGAACGTGACCGGTGAGAATATCGCCAACGTGAACACGCCGGGGTATTCACGCCAAAAGGTTGTTCTTGAGTCTGCACCATCGACTACGGCAAACGGCTTTCCCCTTGGCACCGGGGTTAAAATTACCTCAATACAGCGTTATTACGATGGACTGTTGCAGCAACAGCTCGTTAATTCCCAGACGACCCAAGGCTATGACACGACAAAGTCCACCGTATTGCAGCAGGTCGAGCCTTCTTTCAACGAGGTTGCCAATGACGGTATCGGAACGGCGGTCGCCAACTACTTCAGCGCCTGGCAGGACTTAACCCTCAATCCCGGCGGCTCTTCGGAGCGTCAGGTGGTTATGACCCGAGCTCAGATACTGACGGATAATTTTCACTCGGTCAGCAAGGCTCTCAACGACTCTATTTCAACTCAGAATGCAGCATTAGTCCCCCTGACGGCCAGTATCAATAGCACCCTCAACAATATTGCCCAACTGAACGGGCAGATAAAAAGCACTGAACTGGTGAATGGTAACGCCAATGAAATGAGGGACCAGCGCGATCAGTTGATACGTAATCTTTCCTCGCAAATAGGGATTTCCTTTACCGAGAACAGTGATGGTACGACAGACGTCAAATATGCCGACGGCGGCGCCGCCCTGGTCACCGGTACAACGGCCGGGGTTTTTTCGCTCGATACAACAAATCCGAACAGTTCTGTTGTCCAGTTGACACCCGCTGGCGGTGCCTTGACAACGGTAACTCCCACGACCGGTCAGCTTGGCGCGACCGTGGCGTTGCGTGACACGATCATACCTGGTTATCGGAGCCAGATTGACACGCTGGCCAAGTCCATTACCGATGCAGTCAATACCGTGCATGCCGCTGGCTTCAGCCCGACAGGCGGCACCGGCCAGAACTTTTTCACACCTCAGGCTGCTGTTGCCGGCTC
>JAJXWO010000037.1 GCA_021781535.1 Deltaproteobacteria bacterium | reverse complement strand
CTGAACTTCCGGCCGGTATTGAGATGGTTATGCCTGGCGACAACGTAGCCATGACCATCAAGCTGATCACTCCGATCGCCATGGACGACGGCCTCCGTTTTGCCATCCGTGAAGGTGGCCGTACTGTTGGCGCCGGGGTTGTTGCTTCAATTATTGAATAAATACGAATTAAGATGAACGTATGTGGACATGGCAACGGTCCGTGTCTGCCGATTTCATACAAAAGGAAGCACATTTATGAGAGACATCATTACGCTTGGTTGCACTGAGTGCAAACAGAGAAACTACACGACAACAAAAAACAAAAGAACAACTCCGGGTAAACTTGAATTCAGCAAGTATTGCCGCTTCTGCCGTAAGCACACACCTCACAAGGAAACAAAATAGTTCAAACTGAATGTCGCATGATACAGGCCAGTAGCTCTAACTGGTAGAGCGCCGGTCTCCAAAACCGGATGTTGGGGGTTCGAATCCCTCCTGGCCTGCCATAATTCATTTAGTTTGCTTTTTGAATTAATAAACAAGAAGCTTTTGAGACAATCGGCAGTTCAAAGTCAAGCTGTCAGGAGCCATAGTGTGCAAAAACTCACCGCTTTTTTTGAAGCAGTAAAGCTCGAACTTGAAAAGGTCACGTGGCCAACGCGTAAAGAGACGCTTGCAACATCAGGTGTTGTCGTTTTAATCGTTGTGCTGATTTCATTCTATCTTGGTGCTTGTGATCTAGTTTTGGCCAAGCTGTTGCATCTGATACTAGGATAAAGGGTCCAGCTATGTCCATGAAATGGTATGGTGTTCATACATATTCAAGCTTTGAGAACAAAGTTCGCCTTAATTTGCTTGAAAGTATCAAAAATGAGGGTATGGAGAGTTTTTTTGAGGAGATCCTTATTCCTTGTGAAACTGTTGTTGAGCTTAAAAAAGGGGAGAAAAAGACCTCTTCAAGAAAGTTTTTCCCAGGGTATATCCTTGTCAAAATGGAGTTGACTGACGAAACGTGGCACCTTGTAAAGGAAACCGCCAAGGTAACCGGTTTTGTCGGTGGCAACGCCCCATTCCCAATTGCAGATGAAGAAGTGAATAAAATTACGCGGCGCATGGAAGAAGGAGCCGAAAAGCCCCGTCCCAAGGTTTTGTTTGAAGTCGGAGAAACTGTGCGTGTTGTCGACGGCCCGTTCCTTAATTTTTCAGGTGTTGTTGAAGATGTTAAGCCGGACAAGGGTAAGTTGCGCGTAACCGTAACAATTTTCGGCCGGGCAACACCTGTTGAACTTGAATTCATGCAGGTCGAAAAGAACTAAATTACTACATCAGTCATTCATTGCTGGATGACAGGCATACGCTGTATATAAAGGAGCACATTTATGGCAAAGAAGATAACCGGTTACATCAAATTACAGGTACCAGCAGGCAAAGCAAATCCTTCGCCTCCAATCGGACCTGCCCTGGGTCAACATGGTGTTAACATCATGGAATTCTGTAAGGCATTCAATGCAAAAACGCAGGCCGATGAGGGCACTATAACACCGGTTGTAATTACCGTGTATGCCGACAGGTCTTTTACGTTTATTACCAAGACACCGCCGGTCCCGGTATTGATTAAGAAAGCTCTCGACCTTAAGAGTGGATCTGCCGTTCCAAACAAAACTAAAGTCGGCAAGCTTACCAAGGCTCAGGTGGAAGAAATAGCCAAAAAGAAAATGCCTGATCTCAATGCCGCATCACTTGAAGCAGCGATGAGAACAGTTGAAGGTACTGCCCGCTCAATGGGCGTTGATATCGCCTAAACGTTTTACTATCAATTAATCAAGATCCCTAGAGAGGTTGTATCATGTCAAAAAGCGCTAAGAAACATTCTGAAGCAATGTCAAAGATTGACAGAAACAAGGTTTATCAACTTGGGACTGCAGTTGATGTTGTGAAACAGGCCGCTTATGCAAAATTTAACGAGACTGTTGATGTTGCAGTCAAATTGGGTGTTGACCCCCGCCACGCCGACCAGATGGTTCGCGGCGCGGTTGTTCTCCCTAACGGGCTTGGCAAAAACGTCCGCGTTCTCGTTTTTGCAAAAGGTGAAAAAGAGAAGGAAGCCCTTGATGCCGGCGCAGATTATGTCGGTGCAGATGATCTTGTTGCTAAGATCCAAGCTGGCTGGTTTGATTTTGACACCGCCATTGCAACTCCAGATATGATGGGTGTCGTAGGGAAAATTGGCAAGCTGCTCGGTCCTCGTGGCCTCATGCCGAACCCGAAAGTCGGAACAGTAACTTTTGAAGTAGGCAAAGCTGTCAAGGAATCCAAAGCCGGTAAAGTAGAATTTCGTGTTGAAAAAGCCGGAATTATACATGCTCCGGTCGGCAAAGTTTCTTTTGATGCTGATATGCTCAAAGGGAATCTTCTTGCTCTGGTAGAAGCACTTGTCAAGGCAAAACCTTCAGCCGCTAAAGGCACCTATATCAAGAAGATTTCGCTCTCTTCTACAATGGGGGCCAGTATTAACCTTGATATCAGCGATGTAACGGCTCAGATATAAATTAGATTAGTTTAGCCAAAGTCAATGACAGCAGGCGCGCGTAACTGCGCATAATCCAAATGTGGACCTGCCGAGACTTAGGTACCGCAAAAGTTTTGCGTTTCCTGACTTTGGCCGAGGCTCTGCCTCACATACCAAAAGAAAGGAGGAAGTCGCTTGAACAAAAATACCAAACAGGAACTCGTCGCCGAGATGCATGAGCGACTGACACGTGCCAAAGCAGTTTTTCTCGCAGATTTTCGCGGGATGAACGTCGGGCAGGCAACAACGCTCAGAAATGAGCTGCGTGCTGCGTCAGTCGAATACAAAGTATTCAAGAATACTTTGTTTGATCTGGCTGCTAAAGGCACTGATATTGAGTGCATAAGCCCGTTTCTTGCCGGCCCAACCGCCGTAGCTATCAGCTATGATGATCCGGCGAGCGCTGCAAAAGTACTGCATAAGTTTGCAAAAGACCCACAAGGCAAGTTCGTACTCAAAGCAGCTGTACTCAGCGGTAAACTGCTTGACATCAAGCAGATTCAGGCATTGGCAGACCTGCCCTCGCGTGAGGTTCTCATCGCCAAGATGCTCGGATCCATGCAGGCACCTGCAACCAACTTTGTTGGCGTACTCGCTGCACTGCCAGGTTCGCTTGTACGCGTCCTGGACGCTATCCGTGTTCAGAAATCAACAAACTAACCTTAGTAGTTACTACGATATCACTAAAATCATATTCGGAGGATTCACCCAATGGCTATCACTAAAGAAGATGTAATCAGCTTTATCGAAAAAATGACTGTTCTTGATCTTGCTGAACTCGTCAAGGAACTTGAAGAAAAGTTCGGCGTTTCTGCTGCTGCTCCTGTTGCTGTTGCTGCTGCTGTCGGCGGCCCTGTTGCTGAAGCAGCTGAAGAGCAGACAGAATTTGATGTTATTCTGAAAGCCTGTGGCGCCAATAAAATTAATGTCATCAAAGTTGTTCGTGCTCTGACCAGCCTCGGACTGAAAGAAGCTAAAGACCTTGTTGACGGCGCACCTGGTGCAGTAAAAACCGGCGTCACCAAGCAAGAAGCTGACGATGCAGTTAAACAGCTGGTTGAAGCAGGCGCTGAAGCAGCTATCAAATAATACCCAGAATTGTTGTCATTATGAGAGCCAAGGTCGCCCAGAGCGGCCTTGGCTTGTGCTGTTTCGGCACGTTTTGGTTACTAAATACATCTGATATTCCAGCATGTTACACAATATCTGGATCCAGTTACGATACCCGCCAAAGGAGAAGCCATGGCTTATTCTATTGCCAATAATCACCTCTTGCGTAAAAACTTTGCCAAGATAAAGAACATAATCGAAATCCCCAACCTGATTGACATTCAGAAGGATTCCTATAGGCGCTTTCTGCAACAGGAAGTACCCGCAGAGTCACGCTTGAATACCGGTCTTGAAGCTGTATTCAGGAGCGTTTTCCCGATCAAGGATTTCAGTGAAAGCGCTTCTCTCGAATATGTGTCGTACGCACTCAACAAGCCAAAGTATGATGTTGATGAATGTCACCAGCGTGGCATGACCTACGCTGCACCGATGAAAGTCAAAGTGCGTCTTGTCATCTGGGATGCCGGCAAAGATTCTACCGTCAAAGCAATCAAGGACATCAAAGAACAAGAGGTCTACTTTGGTGAAATCCCGCTTATGACCGATAATGGGACTTTTATCATCAACGGGACTGAACGGGTAATAGTAAGTCAGTTGCACCGTTCACCAGGTGTCTTTTTTGACCACGATAAAGGCAAAACCCACTCAAGCGGCAAGGTACTGTACTCAGCCCGCGTTATTCCGTATCGCGGATCATGGCTGGATTTTGAATTTGACCACAAAGATATTCTGTATGTTCGTATCGATCGCCGCAGAAAAATGCCGGCAACGGTGCTGCTTAAAGCTTTGGGTTATTCAGTTGAACAACTCCTTAACTACTATTACAAGAGTGAAGAAGTTTTCATCGGGCCTGAATTGATCACCAAAAGTATTGAGCCCGAACTTCTGACTCTCCAAAAAGCGATAGTTGACGTAATTGACCCCGCAAATGGGGAAGTTCTAGTCAAAGCAAATCGTAAATACACAAAATCTTCGATTAAAAAGATACAAGAGCGGGGCATTAAATCTGTCCCGGCAACTATCGAAGACATTCTTGGCCGTTACGCATCATCTGACATAGTTGATCCAAACACCGGCGAGATAATTATTGAATGCAATGATGAAGTTACCCTTGATCGTTTTAATGAAGTTAAAGAGCGCGGGGTAACAGCTTTTAAAGTATTATATATAGATAACTTGCACATAACGTCTTCTTTCCGTGACACGTTGTTGATCGACAAGATCAGTTCAAGCGACGAAGGTCTGATTGAAATATATCGGCGTCTGCGCCCGGGAGATCCACCCACTCTAAAAAGTTCATTGGCACTCTTTGATAATCTGTTTTTCAACCCAGAGCGCTACGATCTTTCGGCAGTTGGACGACTTAAGCTGAACTATAAGCTCGGCCTCAAGGTGTGGCAGGACTGCATGGTATTAAATGCACCGTGCATGTTGAGCAGCGAAGATGTTGTCAATTTCGAATCACTTATAGCAAGACTGGTTGATTCAAAAGATCATTTTTCACAGTATTTGATGATGAAACTGCCCTCTGACCTTGCGAAAACTCTTAAAAAGGTTGAGACGGGTCAGGCTATCTCTGACAAACTCAGAGATCAGCTCTTGCTTGAACTTAATAATGTTATTCGCGACAATGATTTTTTCCAGAAAGATCTTTTTGCTACGCTCGAGCTTTCAAAGGCAACAACAAAACTGACTGAAGCAATTGATCAGGGTGGTTTTGACGAAAATCGCAGATTAATTGAAACGCTGCGTCGTAACAGAATGGTTTTTGAAGACCTGTATAGCTCAGACATTAAAATTGCTGTTAAAAATGACATTCTTGAGATAGTTAGGTATCTTATCGAGCTAAAGAATGGGCGCGGTACCATTGATGATATTGACCATTTGGGCAATCGCCGAGTCCGTGCTGTCGGTGAACTCTTGGAAAATCAGTACCGTATCGGCCTTGTTCGCATGGAACGAGCGATCAAGGAACGCATGAGTCTGCAGGAAGTTGAAAACCTCATGCCTCATGACCTGATAAACTCCAAGCCGGTTTCGGCAGTTGTAAAAGAATTTTTCGGTTCTTCTCAGTTGTCCCAGTTTATGGACCAGACCAACCCGCTGTCTGAGGTTACGCACAAACGTCGTCTGTCGGCTCTTGGACCAGGCGGTCTGACTCGTGAACGCGCCGGCTTCGAGGTTCGAGACGTCCACCCTACCCACTATGGCCGTGTATGCCCTATTGAGACTCCTGAGGGACCTAACATCGGTCTGATCGCCTCACTTTCAACATACGCACGCATCAACGACCATGGCTTTGTAGAAACTCCGTTCCGCATCGTCCAAGAAGGCAAAGTAACTAATGAAGTTCGGTACTTCTCCGCACTTGAGGAAGAAGGGCATGCAATCGCCCAGGCAAACGCAGAACTTGACGCTGACGGCCGTTTCGTCAACGATTACAACTCGGCGCGTAAAAGCGGTGAGTTCATCCTTGTTCATCGGGATGAGATAGCTCTGATGGATGTTGCTCCAATCCAGTTGGTATCGGTGGCTGCTGCCCTGATCCCGTTCCTTGAAAATGATGACGCTAACCGAGCCCTCATGGGATCAAACATGCAGCGTCAGGCTGTTCCACTTCTGCGCGCCGACTCCCCTCTGGTTGGAACCGGTATGGAACGTATTGTTGCCCGGGATTCCGGTGTTTCCGTTATTGCCAAACACAATGGAGAGGTTGAATCCGTTGATGCCTCGCGAATAGTAGTGAAGATTGATGAGAATGAGATCGATGAAAACGGCACCGGCGTCGATATATACAACCTGATCAAATTTGCACGGTCCAACCAAAACACCTGTATCAACAATAAACCGGTGGTCAAGGTTGGAGACAAGGTTAAACGCGGAGCGGTAATCGCTGATGGCCCATCCACTGACATGGGTGAACTTGCTCTTGGGCAGAATATCGTTGTTGCCTTCATGCCATGGGGCGGATACAACTACGAGGATTCGATCCTCATCTCAGAAAAACTCATAAAAGATGACCGTTACACCTCCATCCACATTGAGGAATTTGAATGTGTTGCCCGTGATACAAAACTCGGTAAAGAGGAAATAACATCAGATATCCCGAACCTTGGGGAGGAAACACTTAAGGATCTCGATGAATCAGGCATTATTCGAATCGGCGCTGAAGTAAAACCGGGTGACATCCTGGTGGGAAAAATCACTCCGAAAGGTGAAACGCAGCTTTCGCCTGAAGAAAAACTGTTACGGGCTATTTTTGGAGAAAAAGCCGGCGACGTACGCGACACTTCACTTACCGTTCCTCCTGGTGTTGAAGGTACGGTCATCGGTGCGAAGATTTTTTCTCGCAAAGGAAATGACAAGGACTCCCGTACTGAGCTGATCGAGAAGGCAGAAGAGGACAAACTTCGCAAAGATGAACAGGATGAAATCCGGATTATCCGAGGGTCGGCAATTGGCAAACTGAAACGCTTGCTGATCGGCAAAACCCTGGCGGTCAAACTTGAAGACAGCAAAGGGAATCTTATCCTTGCGAAGGGAAAACAGATAACAGAAGAGTCGCTTCAGACCTTGGCACATTCTGTGTGGAGCACCATTTCAGTAAGTGATGACAACGAAACCGATGACAAAGTACACCAGATTCTTGAAACTCTTAATCGCCAGATTGACCTGATTAACACAGTTTTTGAGGACAAGATTCAGAAACTGAAGCGTGGTGACGATCTGCCGCCAGGTGTTATCAAGATGGTCAAGATTTACATTTCCATCAAGCGTAAACTTCAGGTCGGAGATAAGATGGCCGGCCGCCACGGTAATAAGGGTGTTGTTTCCCGTATTTTACCGGAAGAAGATATGCCGTATATGGAAGATGGCCGACCGGTTGAGATCGTTCTCAATCCGCTCGGGGTACCATCACGTATGAACGTTGGCCAGATTCTGGAAACACATCTGGGGTGGGCTGCAAAGGGCATCGGGTGGAAGATTGAGGATATGCTTGAAAAGCATACTTCTGAAGAAAATTTGAAGCTGTATTTGAAAGATGTCTACGGTGATGATGAAGTCGGAGCATTTATTGACGCCCTTGACCGTACGGAGCTACTTAAGGTTGCTCGCCGCCTGCAACGCGGCGTCGCAATGGCTACCCCGGTTTTTGAGGGTGCGTCAGAAACACAGATCAAGGCAATGCTCGGGAAAGCAAATTTTCATTCATCGGGCCAGGTCACTCTGTTTGATGGACGTACCGGCGATCCCTTCAGCAACAAGGTAACCGTCGGAGTCATGTACATGCTTAAACTTCACCATCTTGTTGATGACAAGATCCATGCCCGTTCAATTGGACCATACAGTCTTGTAACCCAGCAACCTCTGGGCGGTAAGGCTCAGTTCGGCGGCCAGAGACTCGGAGAGATGGAAGTGTGGGCCATGGAAGCCTACGGTGCAGCGCATGCACTTCAGGAATTCCTGACCGTTAAGTCGGATGATGTTTCCGGGCGAACCCGCATGTACGAGGCGATCGTTAAAGGCAAGCATACCCTGGAGCCTGGTTTGCCCGAGTCATTTAACGTTCTCATCAAGGAACTTCAGTCCCTTTGTCTCGATGTCGACCTGCTCGAAGGCGAAGAAGAATAGTAAAGATTTCCTGGCCGAAGTCTGCGTCATCAGACAAACGGTTTCAGATAAACGGAGGAAAGCATCGTGGAAGATTATTTCAGCTTTTTTGATAAACCAAAAGATCCACTCCACTTTTCAGCTATACGCATATCGATTTCATCTCCTGACAAAATTCGGGAGCGTTCTCACGGTGAAGTAAAAAAGCCGGAGACTATTAATTACCGGACATTCAAACCGGAACGCGACGGCCTTTTCTGTGCCAAGATATTTGGCCCGACAAAGGATTATGAGTGCAACTGCGGCAAGTATAAACGGATGAAGCATCGTGGCATTATCTGTGAAAAATGCGGCGTTGAAGTCATCCCTTCAAAGGTTCGTCGTGAACGTCTGGGGCACATAGACTTGGCAACACCTGTTGCCCATATCTGGTTTCTAAAATCGTTACCATCCCGAATCGGAAACCTGTTGGATATTACCCTCAAAGACCTTGAAAAGGTTCTTTACTTTGAAGGGTTTGTAATCAGTGATCCCAAAAATACACCATTACAATTTTGCGAAGTAATGTCAGAAGACAAGTATATCAAGATGCAGCAGGAATATGGTTCCGATGCATTTTCAGGCGGTATGGGCGCAGAGGCTATTCGTGAGTGCCTGCGCGCGCTTAAACTTGAGGACCTGGCAGTCTCATTGCGGACTGAGATGGTAGAGTCGACCAGTGAGGCCAAGCGCAAGAAAACGGCCAAACGACTTAAAGTAGTTGAGGCATTTCGCCATTCCGGCAATAAACCGGAGTGGATGATACTTGAGTGCATCCCGGTACTTCCGCCCGAATTGCGCCCATTGGTACCATTGGACGGCGGTCGTTTTGCGACATCCGACCTGAACGATCTGTATCGTCGCGTTATTAACCGAAACAATCGATTAAAACGTCTTTGTGAACTGCAAGCGCCTGAAGTCATTATACGCAATGAAAAGCGGATGCTTCAGGAAGCAGTTGATGCTCTCTTTGACAATGGGCGCCGCGGCCGTGCCATAGCCGGACCCAACAAGCGTCCGCTGAAGTCGCTATCTGATATGCTCAAAGGGAAGTCCGGGCGTTTCCGCCAGAATCTGCTCGGTAAGCGTGTCGATTATTCCGGCCGTTCCGTTATCGTCGTCGGGCCGGAGTTGAAACTGCACCAGTGCGGTCTTCCTAAAAAAATGGCGTTGGAACTATTCAAGCCGTTTATCTATAACAAACTGGAAGAGCGCGGTTTGGTTACCACCATTAAAAGCGCGAAAAAAATGGTCGAAAAAGAGCGGCCTGAAGTATGGGATGTTCTGGAAGAGGTTATCAAGGAACATCCGGTCATGCTCAACCGTGCTCCAACCCTTCACCGTCTTGGCATTCAGGCTTTTGAGCCGGTTCTGATTGAGGGTAAAGCCATTCAGCTGCATCCGCTTGTCTGTACCGCATTCAACGCTGACTTCGACGGCGACCAGATGGCTGTTCATCTGCCGCTCTCTATTGAGAGCCAGGTTGAGGCGCGCGTTTTGATGATGTCAACAAACAACATCCTCTCACCAGCCAACGGCAAGCCAATTATCGTGCCGTCACAGGATATGGTTCTGGGCGCATACTATATGACTCGTGACAGAATTAATGCAAAAGGGGAATACTACCGGCCAACGGAACAAGAGCTCATGACAGGCTTGAATGTTTCCGGTTGTTTTTCTTCACCGGAGGAAGTCCGAATAGCATTTGACGCCGGTGAGATCGACATGCAGGCATTGATTAAAGTTCGCATGAAGAATCTGGTCACCGATGAAAAAGCCCAGATGATTGACACCACTGCAGGCCGTATACTGCTGCGTGATGTTCTTCCTGCTGCAGTGCCATTCTCAACCATTAACAAAGTAATGACCAAGAAAGAGCTGTCGAACCTGGTTGACACTTGCTATCGCCTCTCTGACAGCAAGGAAACTGTCCTTTTGGCTGACCGTCTCAAGGAAATCGGATTCAAGTATGCAAACTTGGCAGGTATCTCGATCTGTCTTGATGACATGGTTATTCCGGAAGGAAAACCGGCAATCATTGAGAAAGCACATGAAGAGGTCACCGAGATTCAGAATCAATATACTGAAGGTCTTATTACTGATGGCGAGCGCTATAACAAAGTCATCGACATCTGGGCCAAAGCAACAGAAGAAATTGCAACCGAGATGCTTGATAACCTTTCAAAAGAAATTGTCACCGCTCGTGATGGCAGCAAAGTAGAAACATCTTCATTCAATGCCATCCATATGATGGCTGATTCAGGTGCTCGTGGTTCTGCACAGCAGATTCGTCAGCTAGCTGGTATGCGTGGTTTGATGGCTAAGCCTTCCGGCGAAATCATTGAAACCCCGATTACAGCTAACTTCCGCGAAGGTCTGACGGTTCTCCAATACTTCATCTCAACCCACGGCGCTCGTAAAGGTCTGGCGGATACGGCTTTAAAAACAGCCAACTCCGGTTATCTGACACGCCGACTGGTCGATGTCGCCCAGGATGCTATTATCACAGAGACTGATTGCGGTACATTGGATGGCCTGATTGTATCGTCTCTGACTGAAGGCGGAGAAATAATTGAGCCCATCGGAGACCGCATTCTCGGACGTGTTGCCCTTGAAGATATCCATGATCCTTTGACTGATGAAATCCTGATTGAGATGAATCAGGATATTGATGAATATCTGGTTAAACGGGTAGAGGACGCAGGGATTGAAAAAGTTAAGATCCGCTCTGTGCTTACCTGCCAGAGCAAACGTGGTATTTGTGCCAAGTGCTACGGTCGTGACCTTGCTCGCGGTCACAGCGTCAACATGGGTGAAGCTGTCGGCGTCATAGCAGCTCAATCGATCGGTGAGCCCGGGACACAGCTGACGATGCGTACCTTCCACATCGGCGGTACCGCTTCCCGCCACGCTGAACAAACATCGCTTGAAGCGCGTGCTGATGGTGTTATTAAGTATATTAACGTCAATACCGTTATCAACAACGAAGGGCATCACATCGTTATGAACCGTAACGGTGAGATTGCTGTTATTGACGACACCGGGCGAGAGCGTGAAAAATACACTGTCGTGTATGGGGCAAAGATCAAGATTGTTCCTGGTGGTGCTGTCAAACAGGGTGCCATACTTGCAGAGTGGGACCCCTACACCATGCCGATCCTTACTGAGGTTGCCGGTCGTGTCAAGTTTGCAGACATCCTTGAAGGCGTAACAATGGAAGAGCAACTCGATGATGTAACCGGTCTTTCCCGTAAGGTTATCATCGAAACGAAAGATACGGACAAACGCCCTCGAATCGCCATTAAAGAGGCGTCTGGAGAAGGTGGTGGTACTATCGGACGGTACTTCCTTCCGGCTGGTGCCAATATATCGGTCACGGACGACACCATTATCAGTGCTGGTGACATTATTGCCAAGATCCCTCGTGAGACAACGAAAACAAAGGATATTACCGGTGGTTTGCCACGCGTTGCCGAACTTTTTGAAGCACGCAAACCGAAGGACTTTGCCGTTATCACCGAAATCGATGGCCGTGTATCATATGGTAAGGATGCCAAAGGCAAGCGCAAAGTTCTTGTCACTCCCGAGCTGGGCGAGCCAAAGGAATATTTGATTCCGAAAGGCAAACATATCAGCGTTCACGAAGGTGATCAAGTTCGTGCCGGTGAGCCGCTCATGGATGGTTCATCCAATCCGCATGATATTTTGCGGGTACTGGGTGTCAAGGAACTAGCCAAGTATCTGGTCGATGAGGTTCAGGAAGTGTACCGTCTGCAGGGTGTCAAGATCAACGACAAGCATATCGAGGTAATTGTTCGCCAGATGCTGCGGCGCGTACGTATCAAGGATACCGGCGACACCAGTCTTCTGGTTGACGACCAGATCGAGCGTTCGGTATTTGAACAGGAAAACGAGAAGGCTTACCGTGAGGGAAAACGCCCGGCTGTTGCTGAACCACTGTTGCTCGGGATTACAAAGGCTTCGCTTTCTACCGAGTCATTCATATCAGCCGCTTCATTCCAGGAAACAACGAAAGTATTGACTCAGGCAGCGATTGAAGGAAAAATTGATTACCTTCGAGGGCTTAAAGAGAATGTCATCATGGGGCGTCTGATCCCAGCAGGCACAGGAATAGCCCGCTACCGTAATTTACGCTTACAGGCTGAATCCCTTGCACCAAAAGAAAACACTGCTAATGATGCAGGTAACGACAATGCAAACGATGCCGATTTAGAAGCGGCATAAACAAAAGTAATCTAGATTGTGAGTTGTATAACGGTCGGAAGCTGTGCTTCCGACCGTTATCTCATTCAGGAAGCGCCCCCACCCTTTCCGGTAAGCTTTCTCCAACTGCTTCCCGCCAACTCGACCAACCCGTTCATTGTACGAGCATAAAACCTGGTAACGGGCATGCTGTTAACAAGCAACAAACCGTTAACCCTTTCAATATATACTGAATCTCCCGCTGCACATTCAGCTATCTGGCTGTAATACTCACCGGAAATACCAAACAAGAATTTATATGTTGAGCCCTCAAAACGACAAGCTACAATAAGTATGACAACTTCAGGCATACCTGTTTTATGATGGAAACGAACAGTTGCGGTCACAAAAGTGCCTGTGGCAGGTGTGCCGGAAGCCAATAAGGATTCGAGGTTAACCCCCTTTGGTTTCATCTTCCCGAGAGAGGGAAGTCCCCACGGCTTAAATTGTTCATGGGGTCGAGACTCGTAGTGAGCACGGCGTTCCAGAAGAGTTACAACATTGTTATTAATTGGCCCGCCAATGGAATGGGACAGCCCTGCTGAAAAACCCTTATCTCTGATTAGGCGATGGTTTTCAACAATTTGAATCATACCGGTAGCTCCAAGTGGGTGCCCCCTCCCCTTCAGACCTCCGGTAACGTTGGTTGGGAAGGCGCCGTTTTCACCAGTCAAGGAGTCATCAAGCAATGCATCCATCAACCGGTTTCTGCTGACAATACCGAGATCGACCATATTTATCGGCCCGAATCCGTTAAAGGGATCATGCATATTAACGTGGATTTTACCCGCTAATGTGCGAATATCCTTGATGCCTGCCATTCCGTACGCATATCCTGCAGCAATTACCGTCGCGGGAAATGAGTGGAAGTAATTACGGTCTGCAATAGTTGGAATGTCGGTAGCACTTCCGACGCCACTCACACGCACATCCTGTGGGATCAATGTAAGAAGTACCGCAGCAACTCCGTCAGACATGGGACAAAAGTCATGGTAACGCAGCGGATACCAATAGCGATAATTCCTGCCGTCTGCAATCTGGCGGTAATAGTCTTGTAATTCAATCTGCATATTCAGGTGAGCATCAGGATTTCGAGCCGCAAAGCGCTGACTGCGTTGAGTGAGAAGCGCCGAATAGGCCGTCCATTCTTCATCAGTAAGACCGAGGCGCTCCTTTAAAGCACAGGCTACCAATCCGCCGCACGCCGGCATAGTCAGCCCGAATTCAGCTTCATCCCGATCGATCACCCCGGCAATAATGCGAGTTGACTCGATTGTCGAAGCATCACTCATCTTTTGGACACCAAGTGCCAGAACCGAGTCATATCGCCCTGACGCAACCTCCAGATATGCACTTTCAAATGCTGAAGCGCCTGACGAAGAAGCGGTATCAACAAGTACCGAACGGGCTCCGGAAATCCCTAAGATACCGGCTATTTTAGCTGCAGTATTATCAACACCTGAGAAAGCAGCCGCGTTCTGACTCCCGACAATCACGGCCTCAATATCCCGACGCCGTACCGGGCTTCCGTCAAAAACTTCTCCGCACAGTTCCGCCAGCTCGAGAAAAGACAGTTTCTGCTTGTCTTTTCCGTCATACCGTCCTACCGGGGCCATCCAGGACGCGGCAACGTATACCGGTCGCGGTTTAAAGGGTATTTGCATACACTCACCTTTCAGACATTTTTATATCAGAGTACCAAGATCAATCGGTTATGAAATAATACCACTGGATACAAACTATGCTCGCCCTAAAAACCGCAACCGCCACTATTTTTTTGGTGATATTTCTGGTGATACGCTTCAGCCTCCCAGAAAACGGTGGCAGGCATAATGATAGTCACAATCTTCTGGCGAAACCTATGCGTGCTTTCCAACTCATCACGTGATGCAAGAGCTGATTCATATTGGTTCTTGGTGTGATAAAAAATCACAGATCGGTATTGTGTGCCGAAATCAGGTCCTTGCCTGTTTAACTGGGTCGGATCATGACATTCCCAGAAAATCTTGAGAAGGTTATTATAACTTATTTGAAGAGGGTCATAGGTAATTTCAACCGCTTCAGCATGACCCGTATCGTAATTGCAGACGTCGTGATACGTGGGATTGTCTGTATGTCCACCACAGTACCCGACTCGAGTGGAAACAACTCCGTGAACGTCTAAAAAAGCATCCTCTACACCCCAAAAACATCCCGCAGCGAACGTGGCAACTTCAAGCATAGATTACCTCTCTAAACAAAAAAGGGCCCCGAAGGGCCCAGTAAACTACATTAGTTTTTCCATCTCTTCTTCAGAGATATCGAAGTTGGCATACACATTTTGGACATCATCGTTATCTTCAAGTTTGTCCATGAGCTTAAGCATGCTTTCGGCCTGTTTACCTTCAAGCTTCACTTGCGTCTGAGGAATCATGGTTATTTCCGCATTAGTATGCTTAAAACCTTTAGCGGTCAACTCTTCACGCACCTCAATAAATGCGGCCGGCTCAGATGTGACTTCATAACAGTCATCCTCTTCTGAAACATCTTCAGCACCTGCTTCAAGAGCAGCTTCAAAAAGCTGATCAAAATCAACCGACTTGTCATAGCCGATCACGCCTTTCTTGCTGAATATCCAGGAAACACACCCCGCTTCTCCCATGTTGCCGTTACTTTTCGAAAAAATACTCCGAATATCTGAAACAGATCGATTGCGATTATCCGTTAAAACTTCTACCAAAACGGCTGCACCACCCGGGCCATACCCTTCATATACGATTTCCTCGTAGGTCACGCCCTCCATGCCGCCAGCGCCCTTCTTGATGGCCCGCTCGATGTTATCTTTCGGCATATTTTCAGCTTTAGCTTTATCGACTGCAGTTCTCAAACGGGGATTTGCCGCTGGGTCGCCGCCACCCAATTTTGCTGCGACGGAAATTTCCTTGATAATTTTTGTAAAGACTTTACCACGCTTTGCGTCGGCAGCGCCTTTTTTGTGCTTGATGGTACTCCACTTATTATGACCCTAAATAGCTGTTGCTCCTTTGGTAAAGTTTATTTAGTTCCGATGTGAAATTCAAGGTAACAAGAACTGAGGAGAAGAAGGGGTAAAGCTGGATTCATCGAGATGACGAGACAGCTTACAATGGAACAGCACCTTGATTCGGCATTGGAAAATAAGTTTTCTGTTGCCTAAAAAGGCGGGAAACACTACCATGTTATGTTATATCTGTCTAGAGAGAATTTCACAATAAAAGGATACACCCCACATGAAAATAGCCAGTTGCCGACTTATTTTGCTTACAATTTCATTAGTTTTTCTAATTTCTATCAACAGTTGCAGCACAATGGGACAACCCTCTTACAATTACAATCTGCCGGTATTTCCCCAGAATGAGCTGGCGCAAGCTTATACACAAATTGGCAGAATTCATGTAACTCGCGAGACATATGGATCTGATTATACTCTGTCGCCTGATATAAAAGCTTGGGGACTGGCCGCTGTGCAACAAGAAGCAGGAAAAATGGGCGCGGATGCAATCATGTCACTTGAAATTACTGGGCGTACCACTTATTACGGCATTATTCCATCAACTGAATATTGTGCGACTGCATTTGCAATTAAATTCAAATAGAATTAAATAGTGATTGACAGCATGGCACTCCTTTAGTTATAAAGATTGCTTCATTGATTTATGGCGCGTTATCCAAGAGGCTAGGAGCCGGTCTGCAAAACCGTTAACGTCGGTTCGAATCCGACACGCGCCTCCATCATTCCTACACCGCTCATTATTTATTAAAAAAGCCACGCATATTGCATGGCTTTTTTAATAAATAATGAGCGTTCCTGCTCTGAATTTTCCACCGCCCCATCTTGTAAAGCTTCCTTCTAAAAATTAATTTTCATTTTTAGCAACTGAAATCGCAGAAGAAAGTTTTTCAATCATCAGCTTGATATTTGTGGCGCTTGCAAGAAGTTTTGCTGCCCGCTCGACGCCTTTCATGAATTTTTCAGCTCCAGCGGTATCTAACAGACATGCATTCCCCCCATTGTCCGAAAGCTCCTTGTCAACAACCCCGCGACCCAACTTTCCGACATACTCCGTCACTATCGATTTTACCTGTTCTTCCAACTCCGATAGTTTTTGCGACATGGCTTTGCTGTCGCGTTCCTGACGCTCAAGATTGTTTTTGTCAATCTCGGACTTATGATGCAGAACACAGGTATCCCATATTTTTTGAATATTTGTAACTTCAAGAAGATTTGTTCCCATCAACTCGTCAGCAGTTTGTGTCGAAAACAGGTCGATCTTGGCACCCGGCAATCCAGCGATTTTTTGTGACTCTGTAGATGATGTTTCAATATCACTTGAACCATCATGAAAAAAACCAAGCGGATTTCCGTCTTTATAAAAAATCATGGCTGAATGTTCATCCGTGTAGATGCGCAGACAACCATTCATGTGATCTTCTTTAACTTTTTCTAGCAGGGTCTTAATATCAATCAGCTTTAATTCCTGGGCTTTGTAGAGTATTTCACCTTCCAACAAGGCGTGAATACACATGGTAAGATCTTTAGAAAGCTTATAGACATTCAGGGCACCGCTACCTGTTGTAACCATCAACCCAGCAAGTGCAGAAAGAGCTTCAAAACCGGAATCGCGCTTGCCGCTTGGACCTTCAACAAGAGCACTAACCAGCTTACCCGCTTCAAAAACCAAGAGGCCAGTGCTGGACTGAAATACAAAACTTGCATAGCCGGTGAAAGCGCCATTACTAAGCTTTGACAAGACATCCGGAAGCTTCAGCTTCGACACTGCCAGATTCTCAAATAGCGGGCTGCCCTTGGGGAGAAGGAACATCTGAACCTCCTAAAATGACTCAATCGTTCAACGCCATAGAAACTAATGTAATTTTCCAAACATGTCAAATCTTTACTGGAGGATAAAAATAAGAAAATATTCAAACAGAAGGCACGAGGTACATACGTGCCCTCGTGCCTTCTGAAACCGCGCAATACTGTGTCACGAATTATGTTGTTTGAGCATCCACGACAGCAATGGCTGCCATATTGACGATATCATCAACACTATCGCCACGCTGTAAAACATGTACCGGTTTATTCATACCCATCAGAATCGGACCGATCGCCTCAGCCCCTCCCAAATGATGTAACAGTTTGTAGCAGATATTTCCCGAGTTCAAATCCGGGAAGATCAAGATGTTAGCAGATGTTTCCAGTTTCGAGAATGTAAAGCCGGCCATCAGCTCCGGCACAACCGCCGTATCGGACTGCATTTCACCGTCAATAATCAGATCTGGCGCACGTTCCTTAACTATTTCAACTGCTTGTCTCACTTTTTTGGATTGTGGATGGTTAACAGAACCGAAGTTGGAAAAAGAGAGCATCGCCACTCGAGGCTCAATATCAAGCATGCGGACCTTTTCGGCTGCCAGGATTGCGGTTTCGGCAAGTTCTTCAGCCGTCGGGTCAATTGTGACTGTCGTGTCGGCCAGGAAATAGACCCCCTTTTTAAAGACCATCATATACAAACCATGGACACTGGAAAGCCCTTTCTGCTTACCTACTACCTCCAAAGCCGGGCGGATCGTTTCAGGATAGTGCGTATCGATGCCCCCCAACAAAGCTTCAGCATCTCCCATGCGAACCATCATGGAACCGAAGTGGGTGCGCGATTTACGCCGCAGTAGCCTCGATGACTCGGAAAGTGTCAGACCTTTGCGCTGACGCAGCTTGTAGAGTTCTTCAGCGTACCTCTCAGTCAGCTCAGATTCAGGAGGATCAATGATCGGGACATCAAGCTCAAGGTTTAGTTCTGCCATTTTCTGAAGAATTTTTTTGCGGTCTCCAATAAGAATCGGCTTGGCGATTCCTTCATCTACCAATTCTTTTGCGGCTCTGAGTATTTTTTCGTTGTCACCTTCCGGGAATACGATAGTTTTAGGATCACTCTTGGCCTTGTTGATAACCATGCGCATGATCTCTTTGGATTTGCCTTGGGTCGATTCGAGAAGTTCGATATATTTAGCCATATCTTCAATCGGTTGACGGGCAACACCGGTTTCCATGGCAGCTTTTGCTATGGCAGGAGCCACATGCAGCAGGACACGAGGATCAAATGGTTTGGGAATAATGTAGTTGGGGCCGAAGACGAATTTCTGGTTGCCATAAGCTTTGCAGACCGAGTCGGGACATTCTTCACGAGCTAATTGTGCCAAGGCTTTTACCGCTGCCAGTTTCATCTCTTCGTTGATGCAGGTAGCGCGACAATCCAAGGCGCCACGAAAGATAAACGGAAAACCGAGGACATTGTTGACCTGGTTGGGGTAGTCGGAACGGCCAGTGGCGATCATGATATCGCTACGTACAGCAAGGGCATCTTCCGGAGTTATTTCCGGATCGGGGTTGGCCATAGCAAAGATGACCGGATTCGGTGCCATACCGGCGACCATCTCTTTCGTGAATGCCCCTTTAACGGAAAGCCCAAACAGAACGTCAGCACCGGCAGCAGCCTCCTCCAGTGTACGGAAATGAGTGTCGGCAGCAAAAAGTTCCTTGTAGGGGTTCATCCCTTCGACGCGCCCTTTGTAGATAACCCCTTTAGTGTCACACATAATCATATTGTTCGGCTTTACGCCAAGCGCAATGGCCAGCTTAGCACAGGAGTTGGCGGCAGCTCCGGCTCCGTTGACAACAATGCGAATATCTTCAATTTTTTTATCAACAAGATAGAGGGCATTCAACAGAGCTGCAGACGAAATGATGGCGGTACCATGCTGATCGTCGTGGAACACCGGAATATTCATGGTTTTCTTGAGGGTTTCCTCTATATAAAAACACTCAGGAGCCTTTATATCTTCCAGATTGATACCGCCAAAAGTCGGTTCCAGCAGTTGACAGGCTTTGATAATCTCATCCGGGTCTTCAGTGTCAAGCTCTATGTCAAACACATCAATATCGGCAAAGCGTTTAAAAAGAATTCCCTTTCCTTCCATAACCGGCTTACCGGCCAGAGCCCCAAGGTTGCCAAGCCCAAGTACTGCGGTGCCATTGGACACAACCGCTATCAGGTTACCTTTGGCTGTGTATTTGTAGGCATCCTCGGGATTTTGCTGAATTGCCAGGCACGGCAAGGCGACACCCGGAGAGTATGCCATTGAAAGATCTTCCGCCGTCTGGCACGGTTTGGTAGATGTTACTTCAATCTTTCCTTTGCGACCGCTTGAGTGATATTCCAGAGAATCTTTAAATTTAGCCATTTTTTGTCTCCATTTTTTAGTTTAGTTAAAAAGCAAGCGGTCTTTTTTTAAACATTACGTATCCACTTTTACTAAAAGTGAAAAATAATAGCCTCCTTAAAATACTCTTGTCAAGCAGTTATATTAGTGGCTGGCAAGAAAATAACCATGCAAGGAGATTTAAGCCGTGTCGCTATACCTACCTGTCCGTATGCCAACTAATCCGATCATAATAAGTAAGTTAATGTAAGCCATGTAATTAATTGACTTGCTTCTCGACATTAAGTACTATTTTTTCACTTATGATCCAATCAGATATAAAGCAGGAAACAGCTATGCAGAAAATACCATTGTTACATGCCAAAGCCGAGATGACTCTTGCCAGGGACGTTTTCCGTGGCAATTTGCCAGTCGGGTTTCCTCTCTGTGGCAAAGGCACAAAGCTGACAGATGACTTGATTGCACGCTTTGAAAGCATGGATGTCAAAACCATCTATGTAGAAGGCCATCCCGTCTGGGAGGAAGGAGAGCGTTCCGTCGCCGACCTCCTGCATGACCTTGATGGCCGCTTTAGTAAAACTCTCCAGAATCCGTTAAATGCTTTGCTTTATGATACGTACAAAGCACATCTGACCAAATTAATGGAGGCCGCAAGTGACAGACAAGCGGAGTAATCTGAGAAGAATTATTATGGACACCAGAACGTTGCCAACGTTGCCAAGTGTCATTAACAAATTGAATTCGCTTTCAGATAATGAAAAATCATCCATCCAGGAGATGGCAAAGATTGTTTCTTCGGATCAGGTACTTTCCGCCCGTATTCTTCGCTTGGCAAATTCTCCATCGTATGGATTCTATCGGGTGTCAACAATATCTAACGCCATGATCTTGCTGGGAGTTAACGTAGTCAAGAGCCTTGCGCTCTCTTCATCAATTTTTGCTATTATGGAAAAAGACAGCGTCGGGTTATGGGAACATTCACTGGCAGTCGGCACTGTCGCCAACCTGATTGCCCGTAAGCTGGGATTGCCGGAGTGCGAGGAAATCGCAACTGCAGGCCTTCTGCATGACATCGGAAAGGTAATCATCTTCATTAAATGCAGTGAAGCCGAGAAAGACATCGTAAGACTTGTCCACGAGAAGCGGATCTACACCATGGAAGCCGAACGCGAGATCATTGACACCGACCATGCGGAGGTTGGGGGATGGTTGTCCAAAAGCTGGTTTCTTCCTGACAAGCTAAGTGAACCGATCGCCTTTCACCACGATGTTGCCGGATCTGGAAATCATCGCATTAAAACAGCGGTCGTCCATATTGCTGATGTGCTTATTTGCGCCGGGGGATTTGGCAATAGCGGTGAAACTTTTGTCCCCCAAGTCCAGAAAATCGCTTGGGATACGCTCAAGCTGAATGAGCAACTTCTCGCTGAACTTGTCGATGAGGCCGAGGACAAGCTGGTTGAAGTAAAAAACTTCTGTCTTGAAATGATGGGGGACTGATATCACCAGTGAATCATCTTTCTCCTGCTCTGTCCCCCGGTTGCTATTCTGCTTATTTTCAGTATTTTGTTGAGCCACATATAACCTGTTTTCCCGCCTTATACGCATCTTTGACATCACCCCGCCGGCCCGACTCATCGTCACCATCTTCATAGACTCCGGCAGCTTTCTTTCAGTTATTGAGAATCATTCTTCATAGCGGTTGATACGCTTTGTACGCTGTGATATAGATCATCACACTTTCTAATCCAGGTGCCCATAATGATAATGATTGATCGCTTGATTGAACAGGCTCTCCTTGAAGACATTCATACCGGTGATATCACCACCCTTGCGGTTGTACCGGGGAAGCGCGCCGCTACAGCACGGCTGATTGCAAAAGAAAATCTGGTGGTTGCTGGTATCTCCACAGCTGCTCGGGTATTCAGCACTCTTGATCCCGACATCCACTTCAAAACTTGCCTCGGTGATGGTGAAAAAGCAGTAGCCGGAACTCTTCTGGCAACGGTTCACGGGGAAGCCGCACAACTGCTGATGGGTGAACGGGTTGCGCTTAACCTGCTCCAGAGAATGTGCGGTATTGCAACGCTCACCACCAGTTTTGTCGAGGCGGTCGCCGGAACAAAAGCCCGGATCGTCGATACCCGCAAAACAACTCCTGGACTGCGGCAACTGGAGAAATACGCCGTACGAGTCGGAGGGGGCGTTAATCACCGCACCGGACTTTACGACGGCGTTTTGATCAAGGAAAACCATATCGTCGCCGCCGGGGGTATCACCGAAGCGATTCGGCGTGCCCGCGCCTATATTCCTCACACATTGAGAATCGAGATAGAGACCGAGACTCTGGACCAGGTTGATGAGGCTCTTGCCGCCGGAGCTGATATCATAATGCTCGACAATATGAGCCTGGATGAAATGAGATCCGCTGTTAATACCATTAACGGCCGAGCCTTGGTGGAGGCATCCGGTGGTGTCAATCTGGAACGTGTGCGGGCAATTGCAGAGACAGGCGTTGACATTATTTCGGTGGGAGCTCTGACCCATTCGCCACGAGCAATGGATATTTCAATGCTTCTGGACTAGACGGCAGCGCTCCTGAAAAACTACCGAGGAAGCACCATGCACCCAAAAGCCGGTACCATATTGCGTCTGTTTCGTGCCGAAGCGGGCTATGTCTCAGGAGAGCATCTCAGCAAAGAACTTGGCGTATCACGAACTGCCGTATGGAAGCATATTTCTGCGTTGAGAAACAACGGCTACCACATCGAAGCAGTTCCATCCCGCGGGTATCGGCTTATCTCGTCGCCAGACAGCATCGATCCGTTTGAACTAAGAGCCCGACTAGAGGGCGGTAAAATCGGCAGGCGGCTCGAGTTTCTTAACCTGACTGTATCAACTAATGCCGATGCCTTTCGGTTAGCAGAAGATGGAGCTATCGAGGGAACTGTTGTCCTGGCAGACTCCCAGACCGGTGGAAAAGGTAGACGTGGCAGAGCCTGGGCTTCTCCTGCCGGGGTCAACCTTTACTGTTCGGTTGTTCTACGCCCCACCATAATGCCGCATGAAGCCCCACAGCTGACATTTTTATCCGCAGTGGCTGCAGCACGGGCAATTGAACAGACGACAAAACTCAACCCGGAAATCAAATGGCCCAACGACCTGCTTGTCTCCGGAAAAAAGGTTGCCGGCCTGCTGAATGAAATGAGTGCTGAGACCGATGGTATCAATTTCGTCATTTTAGGCATCGGTATCAACCTGAATATGACAGCAGACCAGTTCCCCGATGATCTGCGCCAACCGGCCTCTTCTCTTCTCCTGGAATCCGGAGCACGGGTTGACCGTCTCCTTTTTGCCAGTACGATGCTACACGAACTTGATCGGTTGTATGCGGACTTTCAGACGTATGGTTTTGGGCCGGTACGTGAAGAATGGCAGCGGCGCTGTAATGCAAACGGACGCCACGTACTTGTCAGCGACTCAGGGACCGACTGTACCGGTGGGAGATTTATCGGCATCGATGTAGATGGAGCGTTATTGCTTCGATCAGATGACGACATACTGCACCGTATCACCTGTGGAGATGTGAGGGTAATTTAAATGCTTCTTGTTATCGACGTCGGCAACAGCAACATAGTGTTAGGAGTTTATGACAGCGAGGTACTTATCCACAGCTGGCGCCTTTCAACGGATAAATCCCGCACGTCAGATGAATACGCCGTGCTCCTTCACAGCCTGTTTGACCAGGCAGGGATCAGCTTTTTAGCGGTAAAGGCTTCAATTATTTCCTCAGTTGTCCCTCCATTAACCGGCGTAATGGAGGCAATTTCTCACGATTTCTTCAATTTGACACCCTACGTTGTTGGTCCCGGAATAAAGACAGGGATGCCGATCCACTATGACAACCCTCGCGAAGTTGGAGCCGATCGAATTGTCAACGCAGTGGCAGGTTATGAAAAGCATAAATGCCCGTTGGTAATTGTCGATTTCGGAACTGCAACAACCTTTGATTATGTCAATGGCAAAGGAGAATACTGTGGTGGCGCTATCGCACCCGGCCTTGCTATTTCAGTGGAAGCACTTTTTCAACGAGCAAGTAAATTGCCGAGAATTGACATAATCAAACCACCCCATGTCATTGCAAAGAACACCGTCAACTCAATGCAAGCTGGAATTTTTTATGGGTATGTCGGTTTGGTAGATGGGATTGTGGAACATATTCAGGCTGAATCAAACGAAGCGTTTCGGGTGATCGCCACCGGTGGTCTTGCTGCTTTAATTGCTCCGGAGTCAAAGACAATTGATGAAATAGATGAGAACCTGACACTTGAGGGTCTGCGCATACTGCATGAACGAAACCGCTGATGAGCGCACCCGATGAGTCTCTCAGGCATTACGCGTTACATCTGAACAGGCAGTGAAATCCATATCGCTCGCAAGGAGGCTATTCTATGGGACAATTTGAAACCTGCAAGATTCGCAACTTGGGCATAATCGCGCATGGTGGTGCCGGCAAAACATCGCTTTCAGAGGCAATTCTGTTTGACACCGGAATGATCGACCGGCTTGGTCGAGTTGATGACGGCACGTCAACAATGGATTTCGAGCCTGAAGAGATCAAACGAAAAATTTCGATCACTTCCTCCCTGGACCATTGCGAGTGGCAGGGGCATTCCATCCACATAGTAGATACTCCCGGCTATGGAAACTTTATTTCTGACACTCGTGCCTGCATGCGAACTCTCGACTGTGCGGTAATCATCCTCTCGGCCATATCAGGAGTTAAAGCCCAGACGGAGGAACTCTGGAGCTGGGCCAATGAATTTGAAGTCCCCCGCATCGCATTCGTCAACAAAATAGATCGTGAACGAGCCAGCTTTCTGCGGGCTATCGACGATATGGAAAAAATGCTCGGAGCACGCGGAGTCGCCATTCAAATACCGATCGGACTCGAGTCAGCTTTTGAGGGCGTTATCGATCTGATAACAATGAAAGCCTGTTTTTATGCAAAAGACGGATCGGGGAAATATACTGAAGGAGCTATCCCTGGAGAGTATGCTGAAGAAGCAGCTCGTTTGCGTGGCCAGATGGTTGAAACAGTTGCCGAAGCGTATGATGCCCTCACGGAAAAATACCTCGAAAACGGTGATCTTACTGTAGATGAAATTATTGACGGACTCCGAGTCGGAACAATGCGCAATACATTCACCGCCGTCCTCTGCGGAGCAGCCACACCCAATATTGGTGTGGCTCACCTTCTTGATGCAATCTGCGCCTACCTCCCTTCTCCGCTGGATCGAACCAAGGCGATCGGCATTCATCCCAAGACCGAAGAGATTATCGAACGCGCCCCGGACGAGAATGAACCGTTCTCTGCACTGGTTTTCAAGACGACGTCCGACCCCTATACCGGTAAAATCACTATTTTCAGAGTTTATTCGGGAGTGCTCAACTCGGATTCTACAATATATAACTCTACCAAAGGGGTTGAGGAGCGGATCGGCCAGATTTACGAACTGGAGGGCAAAAAACAGCATCCGATCAAACAGGCTGTTGCGGGCGACATCGTTGCTGTTGCCAAACTCAAGGAGACGGTAACCGGCGACACGCTCTGTGATCCAGCAAAACCGATCATATTTGAGCCGGCGAAACAACTTCTACCGGTGATATCATACGCAATAGAACCGAAAACCAAGGTTGACGAAGACAAGATCCACAATGCACTGCACCGGATGATTGAGGAAGAGCCCACGCTTGAGTCGCACCGTGACACCCAGACCAAGGAATTAATTATTTCCGGCATGGGACAGGTTCACCTTGAGGTAATTGTTGAAAAGATGAAGCGTAAATTTGGCGTTGAGGTTCTGCTTAAGACTCCTAAAGTCCCCTATTTTGAAACTATCCGGGGGACAGCCAAAGTGCAGGGCAAATACAAGAAACAGTCCGGAGGCCGCGGACAGTACGGCGACTGCTGGATTGAGATGTCACCGGCCGGACGGGGTGAAGGGTACATTTTTGAAGATAAAGTTGTCGGCGGCGTCATTCCGCGTCAGTATATTCCAGCCGTTGACAAAGGGATTCAGGAGGCCAGCATGGAAGGTTTTCTGGCGGGCTACCCGGTCGTCGACTTCAAAGTTGCCCTCTATGACGGGTCCTTCCACACCGTAGATTCCTCCGAAATGGCCTTCAAGGTCGCCGGTTCAATGGCATTCAAAAAAGGCATGGAACTCTGCAAACCAGTTTTGCTTGAGCCTATAGTGAATATGAAGATCACCGTACCGGACGAGAATATGGGCGATGTCATAGGCGACCTTAACTCCAGGCGCGGCAAGGTTGTCGGCGTTGAGCCAAAAGCGAATTCTCAGATTATCCGCACGATAGTCCCGATGTCTGAAATTCTGGCCTATTCCAACGATCTCAAGTCTATGACCAGTGATCGGGGACTGTTCAGCATGGAGTTTTCTCATTACGAAGAAGTGCCTTCTCACCTTTCCCAAAAAATAATTGCCGACTCTCTTGCAGGAAAAAAAGAAACGCATAACAATCACTGAAGCGATAAATGGAGGTTTTACATGGAATTTAAATTCAGTAAAGATGCAGGGGACTCCCAACATCAGGAGGCACCAGCTGAAAAAAAGAATCAAAGTGCTCTTCTGCTCCTGCTGCTGATTCTGGTTGGCGGTTTCGGATATGTCTATTTTTTTACCGACCTCGTCAAGCCTCTGGAAGTGCAAAAAACGGCTGAAACTGCTATCCCTGCACCACCGGTTACTAAAATTCCGCTTCCGGCCCGCGAGGGCGAATCTGCTAAACCGGAGAAGAAAGCACCTGAAACAACTGGAGTTCCGAAAACAGTTACAACCACCCCAGTAACAGCTGTAGTACCGGGCATCAAACCAGCGGCATCATCAGACAAACCAGCAGTAACCAAGCCAGCCCCCCCAGCCGTAAAACCAGCTGACAAAAAAGCTCCGCAGGCAGGTGCTCTCGTCAAGAAAAATGAGTCCGTTGCTGCGGCCAAGGGTGGAGAGAAAAAAACTGCCGTACAAATAAAGAAAATTGTCGTTGCAGCCAGCAAGAGCGGACCTGCAAAAGATAGCGCAAAGAATACCTCTTTAATAAAAAACCCGACAAAACCACACCCTGCTGCAAAAAGCAAAAAGCACGAAAACAACTCGTGGTCGCTTATTGTCGGGAATTATGTCCTCGAAGAGGACCTGGCAACCGAGATGGGACGCGTACGTAAGGCAGGCTTCAAGCCAACGATAAAACCTTCCTCACACATAAAGACGACCATGAACCGCCTGTTGATATCTGAATTCAATGATCGAGCCTCAGCTCAGTCTTCTCTCAAAAAGTTGAGTCGCTACACCTCTGATGCATTCGTGATGGAACAGGAAGGAAAGTTTGCCGTCTACGCCGGTTCATATTTACAAAGTGATGCAGCCAACACCGAAAAAGAGCGTCTGAAGGCAGCCGGCTTTACAGTAGCCATTAAACGTGCCAGCATCGCAATCCCCTCTCAGCGCCTGTCAATTGGACCTTTTAAAAACAAGAAAACAGCAGACTCCGCCCTTTTGAGGTTAAAAAGCGCTGGGATAAAAGCAACTCTTTCACAGAAATGACCTCCAGATGGCTGAAAAAATAAAATTAATCATATCCCCGGCCGTGGCGGCATACGTCCGGCCGGGGACACCTCTGGAAATAAGGTTCTCCGCTTTTGCCGCCGCTGAGAGCATGGCAACGCCCGACCGGCTGATGCTTTTATTCTGTCTTTCAAAAGATCCGGAGCCAGCTGTCCGCACCGCAGCAATTTCCTGCATGGAACTACTGCCGGAGGAAGCAATCAGAGAGTACATGGATTCCGCCCATCACCATCCTCTTGTTCTCAAGGCAGTATCATCTACTCTGTGCCGCAACCATCCTGAAGCCTGCCAGCCGCCTGATGCTCTCGCTATGGATACCAGTGAGCGGGAAGATACGGAGACAGATGGTGCCGATCATTGTGCTCAGTCTGAAGATAAAGAATCCGTGAATGAAAATGACGAGGAGTTCCTCAGCAAATATAAATCAGCCCAGCTTATGGGAATTGGCGAAAAGATCAAGATGGCACTTTCAGGAGACAAAGAGTGGCGCTGCATTCTGGTGAAAGATTCAAACAAGCTGGTTTCAGGAAGTGTCATAAAGAATCCGCGCATCACCGAGGCTGAAGTGCTGACGCTTATCAAAGCAGGCATTCAGAATGATGAGATCATGCGGCTGATCTGCGCCAACAAGGAATGGATAAAAAGTTATAACATCAGAAAAGCCCTTGTCGAGAACAACCGGACACCGGTTCAAAACGCCATGAGATACCTTGGCACTATGGGCGAGAAGGATCTGGCTTTTTTTGCCAAAAGCAAAAACATCTCTTCCGTCATTTCAACCATGGCAAAGCGTCTTTTGTTGAACAAGAAAAAGTAGGTCATTCCGGAGTTTGACATGGCACTTGTAAATCATGCAAAAAAAGAGATCAACGCTAAAATTGTATTTTATGGACCGGCTGGAAGTGGCAAAAACACCGCTCTCACCTATATTTATTCACGGATCAAGCCGTCATTACGCGGCGATTTAAAGAATGTTCCGGCTGGCACGGACAATCTGGTGCTCTTTGATTTCAGCCCTTTTGAAACTCCGTTGCCGAACGGATATCATGTTCGCTTTCATGTCTACACGCTTACAGGAACCGTTGCCAATCCGGCAACCTGGAAAATGACGCTCAAGGGCACCGACGGGATCATAATCATGATCAACCCCGCCACTGCGCAGACAACTGAAACCAGAGAGAGCCTATTGCAATTGCGCGATTTTCTATCTGCGTATGGAGTCGGACTTCACGAAACACCTGCAGTTTTGCAGCTTAACAGTTTTGCTCCTGGAGCCCAGCTCGATGATGTGGCGGGTATTGCAGCAGCGCTTGACCTCTCAATGTTGACAACATGCCGTTCTAACGCCGCCTGCGGAGAAGGGCTTCTTGAGTCTTTAAGATC
>JAJXWO010000083.1 GCA_021781535.1 Deltaproteobacteria bacterium | reverse complement strand
CCCGGGCGAAACAGAGTGGTTACAGGATTTCTGAAGTCCCGGTCAAATGGAATAATTCTTTGGATTCCAGGGTTAGCCCACTCTTTGATTCACTGCAGATGCTCAAAGACATCTTAAAAATCAGAAAGTTTTTGCGAAACACGAGCAAATAGTTTAACGGCTATAAGTAATGCTCAGAAGATATGCTCCCTATAAAATGGCCTAATTCTTGGCAGTTGTATCGTTTTTTATATAAACACTGCGATCTTAGCATCGCAATAGAAAGTGTGATTATGAGACTATTATTGGTAGAAGATGACCCGATGTTGGGAGATGCCGTACAGCGTGTGCTGCAACAGGAATCCTTTGCAGTGGATTGGGTTCGGGACGGCGAAGAGGCAGAACTGGCACTCGCTGCATTAGCGTATGATCTTGTACTTCTTGACTTGGGATTGCCGGGTAAAAACGGACTGGATATTTTGCGTGATCTGCGAAGAAACAAGATTTCTATGCCAGTTATCATTTTGACTGCTCGAGACGCGGTTAATGATCGGATCGCTGGACTGGACAGCGGCGCTGACGATTACCTGGTCAAACCATTTGATCCTGACGAACTGGCGGCCCGCATCCGGGCGCTTTTGCGCCGCCGGGACGGGCGGGTTGAACCTATAATCACATTCGGGCTACTAACTCTTAACCTGGCCACCCGCGAACTTTACTGCCAGGAAAAACCTATAAGGCTCTCTTTACGTGAATTTTCCCTCATATCACTTTTATTGGAACGTCCTGGGGTCACCGTTTCACGCGATCAGCTTGAAGAACGGTTGTACGGTTGGAACGAAGAGGTGGAAAGTAATGCCATCGAGGTGCATATCCATAATTTAAGGAAAAAACTCGGCCATAACCTGATTCGCACCATCCGCGGAGCCGGTTATCTGATGGTCGAGAAACCATGAGTTCTATCGGCAAACGGCTCCTTGTGCTACTCCTCGGAGCGCTGACCGTGGCTGCTCTCCTGGCCGGGGTCAGCACATATCTGAAGGCTCATAAAGAGGTAAATGAACTTTTTGACTACCAATTACTCCAGATGGCCCTTTCCCTCCGGGACCAGAAAAACATTGAACAGCGACCCACCGCAGCATCCGACTACGAAAAAGAAGATGACGTCACCATTCAGGTCTGGGATACAACCGGGACCCTCATGTATGTGTCTCTCCACGATGTTCCCCTGCCACGCGCCCCTTATGCAGGCCTACAAACAGTTATCTTTCGGGATGCGGAGTGGCGGGTTTTTCTGATTACCGATCAAACGCGAACAATTCAGGTCTCTCAACCGTTTAAGGCCCGTCGAGAAATGAGTTTCACATTTGCTCTACGCACCATTATGCCGCTTTTTTTTATTTTTCCCGCACTTGCTGTCATGATCTGGTTTGTTGTCCGTTACACCCTCAAACCTCTGACCGAGGTTGCCGACGGGGTGGCGCGCCGTTCCCCTGCCACACTCGAACCGCTGCCGGAAAATAACCTGCCTGCCGAGATTCTCCCCCTGGTTCAGAGACTTAATTTCCTGTTTGATCAACTGAGCCGCACCTTCGACATACAAAAGCGTTTTGTTGCCGATGCCGCTCATGAACTCCGCACGCCTCTGACGGTTGTAAAGCTGCAGGTGCGCATTCTGGAGCGGAGTGCCAGTGATGATGAGCGGACCGGTGCCCTTGAAACTCTCAAGTCAGGAGTCGATCGTGCCACCCGCCTGGTTGGGCAGCTTCTCGCGCTTGCGCGCGTTGAACCGGAAGCGCCGCCCGTACCCATGGTAGACGTTTCGCTCAACGGGATGGTTACGGAGATCATTGCTGAGCAGGCTCGGCACGCCACTGAGAAGAGAATCAATCTTGTGATCAAGGACGACGGACCGGTATCGGTCACCGGAGAATCTGATGCTCTCAGGGCCATGATCAGCAACCTGATTGAAAATGCCATACTTTATACCATGCCGGGAGGAACAATCGATATTGCTGTGCGCCAGAACGAACGGTCCGCTCTCATCGATATTGGTGATACCGGACCTGGCATCCCACCCGATGAAAGGGAGCGGGTATTTGATCGCTTTTATCGCAGGCAGGGTATGGACAGTACCGGCTGCGGCCTTGGATTGGCCATTGTAAAATCGGCGGTATCGAGGCACGGTGGGACCATACTGCTTGGCGAAGCCGAAAACGGAAAAGGGCTCAGAGTGGTCATAGAGCTTCCTTTCCACCACTCATATGTAGCGTTGAACCCACATATAGTGTGAGAAGAAACAGTGCACGTACCATATGCTTGCAGCAGATCACCGGATTGAGACCGGTCATAATTTCCAGACAGTGCATCATCTCTTAATATCCCGTTAAGGTTTCTCCTCTATTGTGTGCTCATACGGCTAATGTCACGCAAGACGTCGGATATTCAACATAAAAAGGAGAACAACCATGGAAGTAGCTGGAGTTTCATCACATTCTGTTTCAACTACGCAAGCGGCATTAACCCCTCAAAAACCAGAGGTTCCCACGACACCGACTACTGCAAAAACCGCAACAGTTCCTCCGCAACACGATACCGTAGAACTTACTGGTGCTGCTCTTGCCAAGTCCTTGAAGCTAGCGGGTCAAAAACCGGCACAGATTGCCTTGAAAATGGGAATAGATGTAAAAACGGTTGACCAGTACCTGAGTATAAAAACTGCTACGGTTGCACCAGCAGTGCCGACTCCCGCAGCAGTTCCTGAAGCAAAACAAGCAGCGGCGCCTCAAACATTCAGCCCCGCAGAAGAAGTGAAAGAGCCGGTAAGCCAAAAAGCTGCGGAAACGGCGCAAGGCAAAAAATAACTCTATTCAACCAATTCGGGGAAAGCAGTGAAGTCACTAATTATCTTGAAATAGACAATTAGTGGCTTTTATTTTTTTAAAAATAACCCTAAAAACGGTAGTTCAATAACACAGAGCCACAGAGAACACAGAGAAATAAAAGGCTTTAAACCAAAACAAGATATTCCTTTTGGGTGAATCAAAAAAACATTTTTGAGCTTATAACGCTTGGATTTTACTCTGTGTTCTCTGTGTTTCAAATGCTTTTTATAGGATAAACTGAGTTAAACCGGATAGATACGTATGCAAAAAATCATTAAACGTGTCCTCAATATTTCGCTCAGTCTCTTCGGCCGTGAGGCTTTCCGCTCCCTCTATCGAAATAAAATTTCGTAACATCCCCTCAAAAAAGTTTTCCTGCTAATCATTCGCTAAGTATTCACCGCTAGTATTACATCATGCAGCATCGCTGTAACAAAAACATCCGGAGGTACCAGTATGAAACGCACAATCAAGGTAGCAGTAACTCTCGCCGTCATCTCAACTGCCGGCGTTCTGTCCGCGCAAGCCTACACGGGTCAAAAGCTTGCAAGGGACGCCAAGGTCACCATCAGCGAGGCGCGGTCGATAGCCCTCAAGGCCCACCCGGGTAAAATTATCGCTGAGGAGCTGGAAAAAGAAAAAGGCGGTAGCGGCCTGCGCTATTCGTTCGATATTCGGCACGGCAAAGTCACACAGGAAGTCGGCGTGGATGCCGGAACCGGCACGGTGCTGGAAAACGCCCCGGAAGGTCCTAACCCGGACTAGCAATCAAACCGGTAGCAACCTCACCACGCCTCTCGATCAAAGGAGACGGGGCTGAGGAGAAGACCGGTCGTGATTACGGACATGAGAAGAGATACTAACCGTTTGTAACAGGATAGAAAAAAACCGGTCAGAGACATTAGTCTCTCGGCTGTTTGCGGAGTTGTGATGGAAAAAATGAACCAAGCGCTGTTTTTAATGTTGAATGCCCCTGAGCATCCTCCAGCCCTGTTGCTGGCCGTGGCTCAGGGACTGGCCGAATGGCTTGTCTGGCTGGTGCCACTCATGCTGACTCTCGGATGGCTTCGCGGTGATGAAAAACTGCGTAAGCTGATGCTGGGAGCCACTCTGTCAGGGCTGGCCGGGTTGCTGATCAATCAGGTTATCGGACTTTTTTGGCAGCATCCCCGTCCATTTATGGTCGGATTGGGGCATACTTTTCTCGCCCATGCACCGGACTCATCCTTCCCTAGTGACCATCTGACGTTGCTTTGGGCGGTTGCCTTCAGCCTGCTTGTGCATGAACGCTCTCGGCCGGCGGGTTTGTTGCTGGCATTTCTGGGGCTACCGGTGGCCTGGGCACGGATCTATCTGGGAGTACACTTTCCGCTGGACATGGCTGGAGCTGCACTGGTTGCACTCACCAGCTCCCAGCTGGTACTCCGAGAAAAGCTCTGCCTTGCTGAACGGTTCTACCCGCCGGTCAAGAAGCTCTACCGCCTTCTGGCAGCACCGTTAATACGGCGCGGCTGGATACCGAATTAGCGTCAAACTAAATACACCGGAGAGATTATGATGAAATCACCGCTCAGTGAGAGTGCAACGCAACTATTCAACAAGGTTCCGGAAGCCACGCTTTACTTCTGGCTTATCAAGATAATGGCTACCACCGTCGGCGAGACGGCTGCTGATTTCCTCAACATCAACCTGCAGTTAGGACTGACGGGAACCTCAGCCGTTATGGGAGCCCTGCTGGCGGTATTTCTATTCATGCAACTGCGCGTCAGACAATATGTTCCCTGGCTGTACTGGTCCGTTGTCGTCCTGATCAGCATTGTGGGAACCCTTGTTACAGACAACCTTGTTGACAACTTCGGCGTTGCGTTGCAAACAACGACCATTATTTTCGGCGGTGCGCTGCTGATTACATTTGGTGTCTGGTATGCCTGCGAAAAAACACTGTCCATTCACTCCATCTTTACAATCAGACGTGAACTGTTTTACTGGGCAGCCATTCTCTTTACCTTTGCCCTGGGTACGGCCGCAGGTGACCTGACTGCCGAAGGCCTCCGCCTGGGGTATGGGAAATCTGCTCTGATATTTGGTTCCTTGATCGGTGTGATAACTATCTCGTATTACCTCTTTAAGGCCAATGCCAATGGAGCATTCTGGATTGCCTACATCCTGACCCGCCCGCTGGGTGCTTCGTGCGGTGATCTGCTCTCACAACCGCTCACCGGCGGTGGTCTGGGCTTGGGAGCCATGGTCACCAGTGGACTCTTTTTGGCGAGTATTGCCGGCATGGTTATCTATTTAACCATCTGCAATAAAAATAATGTGGATGATTTGCCGAATCCGTTGAGAGAATAATGGCGAAAACAGGGTTGGTGAAATGCCATGTCACCGGCTTGCTATGGCAATAATTCGTTAATGGAGTATGTAATGAAGGATGTAAACTGGTTGGAAGTTATAATGGTGCTGTTGTTCCTCTCGGTGGCAACTCTGCTTATTGCCTGCACCGGCGCTGACGTGTGGGTCTCGTCTCAATTTTATAAATCCGGCGGCTGGCCGGTTGGAGAGCGGTTCCCGTGGAAGTTGCTCTATCACCTTGATCGCTACCCGGCTCTTGTGATGGCGATCTTCGGCCTGTGCGCTGCCTGTTACGGCAGTTTCAAGCACAACTGGCGTCCATGGCGCCGACAAGGAATTTTTCTGGTGCTGTTGCTCGCCCTGGGGCCGGGTCTGATGGTAAATGTCGTATTCAAGGATCACTGGGGCCGCCCGCGTCCGCGTGACATTGTTGAATTTGGTGGCACCACCCAGTTTTATCAGCCCTGGCAGCCTGATCTTAACGGCACGGGCCGCTCCTTTCCCTGCGGACACGGCTCCGCTGCTTTTTACCTGATGGCGCCGTTTTTTATCTATCGCCGTACTAAACCTGCGGTCGCACGGCGCTGGCTGGCAGGTGGTCTTATTTTCGGCCTGCTGATGGGGTATGCCCGTATTGCCCAGGGGGGGCACTTTTTAAGTGACGTTCTCTGGGCCTGGGGGATGGTGTATTTGACGGCGTTAGTGCTGTCGGCCCTGCTGTTGCCGCACTGGGGAAATGTGGTATATTCAAACCATTCCGAACCACATCTTCGCCGGGGGTAAAAGTCCGGCAGGGGAGTAAGCAGGTGAAGAATCAGCTTCTCTGTATTGTGTTGCTTCTGCTGTCCGCTTGTGCAACGTACCACCCGCACCCTGTCGCGCCGGCGGCAGTGATGGATGCTTTTGAAGCACGCACCCTGGACAGTCCGGGTCTGCAAGGATACCTTGCCGCGCACTGCGGCAGCGGCGCTGCCTGCGCGCCCG
>JAJXWO010000082.1 GCA_021781535.1 Deltaproteobacteria bacterium | reverse complement strand
ACGCTGTTTACGAGCGCAGGCCGGAAGATATGGAGAATCTGGCGCGGGCCAGCCTGCATGCCGGCATGGCCTTTTCCAACTCCATGTTGGGTATCGTCCATGCTCTGGCCCACCCGATTGGCGGCCTCTACGACGCAAATCACGGCAGTATCAACGCGATTCTGCTACCGGAAGTAATCCGTTACGACATTCCGGTCGTTACCGAAAAGCTTCAGGAACTTGCCTGGGGACTCGGGCATCGTTCCAACGGAGATATCAGTGCTGCCAGTGAAAAAGTCCAGGAAACCCTCGACTCACTGCTGGAAGCCAGCGGAGCCCCGCGCAACCTCCGCAGTATCGGAGTCCTCCGCAAAGACCTGCCGGAACTGGCGCGTCAGGCACTCAAGGACGTCTGTATCGTCACCTCCCCGCGTGAAGCAGATGAAGAGGATCTCCTGCATATTCTCGAAAGGGCTTACTGATGGACAAGGTTGCCGTTCGAACAAAAGTGGACGAATCATCACTTGAGCGGCTGCTCGGTCTGGACAGCTCCAAAATAGGCTTCTACTCCGAGGTTAAGCAGAAAATTCACGAACTGGAGGCAGCCAACCAAGGCCTGCGTAGTAAAAGCAGCGAATTTCAAGCCCTGTTTGACTCCATCATTGATGGTGTTATAGTATATGACAACAACGGCATGGTGCAGCATCGCAATCATGTCTGCCCGCAGTATTTCCCGCAGCAAACCTTGCCAGGCTGCTCGTGTCGTGAACTCTTTCATCCGGAGCTCGAATCCGCCCCCCATGTGTGCCCCGTCGAACGCGCCTTGGCCGGTGAACGGGTTGAAATATCGATCAGCTCTCTCCCTGCCGACGGGAATGCCCGTTACTTCGATGTCACAGCAACAACGATTGAAGGCGGCATCAACGAGCAGAATCGAGCGCTCCTCTTTCTGCGTGATGTTACCGATAAACGGCTTCACGAATTCCAACTCATACAGGCCGAGAAGCTTTCCAGTATTGGAGTTCTGGCGGCCGGCGTGGCCCATGAAATCAATAACCCGCTCTCGTCGGTTGCCGGATATGCAGAGGCCCTGCTCCGGCGCTTCAATGAAGAACATTCACTGGCGGAAGATCCGAGACTGGATGATTTTACAAAATATCTGCAGGTGATCGTTCGGGAATCGTACCGCTGCAAAAGCATCATCGATTGCCTGCTCTCCTTCAGCCGCAAATCCGACGGATCTGTCAGCAACGTAAATATAAATGCCGTACTGAACGAAGTCCTGGAACTTATCCGCTACAAATCACGCTACGACCGAATCGAAATACAAACCGATTTTCAGTCCGATCTTCCCGATGTTATCGCCGATCAGACCGGTCTTCGGCAGGTGTGCATGAATCTTCTGATAAACGCTCATCAAGCCATCAGCGGATCAGGCCTGGTAAAAATAACCACCCGAATGATACAACAATCAATGGTCATGATCCAGATCAGCGATTCCGGTTGCGGGATATCCAGAGAAGCTATCGACCAGATCTGGGATCCGTTTTTTACCACAAAAAATGTCGGCCAGGGCAATGGCCTCGGACTGGCGGTCACCTACAACATCATTAAACGCTTAGGCGGAGACATCAGCGTAGAAAGTCAGTGTGGCACTGGATCAAAATTCACCGTAAGGATACCGGCATGTCAGAAATAGCTCGAAACGATACAAAGGTTCTAGTTGTCGAGGATGATAAATCGCTCAGGGAACTGCTGCAGATGGAGTTGTCACGTTCCGGATACAAGGTTACTGCCACAGCGAGTGGTGAAGAGGGGCTGACGGTATATCGCGAAGAGATATTCAACGTGGTGCTGCTGGATGTTCGCATGCCGGGAATGGACGGGGTTGAGACTCTCAAGCTGATGCGAGTGGAATCAACCATTCCGGAGGTTATCATGTTTACCGGCCACGGCACCATTGAAACAGCGGTGGAATGCATCAAACATGGCGCCTATGATTATCTCACCAAGCCCATAAAGCTTGATGAGCTGGAGATGCTGATCGACAAGGCCTGTGACAAGAATCGCTTACGGCTGGAAAACATAAATCTCAAACTTGAAATTAACCGGTTCAGCAACCATCGCATCATCGGCAGAAGCCAGCCGATTCTGAAGGTCCTCGAAACAGTCCAACGGTGGGGCGCGACCGACGAACACGTACTGATCGCCGGAGAAAGCGGCACCGGCAAGGAATTGATTGCCCGGGCGGTCCACGACGCCAGCCGTCGCAGCAGCAAGCCCTTTGTGACGGTCAATTGCGGCAGGTTCGATGCAAACACCGCGGAGAGCGAACTCTTTGGACATATGCAGGGGGCTTTCACCAGCGCAAACAAAAGCCGCGCCGGACTATTCGAACTGGCTGATACCGGCACCCTGTTCATGGATGAGATCTCGGAGATGCCACTCGACGTCCAGGTCAAGCTCCTGCGTATACTTGAAACCAGCACATTTAAACGTATGGGGGGCAACCACGACATCCGTGTCAACGTGCGCTTTGTCTTTGCTTCCAACAAGATCCTGGCCGACTGCGTCAGTCGCGGCGAGTTCAGGGAAGACCTGTATCACCGCATCAACCTGCTGCCTATCCCCGTGCCGCCGCTCCGGCAGCGCCCGGAGGACATCATCCCACTGGCCTGGTACTTCATTCAACAGTGTAATGATAATGATTCCCGCAGCTGGGAGATCACCGATGAAGCCATGTCCTCGCTCTGCGCATATCAGTGGCCAGGTAACGTCAGAGAGCTGCGCAACACCATCCGCAGGGCCTGCATCCTCGCTAACGAGCCGATTATCACCCCTGATCTGTTTCCATTTGCGCCTCAAAAAGCGGCCTATCCTCCAGCAGCGAGCGTTACACGTAATGAGGACCAAACCTTTACGGCCTCGCCGCTCTGGGCCGTGGAGCGCGATCATATCCAGAAGGTCCTTGAACTGGTTGAGCAGAACAAGAGTCAGGCCGCCAAACTGCTCGAAATCGACCGAAAAACTCTCTATAGCAAGCTGGAACGATACGGCCTGGAAACTTAGCACTGCTACGCAAGATACATGCGTTAACGAAATAATTTCTGCTCAACAAATGCAGAAATTGATTTCTAACTTACTGCCTTGCTACGCAAGATAAGTGCGTTAACGAAATAATTTCTGCTCAACAAACGCAGAAATTGATTTCTAACTTACTAAAGGTTACGACAATGCCGCTTATCGACTCCATCGGCAGAACCATCAACTACCTGCGGCTTTCCGTTACGGACCGATGCAACCTGCGCTGCAGATACTGCATGCCTGAGGATGGAATCGGCAAGGTTGCTCATGGTGATATTCTCAGCTACGAAGAACTGTTCCAGATTGCACGGGTCGCCGTTTCGATCGGTATCGACAAAATTCGGATAACCGGTGGCGAACCACTGGTGCGTAAAGGGCTCATCCCGTTCCTGCAAAAGTTGGCCGAAATACCGGGGTTGGGGCAACTGGTACTGACGACAAACGGGGTGTTGCTGGAAAAAATGGCTGTTGACCTTCGTGCCGCCGGGGTACAGCGGCTCAACATCAGCCTCGATTCTCTGACCCCGGACACCTTTTCACACATTTCCCGCTGCGGTGACCTGACGCGGGTTTTGGCCGGTATCGAGGCTGCAAAAGAGTGCGGTTTTCCGATCAAACTCAACATGGTGGTCATGCGGGGCGTCAACGACCACGAGATACTGGACTTTGCCGCACTGGCAACGGCCTCGGCCATCACCGTGCGTTTTATCGAATACATGCCGGCAATCCGTGAACATAACTGGCAGCGTCTGGTGGTACCGGGCTCCGAAATACTGGCTCGGCTGACGCAACACCTTACCCTGTTACCTGCTGAACATACAGATCTGGCCGGACCGGCACGAAACTTCCGCATCCCCGGCGCAGCCGGAACCCTGGGTATCATTACCCCGGTCTCACACCATTTCTGTTCCGATTGCAACCGGATACGGGTTACCGCCTCGGGCCTTGCCAAAGGGTGCCTTTTTGCCGGGTCACAGGTCGACCTGAAACCATCCTTGCGGAGCGGTTCCCGTGGGCTGCTCGCCCAAGCATTGGCCGCGATTGTTGAAACCAAACCGGTTCGTCATCAGATGAGCCTGGAAGCATGCCATCACCAAGCCTTCCGCATGTCATCTATCGGCGGGTGAGCACGCATCTGAAATGAATGAAGACGGAGACGGCATCCTGCTCATGAGATCTTTGGAATGGATTCTATGACTCAGCGACATCGTGCGCCCGTTCACTGCCCCCTACCAGCAGAAACTGTTGCTATTTGCTACACACATCTCTGTGCGCATACATACCGCACGTCATGCAGACCAAGCGAAACATCTCACCATATTAATTTATAAGTACTTTTGCAGGTAAATTTCTATTGTGTATTTTCTACACACTGTAGATTAATGCGCCATTTTGGCCTATACTATATTGACCGGATCTTAAGAAAAGAACCGCTCCATACCACAGGAAGAGGGTCAGAACATGACACCTTCAAAACTATTGAAACAGCTGCATCAGCGTGACCTCCACCCCCCCGGAGTATTAACGCTCGCCATCACCAACGCCTGCAACCTTACCTGTTGCCATTGCTGGGTCAGCGCAGGCGAAGCACCATCCCCCACCCAGGTGCAAATAAGAAAACTTTTCAACATCATGAAAGAGTTCGCCGCAATCGGTGGACACGGAATCCGGATTACCGGTGGTGAACCACTGTGCCACCCGCATTGGCTTGACATAATCCATTTCGCCTGCTCGTTGGGATTTAAAACCATTGCACTCCAGACCAATGCAATGCTTTTGAACGATGATCACCTTGCCACCCTACGCGAATTGGACTTCCCGGGCTTTTCAATCCAGATCAGCCTGGATGGAGCTACGGCTCATACACACGACCTGGTACGCGGGGCAGGCGCCTTCAGGACTGCCTGGTCTGGAATCAAGAGACTTGTTGAGGCAGGTCTTGGTCAGCGAATTTCGGTTTTTTTCACAGAGATGCGTCACAACATCGCTGAAATACCTGAACTGCTCGATTTAGCAGACAGCGTTGGCATCGTTTCTGTTGTTACCGGAACAATGGTGCTGTGTGGGCGCGCCGCCGAAACGTCATTGATCGCGCCGCCCGAGGTGGAACAATATCTGAGTTTGCTGCAACGTTTCGACAGCGATATCCACTTCCGGGATCTTTATAACAGGATAGGAACCATGTCCGCACTGCAGTGGCAGGCGGGTGATACGGTTCGTCAAGCATGCTGTACCTTTATAGAGCATCCGTATCTCACCCCATCCGGCAGGCTTTACCCATGCCTGCTGTGTCACAGCGATGAATACTCTGTAACAGGTGTATACGAAAAAGGGCTCACTGTTGCCGTAGCAGAAGGCATCCCGCTCTGGTCAACACTGCTTCAAATCAGCCGGCGCCGGGCCGTTGAAATCCCTGAATGTCGCGATTGCCCGGGTAAACACTACTGTTCCGGCGGATGCATGGGGCGCGCATGGGGTAGCTGTGGAAATCTGTTGGCTGCAGATGACCGCTGCGCGGCGAGGCGGGCTATCTATAAAGCAAATACGTAATTGCCGCCTTGAGCCTCGCAGAAATCGAATACAAACGACAATTAGATACTGGGGCCGCAGAGCCAACAGAATAGAAATCAGGTTTACCGGCATACAGCAAACCACTCAGATAAAAAATCATGCCGTTTAATAACTATCTGTTATGACTATTGTAATTTATTTGATAAACACTTTTATATTTATATGCACCCCTGTTTTTAGTGCGTTCCAGCCCCGCCACCTTGTCCCAGCTGAGGCTATTGGGTGGAAATTCCACAGTGTAGATAATATCCATAGCTATAAAATCACCATATTGTGGACATAATTATATAAAACTGTTTCATATCACCTCGCAAATACCTCCCACCAGACATACCTGCTCAGCAAATAAATCACAACTAGCTGTTATTTTTATGTATTTAAAGTTGGCATTCTACTTGCTAAAGTTATTGACAACTCGATCATAACGGGCCTTGAAGTGAAGACAGTCGGCTCTTTTGCAGCGAACGTAGATGATCGTATAACCAAGTTATGAGGAGGTGGTGGCGAAGTCTAAAAGGACACATGCAGGAGAGAACACAGCTTTTCAATGTAATCAAGTCAGCTCAATCAAAAAAACACACCAAAAAAGGAGGAAGTACCCATGTCACACAACAAAGACGTCAAACGGACCCTTAAGAATGAAAGACTGGAATACCCGATCAAGATGATGCATGCATATCCT
>JAJXWO010000081.1 GCA_021781535.1 Deltaproteobacteria bacterium | reverse complement strand
CAAAAACCTTGTGGATCTGGAACCGAGACGAGCATACGAGATGGAACAACGGGTATTCGCCTTTTTCAAATCGATTGGTCACGATCTTATGGCAAAACAATGGATTCCGGGTATGAATCCGGTCTATGATTCTCAGGCCAAACAGGTGCTCAAAAAGACTTGAAGAACGAGTGCCGTTGCAGCGTTTTCTGCGCGTTCAGACCAGCAATCGGCGGTGTAGGCGCGGCACAGCCATAACGGGCATCCCATGTTTATGGAAACTTTTTATACAACAGACGGGTGTATCAAATTAAGTCATTGAACTATTTATGTAAGCAACGTACATGGTACATTGAACGAATTCGAGCAACAGGAGTCTGAAATCATGAGTCGTTATTTGACCGTGCTATGTATCATACTGCTCTGGACATCAGCAGCCATTGCAGACGAAAATATTTCAGGACACTTATCCGGCGCCTGGATTCCACAAAACATAGGCCCCGTTTCAGGTGGAGTGATCTATGCTTTCGATGCCAATGCCGGCCCGCCGCCACAACGAGATAGATCACGCCGCGTCCCGGATGCTATTGCTGTAACCGACGATAAAGGTAAATTTTCTCTGGAACTTGCCGAAGGCACCTATTACCTGTCAACCCGGAAAAGATATGCCGGCAATACCCCCGGCCCCCCCCAAGATGGCGATCTGTATGGACTTAGCCGTGACAAGACAGGCAAGCCGATCACATACACCGTGAAACGTGGTAAAACGAACGATATTGGCATCCTGCGACGGGCTTCCGTTTACAAGTCGCGTACCAGAACTATGTCTGCCAATACGGCTGCAACCGCCGGCATGGCATCAATTACCGGGACGTTGAAAGCGCTCGACGGTACACCATTGGCTGGCGCAGTCGTCCAGGTATATGCCAACCAAGGAGTTACCGGCAGGCCGATCTATGTTTCGCATAAAACGGGAAAAGATGGAAAATATCGTGTTCAAGTCAACGAAGAAGGAACATATTTTGTAACTGCTCGTGCTGGATATGGCGGCGGACGACCACAGGCCGGAGACCTGTATGGGATATATGGCGGAGACGCCGCACAACCGATTACCGTAAAAAAACAAAGCGAGACTAAAGGAATAGACATCCAGGTTGGCAAATTTGTCGACAGACGGCCTAATTAAACTATCTTTTACGGCATTGCATTGGTGCGCATCTTCACAGGTTGGACGCCTTTTTATCGGCCTTTATGCTTTGCTTTCTTATGTAAGGCCGGTTCGATTGCTGTTTGCAATCAGGCAAACCAAAAGGGATTTTTCTGCACTCATTGTACCGCCTCTTTCGCTACAGGCAACCCGGTATGCGATGAAACCTTCCCGCTTGTTGCGGTGCTAAAGGGCAAAATGGAGAGATACGACATTGAGACGCTAGTCACGTAATACGGCCTTTTTTTTATGTAGAATATACCCCCCTGCTGCAGAATAATCTTCACCCGCCTCAATATCATCACATCAATACCACTCAAAATCAGCCTGTTAAGCCTTGGCACAACATATGCTTTTCATTGTGCCGGTACATATGGAGTGATGAACACGTTCCGACAAAACCGGTTAGGTCCGTGGTTCCAAGTTCCGGTAAAGTGCGCGTCAGGTGGCGAATTGACACACCACGATATCGTGGTAAGTTTTTTGAACGGAGTGGTATCACTCCAGATTTCCAAGGGGAGGAACAAGAGATGAAGAAACTGTTTGTGGTATTGATGGCAGTGGGGCTTTTTGGTGCAATGCCGGCATTGGCTGCCGAGCATGCAGGTATGAAGATGGATACACCATCCGGCATGAGAGAATGTGCGGCACAGGCGGAAACGATCCAGGCGAAGATTAAGCGGTTGGATGCTGAAATTGCAAAGGGTTCAAAGAAGTATAACGCCAAGGAACTGAAAGATTTGGAGAAAAAGTTGAAAGAAGCCAATAAAATCCTCGATCAACTGAACGGACCTTGAATTTAACCAACTGAAGCGGGCCTTACAAGCCCGCTTCGACTAATTCATTCAACTAAATGATTATGAGAAAAATCGCTTTCATTACCGTATCAATCGCATTAGCCGGATTTCTGATCTACGCCATTTCCTTTCATAACAAGGAGATTCCGGTTGAAGCGCCTGGAAAAGTTATAGCAACCTCTGCCTATGAGAAGTATTTCGGAGCAGCGCCAACCGTCAACAAAGGCACGGCGTACGCTTTTGTGATCTACTTCCCGTCAAAGACAACCCCGGGCAAGGTTGTTCCATTCCCGTTTTTTACCTTTGACGAGGGCAGCCTCAAAAAGGTTGCCGTCGAGCGCTTGTTGGGCGGTATGGACATCGGCAGTTACCAGGGAGAATTCATACCGTTCCCGTCCGGGATTCGTTTGCTGGCACTCAACGACGCTTTGGGAACTGTCACGGTAAACCTCAGCATGGGGTTGGATACGACGGTCGGAACAGCTCTTGCACACGCATTGGACTTGACCTTGCGCCAGTTCAAGGGAGCCACGGATATTCGGCTCCAGGTTGAGGGCAAGCAGCAGCCGTTGAGCGCCGTGTCAGGACAAGCCGATGGCGTTGTTCAACAGCCGTCAGCACCACGCTTGCTCAGTGTTAACGGTATGCGGGAGAAAGGGGCTACGAACATTGATGAGGTGAATGCCTTTTTCGACCGTCCGGTGGACATCAAGGAATTGAAGCTCTTCTCCGAGGATGGGCACGCGTTTGCCGGAGACATGTATCACTCCGTCTTTGATATGGCTGCGGTGTTCAGGCCCAAAGAGCCGTCGCAGTTCAAGGAACGCACACCGGTCAAGGTGCGCTGGAAGGTCGTTGACAAGCTGGGCAGACAGGCCGGGGGCAACAGTGTCTGGCTGCTGGATGTGAAAGAACATTGAGCAGAAGTCAAAGAGGAGTGATCATGAGCAACCGATATATACGAGCTGCATTAGGACTGCTGATTGGATCGTTGACGATATATGGCGTTGCATCTGCCCACGGCATGGAGAAGCATGGCAACACAATGGCGTCAGACTATGCTCGAATGCAGAAGCTGCACGCCATGATGCCTATGTTTTCACAGGCGTCAGCACAGCTGGCAGCGGCCTTGAAAAAGGGCGATGTTCGTAGCGCTGAGTGGGAGGCGGAGAGGATTATTGCAGCGATTCCCGACCTGAAAAGATCAAAACCGCACAAGCATGCGACAGAGCTCACAAAATACATACAGCGTGCCACAAACCTGGAAATAGCGGTTAGATCCACCAGGGAAATGGCACAGAAAGGTAATTTTGGCGAGGCAACTAAAGCGTACAGAAAAATTGAGGCGGCGTGCACGGCATGCCATACAAGATTTCGTGATTGAGCAGATGATGTCTTCCCGTAACGTGTATGCCTCTTAGAATAACTGCAAAAACAAGGTCGGCCATGCTCAAACGTGTTCTTGTACTCTGTCTGGCCGGAATTTCCCTGTTGCTCCTCTGGTTCACCGTAAACAATTATCGAAAAGCGCAACCGATTGCCGATGAAATACTCTTTGGTTTTGCTCACTCTCTCCATGCCGCTATCGAGTTCAGTGTGCATCAGGACCCTACCCTTCATTCCCTTTCCATGTTTCATTCCCATGATATTATCTATTTCGGGCTGGTAGATGACCAAGGCATCTATAAATACCATACCAATCCAAAACTTATCGGCACCCGGATTCGCGACAAAGAGATCTTGCGGCAGATGTCGCAAGAGACAATGACCGGCAAACGAATAAGGCTGGAAACCGGCCAAGACGCCTACGAACTGATTACACATGCCCATGTGCCTCACGGCACACTCGGACTGTTGCTTGTCCTTCAAACCCATCGCGCCGATGCGGTTATCCGTTCCGCGCGCATCAATATGACTGTTACACTCACATTGCTGGTTTTCAGTTGGTTCCTGACGGCGGTTATCTATCGCTACGCCCGGCGGGAGGAAAAACATAGGCTGGACTTGTCGCAGCAGGAAAACCTTGCCAGAATGGGTGAGATGGGGGCCTTGCTGGCCCATGAAATACGTAACCCGCTGGCCGGCATCAAGGGCTTTGCACAACTTATTGAAAGAAGGCCGGACGATTCTCGGACACGGGACTCAGCTCAGAGAATCATCGCTGAAACACTCAGGCTTGAAGAGTTGACAACGGATCTATTGGCCTTTGCCAGAAGAGATGAATTCCCCGTGACTACGATTCAGGTGTCTGGCCTGATCGAACAGACGGTCGCCATGGTGCGGCCTGAAGCCGAGCAATCCCACATCACTATGAGGGTGGATTATACGCAGGACCTGGAATTTCAAGGCAACTATGACCGGCTAACCCAGGTGCTGTTGAATCTTGCCAGGAACGGTTTGCAGGCCATGCCCGACGGCGGCACGCTGTCTATCTCCGCCACGCCGTCAGACTCGTGCATTTCGATCATGGTAACCGATTCTGGCCACGGTATAAGCCCTGACAACATGCAGCGAATATTCGAGCCGTTCTTTACCACCAAGGCGCGGGGTACCGGACTAGGGCTTGCGCTCTGCAAAATAATCATTGAAGAACATAACGGCACCATCAGCATTAAAAGCTCAACTGCCGGAACAACAGTGACAATGGAAGTACCCAGAGCTTGGCACAAGGGGAAGGCATGAAAGAACGAATTCTGCTGGTAGAGGATGATAAGAACTTCAGGACTTTTTTGCATACCGTGCTGAAGGACGAAGGCTATGAGGTGGCGACTGCCGGAGATGGCCTGACTGGCTTGCAGTTGATTCAAGATGAACAGTTTGATCTGGTTATCTCTGACCTGAAGATGCCTGGTAAAAGCGGGTTTGAACTATTCAAAGAAGCAATGCTGGAAGAACGTCCACCGCTTTTTATTTTTATGACCGCATTTGGCAGGGTCGAAGAGGCGGTGACCGCCATAAAAAACGGGGCGTTTGATTTCCTCACCAAACCGCTCAAAAGCCCGGATGCCCTGCTGGATGTTGTCAACCGGGCGCTGAAAAGCCAACCGCGCAGAAAAGATTGTCTTTCACCGAGTGAGACCGAAACCGCCGGGCTTCCGCCGGTGAGCCTTATCTTCGCAGGTCAGGCCATGGAATCGGTGCATACGCTGGTACATAATGTGGCCGTCACCGTCGCTAATGTGCTCATTTACGGCGAGAGCGGAACCGGCAAGGAGCTTGTAGCGCGGGTTATTCATCTGTTGAGTCCCCGGGGCAAAGGCAGTTTCATCCCGATCAACTGTGCCGCAATACCGGAGAACCTGTTGGAGAGCGAACTGTTCGGCCATGAAAAAGGCGCTTTTACCGGGGCGGTTCAAGCTCGCAAAGGAAAATTTGAGCTGGCCGAAGAGGGAACTATCTTTCTGGATGAGATCGGAGAGATGCCGCTGGCACTTCAGGCAAAGTTGTTGCGGGTGTTGCAGGAGCGGGTCTTTGAGCGGGTGGGTGGCAGCAAGGAGATCAAGGCCGATGTGCGCGTCATAGCCGCGACCAACCGTGACCTGGGTATAGAGGTTGCTCATAAGCGTTTTCGCGAAGATCTGTTCTACCGCCTGAACGTGTTTCCCATCCATTTGCCACCGTTGCGTGAGCGTTATGACTGCATACCGCTATTGGCAGACTACTTCCTGCAGCGTTTCAGCCGGCAGAACAATAAACAGGTAAAAGGGATCGAGCAGGAAGCCTTGTCCAGCATGAATTCCTATGCATGGCCCGGCAACATCCGCGAGCTGCAGAATATCATGGAACGGGCGGTTATTCTGGCGCAGGATACGGTCAGGTGTACCCACCTTCTGGTCAGGGGCGCACCACTGCCCGAACCTCCGCAGCAACCGGACGTTCCGGAAAAGATGGAGGCGCGGGAAATGCTCAAATCCATGGAACGAGAGATGATTGTCAAAGCCCTGGAACGGCATGATGGTAACCGCCGTCTTGCGGCGGAGGAATTACATATTTCCCGCCGCTCCCTTCAATACAAACTGAAAGAGTTTGGGCTCCTCAATGAAGAGTAGGCATATTGTGCAAAATTATTCACACCGTGTGCAAGTAATTGCACATGGATTCAAGTCCTGCACGTGAGCCCTGAGATGTTCAGAAAGCATGAAAAGTATCCACAAACAGATGCCACAGAGTAATACGTCGAAATAACCAACAGTTACATACATGCACGTCAATGAAACCGTTCTTTACTGTTTCACTCAGCATGTGGCACCGGCATTGCATTCATTAAAAATGAAGCAAAATCAAGGCCGGGGGTATCTGAATGAAAGTACAGAATTTTGCAAAGTTATTAGCCGCAGCAGCCATGTTGACCGCCTTTGCCGCTATTGCATCGGCCGCCACAATGG
>JAJXWO010000080.1 GCA_021781535.1 Deltaproteobacteria bacterium | reverse complement strand
ACTGTGCCTCCTGCGTTAACACGCTGGAAAAAAAACTGCTCGAAAACCCTGCCATAACCACTGCCATCGTAAATCTTGCCGCCGAGACCGGCTATGTTCGATTCGACACCACGCGCCTTACAACCTCCAATGTTTTTGCACTCGTCCACACTGCCGGGTATACACCGGTAGAGTTGCGTGAATCAGCGGCGGCCTCGCGCGATGACCTGCAAACTCAGCGTAACTGGCTGATTTTCGCCCTGGCCGCCTCGATGCCGATCATGCTTACCATGGGTTTGCACAGTAACCGTGCTGTCATGCAACTCAACCTGCTTCTGGCCACTGCCGTGCAATTTTCCGCCGGGCTGACCTTTTACCGTGGAGCCTGGTCCGCCCTGAAAAACCGCAGCGCCAACATGGATGTACTGGTTGCATTGGGCACCTTGGCGGCCTATTTTTATTCTCTCTTGGCATATTTCGGCTTGCTCGGGCCACATCACGAGGTTTTCTTCGAGACGTCAGCCATGCTGATCGCCTTCATTCGTCTCGGCAAGTATCTGGAAGCCCGGGCCCGTGGTAAAGCCGGTGATTCATTAAAGAAGCTGCTGCACCTGCAGGCTGATAAAGCCCGGCTGGTAACGGACATGGGTGAAGAAGACGTTCCGGCATCCATCATCCGGGTCAACGATGTGGTACTGGTGCGCCCTGGCGAGACTATTCCGGTAGACGGTGAGGTGCTCGACGGCAGCAGCACGGTTGATGAATCCATGGTCACCGGTGAATCCCTGCCGGTCCAGAAAAAGCCGGGCGACAGCGTCACCGGTGCCACCATCAACAAGAGTGGCGTCCTGCAAATACGTGCCACCCGTGTGGGTGAAGCGACTCTGTTGGCCCAGATCGTACGCATGGTGCGGGAAGCCCAGGGCGACAAGGCACCCATCCAGCGCTTTGCGGATGCTGTTTCGGCCCGGTTCGTACCGATCGTTATCATCCTCGCACTGGCAACATTTTTCTTCTGGCTTTCTGTCGGTCATTCCGGTTTTTTAACCGCTTTCCGCTTTGCCATCGCCGTCATTGTCATTGCGTGTCCCTGCGCCATGGGCCTTGCCACCCCTACCGCCATCATGGTCGGAAGCGGCATTGCCCTTGGACGTGGCATCCTGGTAAAAAAAGGATCGGTACTTGAGAACATCTCACGTATGCAGGTGCTTCTCCTGGATAAAACCGGCACCCTGACAACCGGCATACCGGTCATGACCGACCTGGTTCCTGCATCACGCAGCATAGACCCGGTAAAACTATTGGAATGCCTGGCAACGGCCGAAGCCAACTCCAGCCACCCATTAGCTCAGGCATCCCTCGCGGCAGCGACAGAGGCAGGGATTCTCCCCGGCGAGGTCCATGACCTGGAGGAACGCGGCGGCTACGGTATCACCTGTATCTACGGAGGTTTCCATCTGGCAGTGGGCAATGAACGCCTGATGGAAGAAGAGGGTATCGCCCCTGGCCCGCTCTCAGAAAAAGCTGGCCGGCTGACAGCAGAAGGCAAATCTCTTATTTTCGTCGCAGTAGGCAGCAAGCTTGTAGGCATGGCAGCCTTTGCCGACACACTCAAGCCCAACTCTGCTCTGGCCGTCAAAGAAATCAGACGCTTGGGTATTCGCACTTGCATGATCACCGGTGATCACACCGATGTAGCCGAAATCGTGGCACAACAAGCCGGAGTGGACACCTTTGAAGCAGGGGTGCTGCCGGCCCGTAAACAGGAAGTCGTCAAGGAGTACCAGCAACGTGGCATGATAACCGGCATGGTTGGCGATGGAATTAATGATGCCCCGGCCCTGGCTCAAGCCGAGATCGGTATCGCCATCGGGGGCGGCACGGATATAGCCAAGGAAACCGGCGATATTGTGCTTATGCGCGATGACCTGATGGATGTAGTCCGCGCTATAACCATCGGCCGGGCAACCTTGGCGAAAATCAAGCAAAACCTGTTCTGGGCGCTCGTGTACAACATCCTTGGCATCCCGATTGCCGCCGGATTGCTCTCACGCTACGGCATGACTCTCAAGCCGGAGTTCGCCGGACTGGCCATGGCGTTCTCCTCAGTTTCGGTGGTACTGAATTCAATCATGCTGAAACGGATTGAAAATAATCTGTAACCGGAGAAATCAGGCAGCCTACGTCCGGCGGCGTTCCCTACAACAATTGTTTTACGGCACTTATAACCGCTGCGTAATCCGGCTCGTTGGTTACTTCGGGAACGATCTGGATGTAGCAGATAATATCGTTTGCATCCACAACAAATACAGCCCGGGTCAGTAGCAACAGTTCTTTGATAAGTACGCCGTAGTTCTGACCAAAGGAGCGTTCCCGGTAATCCGACAGGGTGATTACCTTGTCGATACCTGCCGCGCCACACCAGCGCTTCTGCGCAAAGGGCAGATCCAGGCTGATGGTCAACACTAGCACGTCACCAGGCAGTCCGGCGGCCTCCTGGTTGAAGCGACGGGTTTCGCTATCACAGACCGGCGTATCCAGTGAAGGTACGGCGCTAATGACCCTGATCTTGCCTGCTGAACTTGCCAGTGTAACCGCTGCCAGACCATTGTCGACCACAACAAAGTCCGGGGCCTTTTCACCGACCTTTATCTCGGGGCCAAGCAGGGTAAACGGGTTACCTTTGAACGTGATGATACCGGTGCGTTCGCTCATACAGTATTCCTCCTCTGATGGTGTGCATATTCGTTTAGTTTACAACTTCCTCGGATAAACGCAACCTGTGGTTATTTACGAACCTGGATGATTTCCAGAAACTGCATGAGGAGCCGGTAGGTCAGGCCCCACAGCACCGGTTTGTTGGGCTGAGGCATTACGATGGCGGGCACTTTCATGGTTGCGCCGGAAAATCCAACCATTGCCGTCTGGTGCCGTTCCGGCATGAGTATGTCAGAAAGCTTGACCCAGAAGACATCACGCACCTCGCGACTTACGATTGGTTGAACAGACGAGGTCACGACTCCATAGGCAAAGCATGACACCCGGACTGGAAGATTTGCCCCGATGATATCGGACATACGCCCAAGGTAGCACTCCGCTCCCAAGTCGATACCGATTTCTTCCTGCGTTTCACGTTCTGCAGCCTGACGAGACTGCTCGCCCAGCTCAACCTTGCCGCCTGGGAACGCCAGATGTCCGGACCAGGGATCACGCTCATCGCTGGCGCGTTCAATAAAAAGTATCTCCAGATCGCCGGGCAATTCACGCAGAATCATCGCTACAGCGGCACGGGTACGCCCTTCGGCATATTTTTTTATCACCTGGTTACGACTGAACAGTTCTGCAATTGCGGGCAATGTCTGCTGGGGTTGTGGATGCCTGTCAACCATTGTTGTGCCCTCAGAATTAGTGAGAATATCCTTTACAAATACAGTTCATTCGTCAAGCAAAAAACATTGCAGAAGTTGTCCGGGTAGCTGATGACAAACAGGTTCAGACCTAGTTCGATTTACATTGATGACGAAAGGCTTACAACCATGCACGACAAAAGAAAATTTGAGCGCTATGAGCTTCCTCTTGAGATTCGCGTTACCTGGCCAGGCCAAACGGATCAGGTCGGTATTACCAGAGATTTTAGCGATGGTGGAGCCTTCCTGATGGTTGTATTTGAGCAGGAACCGCCACCCGGCACGGTTATGGAACTCCAGTTGACTTCCCAGGTGATGGGACAGGAAGCTCCCGTCCTGCGGGGTCGTGTAATCAGGAAAGCGGCTGACGGGGTTGCATTCGAATTTATTGCTCCACCCGAGCAGTGACTTGTAACCATGTCGCCTGGCGTGCTGCTTTCACTACTTTTTATGACTGGACTCGTGGCGGGCCTGGTTGATGCCATTGCCGGCGGTGGCGGGCTCATAACCATCCCGGTACTCCTTGGTATTGGCTTGCCTCCCCAGATTGCCTTGGGTACCAACAAACTTCAGGCCAGTTTCGGATCAGGCAGCGCCATGCTGACGTTTGTTCGTTCCGGCACAGTCATATTACACGATTGTTTCGAAGGTATTGCCTGTACAGCTTTAGGTGCAGGGTTGGGCACTTACATGGTCCAACGCCTTGATCCGGGGGTTTTACGACACATCATACCCTGGCTGCTTTTTACAATTGTGCTCTACACACTGCTGACGCCACGTCTGGGTCGCGCGGACATTCACCCGCGCATGTCCAAGACTTGGTTCTATCTGCTGGCCGGGATCGTACTGGGCTTTTATGATGGTTTTTTCGGACCCGGAACCGGATCATTCTGGGTAATGGCTCTCATGCTCGGCCTGGGCTTCAACATGATCAGCGCTACCGGCTACACCAAGGTTATGAACCTTACCAGCAATATCACGTCGCTGGGCGTGTTCATCATTGGTGGCTCTGTTCTTTGGCGTGAGGGATTGATTATGGGAGCCGGTCAATTCATCGGAGCCCACCTGGGTTCTCACCTGGTCGTGAGCAGGGGATCCCGATTCATACGACCGGTCTTTATTACCATGGTCCTGCTTATTACCATCAAGCTGATCTGGCAGAATTATCATTAAACGGGAAAAGGTTACAAGAAAGCAACTGACGTCATCGCAGTTCTCGTCACAATCATGCTGTCTGCTTGCTCATCCGGGGACACCAAGGCGGATGTACTACAGGAGACGACACGCGGCGAAACAATACAGATCAATCGGGAGCATACAGCTAAACGACGTGATGAAGTTGTGGCCACCTATTTCTCAACACCAGCAGCAAAGGATGCCACCGCACATCTCAAAGGTTTTAAGCGAAAGAAACAGTTATGACGACAACTCCCCGGATATCTATTCTCATGCCGGTGCATAATGAAGCAAAGTTCCTTCCGGCAGCACTAAATTCGCTTGTTCGTCAAACCTTCACGGCCTGGGAACTGATTGCCGTGGACGACGGCTCTGACGATTCAACGCCTTCCATTCTGGCCAAGGCTGCGCAGAGTGATCCACGGATCCGTATCATCCATCGCAGCGGAGGCGGGCTGGTTACCGCTCTCAACACCGGTTTGGCTGCCTGCCGGTCACAATTGGTGGCACGTATGGATGGCGACGACATCTGCCACCCGCGTAGACTTGAATCACAGGTGGCCTACCTGGACAGCAACCCTGACATCGGATTGGTAGCCTGCAACTTCCGCCATTTTCCACGTAGGCATCTGAAGCAAGGTATGTTGGCATACGAGACGTGGCAGAACGGACTTTACAATCACGACCTGATTCTGCGCGACCGTTTTGTGGAATCGCCCTTTGTCCACCCCAGTATAGTAACACGTCGATCACTGATTAATTCTGTTGGGGCTTACCGAGACATGGGCTGGCCTGAAGATTACGATCTTTGGCTGCGGATGGCCGATGCCGGTGTTCGATTTGCCCGCTTGTCGCAAGAGCTCTTTTTCTGGCGTGATCACCCCGGGCGAGCTACCCGTAGTATGGTCGAATATGCAGCCACCGCATTTCGCAGATGCAAACTCTACCACCTTCAACAAGGTTTTCTGAGTAACGTGCAGGATGTCGTTATTGCTGGTGCTGGCTTGGAAGGTCGCGCATGGCAGCGTTTACTCGCAGCAGAAGGAATCAGGGTTTCAAAATGGATTGACGTTGATCACCGCAAAATTGGGACACTCCTGCATGGCGCACCAGTTGTGAATACTGATCAGCTGTTGGATAAAAACAATAAAATACTTGTAGCTATCGGGGTGCGCGGTGCGCGCGAGCAGTTCAGGAAGTTTGTTCATCCACTGGGCCTCAAAGAAGGTCTCGATTTTATCTGCATTGCCTGATATAAAACAACAAATCGTATGTACGTTGCTGCAGCTAACAGTGATAACGTGGGTCAAGAAAGGGTTTTCAGATGACGCCGAATAGGGAAGAACTTGCCTTGTCGATAGACGAGGCAGAATGGAGTATGTTGCGTGCCCACCTTGAACGAGGTGGTCTTATTCTGATTGACGACACTCTTGATCTCGTGGATACCGCTGTTCACGTTTCCAATGACGACATCACCCCAATCGAGGAATGGATCAGAGCAGGTAAAATCGGTAAACCCTCTGAGAATCAAATTCACATCTGGAATGAAGATTCACAAAAGAGGTTTTCTATGTTGATAGTCAGTCCCTACGTACTGATCCAAGAGCGTTTACCAACATTCCACTAATGTTGTAAATATCTTGTAAATCAGAACTGCCCATAAATCAGAAAGGGCGATCTCGATAAGATCGCCCTTTCTGATTTGTTGCAATAGCAGACTAGATCAACTTGATAGCCTGTTGTGCAAATTGGAGGATCAAGGAAGGCACGATACCCGGAACCAGCGTTCCAAGGACGGAGATGACAACACAGAGTGCCATGGGTGCTGTGACCTGGATCCAATCGAATTCTTCAGTCGCATCCTTCATATACATAAAGACC
>JAJXWO010000079.1 GCA_021781535.1 Deltaproteobacteria bacterium | reverse complement strand
GATGGAGGAGAAGCCCCGGGTTTCCATAAATGGCGCGGTGGTGAACCCCGGTACCTATGACTTTTATCCCGGTATGAGGGTCAGGGATCTGATCACCGCTGCCGGAAGCCCGAAGCGTAATGCCTATCTGGAAACAGGCGAACTGAGCCGTATCGTTATTGTGGGTGACAAGGCCAACCCCAGCCGTCTGACCCTGGACCTGTCCAAAGCGCTGGCTGGTGATCCTACGCAAAACCTGCCGCTTCAATCGGACGATGTGTTGATCGTCCGGAGTGTTTCTGATTGGTTCGATGCCTCGGACAAGTTTGTCACGCTGAAGGGTGAAGTGCGATTTCCCGGTGTCTACTCGGTTGCACGCGGCGAGAAGTTGAGCTCAGTCATTGCCAGGGCCGGCGGGTATACCGAGAGAGCCTATCTGCGCGGGGCGAAATTCGAGCGGCGCTCTGTGCGCGAAACCCAGCAGGTCAGGATGAATGAAATCGTCGCACGGACGGAGAAGGAAATTCTGCAGAAGCAGGTCGCCTTATCCTCGGTGTCTTCTTCGCGGGATGAACTTGAGGCCACCAAGGCCGCGTTGGATGGTCTGATGAAGAATGTCGAGAAGATGAAGACCATGAAGGCCGAGGGGCGCGTTGTGATCCGTCTTACACCGCTCGATGAGTTGCAGAAGAGCAGTTTTGATGTGGTGGTGGAGGGGGGCGACGAACTTGAAATACCGGCACGCCCGAGTGTTGTGAGCGTACTGGGCATGGTATACAACCCCACCTCATTTGTGTATCAGCCGGAGGCTTCCGATATTGAATCCTATCTTAAAAAAGCGGGTGGACCGACTAATGATGCCGATCCATCTGAAATGTATGTCGTCAAGGCTGACGGCACCGTATTCAGTAATCAACAATCTTCGTTCGGATTGCATTGGGACGATAGTGACCGGCGGTGGACCTTTGGGGGGTTCACAGCGTCCACACTCGAACCGGGTGATACCTTGGTTGTGCCGCAGAAGATCGAACGTATTGCCTGGATGAGGGAGATAAAAGATATCACACAAATTTTAGCGAATGTTGCCCTTACTGCAGGCACTGTTCTGATCGGTCTGAGATAGGGGTAACGTATGAACGGACAGCCATATATAAATCCACCATCTGAAAACAGTGATGAAGACGAGATCAACCTGCTTGAATTATTGCAGGTGATAGTCAGGCGTAAAATGCTGATTATTAAAATCTGCACAAGCGCCATTATCCTTTCGGTCTGTTTCTCACTGTTTCTGGATAATATTTATACCGCCACAAACCAGTTTCTTCCGCCACAAAAAGAGAACACGAGTGCTGCTTTCTCTGCACTGCTTTCCCAGGCGGGTGGTTTGGGCGCTCTTGCTGCTGGTGGCTTGGGAGGTTCGACCGATCTTTATCTGGGAATTATCAAAAGCCGTTCCGTGGCCGATGCCGTTATTAAACGTCTGGATCTGCAGAAGGAGTTTAAGAAAAAAAATATTGATGACACCCGTAAGGCTCTTGAAAAAGTTGTAACGTTCAAGGCAGGGAAAAACGGTATTATTTCAGTTTCTGCTGATAGCAAGGATCCTCAGAAAGCAGCCCTGCTGGCCAATACCTTCGTGGCTGAATTGACCCAGCGGAGCATACAGCTCTTCCTTTTAAAGGCCGGCGGGGAACGCCTTTTTCTGGAACAGCGTCTGGCGGTCGTCAAGCAGGATCTTAAAAAAGCCGAGGATGATTTGAAGTCGTTCCAGGAAAAATACAAGACCATCAAGATTGACGCTCAGGCCGCAGTTGCTATTGAAGGGATCGCACGAATCAAGGCGGAAATCGTTTCCAAAGAGGTGCAGCTTGCTACCCTGAGGAATTCCAGAACCGATGAAAGTAGCGACGTAATGGCACTTCAAGCAGGTATTTCCAAATTGAAGAGTCAGTTGGGCGCCATGGTCGGCAGTGGAGGCGCTGAAAATGTTATTCCTGCTACCGGAAATTTGCCGGCTCTTGGTGTTGAGTATCTACGCAAGATGCGCGAACTGAAGATACAAGAGGCGATCTTCGAGCAGCTGACCAAACAGTACGAAATGGCAAAAATAAATGAAAACAAAGATACTTCAACACTCCAGGTACTTGATGAAGCTGTGGCTCCGGCAAAGAAAAGTAAGCCTAAACGATTGCTCATCGTGCTATTGTCAACGTTTACAGCCTTTCTGTTCTCAATTGTGACCATATTCGTACAGGAGCACCTCTCCAAGTTGCCTCCCGAGGATGCGGAGATTCTCAGGGAGATCAAACAGTCGCTGAGCTTCTGGAGGAGAAGTGCAGGAGGAGCATGACCCGGGCTGCTCGTCAGGGGTCCGCAGAACGGTTTTTTGAGAAGAGATGGTGGATGCCCAATGTTATCAGGATGCCGCAGCAGATACCTGCCAGTATATCGCTGACGAAATGGTAACTGGTGAGCAGGAGCGCCAGCGCGAGTCCGGAAAGCGCCGCGACAACCAGCGGGCGGCTCCGTGGGTAGTACAGCCAGGTCGCAGTAAAAAATGCTGTAAAAACCACCATATGCCCGGATGGGAATCCCCCGCTATCTTCCAGCGGCTTGAACCAGTTGAATTCAAGCGGGCCTCCAATTTTCAACCACAAGCGGGTGGTTGTGCGCCCGCAGGCAAATTGCAGAAAAGTTTTTAATAAGAATGCGACCGGTACCACAGTTGCTGCCAGTTGGAAGAAGTGGGCCGGTTTGTGTGATCCTTTCGTGTGAATCAAGAGATAGTACGCCAGCCACATGAGAACGGTGCCTATGGCAACAACCTTGGACAATGTGTCCGGGATGTTTTCGAAGTGTGACTTCAGTACGGGTTGCGACGATGTAAAGGCCCAGATCCCCGAGGCCACTCCCGTGTCGATGAAGCGAATGCAGCCGACGATTGCCAGCGCGGCGAGAAAAAATGATAAGACGAGCACGGCTCGGTTGGAAACATTTTGCATGCCTGTAGAAATATCATACTCCCGCAGATAATGATATAGCCTGGACACATGCTGAAAAGCGTCCTTGAAAATTTCCGGACGTTGACAAACCACCCCCCAGATTATTATATTGATACTACATATGAAATAAGCGGAGGAGTCTATACGTCATGCCCATGTACGAGTACAAATGTTCAGTCTGTAACTACCAATTTGAATTGCGCCAGAAGTTTTCCGATGCCCCGGCCAGCGAATGTCCCCAGTGTGGCGGACCGGTTGATAAACAGATTTCATCAACGGCATTCAGCCTGAAAGGTGACGGCTGGTTCAAGACCGGATACTGCCCCAAGACGGAGGCCCCCAAGCCGGCGGCCTGTGCCGGCGGCGGATGTTGCGGTGGCGAGTAACCGTGTGAATGCTGTCGTGCCACAGAGACCTCCGGGGTTTATTCCTCGGGGGTCTTATTCGATTTTGCAATCAAGATGACAGGTATTCCAGGAGAAACCTCCGAGGTTTCAAAACCTCAGAGGTTTGAAACGGTCTACTTTAAAGCACCTTGAAATTACTTGTTTTGACTGCAAACATGCTCTGCAAAAAGCGTCCCGTGAAGGTCGTATTCACAGGGCTCCTGCCTTGTCAGTCCAAGGGGAATTCTCATGATCGTTTCTACCCAGAAACCGCTTGATCAGATAGTTGCTGCTCTGGAAGGCGCTACCCGTGTCTTTATCATCGGCTGCGCCAAGTGCGCCACCGTCTGTAAAGCCGGCGGTGAGGAAGAGGTCTTCCGGATGCAGGAAGAGTTGACGGCGGCCGGCAAGGAAGTGACCGGCACGATCGTTATCGATGAGACCTGCCACATGCTCCGTACGGGGCGCGACCTGCGCTCCCGCAAAGAACAGGTGGAGGAGGCAGATTTCCTGCTGGTGCTTTCGTGCGGTGCCGGTATCCAGTCCGTGGCCGAGGCCTGCAATAAGAAGGTTGTGGCCGGGACCGATTCCAAATTTCTCGGCAATATCCGCCGCTTTGGCCAATTTGAACAACGCTGCAGTCTGTGCGGTGATTGCCGCCTGAACGATACCGGCGGTATCTGCCCGGTTACCGTCTGCCCCAAGGGATTGCTCAATGGCCCCTGCGGCGGCATGGAGGACGGCAACTGTGAGGTTGATCGCACGAATCGCTGTACCTGGGTGACGATCTACGAAAGGCTGGAGCTGCAGGGGCGGGTGGAAAACCTTCATCGAACAACACCGTCACGGGATTTTACCCACAAGCGGCACCCTCACAACCTCAAATTGGAGAAATAACAATGCCCACTGTGCTGTCCCGGAAAATGGGCGAGAACAGTTTTATCATTACCGCCGAGCTGGCTCCTCCGCATGGCAGCGATATGTCAACGTTCCTGCGGATGGCGGCATGTGTTGCACCACATGTGGACGCTATCAACATCACCGACAACCAAGGCGCCAATATGCGCATGACGCCACTGACAGCTGCCGCTCTGCTGGTACGTGAAGGCATTGAGCCGATCATGCAGCTCACCTGCCGCGACCGCAACCGGCTGGCTTTGCAAAGCGACCTGCTGGGCGCCGCAGCCATGGGTATCAATAACCTCCTGGCGCTGACCGGTGATGACATCGGCTGTGGTGACCATCGCCAGGGGCGGGCCGTGTTTGATCTGGATTCGGTTCTTCTGCTCCGCACGATTCAAGCGCTCAACGCTGGCCAGGATATGAATGGCAAGGCTCTGGCCGGGCGTACGTCATTCTTTGCCGGCGCCGCCGCCGCACCCGAAGTGGAGCCGTTTGTTGCCACCCGTCCCAAGCTGGCAAAAAAAAGTGCGGCCGGCGCCCGCTTCTTCCAGACCCAGGCCATCTTTGACCCGCAGCGTTTGACCGGGTTTTGCTCAACGGTTCAGCCTTTGGGTGTAAAGGTGATCGCCGGAGTACTGGTTCTCAAGTCTGCAAAAATGGCCGATTTTATCAACCGCAACATCCCCGGCCTGAAAATTCCTGCTGCTGTTGTCGAGCGGCTCGCATCCGCGGCTGATCCAGCAGCCGAAGGAGTCAGGATTGCCACAGAGCTGGCGCTGCAGTGTCGCGATCTGTGCGATGGTATCCACCTGATGGCCATGGGACGTGATGAGGTTGTGCCTGAAATCGTATCTGCATTGAAATGAAGCCAGGAGGTACCGCATTGAAAGTTAAAAAGGCTATATTCCCCGTTGCGGGTATGGGAACACGTTTCCTGCCAGCCACAAAATCATCTCCCAAGGAAATGCTGCCGCTGATCGACAAACCGCTGGTACAATATGTCGTGGAAGAAGCAGTGGCTGCAGGCATCGAGCAGATCCTGTTTGTCACGGGTCGGGGTAAGCGCGCCATCGAGGACCATTTTGACAATTCAACCGAACTGGAACAGCATCTGGAGGAAAAGGGGAAGCAGAAAACCCTCCAAATTATGCGTGAGATAGCAGACATGGTAGACATATTTTACGTCCGTCAGAAAAAGGCTCTCGGCCTCGGACACGCCATTCTCTGCGGTAAGGATTTTATCGGCAATGAGCCCTTTGCCGTGTTACTGGGGGATGATATCATCGACAGCCAGAGCCCTTGTCTGAAACAGCTGCTGGATGTGTACGATGAACGGCATGGCTCGGTGCTGGCACTGGAGAAGGTGCCGATGGACAATATCTCGTCTTACGGTTGTGTCAAGGCGGAACAGCTTTCTGAACATGTGTTCCAGGTAACGGATATGGTCGAAAAGCCGAGCCGGGAGGAAGCGCCCTCGGATATGGCCATTATCGGACGTTATGTGCTGACACCGCGTATCTTTGGTATCCTGGAACAGCAGGAGGCGGGCAAGGGGGGCGAGATCCAGTTGACGGATGCAATCCTCAAACTTTCAAAGAAAGAAAATGTGTATGGGTGCCTGTTCGAGGGTCTGCGGCATGATTGCGGTGACAAGCTGGGATTTCTCAAGGCCACGGTTGATATGGCGCTCAAGCGGGATGAGTTTAAAGTCGCATTCGAGGCGCACCTGCGACAACGATTGGCGCTATAATTGAGACGTTATTTTCTGCGCTATTCGAACAGAAAATAACGTCATTTGTAGTGGCCGGTTATTTACCGGCATCCGGCATAGGTGGTGTCGTGTCTCGCTTTGATTCCCACCCATCCCAGACATAGGCTGGTTCGATCATAGGGTCATAGTAGCCTGGTTGCGGCACCAAGAAGAAAACTGTCTCGGTCATGCCGATGACACCGCGATAGAGTGACATGCCGATCCCTTTGAGCGGACCGATCAGTGCATATCCCATGGGCCCCATCTCTCTGCCGGTCAGGATGGTCTGTTTGGGGATTTCGGCAAGACTGGTAAAGGTGTTGGCTACGCCGCGCGCCAATTTGATCGACATTTTTTCGGCAATCATTTCAGGTTGCTGCTCGGCAGTGGCCGAGTACGGTAAAATGAGTATCACGCTCAGTAATAAAAGGTTGATCAGAAGTATTCTCTTCATAGTATCTCCTTAATATATCGATCGTTGTGTCAAACTTCTTGACGTGTTTTTTTTGAATTTAAGCTTTATTTTCAATGTATTACCAATCTAAGTCTTGCCTCCCCCCATGTTACGGGTTAAGAATGTTCGTTATGG
>JAJXWO010000078.1 GCA_021781535.1 Deltaproteobacteria bacterium | reverse complement strand
GATCGGACTTTCAAAGTCTCCCATGCCCTTTAGTGCGGTAAGGGTCAATGGGTCGAGATCCGCGGAACCGCCAACGAGAGAGGGAAGTCGGGGAGCGATGGCATTCATTACTTTTCCCGATGCTGCCCGGCGTGCCATGCCTTTTGGATCGGCGGGGAACGAGGGGATATCTGCGTCCCAGCCTTCGGGAAGGTTCCCTTCAATCACCTGGCGCAGCTCCTGGGCGAGCTCCGGGTGCTCACGGGCATAGGCGGTGAGCATCGCATCCCACGTCTTCTCTGCCTCTTTCCCCCGTGGCAGCGCCTGACGGAAATGGCGCAGGACTTCCTCCGGAATAAGGAAATCCGGTGCCGTCTGCCATCCCAGGTTTTCCTTGGTACAACGCACTTCATCCTCTCCGAGTGGGGATCCGTGCGCCTCGAACGTGTCCTGCTTGTGAGGGGAACCAAAGCCGATATGGGTGCGAACAATTATGAGGGAAGGCTTGTCGGCAGTGGAACGAGCTATTTCAAGGGCGCAATGAATCGCTTCCGGATCGTTGCCGTCCGTCACCGTCTGCACGTGCCAGCCATAGGCCGCGAATCTTTTGCCACGGTCCTCGGTGAAGGTGAGGTCGGTTGCCGCTGCAAGGGTGATGCGGTTGTCGTCGTAGAAATAGATCAGCTTGCCCAGTTGCAGATGGCCGGCAAGGGAGGCTGCCTCCGCAGCAATCCCTTCCATCAGATCGCCATCGCTGACTATCCCATAGGTGAAATGATCGATGATAGCGAAGCCTGGTCGATTATAACGGGCCGCAAGGTGTGCCTCGGCCATGGCCATTCCCACGCCGTTGCCGAACCCCTGGCCAAGGGGGCCGGTGGTAATCTCGACTCCCGGCGTATGGCCCCGTTCTGGATGTCCGCTGTTGGCTTTCTGCACCGCATCGATCGAGAGAAAGCGAATCGTGTTAATGCAGAGCAGATCAATGCTGGCATCCTTCATTGCAACCTCCGTAACAGGCAAATGTTGGGTGAGAAACCGAAAATCACCCTCTCTGGACGTTTTCACGATTACTTATTTCACCACCATGATCGAACAGGGCATCTTGCGGATTATGGCATGGTTCTCTCCTCCATCGGATCGCGATCACCGGTCAACTCCTATTATACCAGCGTCAAACAGAGAAACTACGGCAAGAATCAAGCCAATCAATCGAATATGAAATAGTGTGTAATATACTATGGTTATGCGATAGTTTCCGAGAACAAATCAGTATCGTGGTAACAAATATAACGGACGTTTCGGTGAGTCAGGTGAGTTTGTCAGATTTATAGCGCGGGATTCGCGAAGTGAAGTTTTTTACCCCATGTTATGATTTGTTGCGATTTATATTCACTCTCGTACGTGGACAACGACAATGCTATTGAGTATGGTGAAGGAAAACCTTCACCCCTCGCCTCCCATTCCATTTTTACCCGTGCAATCAAACTCTTGCAATCCCAGTATCCGTAGGTTTTATCCGGCACATTAGTTTCATGGCACGAAGAGTTAACCGGAAAGTCTGGTTTTTTTCAAAAACTCACTATTGACCATTGTAAAAGTATTGTAAAACGCATGGTACCCCTTCTTATTTTTCTTCCGTGTCTCTATACTGAGAAGGTGAAGTACAGCAAGCAGCTGTACTCCATCCTTTGGAATGAGTATGATCGTTTTACGTGATGCCAGTCACTGAAAGCCTTTTTACACACGATTTATCGAGCATGTTACATCCGAACGGTTACAGACGAAAGCCACACTGAGCCCCCTGATTTTTCCACCCTCATCACCGACCTTCGCCAAACGTTTTACTCTGTCAGGCTGCAACGTTACGTTCTCTCTTTTACTCACTCTCCGCTCATGTAACAGAATCACCCTCGCAAGAGACACACAAGGAGAATAAAATGCTTCAACCCCCAACATTTCCCGCCCCGCATCCTCTGGCAACCAGAGCCCGTGTCCTTCTTTCAAGCGTCTTCGGCCCGTATGGCCAGGACGATCAGTACGGCAGCCGCAAAGCCAACCCGATGGAACTGTACCAGAATCAGGTAACCCGTCTCCAGGGCGGTTTCTCTCTCCGTATGTTTCACCGCTCCTTTGGGCTGATGATGATACAGGAAAATCTTGACGCCCCCTGCACCCTCCTGGATTTCCCGACTCTGGAGAGCTTCACCGAACATATCCGTCAACAAATCTATGACGTCATCGGCATCAGCGGCATTATTGCCAATGTCGGCAAAGTGGTCAAGATGTGCGAACTGGTCCGCCGTTATCAGCCGGGAGCAACGATTGTTGTCGGCGGACATATCGCCAACAAGGAGGGGCTTGATCAGATGATTGATGCCGACCTTATCGTTCGCGGCGAAGGGGTTCGCTGGTTTCAGCGCTACCTCGGCCAGGATGACCAAAAGCCGATCAAACACCCCGCGGCCTTTTCCGGCTTTGGCTCAAAAGCCATGGGGTTAAGTCTTGGCGACAGTCCGGAACGGACGGCGGCAATCCTCATCCCCTCCGTCGGCTGTCCCATGGGGTGTAACTTCTGCTCCACCTCCGCCCAGTTCGGCGGGAAAGGGAAATTCATAAATTTCTATGAGACCGGCGATGAGCTCTATGCCGTCATGTGCGACATCGAACAAAAGCTGAAGGTGCGCTCCTTTTTTGTCCTCGACGAGAATTTCCTGCTGCACCGTAAACGGGCGTTGCGACTGTTGGAGCTTATGGCGGCCAACGGCAAGAACTGGTCACTCTCCGTATTCAGCTCGGCACGGGTACTGAAATCCTATTCGATGGATCAGTTGCTGGGATTGGGAATCGGTTTCGTCTGGATGGGACTTGAAGGAGAAGAGAGCGCCTATGACAAGCTCAAGGGGGTCGATACCCTTAGCCTCGTACACCATCTGCAGGCCAACGGCATCCGGGTTCTCGGCTCATCAATTCTCGGCCTTGAAGATCACCGTCCGAAAGATCTGGGGGCTATCATCGACTATGCCGTCAGTCACGATACGGTTTTTCATCAGTTTATGCTGTACACGCCGATTCCCGGCACTCCCCTTCATGAAAAACACAAGCGTGAGGGAACTCTCCTCAATGAATAAGAATTTCCCTTTGCCGATGCCCACGGTCAGTATCGCTTCAACTATCGCCATCCCCATTTTAAAAACGGGGAGGAAGAGAACCACCTGTTGGACGCCTTCCGCAGGGATTTTGATGCGAACGGCCCCAGTCTTCTGCGTCTTTTCCGGGTACTCCTGAACGGGTGGCAGAAGCATAAATCACATTCCCGCAGCGTTCGGGAACGCCTCGCCTGGGAAGCTGCGCCGCTCCGCTCCACCTACGCGGGGGCTGTCTGGGCGATGAAACGGTATTATCATCTGATTCCGCAGATTCGAGGAAAGGCAAGCACTCTTCTTGCGGATATTTATGCCGAATTCGGCTGGAAGACACGCCTGATTGCCCCGCTTATCGGCCGGTATGTTTTCATGCGCCTGAAGAAAGAGGAAGAGCAACTTGCGGCTGGACGGACCTATGAACCCCGTTCCTTCTGCGAAAATAATGCTGCAGCACTGGTTCTTAAAAACAGAACCACCGCCAAGCGCAATCACGGCATTCCGCAGTTGACGCCGCTGCCGCAACCGGCCTGGCAGTAAACAGGGAAAGCAGACTGCAACTGCACATTGGTCTCCTCCCCGCACGACAGAAAATGTAACAACCCTTCCGGGGATGTTACATTTTCTGTTTTACCGTCAAAGGGTTACTTCAGCGTAAATTCCATATATTTCAGGATATTTTATTACACAGAAAGGGGGCAACTGAAACATACTCTCCAAAATTGGGGTATACTGTGTCTAGTCATATAATCCCTAGTTGTGTCTAAATCCAGCTCAGACGAAAGGAGAACAGAGATGAATAAAGTTAGCACGTGCCCGATAACGGGCAGAGTTGACAAACCCACTGCCAACAGGGGTACAACAAACCGGGACTGGTGGCCGAAACAGTTGAACCTCAAGATCCTTCATCAGAATTCTTCCATGATCAACCCAATGGGCGAGAAGTTCAACTACGCCGATGAATTCAAAAAACTCGACCTGCAGGCTCTGAAGAAGGATCTCTATGCGCTGATGACTGACTCCCAGGAGTGGTGGCCGGCTGACTACGGTCACTACGGGCCGCTCTTCATCCGGATGGCATGGCACAGCGCGGGCACCTACCGCACCGGCGATGGCCGTGGGGGAGCGGGCTCCGGTAACCAGCGTTTCCCGCCACTTAACAGCTGGCCGGACAACGTTAACCTCGACAAGGCGCGCCGTCTGCTTTGGCCGATCAAGCAAAAATACGGCAGGAAAATTTCCTGGGCCGACCTGATGATCCTTGCAGGCAACTGCGCTCTCGAGTCCATGGGCTTTAAGACATTCGGCTTCGGCGGCGGGCGCGAAGATATCTGGGAACCGGAAGAAGACATTTACTGGGGAGATGAGGACACCTGGCTTGGAGACAAGCGCTACTCCGGCGACAGGAAACTCGACAATCCTCTCGCCGCAGTGCAGATGGGCCTGATCTACGTGAACCCGGAAGGGCCGAACGGCAACCCGGATCCGATCGCGTCAGGACGGGACGTTCGGGAGACGTTTGCACGCATGGCAATGAACGATGAGGAGACAGTGGCGCTTACCGCCGGCGGGCACACCTTTGGTAAATGCCACGGTGCCGGCGATGCTGCGCTGGTTGGGCCTGAACCCGAGGCGGCTGGTATCGAAGAGCAGGGACTCGGCTGGAAATGCAGCCATGGCAGCGGCAAAGGTGGCGACCAGATTGGCAGCGGCTTGGAAGGAGCATGGAACCCTACCCCGACAAAGTGGGACATGAACTATTTTAACATGCTGTTTGGCAACGAGTGGGTACTGACAAAAAGCCCGGCGGGCGCAAACCAATGGACGCCGAAGGATGCGACTGAAAAAAACCTTGCTCCGGCCGCTCACGATTCGTCGAAGCGGGTTCCGATCATGATGACCACCGCCGACATGGCGATGCGGATGGACCCGATCTATGAACCGATTGCGCGACGCTTCCATAAAAACCCGGAAGAGTTTGCAGATGCCTTCGCCCGCGCATGGTTCAAGTTGACACACCGGGATATGGGTCCTCGCGCTCGCTATCTCGGCCCCGAAGTTCCTGTAGAGGAACTTATTTGGCAGGATCCAATCCCTGCAGTCGATCATGAACTGATCAATGAGAGTGATATCGCCACACTAAAGGGCAAGGTCCTTGATTCCGGCCTGTCAATCTCCGAGCTGGTTTCAACCGCCTGGGCATCAGCTTCAACCTTCCGTGGTTCCGACATGCGCGGCGGCGCGAACGGTGCCCGCATTCGTCTGGCCCCCCAAAAGAATTGGAAAGTCAACCAACCGGATCAATTGGCAAAAGTGTTGAAAACACTGGAAAACATTCAAAGTGGGTTCGGCAAAAAGGTCTCCATGGCTGACCTGATCGTGTTGGCGGGTTGTGCTGGTGTCGAACAGGCGGCGAAAAATGGTGGTCAAAATGTGACGGTTCCCTTCACGCCTGGCCGCATGGACGCCTCGCAGGAGCAAACCGATGTTGAGGCATTTTCCGTTCTGGAGCCGGAAGCAGATGGTTTCCGTAACTACCTCAAGACCAAATACACCGTATCGGCAGAGGAGTTGCTGGTTGACCGGGCGCAATTGCTGACGCTGACCGCCCCTGAGATGACGGTTCTCCTTGGCGGTATGCGCGTCCTGAAAACCAACTACGGACAGTCCCAACACGGCGTCTTCACCAAGCGGCCAGAAACGCTCACCAATGACTTCTTTGTGAACCTTCTCGACATGGGCACCACGTGGAAAGCGGCCTCGGAAGCCGACGACGTGTTCGAGGGGCGAGATCGCGCAACAGGAGAACTCAAGTGGACCGGCACCCGTGTCGATCTCATCTTCGGTTCGAACTCTCAGCTCCGGGCCTTGGCGGAAGTCTATGGATGTGAGGACTCCCGGGAGAAGTTCCTGCACGACTTTGTAGCTGCGTGGGGAAAAGTAATGGACCTTGACCGTTTCGACCTCGCCTGATCGTGCATAAACGCCTTTAAGAGCCTGACGGAGCAACAGAATACGCTCTGCTGACAATCGGTTCACTCTGATTAAGGATGAAGTTGTTCCCGTGGTCTTTCGTTGATTTTCATTATCCACACTCCTGAAAGTGTCAGATTACAACAAAATGGGCTATAATGATGATGGCATCTATTAATTTACTAAATTGTAACATTCTTTTGGGCCTGGATTTGGTATTATTAACACATGTGTAGTATAACTTATCTGTGGAGGGGTTATCATGAAAAAGTTAGTTGTGAGTTTAGTGCTGGCAGTAACATGTATGGGACTTGGGATTTCTTATGCCGACGACAAGGGAATGTCCGAAACAAAAAAAGATGAATGCCTCCTTATTTCCCAAGGGTGCAGGGATACAACCATGAGCATCCAGCAAAAGATAGAGAAACTGAATGCTGAAATCAAGAAGGGCCGGAAAGTTTATACGGCCGAAGAGCTCAAGAAGCTGGTCGACATGGACGACGTGGTGAACGAGTCGCTCGACCGGGTCGAGAACCACGGCATCATCTTCATCGACGAGATCGACAAGATCGCGGGCGAGCGCTCGCAGGGCGGCGGC
>JAJXWO010000036.1 GCA_021781535.1 Deltaproteobacteria bacterium | reverse complement strand
ACATTGCCACTCTTGGGCGGATTAAGAGCCTTTTGCCAGCCTGACATTGAAAAACACCGATAGCAGAACGATGCCCATGCCGAACGCTTGCACGATTTCAATTCGCTCTTTCAGAACGACAGCAATGAAAAGCAGGGAAAGAATCGGCACCAACAGCGCACAATTTGATGAACGACCGGTCGGGATCATCCGCAGTGCCTTATTCCAGAGAATGAAGGCCACCGCCGTAGGGAATATCCCCAGGTAGGCAACCAGCAGCATATCCGTGCCGGATAGTACCCACTGCATTGAGTAGACCGGCAGCAGGCAGAGCAAAAACAGCAGGCCGAACAGATTTAACAGGAACATGCCGGGCGTAACACTGAAGCTGGCATGCTTAATCAGCACACAGAACAGGGCAAAACTAAAGGCGGTACCAAGTGCCACCGCCACTCCGACTGACAGCCGCACATCTCCCAGGTCACCTCCTGCTGAAACCAGCACAAAGACCCCTGTAAATCCAAGGGCAACGCAACAGAGTGCCCGCCAGTCAGATTTCTCCCGAAACAACAGCCTGGACAACAGCAACATCATCAGCGGGTAGGTATAGTGCAAGATTACCGCTTGGCTGGCCGGTAGGTATTCGTATGTTTTCAGACAGAGGAATTGTTGGACGCCCAGCCCGACCACGCCAGCCAACGGGAAAAAAAGCGGGCGCTGACGAAATTCCGAGACTATCGCTCTGACACGCCGCTCGCAAACCAGAAAGCAAAAGAGCGCCAGAGTGGCCCAGATGGCAATCCAGACTACAACCGAATAGCTGTTCATGCGGGTTACCGCTATCTTGAATCCGGTGCCAAGCGTGGCAAACATCGCCACAGCCAGCAGCGCATAAAGGGTTCCCTTGAAGGCTTCACTTCTTTCTAGCACGCAGCGAGCCTGATAATTGGTTTCTGCAGGGCATTACGACAAGCAAGCGGTTTGCCGAGGGTACACTCTGCCGCTTGCAGCGCTTCGGCAACAGCAACCTGCCGGGCGGCTATTTCAAAACTATTGCCTGCGGAAAGCAGGTAATCCCGGCCGTCGCCGCACGTCACCCAGATGGTACCGCTTGTACAGCACAAGAGAATACCATCCTTCTTGCCATCCACCCGAATCAGCTCACCCTGTGCGAGACAACATTCCATAATCAACTCCCTACTTAACTGTAATGCTGTCACAATACTCCGCTCGCAGATAAAAATACAGATACAGAAATTCAGCTTTGTAACCATAACAGTTTCATGATACATAAACTGTACCCACACAAAAGGATTAAAACTGTACCTGCCAGAAATAAGACGACAAGGATATTCTATGGCGATGAAGAATAGAGAGAAAAACTGTGCGGGGACATCACTCCTCTACGAACAGGCTGCCAAAGAAATAGCCGGGTTGATTGATCAAGGCACCTTCCGGGCCGGCGATCGCGTGCCGTCCATCCGCCAGTTCAGCAAACGCTTTAATGTAAGTATCAACACCGTCATGCAGGCGTACACCCTGCTGGAGGACCAGCGCCTTATCGAGGCACGGCCGCAGTCAGGCTATTATGTCCGTAGCCGTGTTCCGGAGATACGGGAACCGGATCTTCAGACACGCTCTTTTATTGCACCAACCACCGTCACGATCAGTAATCTGTGCCACCGTGTCATGCACAACATGATGAATCGCGAGTTGCTGCCGCTAGGAAGTGCCATACCCAGTGCCCAAAATCTGCCGATCGACAAGCTTAATCGTATTATGGCCAGCGAGCTGCGGCGACGGGGCGAACAGGGAGTTCTGTACCAGATGCCACCCGGCTATGAGCGCTTACGGGTTCAAATCGCCCGCCGGGCTCTCGTGGCAGGCATTAGCAGCGGACCGGATGACGTTCTGGTAACCTCCGGCTGTGTAGAAGCCGTTTTGCTTGCATTGCGGGTCACATGCCGCGCAGGCGATACGATTGCGGTCGAATCCCCCTTCTACTTCAACTTTATGCAGATGATCGCCGAACTGGGCCTGAAAGCTCTCGAGATCCCCTCGACACCGAGGGAGGGCATCAGCATCGAGGCGCTCCGTTATGCAATCGAGCAGGGGAAAATCAGCGCCTGCCTGGTTATTACCAATTTCAGCAATCCCTTGGGGAGCCTGATGCCGGAGGAACGCAAACGCGAACTGGTGGAACTGCTCGCCCGCCACGAAATTCCGCTGATAGAGGACGATATCTATGGCGATCTGACGTTTGGTAACGAGCGGCCAACGGCCGCCAAATCATTCGATCGTTCCGGCCTTGTCATCTACTGCTCATCGTTTTCAAAAACCATTGCCCCCGGCTACCGCGTCGGCTGGGCGATTGCAGGTCGTTTTCAGGCGGAGATGGAACGCCTCAAAATGATAATGAACATCGCCCCTGCCTCACCGACACAGCTTGCCATTGCCGAGTTCCTCGCAACCGGCGGCTACGAGCACCACCTCAGGAGCATCCGCCGCATTCATGCCCGCAACATGTCACAACTGGCCGATGCCGTGGTTCGCTATTTCCCCGCCGGTACCCGCATGACCCACCCGGCCGGCGGATTTATTCTCTGGGTAGAGATGCCGGAGGGAACCGATGCCATTCTGTTGTATCACCGTGCGCTTGAGCAGAAAATCAGCATCATCCCGGGTCCGCTCTTCTCACTCTCCAATAAATACGATCATCATATCCGCCTGTCGGGGGCGCAGTGGGACGAGAAGATAGAACAGGGCATCAAGGTATTGGGGACATTGGCGCACGAATTGGCGCCGAAGTGAATATTTTCTGTCAGTGCGGAAGGGATGATGCCAGAATTAACAGATACTGCGAACAATAGGGTTGTGCAGGCGGGGCTGGCTGCAGCCTGGCCCATATGTCTCGGCTATTTCCCGATCGGGCTTTCGTTGGGAGTGATGGCTCAAAAAACCGGACTTGCCCCATGGCAGATGGGTGCCATGTCGCTGCTGGTTTTTGCCGGTGGTTCCCAATTCATTGCCGTGGCCATGCTGGCTGCAGGCGCTTCAGCAGTGGCGATCGTTTCAACGGTTTTTATGGTTAACCTCCGTCACCTGCTGATGAGTTCAGCACTGGCAGTCCATTTCCCCGGCGTTTCCCGGCGTTTCCTCACACTTTTTGCCTATGGCCTCACCGACGAAAGCTTCGCGGTCAATCTGACCCGCTTCAATCAGGGCGGCTGGGACCGCCGCAGCGCCCTGACCCTTAACCACGCAGCCAACGCTACCTGGGTCATCAGCAGCGTGGTCGGTGTTTACGTGGGCCAACTGGTTCCACCCGGCGCTGCCGGAGTTGACTACGCCTTGACCGGCATGTTTATCTGCCTGCTGGCCTTCCAGTTGCGCGGCCCGATCTTCACGGCCACAGCCTTGATAGCAGCGGCCTGCTCCCTGCTGGCTTATCTCTGGCTGCCAGGCAACGCCTATGTGATTGTGGCATCCTGCCTGTCAGCCACAGCCGGACTGATCTTGAAGCGGGCTCTGCGAAGCCGGGAGAGACACTCATGAGCAACCGGGACTTCCTTCTCCTGATGTTGTCCATGGGAGCAGTGACTTACCTGCCCCGCGCCCTCCCTCTGGTACTTTTTTCCCGTCGCACCCTGCCGCGATGGTTTGCCGAATGGCTTGAACTGATTCCGGCTGCCATCTTGAGCGCCCTGATTGCTCCGACTCTCTTTTCCCAGCCCTCCCCCCGGCTGTTCATCCTTGGCAAAGTGGAATTGCTGGCGGCGCTGCCCACCCTGTTCTGTGCCTTGAAGACCCGTTCTCTGGCTGGTACGGTCATAACAGGCATGCTTTGCTACTGGGGACTTACACTGGTGATGTAGAAGGCACCAACCATCGGCCCATTCTATTGCAGTAACTGGTTACTCTGGGGTAGTATGGCTCTTGCCCGTAAAACTGAATCCGGGAGCACCGTGACACTATGACCCGACAAAAAAAGCTTGTAGCAGATGTGTGCCCCACCACGACCGATGCAATCCTCGAAAGCATCTCCGACGGCGTGTTTACGGTTGACCTGGATTGGCGGATTACCTCTTTTAACCGGGCGGCAGAGGAGATTACCGGCATCTCCCGTACGGATGCCATCGGGCGGTTTTGTTCAGAAGTGTTCCGATCCAACATGTGCGAGACTGACTGTGCCTTGCGAAAAACCCTGAAAAACGGTAAGCCGATCATCGGCCGTTCCGGATATATCATTGACGAAGAAGGCAGCAGAATCCCGATCAGCCTTTCCACCGCAGTATTGAGGGATGGTGCCAACCGGGTGGTGGGTGGCGCTGAAACTTTCCGGGACTTGAGCGAGATTGAAACCCTCCGGCATGAGCTTGAGGGCCGCTCCCATGTCGGGGATATTGTCAGCCGCAGCCCGCTTATGCAGCGGCTTTTCGAAGTAATACCAGCCATTGCCGTCAGCCCCAGTACGGTGCTTATCACGGGGGAAACGGGTACCGGCAAGGAATTGATGGCCCGCACGATTCATGCCTTGAGCCGTAGAAGCAAGGGGCCGTTTGTGGCACTTAACTGCGGCGCTCTGCCGGATACTCTGCTGGAATCGGAGCTATTCGGCTACAAGGCCGGCGCGTTTACCGGGGCCACCAAGGACAAACCGGGCCGCTTTGCCCTCGCAAAGAGGGGCACGCTGTTTCTTGATGAAATCGGCGATGTCAGTCCGGCCCTGCAGGTCCGGCTCCTGAGAGTTTTGCAGGAACATAGTTTTGAACCATTAGGGGGAACAGAAGCGGTCCCAACCGATGTGCGGATTGTTGTGGCCACCAACCGTGACCTGACCGAACTAACTAAAAACGGCACCTTCCGCGAAGATCTCTATTACCGGGTCAACGTAGTACGAATTGAGCTGCCGCCACTCAGGCGCAGAAAAGAAGATGTTCCGCTCCTGGTTGAGCAATTCATAACGAAATACAATCATCTCCACCATGCCACGGTACGAGGCATGTCCACGGAAGCGTTGTCGCTGTTGATGGCCCATGAATGGCCCGGCAATGTGCGCGAACTTGAAAACATCATTGAGCGGGCTTTTGTACTGTGTCCTGACGGCATGATCGAGATGACCCATCTACCCGACGAGATCAGTTTTCTCGGCTCCCGCGCCACCGGTCCGACATCACTCCATGATGCCCGTTCCCAGATGGAATCCCAAGCGATCAGAACTGCACTTGAGCAAAATGGCTTCAGTCGTCTGGCAGCAGCTCAGGAACTAGGCATGCACAAAAGCACCTTGTTCCGTAAAATCAAACAGCTTGGTATAATCCCCCCCGAAAAAGATGGTCGTTCAAAAGCACCGTGATAGCGTCTCTTTTTTGCTATTGTACACCCACCATACAGTAGCTAAAATGCAACGCCGCCCCCTTCTACCACTACCCGAAACCATAAATACAACAATCATATTATACAGATAATTATCTGAACTGTTTTGGCATGCTCTCTGCTGATACGGAAAAGCAGATGTATGCCAATCTCCGCCTGGAGTCACGCTGTGACGAGAACTGTTATCTCTCTGTGGAATGGACGAATTGCTCCGGTATTCGATGTTGCCAGGAACTTCTGGGTTGTAGAAACCACGAAAGAGGGAATCATTGCTCAGTATGAAAGACGTTTTCCGACTGATGACGCTCGAGAACGGGCGCTACTACTGGCCACACTGCAGGCAGATCACCTGGTTTGCGGTGCCATAACCCGCTATTTCCATGAGGCACTGACAGAGCACGGCATCCAGGTAGTATCTTTTGTCGCCGGCGAACTGGAGCAGGTTATTCAAGCATGTATGTCAAACAGCCTTACAGATGGACATCTGGCCATGCCCGGTTGCCACGGAATCAAACAGAATTAGCGCACAATGAATCCCTACGCCTGCAGGCCTATCTATAATGAAGGCTGAGCAGAAAGGAAGCGCCGGTGTCGAAGCAGGGGGTGCGACACCGGCGTTTACTCAAAAACACATGACCCTTGAGAACCGCTATGTACAATCTTTCAGGAGGTACCATTGCATGAATGCAGTACAACAGGAAACACCACAACAGGAGCAGGCCTGTAGCCCAACGGCCTGTGATTCATGTTCATCCGGCAGTTGCTCCGCAACGGACCAGCAACAGGGTGAAAGCCAGCAACAATTTGAGGAGCGTCGCCGCCTGGCCTCACGGCTCTGCCGGATCAAACACAAAATCGTCGTACTCTCCGGAAAAGGGGGCGTCGGCAAGAGCACCATCGCGGTCAACCTGGCCATGGCTCTGCACCTTGCCGGCAAAAAGGTCGGGCTGCTTGATGTGGATATCCATGGTCCCAGTATCCCCACCATGCTTGGCCTGGAAGGGCGTCAGATCATGGAGGAAAACGGCGAACTGCAGCCGGTGGACCTGAACGGCCTGAAAGTTATTTCGCTCGGTTTTTTTCTCAAGGACCAGGATGAAGCCGTAATTTGGCGTGGCCCGATGAAGACCGGCGTGATCACACAATTTATTCGCGATGTTGAATGGGGAGATCTTGATTATCTGATTGTAGATTCACCGCCCGGCACCGGAGATGAACCGCTCTCCGTCTGCCAGACATTAGAAGACGCGGATGGGGCGGTGATTGTTACCACCCCGCAGAAAGTGGCAGCGGTAGATGTGCGTAAATCGATATCCTTCTGCCGTCAGCTCAACCTGCCGATTCTGGGCGTGATTGAAAACATGAACGGCTTTGTCTGTCCGAAATGCGGCGAGTTGACAGCGGTCTTTCAGTCCGGCGGCGGCAAAATGATGGCAGAAGATATGGCTGTGCCGTTTCTGGGATCTGTACCGATTGATCCGCAGATCGCCGAGGCTGGCGACAGCGGAGTCGCGTTTCTGCAACGGTATGCCGATTCACTGACAGCCGGCATCATTCAGGAGCTCATTAAGCCAGTTTTGTCTCTACCCTAGGCGTCGAAAAAAGCACCACAAGCAAGGAGCAAGCACCATGAACTATCGGGGTCTCCCATGAATGCTGAGAAAAAGTTGCTGGTAATTGACGACGAGCCTGCCATCAGAGAAGGAGTTCGCAGGATTCTTGAATCCGACTCTTTTCAAGTAGAGACCTTTGCCAGTGGTTATGCCGCCCTGGAGCGTATTAAACAGCAGACGTTTGACCTGGTGATTACCGACCTCAAGATGCCGGGCATCAGCGGCATGGAGGTTTTGAAGGCGATCAAGGAGATCCAGCCTGATCTGCCGGTGATTTTCATAACCGGGTACTCGTCGGTGGACAGCGCCGTGGAGGTAATGAAGCTGGGAGCGGTAGATTATATCGCCAAACCGTTCACGCCGGAAGAAATGCTGAGCACTGTCAAGATTGCCCTGGAACAGCGGGTGGTGGCCCTGGAAGATCTCTACCTCCGCAAGGAGCTGCTGGATACGGAAGGATTTGATCAATTCGTGGGCAAGAGCCAGGAAATGGTCAAGGTGTATCGCCGGATCATGCAGGTGGCTCCCACCGACAGCACAGTGCTGATTACCGGAGAGAGCGGCACCGGCAAGGAGCTGGTCGCCAGGGCTCTCCATAAGCATAGTGCGCGGCGTGATAATTCTTTTGTTGCGGTTGACTGCACTTCACTGGCGGAAAGCCTGCTGGAGTCGGAACTGTTCGGGCATGTCAAGGGCTCTTTTACCGGTGCCATCCAGACCAAGACCGGACTGTTCAAGGTTGCGGAGGGCGGTACTCTGTTCCTGGACGAGGTATCCAACCTGAGTCATACCACCCAGGCCAAGCTCTTGCGGGTACTGCAGGAACGGGAGGTAACTCCGATCGGCGGCACCAAGCCAATCCCGATCAATATCCGCCTGGTGGTTGCCTCCAACCGCAATCTGCGCGACATGGTAGCAGATGGTACTTTTCGGGAAGACCTCTTTTTCCGCCTGAACATAATCCCGATGGATTTGCCACCGTTACGGGAGCGGATTGGTGACATACAACTTTTGGTGGGGCATGCGGTTCGTAGTGTCGCTGAAGAACTGGGTAAGGACATAAAGGGAGTCACTGCCGGAGCAATGCAGGTTCTGCAAAGCTACAGTTTTCCCGGAAACGTCAGGGAGCTGGAAAACATTATCGAGCGGGCCGTGGTTTTGGCAGAGGACAGCCTGATTACCCCTGATGACCTGGAATTGAGCCACAGCTCAAGCGAGGCCGCCATGCTGGACTACTCGGTGGTGCCGCAAAGTGTGGAAGAGCTGAAGGAAACCAAGCGTCACCTGCGGGAGCATGCGGTGGAGGATGTGGAGAAAGCCTTTGTGGTCAACGCGTTGCAGCGCAACCGGGGTAACATTACCCGGGCAGCTGAGGAGACCGGCATGCTCCGCCCCAACTTTCAGGCTATGATGAAAAAGCTGGGGATATCGGCCAGGGAATATGTTGAAGCCTGAGCACCTGCTGCGCTCACTGCTTCCGCGTCGACTTTCACTGATCCAGAAACTGACCATTCTGACCGGCACGGTAGTGGTTCTGTTCATGACCCTGTTCGCCTGGGTTAACATCGATAACCTGCAAAAACTATTGGTCAATAATACGGTCAGGGATCTGGACAATCTTGCCTCCACGATCATCCGGATGACCTACCACCAGATGCTGGCGGATAATCGCCTGGCGGTCTACCAGATGATCGATGAGGTGGGCGACCGTCCAGGCATAGAGCGGATCAGAATGATCAATCGTGAAGGAATCATTGTCCATTCCACGACTCCTGACGAGATCGGCCACATACTGGACCAGAAAGCGGTCCACTGCAACCTCTGCCACCAACCGGGCAAACCACTGATTCGCCCGCCCCTCCTTGATCGCAGCCGTTTTTTCACCCTTCCTGACGGCACTCAGGTGATGGGACTTGCCAAGGCAGTACTCAACGAGGCCAGTTGTTCTACTGCTGCCTGCCACGTCCATACCGGTGCTGCCAAAGTGCTCGGTGTTGTCGATATCATTGTCTCCCTCGATGTCCTGAAATCAGATTTGACCTCCTATCGCAACCGGATTATCCTGCTGACACTGTTGCTGATCATCCTGTTGGGAGCTTCGTTGACGTTTTTCACCCTGCATCTGGTTAACCGTCCGGTCAATGAGCTGCTTCGCCATACTGCCCGTTTGGCTCAGGGCCAACTGGACTGCGAAATGACCCCCACCTCCAGCGACGAACTGGGGGAACTGATGCGTGCCTTCCAGCTGATGACCAACAACCTGCGACAGGCGCGTAATGACCTGAAGGAATGGGGACGAACCCTTGAACAGAAAGTAAATGATCGTACCGAGGAACTGCAACGAATGCAAATGCAGCTGGTGCATACCGAAAAGCTGGCATCGCTGGGGGAACTGGTGGCCGGAATTGCCCACGAGATCAATAACCCTCTTTCAGGCATTCTGATCTTCAGCTCGTTGGTGGCCAAAGACAAGCGGCTTGACCCGGCGCTCACGGGCGACATGGAGACCATCAGCAGCGAAGCGCTGCGCTGCGCCGGCATTGTCAAGGGGCTTTTGGAGTTTGCGCGGGAGTACCAGCCCAAGATGATGGCCTGTGACATCAATCAGGTGGTGATTGATTCCCTGAGATTGGTGGAGTGCCAGTCGGTCTTCCAGAATGTCGCCATTCTCCGGGAGTTGGGCAGCAACCTGCCGGAGATAATGGCCGACCAGAACCAACTCAAGCAGGTATTTATCAACATTTTTATCAATGCCGGTCAGGCCATGCATGACCTGAAGCAAGGAGAACTGCAGATCATCACTGCAGCGGAGAATGACCCTGCCGACGGTATCATGATCAAAATATCAGATTCGGGCGGCGGCGTACCGAACGAACAGCTATGCAAACTGTTTGACCCGTTCTTTACAACCAAAGGCACCGGCGGCACCGGCCTTGGATTGTCGGTTTCCTATGGCATCATCCAGGCGCATGGGGGGACTATTACTGCAGAGAGTAGTGTGGATATCGGCACAACCTTCATCATCAGATTGCCCCGTTGTCCGGAATGTATCGAGCAGCAAGAACTGCCAGGACGGTTACCAACCGTTTGAGACGGCGGTGCATGCATATTTCATACAGTAGGCCGCAGAGTGCAAAATATATATTTATGCGTAATATCAGGCAGATAACTGTTTTCATATGTTTTTTTGGCTTCGCTGCTGCATAGTTAATTTATACAGAACGCTAACGTTCTCCAGGGAGTTCTGCACGACAAGCAGAGTGCATAATACCTGTATTTACAGCATGTTGAACAAATCGTTATACATAAATTGAGACTTGGCACCTCCTGTGCTTATAGTCAGGCACGGCTTGAAAACTAACGGAGACCCAAGGAGAATGTCATGAAAACGAAAATCACGAATTTTTTGATCCCCTTACTCGGTGGCAGTGCAACATCAGCCTTTGCAGCAGATGGCGCCATGCAAGACGGTGGTGGCCCGCTTGTCTGGTTCTTTATCGGTTTCGGAGCACTGGTTATTATGATGCAGGTAATACCGGCTTGCATCATCCTCTATTCCATGATCAAGGCCCTGTTGAGCCCGTCAGACGCTGTAATGCGGGCGAGTGCAACAACCGGCACAAAATGAACCGTACCCACACCACGTCATAATTAATAAGGAGATTTGTTACCATGAAATTTTTACAGACCTGCAGTGTCGTTGTTGCTCTTCTTGCTGCCACCCTGACTTCTGCCAGCGCCTCTGCCGCCCCCGGAGAGATCGATACTGCCCTGACTTTTAATAGCGGCATCCTGGTATTGGCTTTTGCAGGATTTCTTGCCCTGGTAGTGGTTGTACAGACGATTCCCGCCGTGATAACCTTGTACGGCATGATCAAGGGAGCGGCAGCAGAGAGCACACAACAGAAACCTGTAGAAGTAACCTCGCGCAATTAATCTAGAAGTTAGCAAAGACTCTCTACCCTTACCCCTCGTCTGCCACAGTCCCCGTTATGAAAGGGGCAGTGGCAGACACCGAGTTATTCCCATGGAAGAAATGCCACTATCCGACCCAACGGCCTTTGGTCCGGCAATGCGCCTCATTCGCAGGCGCCGTAAATATTTTTTTGCCACCATCATTGCCTATATGCCTGCCATGTGGCTGGTTAACAGGATGTTCCCCACCTTCCGCAGTATGGCCATCACTTTTGCCCTCTGGGTTGCATTCTTATTCATTACCGCCCTCTATTCAGCAGTGGCACGCTGTCCCCGCTGCGGACAGTATTTCCACATGAACGGCATGTCACTTTTATATCTGCGGCGTTGCCTTCACTGCCAGCTGCATATCACGGCAAACAGAGCGGAATAAAGATATCATATCGTCAAAACAAGCACGGGCGGGACACCAATTCAGATGTCCCGCCCGTTCGTATGGCTTATATGGATTACCGGCTACCGCAATTAATTCCCTTCGTGTCCCATTCGCCGCTCAAGCACAGCCAATGCCTCTTCTTTTTCGCGAATCTCCGCCATACTGAGTGACCAGATTTGATAACTCTCCAGGCTCAAGATCGTCATGCCGGTCGCCAGCACCGCCCAGAAGTTTTCCGGCAGTACTCCGGAGAAATAATAAAACGCGTAGAAACAGACCAGGTAACTGATATGACTGAAAGAGACAATTTTGGGTGAGGCATTGGTAATTCTGCCCAGCACCAGCAGAATGGCGGAAAAGGCGTAGACGACCAGCAAGGCGCTAATCATATTGCTGGAGGGGGGCGTACCCAGCATTTTTTTGACTTCGGGAGACAAGGGAGGAAATAGTTGTTCACTGAGCATAACCGGTACACTGGCACAGGCAAAGGCAGCAATGGCCCACATCCCACGGTAGGAACGGGTATGCAGCCGGCGAATCGACTCCAGCAACGCTGCCCGCTGAGCTGCCTGTGACGATTCCCGGTTGGTTTCCTGATTGGTCATGTAGATAGTACCTTCCCCGGTTACCGTCTGATATTACGTCCTGATAAATACACGTGATCCGACAGCTAGCTGGTTTCGTTATCACCCTTTTCCTTGCTGCAATTTCGGCAACGCTCCAAAGATTCACGGGTGTCGCTCAACCGCACAACCAGGCCGTGAAAATTTCGTGCCAGCAAAGACAGCTCACCGTAACCGGACTCCAGTTGCTTCTCGTCATCGCACGGTTCTGTGGAACTGGTTATCGCAATCAACTTCTTCAGGGGAATAAAAAACGACCGGTTCAAGAGTGCAGCGACACCTCCAACAGCCAGAACCAATGTCATGAGAGTGAACATTATCATACGGTAGAACATCAAGGCGAGAGATTTTTGCAAAGGCCCCTGGTCAAGACCGATATCCAGCATGCCCAGCACTTTTTGGGTTTGGGGATGGTAGTGACAGGAGGTGGTGGTTGAGCAGGAAGGTTCATTGTAAATAGGTTGAGACAGGGCCAGTACCTCGACGCCACGTTCATTCTTGAAGACTCTGGTCTGTTTTTCCGCAGCCAGCTGCTCCGCTGGTTTAGTGCCACTGTGGCACCCGCTGCACCCTTCAACCAATTTATTGACCTGATGCCCAATCTCGGCCTGGTTACGTGAGAAGGTAATAAAGCCGCTGTGGTTGAAGATCCGCAGATATTCAACACCTTGATGCTGGCCGATGTTGGTGATGATGTTACCCAGATTTTTTCGGTCATTATGCAGCATGGCGTAGCGAGTTGAGAGAACAACGGTGTTTGCAATGTTGCGGCCGTTCTGGGCGGCATCATCGATCATATCCTGCTTCATGATCGAGTAAAGGCTTATGCAACAGATTGCAACGAAGCCGGTTACTGTCAGGCCGACGGGGACTATCGAACGGGTGGCGATGCTCTGAAACATGGCGTACCTCCTGAAACAGACCGGTAAAAACTTTGGCAGAGGGGAAGACCCCCCTGCCGTATAAAACATCTCAGGTGCTTTTGTGGCATTTCAGGCAGTCACCCGTGACGGAGAATGCGATCTTCCCGTCGTGACAGGCACCACATGATGCACCGGTTTCCATCTGTTTCATCGTTGTGCGTTTACCTTTTCCGTACGGGTACAGCGTGGTGTGGCAATTGCTGCACTGATAGACGGCGGTATGAAAGTCATGACTAAAATAGCCGATAATGGTGCCGCTTTTGTTTTTGAAGGTCAGCTTACCGGGTGTTTTGAAACCTGCATGACACGTGGCACAATCGCTTTTAACCGAGAAAGCCACCTTTCCGTCATGGCAGGCACCACACGATTGCCCCTTTGCCATCTCAGCCATGGTAACTCGCTTGTTTTTCTTCCGGTCGGGTTTGATCGAGCCCGAGTGGCAATCTTTACAGCTGTAGGCCTGGGCATGGAGAGCATGACTGAATATCGCCTTGGTAACCGGCGGCGTAGCATAAGTCAGCTCGGGACTACGATGGCACTTACTGCATTTATTCAGATTAAAGGCCTGTTTACCGTTGTGGCAGAAACCACACGATTTGCCTTTTTGCATCTCAACCATGGTCACGGACGGATTCTTGCCGGCTTTATACAACGTGCCATGGCAGACGGAACAATCCTTGAGCTTCGCGAGGTGTTTTTTGTGGCTAAACGGCGTTGGCCCGGTTTCTTTAACCTGAAAAACTATCTCTTTTATCTGGTGGCACTTGCCGCACTCATGGGCGTCAAAGGCGTGCCTGCCGTTGTGACAGGAGCCGCAGGAATGCCCCTTGTACATGTCAGCCATGGTGTAATGCTTTTTACTTTTGTTGTCGGCATGACAGGTTGCACAGCTAAAGGCCTGGGTACCGCGTGGTGATTTCTTGGCAAGATGCTGAGCATGGCTGAAAAGAACCGTGCCGGCATCTTTGGTGCTGTAAACGATATTTTTCAGTTCCATCGCAATGGCGTTTGAGGCGATCACACTGATCAGCCCCGCCAGTATGAATAATAGAGCGCGGTTCATGACGTTCTCCTGAATGCGTCTCCCCTGCCACTGTGGCAGGGGAGCGGTGGTTGGATCAGTTACTTGCCGACAGGGCAGGCTTCAAGCTCGGCAACAGCGGCAATGGCAGCAGGAATTGCGGCAGGTGTTGCTTCAAGCACGGCATATTCGCTGTATTGCGTCTTCCAGCGGAACAGGACCGGCCAGCGGTAGAGGATGAATCGATAGGTCGCGATATAGACACAATAGATGGTTATCGTGATCATAAACTCACGCAATGGAGGAATCTCTATTTCACCATGTTTCCAGTTAAAGGTAATCAGATAGACATTCAGACGGTTGAGAATTACACCCAGAATCGTGGTCCAGGCACCGAGGCGAATCAGAGTGAGATTGTTTTTTCTGACCCCTGTCGTAAGCAGGAACAGCGACAGAATCACGCCAAAGCCGATTTCAAACATCCACCACGCGCCCCAGCCGGTTGCCAGATAGGCCCATTTGTTATCATGTGCGACACCGATCATCCTGATGACAAAGTAGGTAATCAGACCCATTGAAGCGCCCTTGGCCAGAGATATGTGCAATTTGTCCAGGTTTAACTTGAAGTTATCATCACAACGCCAGGCCATGGTCTTGATAACGATAGTACTGACTACGATCACCATACAAAGCCCACCCGGCAGAGATGAGACAAAGAAATACAGCCATTGGAATGAGTATGAATACCAGAGTGGATGTATCTTCCCCGGGGCATAGGATGATAGTGCGCCCAGCGCCCCTTGGTGCAGGGTGGAGAGAATGATGCCGGCCACGGCCAACCCCAGGGCCATCTTTTTGATGACGGTACGACCGGCAGGCCATCCCATCCATTCAAAGAATGAGGTGGACATCTCGGCAGCCTGCACTGACAGATACGTTGCAACGTGCCAGGCCACCAGAAACAGCACTGAAGCAGGGCCCCAGGAGACCACCATCGGGTACGGCAACCGCCACGGCTGTCCAAGGTCCACCATCAGGAAAACGACCGCAAAGAAATAGCCCAGAATACCGTTCAGAATTCCCAGGCGTTCGAGAGGTTCCATATCATGTCGGCCGAACACTTCAACTGCCGAGCCCATCTGAAAACCGGACGATGACAGGGGAACCATGCCGAACAGACCAAACCCGAGAAAAAGTCCCCAGGCATTGCTCTGAGGGCCACCGGTTGCCCACTCAAGACCGAAGATGAAGCGGCCGATGATGACCGGAAATCCAACGGCAAAGACTACTGCAAAAAACCAGTTTATAGGATTTTTGAATGCCTGGGCAAGGTACTGCTGAGGGGTCAGACCCAAGAGCAGCTTTTCCGCAAGTGTCCATCTGCGGCCTTTGTCGTTATCTGTACGCAGGCTATTGACGATTTGCGTATTGGGATTGCGTTTCAGGTACTGTTTCATTGCTGATCTCCCTCTTTATGATCGTGGTCGCCGTGTTCCCCCTTGTTTTTGGTGGCCAGCAGGTGGATACCGGTGAACAGTGCCGGCCAGATGGAGAGCACCATCGGTACCATGCCGAGGAAATCCTTGACGTTGGAGATGATCGGCTCATTCTGCATGTGGTTGTCCAACCCAATTTTGCCGAAGTCCACGCTGCTTAAATACATCCAGCTGGTACCTCCCACTTCCTTTTCACCATAGAGCTTGTTGACATATTTGGCCGGATCGTTCTTGATACGTTCATGCCCCATCTCTATCAAGTCGGAACGGCGTCCAAAGGTCATTACCTGCTGCGGACAAATCTCCACACATGCCGGTGGTCTGCCGTACTTAACCCTGGTGTCATAACAGAAGATGCACTTCTTGATTAATGGATTGGTGGGGCTGGAATAATCGTATGCCGGGATGTTGAAGGGGCAGGCAATCATGCAGTTACGGCAGCCGACGCAGACTTTCGAATTGTATATGACCGCCCCTTCTTTGGTCTTGGTGTAGGCGTTGACGAAACAAGAGGTGAGACAGGCCGGCTCATTACAGTGGTTGCACTGCATCTTGCGAAACAGTGTATCCTTGTCGGCAACCTCATACTTATTGACAACAGTGTAGGCTTTAGCCGTGGTGCGGCGCTCTTCCTTGAAAACGGATTGGTCATCAAACGGCAGATCCGGATCAGGCAATTTTTGCTCATTGTTACAGGCAGCCTCGCAACTACGGCAGCCGACACAGCGGGTCAAGTCAACCAGGACCCCCATGGCGTCCGGATACCCTTCAAATGAGCCTGCTGCAAAAGCGTTCTTACCGACAACGCCGACGGAGGCAGCAGTCACACTGCAGGCCAGACATCCTTTCAGAAAATCTCGACGATCAATCATGGTACACGTTCTCCTTCCCGTGGATATTATTTCAATAGTGCAATTGCTATGGCTTATCCGCTGTCTTTGGGGTGTACGCACCTGAATGGAAGATTCTGTCGCCGCTATCATTCCGCTTATGGCAGTCCTGGCAACCGGTGGGGCCATCCATCTTCTTGTGGCAACCTACGCAGCTCAAGTGATACGCCCCTTTCAGACCGACCTTATCCATGTGAAAAATCGGCGGATGCTGATCTCTCTGTCGTTTCAACGCTTCCGGCGTAAATGGCTCGGCGGCGTGGCACCCCTTACAGCTCACAACCGCTTGAGCGCCGCTGTTTTTATGACAGCGGACACAATTGGGGTCAGAGACCTGAGCGCCGGTGGTGTGGTGGTGGCAGAGTCCGCAATCTTTCAGATTGTTGATATGCGCGGCATGATTAAAATTAACTCCGTCATAATACTTCTGAATCGAGTTGATGGTGATCCTGTCCGGGATGCCGGTGCCGAAGCAGACATTGGATACCAGAAGCATCACGGCGCCTGTCAGCATCATGATCAACTTTTGCTTTACTACACGCATAGCCGTCTCCTTGATAAATAGATGGCCGGCATCCATAGCCAGAGATACCGGTAGTGAATAATGACAAAAAAGCTGGGCACTCTAGCGGGAGGCTTCCTGTGCCGCGGTCTGAGGTTTGTTAAGATACTTGTAAAACATCGGGAAACTCACAAAGAATGCCACACAGATCAGGTATTCTACTGCTTTGATATACTGGTAATAATCCACCAGAGTGTGGACAGTTTTGGTATACCCAACAGCACTTAAAAACTCCATCATGACTTGAATCCTCCTTTTAGCTATGCCGGCAATCTGCCGACTGTTTATGAGTTCTTTATGTTTTCAAAAGCGCAGGCCACAACCTGACGCAACTCTTCTCTGTCTTCCGGCTCTATCGGTTTCAAGGAATGGTAGAAAATTCCTTCTTTGCGCATCTTGCGAATCGTCGGCAGCGAACTTTCATCCGAGACAAGAATGATTGTCAGGTCGCGGCTGCATTTTTTCAGGAGCGGGATCAGCTCTGCAGCAGCCAGTTCATCAAATTCACCGCTTAACAGGACCACCTGTGCTGTCTTTTTGAGTATCCCATGCAGCACATTGGCTGCCGAAGTGGTAACCATTACGTTGTAACCGGCCTCAATGCAGAGATCAGCCAAGACCTTCCGCGATTCGACATTTTCATCAGCTATCAACACACCTTGCATATCTGCCACCTTTATTCCTGTAGGGAGTTGGTCTTCACTCCAGTGAGGCTGACAGGCTATTTGCCGCCCCGAACTTTCTGCGAGGATAAGGAGGTCTCAAGGGAAGTCCTGGAAAACACCCCCTTCAGCATGGAAAAGAACATCACAATGGCTGGTGCCGTCTGAAACAGCAGAACCATCACGCCAAAACCGATAAAAAACCAGATCATCACACCGCCGCCATGTAGGGGCCTCCTTACCGCGGCAAAAGCCGGGACGGCACTACCGGCAAACAGCGGGATCAAAATTTTCAGAATCGTTGATTTCATGACAGAATCCCTGAGTGACCCGTGTAATATATTTAAATATATATTCGGGTTAAAGCATGCACCGTGCCAGCATTTTCAATACAGGCAATTATGATTTCAACTGATTATTGTTGTTGATGTTTTAGCTGTGGAGATACACTGACTGGCGGGGTTTGACGAGGTGTATACTGTATACAATCGGAATACATCGGACAGAGCAGGAATGGCGGAAAAACAAGGCTTTTACTACATAACACGCTAATATTATAAGTATAAATAACGCTGTATATAAAACTTATACGTAACGTGCTGATGTATGAAAATATATGTGCGGAAAACGCTTTTTAGAGCCGAGCAATCTTAAAAAATCCCTCCTCTAAAAACGAGAGGAGGGATGCAGTGATTCAATGGTGGTGGCATGGTCGCCTTTAATCGCAGGAACGTTCCCTGGATGACGACCCGCCCCGGTTATCCGTTACATACTCAGCTGCGGAGAGTAGCGACAATCCGCTGTGGTACAAGCAGCAGGCCCATGGCGTCATAGATACTTCTGGCAACAATATATGATCGTGCAGGCAGTTTCATTGTGCAGGCTCAGATTCCACCCATGCAGAGATATTTTACTTCAACAAACTCCTCAATGCCATATTTGGAACCTTCCCTGCCAATACCAGATTCCTTGACCCCACCAAATGGAGCAATCTCGGTGGAAATCAAGCCGGTGTTGATTCCCACCATGCCGTATTCCAAGGCTTCGGCAACACGCCAGACCCGGCCGATATCGCGGGTATAGAAGTAGGAAGCCAGTCCGAACTCCGTATCGTTGGCCATCGCCACCGCCTCTTCGTCGGTGGCGAACTTGAATAACGGCGCAACCGGCCCAAAAGTTTCTTCCCTGGCAACCAGCATCTGGGGTGTGACATCACAGATAATGGTGGGTTGAAAAAATGTGCCGCCACGTTCATGGCGCTTGCCACCCAAGGTGATCCTGGCACCTTTGCTGACTGCATCATTGATATGTTCCTCCACTTTCTGCACCGACGCCTCATCAATGAGCGGGCCCTGCTGGACGGAAGCATCAAGACCGTTGCCCACCGGCATCTTTGCCACGGCAGTTGCCAGCTTTTCTGCAAAGAGGTCATACACGCCCGCCTGCACCAGCAGCCTGTTGGTACAGACACATGTTTGGCCGGCATTGCGGTACTTGGAGGCGACAGCCCCTTCCACGGCGGCATCCAGGTCGGCATCGTCAAAGACAATGAACGGCGCATTGCCACCCAGTTCCATGGATACCTTCTTCATGGTTCCGGCACATTGGGCGGTCAACTGCTTGCCGACTTCCGTGGACCCGGTAAAGGTCAGTTTGCGAATGATCGGATTGGAGGTCATCTCGGTGCCGATTTCACCGGACGATCCGGTAATGACACTGAATACCCCGGCCGGGATACCTGCCCGTTCCCCCAACTCGGCAAGGGCAAGGGCCGAATAGGGGGTGGCGGTGGCCGGCTTGACCACCATGGTGCAGCCGGCAGCCAAGGCCGGACCAGCTTTGCGGGTAATCATGGCAGCCGGAAAGTTCCATGGGGTTATGGCAGCGCAGACGCCGATCGGTTCTTTGATGACCACGATCCTTTTATCACGGGCGTGGGCCGGTATGGTGTCTCCGTAGATCCGTTTCCCCTCTTCGGCAAACCACTCAATGAAAGAGGCTGCATAGGAAATTTCACCACGAGATTCGGCCAGTGGCTTGCCCTGCTCGACAGTCATGATCATCGCCAGATCTTCCTGATTCTCCATCATCAAATCAAACCAGCGCCGCAGGATCACGGCCCGCTCCTTGCCGGTCTTTGCCCGCCAGGCAGGCCAGGCGGCATTGGCAGCCTCAATAGCACGGCGGGTTTCATTCATACCCATTTTGGGAATAGTACCGATGATTCCACCGGTGGCCGGGTTGGTGACGTTAATAGTCTGGCCGTTGTCAGCAGCCAGCCACTGGCCGTTGATGTAGCAGAGTTGTTTCAGCAGCGACACATCTTTCAGAATCATTGTTTTTTCCTCCCATGAGTTATTCCAATATGTTGTAGCGGTACAAATAAATTTTGATACGCCGACCATATATAAGCGGCAATGAGAGCAGGAAATATAGCCAAACAAACATTTGACGCACAATCTTAGCATAGATGCATATGTCTGCGGTAGAGCAGAAATGATTAAAATGCGGGCGTATTTATGGGACTCATTTTGTATATACAGTTTTTTGGAAGGACGGACGTGTCAAGAAGTTTGATAAGGGGCCCCTTTGGTAGGGCCCCCTGCTGGGTGACGTCTCGCGCTGTATGTTAGTGGGCTGTTTTACCGTTATTGTCCTTGTTCAGATACTTGTAGAAGGCCGGAAAGGAAACAAAAAAGGCGACACAGATCAGGTACTCGACTGCCTTTATGTACTGGTAATAATCAACAAGGGTATGGACCGACTTGATGTAGCCGATTGAGTTTAATACATCTGTCATGGCATTATCCTCCGGAGTAGTTGAATAATTTATTTGTGCACAGTCGAGATCGCTTCTTTGGCCTTGCTGCTCTCGGAGGCGGCGGCCTTGATCATGGAGTACAGGGTGATGACGGCCGGGACAGCCTGCACTACCACCACCAAGGCCAGAAATCCGGCAAAAGCCAGCACCAGGATGCCGCTGTTAAACGTCAGACTGGTATCAATCTCACCAGGAGCAGCAGAGGCAATAGCTGAAATAAGGCTTACAAGCAGCAGGGTTACGGCAGTGACGATAGTTACAATCGGTTTCATGACATTTCTCCTTTGTGGCGTGGGTTAGCAGAAACAGTTCTTTGGATTTTTAAAAGCACAGTCGACAACCTGCATCAGTTCTTTACAGTCTTCCGGCACTACCGGTTTCAGCAGATGGTAGTAAATGCCTTCATTGCGCAGCCTGCGGATAACCGGCAGAGAAGCTTCATTTGATACCAGAATGACAGTCAGGTTCCGGCAGCATTTCTTTAGCAGCGGAAGCAGTTCAACCGCCGCCAATTCATCAAAACTGCTGCCCAGCAGAATCACCCGGGCTGTTTTTTTCAGAATTCCATGCAACACACCGGCAGCGCTGGTAGTGACGGTCACATCGTAGCCGGCTTCAGTGCAGAGGTCTGCCATCACCTTGCGGGATTCCCGGTTCTCATCAGCAATCAGAATGCTGTTCATATCGCCCCCCTTATGCTTTCGGCACTGTTACTTCTTTTTCAGACGAAGAGAAGAGCCCCCTCAGCATTGAAACAAACAGGATCATGGCGGGTACGGCCTGCATCATGATTATCAGAACCCCGAACCCGATAATAAACCAAGCCAATGGACCACTGCCTTCACCCGCTACGCCGCTGGTGGCAGCAAATGCAGATGCAGCTCCGGCGCCGATAATTGCTATCAATATTTTGATCATAGTAGTTTTCATGGCATCCTCCCTATCACTGCAGCTTAGCGTTCTTGATTGCAAGCATTGCAGTGATAGTGCCAAGATTTTATAAAACGCTAACACTACTATAACAACTTGATATAATTGGTACTATTTCATAATTTTTTACAGACAGCAGCCTGAGCATCTGTATGAACTTGTATGGGATAATTATGCAGTCGAGCGTAACAAAAGAGGATAAAATTGCATAACATACCAATATTACACAGCATACTTATTGCAATTGATTTGAGCCAACTGTATTGCGGATTTATGCAGGGACAGAGAGGAGTGTGATATACCGGGGGCCAATAGTAGAAAGTGCCTCAACTCTCTTCGGCGAGGAGAGGCAGGTAGACAGAAAAGGTTGTCCCAGCCTGGGGTGAGGAAGCTACCGTGACAAATCCGCCATGCTGTTGAACCGTTCCAAAAACCATTGAAAGTCCAAGGCCGGAGCCAAGCCCTACTTCTTTTGTCGTGAAGAATGGGTCAAAGATGTTCTGGCGGATAGCTTCCGGAATGCCGCAGCCCTGGTCAATTATGCTGAGGCGGGCAAACATCCCTTGATGAGAACAGCGGTGGAGCGCCAGCAACTCCGGGTACAGCTCGGCCAGCCGGGTAGAGATGGTAATGGCGCCGCCGTCAGGCATGGCATCCCGAGCATTGGTGAGCAGATTGAACAGTACCTGTTGCATTAAGGTGCTGTCTGCCGCCACCAGCAGCGGTTCCTGACAGGGCAAAAACTCCAGATAAACCGGCTGTGACACCAGCTTTTTTCCCAAAATCAGAGCATCTGACAGCACTTGATTCAGTTCCACTGGACGTATCCGCATGAACTGCTTCCGGCTGAATGCCAGCATGCTGCGGGTCAGGTTGGAACCGCGCTCCACTGCTGTAAGCATCTCTTCGAGACTGCTGTACACTGGATCGGTTTTATCGTACCGGTCCATAACGAACCGGGTGTTATTGGAGACAATCTGGAGAATATTGTTAAAGTCATGGGCAATTCCACCCGAGAGCTGCCCCACTGCCTCCATCTTCTGGGCCTGGCGCAGTTGTTCTTCAACCTGCAGCTTTTCGGTGATATCAGTGAAGCTGCAGACCATGCCGATAGCGTGATTGCCATCCCGCATTGGCAGAACGCTGTATGAGACCGGAAAGGAACTGCCGTCCTTGCGCCAGAACAGCTCGTTTTCAATAACGCCCACTACGCCGGTTTCACTCATCCGGTGGGCAGAGCAATCTTCTGCGGGGTATGGCCTGCCGTCTGGTCTGGTGTGGTGCATCAGATCATGCATTGATTGCCCCAACAGCTCATCCGGTGAATCATATCCCAACAGCTTGGCGCATGCCTTGTTGGCCAGGGTACAGCGGCCTTCATAGTCAGCGCCGTAGATCCCCTCTTGGGTTGAGTCCAAGAGCAATTGAATTTTGTAAAGATACTCCTGCTGCTTGCTGAGCCCTACAAGCTGGCGTCTGCGGATGATTGAAAAAAACAGGCAGACAGCCGTAATGGCAATAAAAAGAAATACACCGGCAGGCACCAGCGAATCAAATTGGTGCTGGTGCAGCTGACTCAAAAATTTGCTGTCAGCATGCACACCCAGTTGTAAGAGAAATCTTTTGAGCGGTTGATCGTCAAATTGAATTAGAAACAGTATGCAGGCGAGATATAGCAACGTTGCCGGAATAAAGCGATTCAGAAACAGGCGGTGCTGGGAAGGCAGCTTTTTCATACGAGCCCCGTGATGGCATACGCAGGATAATCTGGTACTTCTCTTGGTATCCTATTGCACACAGATTTGCAACGGGTAATACCTGGGGCCTTCTGCATTAATCTGCCCAAACCTGCACAGATGTTCTGACGAACAGACGGGGTGACTGCTGTATGCCGTCACCCCGCCTGTTTCATCATTCTCTCCTTTTTACTTGTCGTTAGAAATCATAATAGACTGATAATCCGGCGCCATAATCAGGACTATTTGTAGTGATCCCCTTGGCCACGTACCCTTCGACGCCGGTGTGATTCGTAGCCTGAAAATCAAGCTTCAGTCGTGCTTCCAGCAGGCTGCTTGTCCCGTCTGCCGGCGGAGTGGAACCTTTGATGAGCAGTATGGGGCGAAAATTTTCAGAAATCTGGTACCCTACGCCAGCGTTGTAGGACATGTAATTCTTGAGGGCAAGCAGCGCACTCTTCCCTTGCACGGTATAGCCGGCTTCAGCGAACGGGTTCCAGTTACCAAGCCATTTTGACACTTCAACGGCAAAACCTTCATCGAACTCGCCGGTTCCCAGTGACTTGTTCTTGTCCGCAGTTGGAAATTTGACAAATACCGTCGGGCGAATTTGCGGCATCGACTCTTTCTCCGGCAGCAAAACATAGCCGGCCTTGAGGATTAAGTCACCGAGCCCGCTCTCTGACTGATTCGTGCTGTATGCGGAGGAAGACATACCATTCATTCCCGCAGCTCGCAGCATTGAGGATTTGCTGCCCAGCATGCCTCCACGGGCAATACTGGAAACCACATTACCGTTACTCTGGTAGACAAAAGGAATTTCAAGCGACAGGCCAAGGCGATCGGTTGGGCTTGCCATAATGGTAAAGGGCGCGTAGATGGAATCTGTCCGAATGTTGGTGCCATATTTGCCGGAGCTGAACTCAAAACCCTGGCCAATGGAATACTGGTAGTCCGCTGCCTGTACGAGTGAAGGCGGGACGAGCACTGTTGCCAGGATAATCAGGAAATGAGAAATTGCTTTCTGCGTTTTTGGGGTAGTACATGAGTCCATAAATGTGTGTATCCTGTTTATCAGGGTCAGACTACTCGCTGCTATCCATAAAGTATTTTTCACGTCCACCTCTCCTTCTTGTGCTATGGCGCTGTTTTTATTCTTCAGCGGCGCATCATTCCTCCGCCACTCCGCATCATACTGCCACCCAGGCTTCTCATGCCACCGGAAGAATGTTCCGGTCGGAAATTGTTTTGTCCGGACCACCCCGGCTCCCCTTTGCCATTACGCACATCCATTTGTGAGCCGGTGGTCCGGTTCACAATTTTCTGGGCTAAAATGTACGCTTTACCATCTTTACCCTGGGCCTTGGAGCCCTTGACGGTAAGCTCATCATTTAAAGCGATGGCAATCCCTTTTTGTTTCCAGTATGCTCCCGGCCCGACTGAGATATTCAAGTTCTGATTACCGCTCTTGATTTCTATGAAAACGTTGTCTTTCTCGCCACGATACGGAAGTGATATTGCTCGCCCGGACATGGTACTTACCGTGTTGATGTCATAGCCATTGGAAAAATCAAGGCCGCTTTTCCCAGTATTGTCACTGTCCCAAAAACCGGCGAAGACAGTGCCGGCCAGCAGGCAGTTGAGAATAATTGCTACGATAATAACTGAAAAAAAACGGCCGCTGATTGCCACATATCACTCCAAATCTATCAATATCCTGCAAAATAATGTCGTTACATCGGGTGCCACATTCCCATACAACCGGTCAACGATGCAAAAATGAACAATAACAGCATCAGCATCAAATATTTTCGCATACAATTTATCCTTTTTATTTTCCCCATGTGTGATTCCGTCACACGCGGTCTGGCAGACAAAAAACTAATTGGTTGACGCAGTGGCCAGAGGGTGCATTGCAGTCGATCCGGTGACGGTGCCATCCATCAGCCCATACTGATGTCCGCTACTGTTTCCCGACTTCCCCTGGTTCAGATGTCGTGTTCCTGTTCCGGCTCCAGCCGCTGGCCCTTGCAGGGAAGCGCTGCCCATGGAGTGCTGGTGAATTCCATTGCCGGAGGCAGACACCATGGTTGTAGCCATCTGGTGAACCGCGCCTGCGGTGCCATGACTCTGACCGCCTCCCATGCTTCCGCCTTTGGCAAAAGCCTGGCCGGCAAAAGAAAGAGCGGTGAGAACTGTTGCTGCATAGAGTACTGTGGATCTTTTCATGTGCGTATGTTCCTCCTCGGAAAGTTTTTGATACCGGGAGTATTACACGGCTCATGCCAAAACCATTTTATTTCGTAACAATACGGTTTATTTAGGTTTTATTATATGTGTTTGGACGTGGCACCGCTATTCCTGTGCAGATGTTTGCACCTGTAGAGAAGCGTTTTGCACTACGTCAGTCGCCATCGAGGAGGCCAAATTCTTTCAACTTGTATTGAAGCGTCCGCCGGGAAACCCCCAACTCGATTGCCGTCAAACGCCTGTTCTCCCCATGCTTCAACAGCGCTTTGACAATCAGCTCTTTCTCCACCGATTTCAGGACATCTTTGCTCTCTGCGGTATCCTGCATGGTGCCGCGCAGCATTTGCTCAGGAAGATTGTGGAGCGTAATGCTATTTCGTGCCAGGATAACCGCCCGCTCCATGACATTCTGCAACTCTCTGATATTCCCCGGCCAGGGATAGACCTTCATTGTAGCAAGTGCTTCCGGCTCGACCCCTTTCAGCTTCTTGCCGATTTGTCGGCTGAAACGTTGCAGAAAGTACTCCGTCAAAGGGGGGAGAGCATCAATCCGCTCTCGTAAGGGAGGGAGCTGGATGGGAAAAACATTTAACCGATAGTAGAGATCCTCGCGGAACCGCCGCTGCGTCACCTCCTCCTGAAGCAGGCGATTGGTGGCGGCTATCACCCGCACATCCGCCCTGATCTCTTTGCTGCCCCCAACCCGCTCAAAAACCCGCTCTTGAAGGACACGCAGCAGTTTAGCCTGGAGAGGTTGAGGCATTTCACCAATTTCATCCAGAAAAATTGTGCCTCCCTTGGCTAATTCAAATTTACCTTGGCGCGCCTGAACCGCACCGGTGAAGGCTCCTTTTTCATGCCCGAATAATTCGCTCTCCAGGAGGTTTTCGGGGATTGCAGCACAATTAATAGCTACAAAGGCAGCCTTTTTCCTTGGGCTGAGCAGATGAATGGCCTTGGCAGCCAGTTCCTTGCCGGTGCCGCTCTCACCGTATATCAGCACATTTGCCGTGGTTGAAGCCACATCTTGCACCAGCTTCCGCACCGCCTGCATAGCCTGCCCGGCAAAAATCAGGTTTTCAGGAGGCAGCCCGTCAACTTCAGCCTCTTTGAGGGTAAGATACTCCTGGGTACGCATCTGGCCTTCGATTGCCCGGTTCACAATGGCAAGAAGGGTATCGGGACTTTCCAGCGGCTTGGTGAGAAAATCCACCGCGCCCTCTTTCATGGCGCTCACCGCTTCATCAACCCGGCCAAAGGCGGTTATGAATATAAACAGGGGCGGATTCGGATCCATCCGGGTTTCGTGAAACAGTTCCAGGCCGTTCTTGCCTGGCATTTTGAGGTCCGTCACTACCAGATCAAAACTTTCTTTCCGAATCAGACTTAACCCTTTTAGGCCGTCAGCCGCGGCTAGCACCTCGTAGCCATCGTCCTCCAGAATCATCTGCAAAAAACTTCTGAAGGTCTCATCGTCTTCAACCAGTAGAATGCGCCCCTTCATGATAAACTCCTGCCCTGATGATTTCGCTCTCTCGGAATGGTTACGATTACTGATGTTCCTGCCCCGACCGTGCTTTCTACTTTGATGCTGCCGCCAAGCTCTTCAATAATTTTTCTGCACAGCGCCAACCCCAACCCGGATCCCTTGGCCTTGGTGGTAAAGAACGGCTCAAAAATCCTTGGCAGCTCTTCCCGGCTGATCCCGTTCCCGGTATCGGTCACCCTCACTATCACAGAGGTGCCGGAATTCTCTGCCATCATCTGAAGAGTACCGCCATCAGGCATGGACTGAACGGAGTTTTTGCCCAGGTTGAGCAGGACTTGCCCCAACCTGTCGCTATTCCCGGTTACCTGCATTCCTTCCGGGCATTGGCTGATAATTTTTATGTTGAGTTGATCAGCTTCAGGTCGAAGAAGGTCTACTGTATGGGAAATAATCTCGTTCAGATTTACACTACTCAGTGGTTCCCGGGCGCTTCCGGCGTAAGAGAGAAGGTTATTGACAAGAGTTTCCAAACGCTGGATTTCTGTCACAATACGTCGTGCGAAACCACTGTTCCTCTCATCCTGAGGCTTTTTTTCAATTACCTGGGCATACCCCTTTATCCCGGCCAGTGGGTTTCTGATTTCATGTGCGAGCATGGCACCCATCTCACCCAGTTGTGCCAGACTTTGCCGGTGCGCCATTTCCAACTGGTGCCGGTCTTCCCGCCGGGTATAGCGATACAGGGCCAGCGCCAAAATCCAGGCCGCTGCGAGAAGAACAAGGAGGGCTGTCATATTAAGCCGGGCCCGCCGGATAACGCCATCAGCCCGATAGGTGTGGAGCACCAATCGGAGAGCAAGCATATTCCCGGGGAGACGCAGCGGTGAATCAAACTCGAAGGCGCTCTCTCCCGTGAGTAATGTTATTCTCTCAGTAGTTATAACCCCATCCTTTAGCGTGGCAAGGGGAATTGTCCCCTGCAGAGGCGTACCGATCAGATCCGGATTGGAGTGAAAACGGTATATTCCCTGTCGGTCTACCAGGGCGAAAAACGCTATGTCATGGGTCTGAAATGTGCCGAGACTTTGCAGGGAAGGATCATGGAGAGCGATATTTTCAATAGCGGCGGTGAGAGACAAGGCCAGCCCACGCAGGTTTTCTTCAGCAACCGGTCGGGCACTTTGATAATTACTTATTGCAAACCACGCAAGAGCGGCAGATAAAACAACCCCTCCGAGGAGTAGTACTTTTCTCATTCAGTATCGCTCGAGAGAACAACCGGAAACCGTTCCATCCCGGCGTGGATCTGTGCGGCAATTTTGCGGGTTCCGCCCGCATCTTCTGCCCGTTTTTTCTGAACGGCGTCACTATTTTTGCCGAATACGTCCGGCGATGTATCGACCATGTTTTCTCCTTGACGTTGCAAGCAGTCATGCATTCGACCACACACTCAGCAGTCACCGTTCCTTGATGTCAAGAGACCGGATGCTGTCACCCTCAGCCTGACGGCCACGCTTATCAATCACTTTCCAAAGAACTTTGACCGGCATGCCGGCTTTGAATTGCTCCGGAGCTTCAGGCTTGAGGACAGCCGCCATATCAAAGACGGAATGGTATATTTCACCAGCAAACGGTTGCCCCGTGCTGGTGAATAACTTCAACTCCTTGATATCAACCGGACGGTCGAAAAAAGCATTTACTTCGTCGATGTTCTTGGCTCCTTTATCCCTCGTGGCAGTAATACTCAAAAGACGAGGGGGTGAGGGCTGGAGTACTGTCCCTTCATCCGTTTTATCAATCAAGGTGCTGAGCAAACTTTCCTTACCTTCCACCAGGGCCCGAACAGCCTTGACGCCCTTGAATTGACGCAAGGTCAAGGCAAGCGCGTGAGCAGTCGCTGCTTCAGGCGATTTTTCCAGTTCCTTACTGAAGGTGGCCGTTATTGTTCCATGATCTTCTTTGAGTGTTACCAGACGCGTACCGCTGGGAAACGGAATGAATTCTCCGTGGTAACTGCCGACATCCATGCCTCCCAACAGACGTTCGATGGCAACCTTTTTAATAGTTCCCTCGTCAAAGGTAAAAAAAGGAAACGGCACGACTTTGCCCGGAACTTTGCTCGAAGGAAAAAATATCACGAAAGCATAGGCCGTGCCCTTGTCAACCTGCGGCACAGTTCCGAAATACGTCTCATAGGCTGCAGTTGCAATCACCTTTCCCGGTCGTGAAGGCGGCGACACCGTCTCTTTATTTTTACAGCCCATAATTCCGGTAACTGCAGCGATACACAGAACCAGCAGGAAGACCTTTTTCATAGGACACTCCACACATAAATGGAGATAGTTCATCATCTTGAACCATCCCCATTTGATTAAATATGATGAGGTAACTTATTTTACAGTATACCAGAATTTCGTTGTGCGCACTTTGCCATCCTTCAATTGGAACTTGCACATTATGCCATATTTCCCTTTCTTCGGCATGGTGAAATCAGATCCAAAACCACCCTCCATGCCCATCAGCGCCTTCACCTGCTCCGATTTATCAGGAGCGATAACCTTAATCGTGGCCTCACCACCGCTCAACATTTTTCCCGTCTTGGCGTCGGAGAACATTACCATGATGTGGTGCGTTTCCTTCATCCCCATCTCTTTCATTTTTTTCTGGATGTCGATAACCCGGAAGGTTGTTTTGACGCCGTCAACGACACCTACATGGGCCAGTGTGCCCATGGACATCATACTGCCATGCTCCATCTTCATGGAACCGTGATCCATCGGCATGGCTTCATGATCTTGGGCCGCAAAAGCCGCGGGGGCTGCAAAGACAATTGTTGCTGCTGCTACTATCAATGTAATTTTTTTCATACGGTTGTTCTCCTTTGAGTGATAATTATGAATCCTGTCAGAGTAATATAGCATGCACTGTGCCAATACGTAACATACTGTTTTTGGTCAATCATCCTCCATGTATCTTGTTTGGTGAAGACTATTCTACTTCCAGGTGTAGCATTTTCCACACCTCAATGTTTCATCCCCGAATACTTGAGCCTTCCTTTCTTCAAATCCCGCTTCTTCATCAGTACAAAGATCACCGGTGTCATGATGAGCACATGCACCGCCGAGGTAATCATGCCCCCGATCATCGGAGCAGCAATCGGCTTCATTACATCTGCACCGGTACCGGTAGACCACATAATCGGCAAAAGTCCAAGCAGGGCTACGGCCACTGTCATCAGTTTGGGCCGCAGCCGGAGCACCGCCCCTTCGAACGTCGCGTCGTAAATATCCTGTTCGGTGCAGGGGCCGTTGATCAGTTTTTTATCCAAGGCCTCATGTAGGTAGATGACCATGACCACCCCGGTCTCCACGGCGATGCCATAGAGGGCGATAAAACCGACCCACACCGCCACCGATAAATTGTACCCCAATGCGGAGACCAGATAGACTCCCCCGACAAGAGCAAAGGGTACCGAGAGCATAACCATGCACGCTTCCAGCGCTGAATGGAACGTGAAATAAAGAAGGATAAAGATGATCACCAATCCAATCGGTATCAGTATCTGCAGCCGGGCCTTGGCACGAACCTGATTCTCCCACTGTCCGGACCAGACCACGTAGTAACCGGGGGGAAGCTTGAGATTTTTTTCCAGCACCTGTTTGGCCTCGGTGACGAAGCCCCCCATGTCGCGACCGCGAACATTGAGAAAGACCAGCGAGCGCAACAGCCCCCCCTCGCTGTTGATCTCTGGCGCGCCGGTGGATATTTTCAGCTTGGTTACCAGCGAGAGCGGTATCTGGGCGCCATCCGAACCGGACACCAGGATACGGCGGATGGCCGGGATATTGTCGCGGTAGTCCCGCAGGTAGCGGATGCGGATCGGAAAACGGTCGCGCCCCGCAACGAAGGTTGAGAGCCTCTCGCCCCCCAGGGAGGTCTCGATGACATCCTGAATATCGCCCACACTGACGCCATAACGGGCGGCCGCCTCCCGATCGATGTCGATATCAATATAATCACCACCGGTGACCCGTTCGGCCACCACGTCGGCGGCACCTTTGATCGGCTTGAGGATCGCCTCGGCCTGAACCGCCAGATCTTTGAGCACATTCAGGTCATTGCCGAAGATTTTGACTCCCAGGTCGGTACGCACTCCGGTAGAGAGCATATTGATACGGTTGATAATCGGCTGGGTCCAGCCGTTGCGCACGCCAATCTGCCGGAGCTTAGAATCCAGCTCGGCGACGATGTCGGCCTTCTTGAGTCCCGGACGCCATGTATCCTTGGGCTTGAGGATGATGATAGTCTCGAACATGGAGACCGGCGCCGGGTCGGTGGATGTTTCAGCCCGGCCGACCTTGCCCAGGACGTTTTCCACCTCGGGCACGCTCTTGATGATGGTATCCTGCACCTGTATCAGCCGCTTGGCCTCGGTAATGGAGATGTTGGGCAGCGTGACCGGCATGTAGAGCAGGGATCCCTCGTCCAGCGGCGGCATGAACTCGGATCCCAGGCTCATGAACATGGGGATGGCAATGGCCAGGGCAACGAGGTTAAGGGCGATGGTAGTCTTTTTCCAGACCAGCACCCAACGGATCACCGGTGAATACAGTTTGATGAAGAAGGTCGAGACCGGATTGGAACTTTCCGGCGGCATTCTCCCCCGCATGAAGTAGTACATCAGCACCGGCACCAGCGTGATGGCGATCATGGCGGACCCCATCATGGAGAAAGTCTTGGTGAAGGCCAACGGGTGAAACAGCTTCCCTTCCTGCCCTTCCAGCATGAAGACCGGCACAAAGGAGAGCACGATGATCGCCAGGGAGAAAAATATCGCCCGGCCGACCTGTTTGGCCGAGGCAATCACGACTTCCAGCCGTTTTTCCGCCCGCTCTTCGGGCGGCATCTCGGAGAGGTGGCGGTAGCAGTTCTCCACCATGATCACGCCGGCATCCACCAGCACGCCGATGGCAATGGCAATTCCGCCCAGGGACATGATATTTGAGCTGACCCCCATCAGTTTCATGGTAATGAAGGCGATCAGGACCGAGATCGGCAGGGTCAGCACGATCACCAGGGCGCTCTGGAA
>JAJXWO010000077.1 GCA_021781535.1 Deltaproteobacteria bacterium | reverse complement strand
TTAACAGTTTTGCTCCTGGAGCCCAGCTCGATGATGTGGCGGGTATTGCAGCAGCGCTTGACCTCTCAATGTTGACAACATGCCGTTCTAACGCCGCCTGCGGAGAAGGGCTTCTTGAGTCTTTAACTACTCTTTCCCGTCAGATTCTTGACCGGGTCAATGCAAAAGATCAACAGAATGAACAGACAAACCACACCAAAAAGCCTGAACTGTCTATCGCCCCCACGGAGACGGTTTCCCCGCCTCCGTCTGATTCAACCATTTTTGCTGGGTCAGAAAACGGTTCCGTACCACATCGGTCTGTCAAAAAGCCACAGGTAACGCTGCTGTCCAATGACCTTTACATTGAAGGGACAACTCTCAAGATCCCGCTGGAAGTACAATGTGGCACGACTCAAAGCAGGCTTGTGGTAACAGTATCGGTGGCGGTAGCAAGCTAGAGAGGCATTTTCGACTGCCCCCCCCTTTCTTATGTGAGACAAACCTATCGCGTGAAGATGCGAGGGAACATAAAAGGGACCGCATGTTGATAGGCCCGATACTCGTCTCCAAACTCCAAAACTAACCGGGTTTCCTCAAGACGGGCGCCGATGACGAAATAGATTGTCGAAAACAGAGTCAGCAGGAGCCAGCGAGTGCTTATAACCGGATTACACAGAAGAAACAATATTGAATACAGGTACAAAGGATGCCGTACAACCCGATAACAGCCACTGGTAATTAATGAGTGGGGGTGTACTCCGGTGGCAGACAGTCTGTGAACTCCGAGAAAGTCGGCAACTCCGGTCTGTCGGGTACAAGCAATCAGAATTATGAGAAACAACAATTGCATGAAGTACATGACAAGACTCCATACTCCTGGCACTACATACAGAACAGTAGAGTTCCGAAAGGCAGCCATTGTCCAGCCGAAGAGCGCCAAAGACAGAAGATTATAATACACACGGTAGAATCTGCTCAGGTGTTTATTTTTTTCGGACACACGTCTTTTAAGGGACGGTATTGCCAAAATTGAATGTACTGCAACAAAAAGAAGGAAGCGGAATAAGAATAGAACTGCATCAGACATGCAAACCACCATATAAGTCATATAATTGAATATATCATCACGATCGTCTTGAATACACAGCTATTACGTGTTATAAGCGACGAAACTGCTTTACCTTATTGGAGGTTGAATAATGGCAATTATCACCGTATCACGCGAAATGGGCACCGGAGCCTATCAAATTGCTTCGGAAGTTGCCAAAAAGCTCAAATACACTCTTATAGACGGGCCACGAGTAAAATCACTGGCAGCCAAATATGGCCTTACTCCAGAAATACTGCAACTAGTTGACGAAAAGCCGCCGTCCTATGTTACAGCAGAGGACCGCAAACGTGCGGCAGCTCTTAATGCAATCGAATTGATTATCCTTGACCTCGCCCGCAAAGGTAATGTTGTCATTTACGGCCGTGGCGGCCAGGATTTGCTGAAAGATTGTAAAAACATTCTTCGGCTCCGATTTATAGCCGATTTTGAAGAACGGGTTGAACGTTTCGCCGAACGCGAGTGGATTGATCCGGATATGGCTCGCACACTGATACGTCGCAGTGACCACCAACGGGGCGGTTTCATCCATTTCTACTTTGATCGTGACTGGAATAATCCGAATTACTATGATCTGGTTTTTAACACCTCCCGTCTTTCGGAGGCGACAATTGTCGACAGCATTATTGCAACGGCAAAAGAACCCGCCTTAAAAGAGTCTGACAAAGCTGCAGGTGCAATTATAGATAGTGTCATTTTGTCAAAGAAGATTGAAACAGCACTCTTAAATGCTCCTGCTTTAGAGGACTATCGCCCTTTTGCAATTTCTGCGGACAAAGGAGCGGTGTCGATCAGCGGGTATATTGTTTCTGAAGCTCAGAAAAAGGCAGCTATAGAAATTGTTTCATCAATTAAAGGAGTAACATCGGTTAGCGAAGATATTCAGGTATTTGATTACAAGGCCTACAAGGAAAAAATGTAGCCGTTTACCTTCTTAAGTGCTGTAACCGTTCATACAAGGGGGCGAGCAGGGCGCTGTCAAAGCGCATACCTTCTCGCCCTCTTCCAATTTCTAGTCCTTCCTCTATCCCGTGGAAATCAGAACCGCCTGTCACCAACAAACCAAGTTTTTCAGCAGTGCGACGCAAAAATTCAATTTCAAGCGGCCAGCCCATATTGTTATAAACCTCAATTCCATCAAGACCCGCTTCGTGGAGAGCAGCAATGACCGGTCCAAGTATGGCCGAATCCCTGGATATGCTGGTCGGATGGGCAAGCACTGCAACTCCTCCGATACGATGGATTTCATCTAGAGCTTCTTTCATCGGCCAATAACTTTTAGAAACATTACAGGGCACAAGATAGCGCCGGAACGCATCTTCCATCGAAGTGGCATATCCCCGTTCCAGGAGCGCCCGAGCAATATGCGGACGCCCAATAGAATCACGGGCAAAGGCCAGAACGATCTCGCGGCTCAGGCCGCTTCGCCCTTCAGAGCGCAAGCAATCGTTCACGCATGTGAGGATCTCATCGTTCCGAGCTTCACGGCGACGTCTGTACCCATCAAGATCCTGCAGGAATTTTTTATCAGTGCAGTCGATACCATATCCAAGCAGATGGACATCGTGCCACTCTTCAAACTGCACGGAGAGCTCGACAGCGGAAAGCACTGAAATTCCGGCAACAGTTCCTGCAACAGACGCTTCTTCAACCCCTGCAACTGAATCGTGGTCTGCAATGGCAATTACGCGAATATCATGCGTATCGGCAAGAGCAACAAGCTCTGTTGGGGTAAATGCACCATCCGAAAAGCTGGAGTGTATATGCAGGTCGATATTCATGCGGTGCATACTACCGCGTCAGCACAAAAAAGTAAAACCGCTATTGCAGAGAAATCCTGCATAGGCTAGAATTCAGCTGATGAAACATGACGAGATACATACCGTTATCAAAATTCTGCGCGAAGAATACAAGAACTGGCGGACTCCGGCTGTTACGATTGTGTCCCAGTGTAACGGCAGCCCCTTCAAGGTCTTGATATCCTGCATCATATCTTTGCGTACCAAAGATGAAGTGACCGCCCTGGCTTCTGAGCGAATATTTGCTCGGGCCCAAACACCTGAAGAGATGGCGCGACTCTCTACCGAAGAGATATCACAACTTATCTATCCTGCCGGATTTTATCACACTAAAGCAGCACAGATCGCTCAGTTATCCCGGAAACTATTGGATGAATATCAGGGTACCGTGCCAGACGAGATTGATACGCTGCTGGGATTCAAAGGGGTCGGGCGCAAAACCGCCAATCTGGTAATGACCCTCGGCTTTGGCAAAGCGGGGATTTGTGTGGATACCCATGTACATCGCATACTCAACCGTCTCGGATATGTTGCGACAAAAACCCCTGAAGCCACTGAAATGGCGTTGAGGGCCCACCTCCCGCCAGAATATTGGATCGAGATCAACGATCTTTTGGTTGCCTTCGGTCAGAATCACTGCCACCCGGTCTCACCGCGGTGTTCAACGTGCAGATTATTGAGCATTTGCGACAGAATTGGTGTTAAAGTGTCTCGGTGATGTTACAAACACAAAAAAACGGCGACCATTGTATTTGATTATTGCCAGTTGACAAAAACTCATATAAATTGAAACACTATTTTATCGCAGCCACCTATGGAGGTATTGCATGTTACAAAAAATTGGTTTTATTGGACTTGGTACTGTCGGTCGGCATATGGCCGCCAATCTGTGCAAGGGAAGCTACGAATTGACCGTATATGACACTGAACTGGCTGTAGTACAAGACCTGGCCGCCCTGGGTGCCAAAGCGGCATCTTCAGCTCTTGAAGCTGCCAAAGGTCGTGATCTTGTCATCGCTATTGTCCCTGAAGGGGATGAATTGGGACCACTCTTTTTCGGCGAAAAAGGCATTTTGGCCGGTATCGATAGCGGGACAATTCTGGCTGACATGGGATCGCACTCTCTCGAAACCACGATGAGACTATCTGAAGAATGCACACATAAAAAAGTGCCTTACCTGGATGCCCCGGTATGGGGAAGCAAAGACCATGCAGTCAACGGGCTCATGACAATCATCACGGCAGGGGATCCCGCCCTAGCAGGCAAATGCCGCGAACCGTTCTCGTTTTTCGGACTTAACACGATCCATGTTGGTAAAATCGGTGAAGCCACCAAGATGAAGTTCATCGTCAATCTGGTGCAGGCAGAATTGGTTCAGGTCCTTGCGGAAGGTCTGGTCTTTGGAGAAAAAATGGGCTTCAATGCTGACAAGATTCTGGAAGTGCTTGACACGCGTGGAGTCGCTTCACCACTATTCCACCAGAAAGGGCGCGCAATGGCTCGCGGAGATTTTTCCCGTAGCCTGGCCCTCAAGTATGTCAACGACCAACTGCATATGGTCATGAATGCCGCCCGACTGGTCGGCCTGACACTGCCGGCAGCTGAGGCCGCCAGCAAGGTATACCAAGCTGGAGTTGACGCGGGCCTTGGAGAAGAAGATGTCTCAGCAGTTATCAAAGTTTTGCGCAAGTAGTGCAGGCTGCTGATTTTTTTACATCAGGCGTCCAATACAATTGGGCGCCTGTTTTTTTGAGCGAAAGGAACACCGTATGATTGTGCTTGGCATAGACCCCGGCTCACGCATTACCGGCTACGGAATTGTAGAGAGCGTAGGGAATCGTCTGGTTCACATTGATAATGGCGCTATTTTTACAGATACTGCTCTCGACTTCCCCGGTCGCCTCAAAAAAATCTTCGACGGGCTTTTGGAGGTAATCGCTCAGTATCATCCCGAACAGGTTGCGGTTGAGAACATATTCTTTGCGACCAACCCGCAAAGTGCGCTCAAACTGGGTCAGGCCCGCGGAGCCGCGATTGTCGCAGCCGTACATTGCGGCTTGCCTGTCGCCGAATACTCTGCACTGCAGGTAAAGCAAGCCGTTGTGGGCCAGGGGCGGGCCGAAAAAGAGCAAGTACAGAAGATGCTCAAGGCACTGCTCGGCTTACCGGAAACCGCCCAGGCTGACGCTTCAGACGCACTTGCAGTCGCAATCTGTCACATCAACTCAACCGGCCTCAAACAGATAACCGGTGGAACTGTCCGCGCGAAAAAACAAAAAACATCCTGGAGAGACATGAAACTATGATTGCACTTTTAACCGGCCTTATTGCCCATAAATCGCCCGATCATATCGTCCTCGACGTTATGGGGGTAGGCTATCGGGTTCACATTCCATTTTCGACATACTATGAACTTCCTGAAGAAGGGGGGACCGCGTCGCTGCACATTCACACCAGTGTCAGAGAAGATGCTATTTTGCTCTACGGTTTCCGCACGCGACTGGAAAAGTCCTTCTTTCAGTTACTGATCGCTGTTTCCGGGGTAGGTCCCAAATTGGCACGCGATATCCTATCCAATATTCAGCCCGGTCCACTGGCTCAGGCCTTGGTACAGGGTGATCTTAACAAGCTTTCTACCATTCCCGGCATCGGGAAAAAAACGGCTGAGCGTCTGGTGCTGGAACTGAAAGAAAAAGTTGGCAAACTGGATCTATCTTCGCTTCCTGCCGCTGATGCCCGGGAGATACCGGCCGATGACGTTACTGAAGATGTAATTTCAGCATTGCTCAATCTTGGCTACAAAGAGCCTCATGTACGCAAAGCCCTGGCTGGGCTTGATGCAACGGGGAGTGCTTCAGTAGAAGGACTTTTGAAGCAGGCCTTAAAATCGTTGATGAAGTAGATGAAGTAGATGAAGAGTGAAACCTGCTCCCATGATCTCTACCCTATACAATACAGGTGCCGCATGGTATAGAATCCAGACAAAGGAGGTCATTAGAAATGGCATGTCTCTCCATATTTTTGATGCTTATTTGTGTGCCCATTACAGCCTTTGCTGGTTGTATAATCACAGATACGCCATATAAATTTGAGGTTAAATGCTCCGGCTATAACCCCACATATTCACCGACAGCTTCAACAAAAAAGAAGATAAAAACTGAGAAAAGAACAAATAAGGCAAAAAAGGCATATTTTGAAGACAGGAAGAGCGTCACGCAGACAGTTGTTATGAATGCAGAAGAGTTACAATTCATGCAGACAAGAAATCGTCAGGATGGTTATCGTGGCAAACAAAAACATCAGGAGCAGACCACTAAAAAATCTGCTGCAGAGGCAAATCACGATTCCTGATTAGAAATCATGACACCCCCGTTACGCGCCTTCATATTGATCCCATCTGATTAATTTTTTCAGGCCATCATTGTGGCATCCACTACGGCACAAACAAAAAAGGAGCTACAGAATAAACTGTAACCCCTTGAATTTGCTGGTCGGTGAGACTGGAATCGAACCAGCGACCCCCTGCTCCCAAGGCAGGTGCGCTACCAGGCTGCGCTACTCACCGACGAAAGAGTGATTGTATAGCATGGCCATCGTTGTTACGCAAGAAAATTATTACTCGCCGGTTATTTCCCGTACCACCGAAAGTGCAATTCGATTACCTGAGTGTATCACGTCAGTGCAGAGCTTACGGGCTGAGAGATATAGTTCCGAATGGACTCAGTGATCCCCGCAGTGTCCAAGCCCAGCATGGCACGCAGTTCATGCTGTTCACCCTGAGGAATGTAAGAATCGGGATATCCGAGGCGCAGCACCCGTATACCGCTCAGACAACGCTCTTCAAGCAGCTCCAGGACGGCTGAGCCAAAGCCGCCTTGCAAAGAGTTTTCCTCACTGGTAATCA
>JAJXWO010000007.1 GCA_021781535.1 Deltaproteobacteria bacterium | reverse complement strand
GATCTAGAATACATACCGATGGCTGGGGGCATTACTACCCTGCCTGCCAACCTCACCACAAATCTTAAAACTGATCTGGGTAATGACCATCCCATATCATTTGCATATACCAATGAACTTGCCCAGTTGAATGGTCAGCTGAATCTTCCCGGCTCTCTCCCTCCCAAGATTCGGCTTGAGGAGGGGGGCATGCTTCAATGTACTGCTTGCCATAACCCACATACGAACCCGTACGGCAAATTCCTGGTTATTGACAACGCCACTTCCGGACTCTGCACGGCGTGCCACAACATAACAGGATGGAGCACTTCAATTCATGCCACAGACCCCAGTACGGCTGCCGGGTGCACCCTCTGCCATGCAAGTCACAATGCCGGGGGGCGCGCGCGTCTGCTGAAGTTGGCTGCAGAGGAGGCTAACTGCTATCAGTGCCATTCCGCCTCAGGAGGGGCCAAAGATATACAGAGCGCCGCCACCAAGTTTTACAATCATCCTATGGCGGCAACTACTGGTATCCACGACCCGACTGAGAATCCGCTGACCGCCCAGAAGCATGTCGAATGCAGCGATTGTCACAACCCTCACCAAGCCCTGACAACATCGGCCACAGCTCCTGTCGCACCCGGTTCCCTTGCGGGGGTAAAAGGGGTGTCCAGCGTCGGAACAGTGCTCCCCTCTGCTGCTACCAATGAGTATGAGGTTTGTTTTCGCTGCCATGCCGAAAACAGTTTTTATGCTACGCAGACTGTTTTAAGGCAGATCCAAGAGCTCAATACGCGGCTTGATTTTGACCCGCTCAACCCTTCATTTCACCCGGTTCTAGCCATTGGCAAAGGTAACCAGGTACCAAGCTTGCGCACACAGTACAGCACAAGCAGTATGATTTATTGCACCGACTGTCATGCTAACGATGACAGCAGTCAGGCAAAAGGCCCTCACGGTTCAAACATTAAACATATTCTGGTCGCACGGTATGAAGACGATATCTATCCACTTGTCTACAGCGAGGCCAATTATGCTCTTTGTTTCCGTTGCCATGACCAGAATGTACTGCTCGATCCTGCAAAATCGGCCTTTCCACCTCACCAGAGCCATGTCGTCACGAACAAAGTCCCCTGTTCCGTGTGCCATGACCCTCATGGCGTCCCACAGACCCGTGGAGCGACCGTTAACGCCAACGCCCATCTGATAAATTTTGATATTCGTTTTGTCATCAGCGGAGGAACATATAACTCCACTGCCAAAAGTTGTACGGTAAGCTGCCATGCATTGAATCCGCACTATTACTGAAACCTGCCCAGAGGGAGCGGGATAATAGTCAGCTGCATCCCCGGGCGTAGTCGCTGAGTATAATACCCCAATTAATGGGTAGAAATGGGTGATACGACCCAGATTAGAACGGGTAGTATCACCCATTTCTACGGTATAGCGACAATATCCGCCAGTAACCCACCGCCAAAAAACTTCCAGATCCAGCCACCAGAAAGACTTCACTACATTGATGTCCCCACTCCGAAAACCGTGGCACAGTCCGTGCTATTACCGTGCAACGGCTCTCTTTCAAAGCCTGATTGCTTGATAGCCCAGCATCACGGCCCACCCCCATGGGCGAAGTAATTTTTGCAAACGATAAAATGATCATCAAACACGTTAAAAGGAGATCAAAGATGAGTAGACCAATCCATAAAAAGTCTGTCCTGCTGGCCTCAATGGCTGTCGGCCTGGCATGTGGAACGGTCTTTGCCGCTGGACACGAGAGCATCGTGCTGCGCGACAGAGCCGGGACCGCAATCAAGCCTGACACCGCTAATAACGCATTCAGTATGCAGGGCACCTGCTCCTTCTGTCATAACGGCACAGCCAGTTCAGGTACACAGCTGCGCAGCTACAAAGAGATTGAGCAACATAACTATCACGCTCAGATCGGCTCTAACGAGTTCCGCGGATTCAATCCCTATAACGCTGATTCAACCGATGCCTTCCGCACCGGCGCTGCTTCTCCCGGCAAAAGCTGGGTACAGAGCCCCGGTCACTTTGGCTCGTGGTGACCACCCTCTGCTCGCCAGTTGGCGAGAACATACAATGACGGTGCATCACCGGCGTACGATCCGGCAACAGCAAAATCGACTGATCCCGCATATACCACTTTTACACCATTCGATTTCGGGGTAAACTTCACCAAGAAGGCTGACAACAGCGTCGCCGGCATGATGCGCGACTGTGCCGAGTGCCATGTTGGCGGCGGCTTCAATCAGTATTACACCTCTTCAGTAACCGGCGTAGTCGATGCTTCGGCCAAAAAGTACCAGTATGATCCGGCCAACCGTACCGATTACCGCGATGCCAATTTCGGCACTTCCGTAAACTCGTTCAACACCTTTATTGACATCTTCGGTCTTGACGGCCTCGGTTTTGAACCAACTGACCATAATGGTGTTGATCGTGACCTAAATCCTGCCAGTCCAACCTATGTAGGTCCAACCTATGCAGCCAAAACCACTGATTATGCCCAGTCTGGTGTTCTTGAGATGGACTGCCTCATGTGCCATCTTGATGGTTACAAATGGGATAAACGCAGGGATGAGGTTCGCGTAGGGAACTTCGATGCGTCTCGCGTTGCCGGTGCCGGCCTCGGCACGGCAGTCAGCGGCGTTAAAGTAACGTACGATCCCACCAAAGTCTCAACAAATGGTGATGGAGATCTGGTACTCAACGTCAATGTTGGCTCGATGATCGCTGCTACACCGAAGTCGACAAACTGTGCTTCCTGCCATCAGTCAGAATATGCGGTCGACTGGAAGAAACGTGGTGAGATCTGGAAAGCTGGCAATGAAGTGCACTACGGTTTCGGCTGCATGGCCTGCCATGAGCGCAAAACAGGCACCCCAGTCGGCACAACCGGTCTCGTAACCGAAGCAGCTCTTGGTCAGTGTGATCCGGCTAAAGGGGGCACATCGCCCTTCGACGCAGCGTGGGGTGGCCTGGACAAGGTTGCCTTTAAAACCTGCGAAGATTGCCATACCCCTGCTGTTACTCCTACATGGAATACCTACGGCGCGCCTCGTGCTGATACAGCTCACCAGGCTGCCGGACTCACCGCAAAATTGCTGCAGGCCGCCGGTGTAAAGAACGGTGTTGCCAGCAAGAGCCACATTGATATCATCGACTGTACCGCCTGTCACACCAAGAACAAAGCCGGCATCACCGGTGGCGCTTTTGTTGACGGAACCGGTACCGACCTGCAGGGCCGCGTCGCACTGCATGACGATCCTTTTGTAGCAAAAGACATGTCGAACGGTCTTGCCCTGCACTGGCTGGGTGGCAAGCTCTACTCAGCCAACCTGCTGACCTCATTCTTCTGGCGTGATATGAACGATTTTAACTATGATGCCAATCAGGATGGTCGTGCCGGTGGTATGGATGCGCTGCTGCCAAGCCATGTTGCCAAGATCAACCTGGATAACGGCGGGCTGAAAGCTCTGGCAGCAGACGGCGTTATCAATACCGCTGAGATCGCAGCCCGTCAGGCTCTTCTTTCTGCAGGTATCGCTGCGGCCACCGGCGTAACACCTCCTATGAAGACTGACGGCGCTACCCCAAACTTTGTACCACGTATCTCCATGTTGACAGTGCCGTTCAAGAGCACTCACAACATCTCTCCGGCTGACGTTGCCTGGGGCAAGCCGACAGTCGATGTTAACGGCAATAAAGTTTACGGCTGTACTGATTGCCATGGCGCTAACAAAGGTTTCTACAACGGCGCTTATCCGATCAACGGCAACCTGACCTGGACATTCGGCCCCAACCAGCTGGCCACCTTCACCAAGGTTAACGGCAAGATGGATGCTTCCGAAGGTCATCCAAACATCATGGACAAGCATGGTAAGCGCACCGTTGCCTTTCAGCTTTTCAATCCTGCTCCTGCAGGTGCTGATCTTGGTGTTCTCAGAAACATCGATCGCAGTGAAGTAATTTATGAGCCGGTCTTTAAGGATCAGGCTGCAGCGCTGACCACCTTCTCTGCTTCACCGATTGTCGGTGGTACAGCGACAGGCATAATGAACTCCAGTGCTGATGGTGGCGTATCGACCAAAGGCCACATCCTGAAGATCGATGTACAAACAGATCTGGGCGTTGCTCAACCGAGCCGTACCTGGGCTGTTAACGGTGAGTACACCTCTATTGCCGCTAACATCACCGGCATGGGCGTGTTTGCAACTAACGCCAACGGTTTTGGTTTCACAATTACCGATGGCGGTGCCAACAATATTGTCATCACTCCGGCAGCCGGTTTCATGATCAAGCTTAATGCTGCAACCGATTTCGGGCCATTCGGCCTGGGTGGTAAAGCCTATGTTGCAGCCCCACAGCTTGGTGTTCTGACCGGAGCAACACAGTATGCTGGTGCCTCTTCCTGGACCGGCTACCTGAACGGTATCACCGCAGCACAGTCCGGTATCGGCGTGATGCCGATTGCCAGCATCTCCTCAGTATTCACTGACAAAGATCCGTCAGCTCCTGGCGTTCAGGTTTACACATCTGTTGCCCAACCGCTTGCAGCAACTGCTGCACAGGTTGGTGGTTTTGTCACCTACGCCTGGACCTCCAGCGATGGAGCTACTATCGCTGCCGGCCAAACCTCCAGCGTTACCTTTGCAACTACAGGGCTCAAGACAATTACCCTGAAGGTAACTGACGAGGAAGGTAATGTAGCTGTAACAACACAAGATGTGAATGTTGTTGTAGCACCGGCTGCAGATCAGATAACCTGGGCTGACAATGCTGGGAACCTTGGTGGTATTGTTACAGTGACATCCCTGCCAACCCCCAATGATAAGCTGAAAATCGTCTGGGGCGACGGCAAATACGACTACGTCACCACCGTCGATGCCATATCAGCTTCCAAAGCACATACGTATACCAGCGCCGGCAACAAGCTGGTTCAGATCTACGTATATAAGGCTGGCGTACAGAAAGCTTTAATCAAGCAGACCATCATCGTTGACGGCGCTAACTAGAACTGCCTGAAACAAATGCAATGCAATAGAGCCATGGAAAATTCCCCATGGCTCTATTTTTGTGTGCTTTATTGAAACTAAACCGCTACAGGCGCTAACGCCAGTTGTCAAGATCGATCAGTCCCAGTTTGGCGGCATATTTGACAAGTTCCATTTTGCTGTGAACGTCCAGTTTTTTCATCAGGTTGGCCCGGTGGTTTTCAACGGTCTTGGTGTTAAGGTTTACACGGGTGGCAATTTCGCGGGAAGTCATTCCTTCGGCTACCATTCGCAGTACCTGCTGCTCGCGAGCGGTGAGTAACCCGTAAAGTTCGTCCTGGGTTACGGCTTCGCTCGCCGAACCTGCCATGAGTTTCACCACGATGTCCTGGGAAACCTGACCGTCAACAAAGTACTCACCTCTGCAGAGAGTATCGAAAGCCTGAATCAGACGGGCGCTGGTAGCTTCCTTGACCACATAGCCTCGTGCGCCGGCCTTGAATGCCTCGGCGACATAATCTAATTTTGGATACATGCTGAGCATGAGAATCTGGACCGACGGAACAACCTTCATGATGTCCCGAACCGCATCGATGCCGCTCATGTCAGGCAGAGATACATCCATGGTGATCAAATCCGGTTTGAGCTCAAGAGCGAGGTTCACGGCCTCTGCGCCGCTCCCCGCCTCGCCGACGGTCTGGTAGTTGGCACTCCTTTCCACCAGGCTTTTCAAGCCGTCACGAAATAGTGGATGATCGTCAACGATGAGTACCCGTTTTTTGTTCATGGCAATGTCCTTGAGTTAAAAAATCTGTAATTTAGGGTGATTTTCAATTGAGGCACGGAATCTCAACGACAATACGTGTTCCCATGCCCGGTCGGGAGACCATTTCAAATGTCCCGCACATAAGTCCAACCCGCTCTGCAATGCCAACCAACCCCAGTTTGTTATCGTTTTTTGCCATGCGCTCCAGGGTGTCAAAACCTTTGCCATTATCCTCAATCCGCATCCTGATGATGGGATGTGACGCAATAAGACTGATTGTGACCTTGCTTGCCCCGGCGTGCTTTACAATATTGTGGAGGGATTCCTGAAAAACCCGGTAGAGATTGATCTCTGCTTCGCTGTCAAGATGAACTTTTTTCATGCCGGACGATTTCAAATCTATTTTGAGGCCATTAACCACGGACAGATTGGCACAATCGTTTTTTATCGCCTCCAACAAACCACTCATTTCCAGAGAAACAGGTCGCAATCCGGCGCAAATATTTCTGACTGACTCTATGGAAGATTGCAGTACTTGGGAAAGGTTGCTCACATGGTTAAAAATATCAGTGGGAAAATCGGCCAAATCTTCGGCCAGTGTATCCACTCCAATTTTGACCGCATTCAGTCGCTGACCCAAATCGTCATGAAGTTCCCGTGACAGGCGCTTTCTTTCATCTTCGTGTGCATTGAGGAGACGGTGTGAAAGTGCACGGATTTTCTTCTCCGCCTCCTTTCGAACGGTAATGTCGCGGGCAACTGCAAGTTTTGTCGGTCGGTCAATACCAGGCATCCTGATGGCGAGTTCAATTACCGAATACCATAATTGAGTTTTTTCGTTAAAGAATTCCTTGTACGTCGGCTTGCCGGAGGAAAAAACCGTGTCCTGAGAACAATCCGCACAGATCTCTGAAAGCCCCCGGCAGACCTTGTAGCATGGTTCCGAGGCGATATCGCAACAAATACCCTCATGCATCTTTCGATTGGCATACACGATCCGGTAGTCGTCGGTCACAACATAGACGCGGTCCTCCATGGCATCAAGCACGAGATGTAGCGTAGCCTGTGACGCATGCATAGCCTGTCCAATCAATTTGCAGTCGGTGTGATCTTGAAAAGTGCCCAGGATGGCGGGCTTGCCGTTGACTTCAATGCGCCTCGCTTCAGCTTGGAGCCAGAAGTTGGTGCCGTCGAGCTTTGTGCTTGGTTGTCCCCAGGATGTCAGCTGTGGAGCGCTGGCCAAGACCTTGTCGTTAACTGACCGGAACAGATCGACACTCTGCTGGTCCGGGTAGACTGTGGCAAACATGTCTTGGCCGATAAGGTGATCGATGGATGGGTAGCCGAAAATCTCTCCGAAACGGTCATTGAGAAAGATGGTCCGGTTATCCTGTATGACATAGATACCGTCTGAAATGCTTCCAACAATACTCGCAAATAAATCTGAGCTCATCTTGGTTCCTTGTCGTCAGGTAAGTTGATAGAAACGATGGCATTATTTATCAGGTCACCAGATAGTTGTCTCTGTTCGTAAGAAAAATTGTAATGAAGCGCACTTATTTAGAATTCATTTTTAATAAAAAAGCAAGCGCCTTTTACTGCACAGATGGTCAGGGGTATGAATTCATCTCGAGTATATGGGTGATATCCCCCCACTACGGGTTATATCACCCCGCTTCATAAAATCAGCATTCAGAAAACAACCCAAATTACATCTGCCAATACCCCAAATAATGAGTAGTTAACACCCCAGACGCGATAGGGTCTTGTATTCAGGAATATTTAAATAACACTTCTAGGTTGTGATATTGAAAATATAATAAAAACAGTATGTTGTGTTTAATTGTATGAGCTAAATCCACTTTTGAGCATTGGTTGGAATACAAATATGCAGCATTTGTCTTCGTAATAAAAATGTTGGTACTGGTCTTGCTGTACACAGAAAAGGCTCTCTTTATATTTGTTCGATTCTGTACCCCCATACGGGACTGAACAGCAGTAACAACAATGTAGCCTATAGCATCAATGGTTGGTGTCAAAACACTATGTCACGGAAAAGGAGATCAATGAAAATGGAAAAAATGAGAGGTAAGCCAGGACTTCTGACAGCGACGGTTGCTGCCGGTCTGGTCCTTGTGGCGGGTACTTCATTTGCCGCCCATCCACCTGTTACGCTCTACACATTCGAAGAAATCGGCATGCAGATGGCCGGTGGAGCGAAAGTGCCAGTTATGGTTGACGCAAACGGCAAGGGTATGCCGTACAGCCCGAAGCAGACCTGCGGAACTGCCGGATGCCACATTAACAAAACTACCGGCGTTGATCAGACGTACGACAACATTTCAGACCATGCGTTCCATTCGGCCCAGGGACGCAATGAGTATCCTGATTCCCTAACTGGAGACGGTAAATTTACTACAGCCAAGGCCAAACCTTGGACCCAGGCGACCGCAATGGTCGGCAAGTGGTGAAGCCCCTCGCTTCGGCAGGTGCCGAACTACTTGAAAAACTCCGCAGGACAATCAATTAATTATGGAGCGTATACCGGTCCAGCCTCTCCAGGACTAGAACTTATGCTTAAAGGTACGAGCAGTTTTAGTACAGTTCAGGGATCAAACCCGCTCCTGACCAAAGTTGACATCACCGCCTGGGACTTTGCACAGTCCTGCGGTTCCTGTCACGTGGGCGGCGGTTTTATAGAAAAGGATCGTAACGGCAAACGTTTCAGCATGATGAACCCAATGACCGATGGCATCTCTCCTTACACCATGTCAATATTTGAGCGCTATAACCCACTGACCGGTATGCCGGCACATACGGTTGAGCCTGCTCCATGGTCCTACCCGATTTGGAACGGCACCACTCCGCTTACCGCCCCAGGCGGCTGGGGTACAGCCATGGACATGACCATGCCTGACGGTTCCGTCATGCCGATTGTTGACAAACAGGTTATGATGCCGAACGTAAAAGAGATGGACTGCCTCATGTGCCATTTCGACGGCTACAACAACATGATGTCATCTGTCATGGCCTACAGCGGTGCCCATAACGCCACGCCATCTTTCGGCGCGGGCTTTATGAATATGTTTACTGAGGCGTATGATTTCACTACCGGCATACTCAGTAAGAGCGCACCTGATGAAAACGGCATGAGCGTCGTATCTTTATCAGACGTTGGTATGTCCAAGATGAAGTACGATCCACCGAGCCAGAACTGCCGCAATTGTCACATGCCGTCCAACTTGAAGGATATTCCGGACATGTTCAGGGACTTCCTCTCTTCAGCGCCAATGATCTATACCGGCAAATTTGTCAAGTCCTTTACCGGTCTGGCAATGCCGTCGTTCGACATGAATGCGCCTTTCGGCATGACATGGGATATGCAAGTTGGCCCATATGCAACTTCGCCAACTCTGTATATGACTCAGACCGGCATCGGCAGCTTTACGCCGGGCTTTAATACCATGATTCCTGCCGGTTGGCCATCCGCCATGGGCAGGACTGAATTCAACCAAGCTGCATTCAACAACTTCTCCACAGCGATGCCAGGCATGAAAAACTACTTCATGGGTGGCGGCAACCCTACCATGTCCGGCCCGATCTTCTATCAGGCCACTATCGACGCACAGGGCCATCAGGACCAGAACGTCCTCAAGAAGAGTGCGGTTCCATTTCCACGTGCTGAATGGTTCAAGCGTGGCGATATGTGGGCACCTGGTTATGACGTTCACCTGTCGCTGGACTGCTCCGGCTGCCACATGAATACCAATACAACCAAGATCAACAATGCTGCCGGAACCTTTGACGGCAAGAGCGCTGGCGATCCGGGCCGTGGTTTTGACAGTGCCGGTGGAGTTGAAGCAAATCCAGCCTTCGTTACTACCGTCAACAGCCAGAACACCGTTAAACATTGCGCTAACTGCCATGTAACCGGCAAGAACACTGATGGCGTAGCTATCGATACAATGGGCGCGCCTAATCCGACCCTTGCTCACCAAAACGCCGGCCTTCTTGCCAACCTTACCAAGTCTGTTCGTTTGAATGCAACTACCGGCGTTGAAGAGAACTTTGTCGGAAGCCATCTGGACGTAATCGACTGTACCGTGTGCCACTTGACACGCGAGCAGATGGTAGTTCGTCTCCTCGACTGCACCTCGGGTAATCGCTATCCCAACATGCTTGGCTTTAAAGCTGAGCGTGGCATGATGGGTATGTTCAGCGATCCTATGTCTGCGGGTGCCACCGTCGGCAGCAACCTGGAAAAATGGTCTCCTCTTTACACCTGGCAGAAAGGTGGCAACGATTTCAAATTCAAGAACATGACCAGCAGTCACCTGAATACTGGTGGAGTGAATACAGAATGGCGGCGTAAAATGTACGCTGTCAACCTGATCACTGCGCAAATCTGGAACAACGTTAGCGGGACTGTAGACGCCAACGGTGATGGCGTACCGGGACGTGAGCCGAGCATTCATGCGGGTACTCCAGAAATTCTTCCGGCAACCAATTATGACCCATGGATCGCCCGCGACATGAAGGCCGGTATGAACTTCGGTCCTTCCGGGTTCGCTCCAATTCCGGTCGGCTTTGGCAGTGGTGCTTACCAAAGTGCATTTAGTCCAACAGGCGCCTTCGTTCCTGGTGCTGCGAAATACGTTGGTGTCTATGGCGGCAACGCCATGTTCTCCACACCGGAAGAAATTACAGCGTACAAAGCATGGAGAAACGAGATCAGCCCGGCTGTTGATGGCAAATCGTGGAGTGGAACCCAGCTTGCTTTTGTTGCCGGACCATACAAGTTAACTCATGGTATCCGCCCGGTTGACAAGTTCGTTCTGGGTAAAGGCACGTCACCGAGCTTCGGCTGCGCCGATTGCCATTCACCAGTAGCTACCGCTGCAGTGCCAATGTTTGATGGCACAATGAACATGCTCGGTACCGCAATTAATACCGTAAAAGCTATAGCAAATGGCCAAGGTTTCATGCAAGCTCCTGCAGAACTGATGGAGGTTGTTGGTCTTAACGCTGACATCGAGACCGGTGCTGAAGTTTCAACCAAGGCCGGTGGAGCCGTAGAAGTCAAGTTCGATGAGGAAGGTACATGGAGTGGTGGTGTATTTACTCCTGGTGGCGCAGCCACCCACAAGCGTGTGACCGAGCTTGATCGTGCTGAAGTGTTGTATCCTACAGCTACAGGCGTCAGTTTTGTAGACGTCAAGGGTATTGACCACGTAACCCGGGCAGACTTTAAAACCTATCTGACCGGTATCACTGCAGCACAGTCCGGTATCGGCGTGATGCCGATTGCCACCATCACATCAACCTTTACCGACATCGACGCGGCAACCCCAGGTATACAGATAGCTCAGGGTGCTGCTCAGCCGCTTGCAGCAGCTGATGCTCAGGCCGGTAATGTCGGCTTCTCCAGCTATGCCTGGAGCGCCAGCGATGGAGCTGTTATCGCAGATGGCCAAACCTCAAACGTAACCTTTGCAACCACAGGGCTCAAGACCATCACCCTGAAGGTTACCGACGAGGAGGGCAATGTATCATTCACAACGCAACAGGTGTCTGTCGTTGTTCCCCCAGCTGCAAATCAGATAACCTGGGCTGACAATGCTGGAAACCTTGGTGGTATCGTTACCGTGACAGCTCTGCCAACCCTCAACGATAAACTGAAAATCGTCTGGGGCGACGGCAGATACGACTACGTCACCACCGTCAATGCCTCTTCTGTTTCCAAAGCGCATACGTACACCAGTGCCGGCAGCAAACTGGTTCAGATCTACGTATTCAAGGCCGGCGTGCAGATAGGCTTAATCAAGCAGACTATCACCGTTAACGGCACGAACTAATTCGGCCTGAGGTGAAACAATGACATGAAATTGCCCGGAGGGTTCTCCCTCCGGGCAATCTTTACAGCAGCTGTATTGGCGTTATTGGACCAAAACGTTGTCTGGTTATGATGAACAAACTCTACTGAATATTTAAACCATGCTGCAATCTACTTCTGAGGTTTTATTTCCCGACATATCGAGATAAGTAATTTTTCGTCAACGCTGCCTTTTGCAACTTCTAGCCAGTCTGTTTTGTCAAGGTCTGCTTTTTTAACTTTTTCAATGGACATACCCGTTATAGTACGTTTTTTCTTATTCACACAGTCGAACTCTTCATATGCAGCAACTGTTTTTGTCCCTTTAGACATATTCGATGATATTTTTTCTTTTGCCATGGCAGTACTGTCCACATTATATTCAATTCTGGTCCAGGCGGTAACAATAGAGCCTGTGGAAACCGACAATGTTTTTGGATTGTAAAAAAATCTGGTAGAAACGTCATAGTCACCCAAATATTTCCACTGTTGCGCCATTGCTGTTGATGCTGTCATGATAACCAGAGCTGCCAGTACGCTAGTCTTTTTCATTCTGCACTCCTCCAGGTTAGTTTTTAATCCAGCCATTATTATAATAACTGGTTGCAGCTACATTTAAAAAATAGAATCTAAAATGAATTACGTGTATTTATACTAAACTAATAATAAAATAGAAATAACTAAAAAATATCCAAGTTTTATAATCAAAACAATATCTACGGAGGAAACCTGTCAATGAACCATTCAAAACTATTGCTGAAACCTGTGATTGCAGCATCAATGCTGACGCTGTTTATTTCAGCCTGTTCGCCTGGAGCGTCGAATGTGGTGCAATCATTATCATCTACGGACTTTTCTTCACCTGAACTGAAAAAAACGGTTGCTCGGGTTAATGGCACGGAAATAACTCTTTGTGAACTCAAGCGGGCCGAAAAAATATTAATGGCAAACCAACCAGGCGTGGAGATTCCCCCCACTCTTAAGAAAGAATTTGAAAAGCAGGCGCTCAATCAGTTGATTAGCTCTGAGCTGCTTTTCCAGGCCGGCCAGAAGCTTGATGTCAAGGACCTCGACAAACAGACCGCTGACAGATTGGAAAAAATCAAATCAGGATTCCCTGATGCAAATGTGTATGCCAAAGAACTCCAGAATATCGGAATGGATGAGAACATGCTCCGTGACTATACCCGTCGCGATCTGGTTATTGCCAATTTTGTCAATACGAACTTCGCTTCCCAGGTTGCAGTCAGTGAAAAAGAGATCAAAACGTTTTATGATCAAAATTCTGATAAATTTAGCCAGCCCGAACAGGTGAGGGCGAGCCATATTTTGATAGGCGTTGATTCCAAAGCGGGGGCTGAAGAAAAAAATAAAGCTCGTGAAAAAGCCGAAAAACTGCACAAAGAACTGGAAAGTGGGGCAGATTTTGTGGCGCTGGCGAAGGAAAATTCTACGTGCCCCAGCAGTAAGCAGGGTGGCGATCTGGGCTATTTCACCAAGGGGAAAATGGTGCCTCAATTCGAACAGGCCGTTTTTGCCCTTGAACCTGGAGGATTGAGCGGCGTGGTAGAAACACAATTTGGCTTTCACATCATCAAGGTGACGGATCGGAAAAAAGCGGAAACGGTCCCTTTGGCTACTGCCCATAAAAAAATTGAGGATTATCTCAAGGCTCAAAAGATAAATGCCGCTATTGGAGATTTTGTCGGAGAGGCTCGCAGGAGTGCTAAAATAGAAGTGCTTTTGTCACAATCATAGTAGACAAACTGCGCTGTTTTCATGGTTGTTTTTCTCTGACTGAATCTGCCATTTTTTTTAAGTTTTGAAATTTAATTGTAAGTCAGCGGGTATCAGAACAAACGGGAGCCATATATGAAGCAAGAGCTTTTGAAGCAGATACCCAAAGTTGATCGTGTTCTGGCCTGGGATCAGATGGCTGCCCTTGCGGCCTCTCATCCCCGGACGGAACTGCTGGCTGCGGTACGGCAGGTGCTTGACCGTCTGCGTGATGCCGTTCGCCACAATTCAAGCGTTGATCTATCCCGTGAACATCTGAGCGCATTGGTAAGCGCTGAACTTGCTTGTCGCTGCCGGCCCAGCCTCCGGGAGGTCGTCAATGGCACGGGGGTAGTCATTCACACCAACCTGGGGCGTTCACCGCTGGCTTTCGACGCTGAAGAGGCTATCCGCAGAGTTTCTTGTGGGTATTCCAACCTTGAATACGACCTGTCCAGCGGGGTGCGGGGCAAGCGTCATGATCATGTGGAAGGGCTCATCTGCGAACTGACCGGCGCTGAAGCGGCGCTGGTGGTTAACAACAATGCCGCTGCCGTCATTTTGGCTTTGTCGACCCTGGCATTAGGCAGAGAGGTCATCGTCTCCCGGGGAGAGTTGGTGGAAATTGGCGGTTCCTTTCGCATCCCTGAGGTAATGCAGCAGAGCGGGGCGCATCTGGTAGAGGTCGGTGCGACCAACTGCACCCATGTCCGTGATTACTTTAATGCACATAGCGATGCCACGGCTCTGTTGCTCAAGGTGCATACCAGCAACTTTGCCGTGGTTGGTTTTACTGCCGAAGTGTCTGTCGAGGAACTGTCTGTTCTGGGGAAAAAGATTGGAGTCCCGGTCATGGCTGATGCCGGCAGCGGCTGCTTGATTGACCTGGCACCGTATGGCATTCCCGGAGAGCCGACCGTCGGCTGCTATCTGGATGCAGGTGTTGATGTGGTAACCTTTAGCGGTGATAAACTTCTGGGGGGACCCCAGGCCGGCATCATTGCCGGCAAACGGGAACTGCTTGAGCCGATGAAACGTCACCCGCTGATGCGAGCTTTCCGGATGGACAAGCTGTCCCTGGCGGCGCTGGAAGCAACGTTGCGTCTGTATCGCGACGAGCGGCACGCAATTTGTGAAATTCCGACTCTGCGCATGCTCACGGCGACTCCGGCCGAATTATCGCGAAGGGCAGACCGGCTTGTCCGTTTACTGCGCCGCCGGCTCCCTCAAACGGTAACACTGTTGAAACATAAGGGCGAATCCAGCGCCGGTGGCGGTTCACTCCCCTTGCTGAGCCTGCCGACAACGCTCCTCGAAGTCCGCATCAGCGGGCTGTCAGCCCAACAGATCGAGCAGCGACTGCGGGGGGCATCACAACCGGTGATCGGCCGAATTCAGCGGGAGCGTTTTCTGCTTGATGTCCGCACCATCCTCGATCACGACATGCCGGCTCTGGAAGCTTCGCTTGGAGAAGTTGCCAAATTCGTCTTAGAATAAGGCTACAAGAGGTGACTCAATGAGAAAAATATTTTTCGTTGTACCGATACTGCTGGTTGTTGCCGGCATTGCGTGGGCCCAGGGCGGTATGAAGAAGCACAAACCTCTTCCGTATGAATTTGGCACTGTTACCATCAATAATTATTCCCAGCAGGCGGGCATGCCGCCGGTGGTATTCGACCACTGGGTGCACCGACAATATTATACATGCAGACTTTGCCACGTGGATGTCGGCTTCGGTATGATCGCCGGATCTACCAAGATCTGCTCAGCGGACAACATGAAAGGCTATTATTGCGGGACATGCCATAATGGCGAGATGCTGCATAATAAAAAAAGAATTTTTGAATCATGCGCCAGGGAATACAGCCGGGAAGAGTATAAAAGATGTGTGAAATGTCATACGCTGGAAAAACGTGCCGCCAAGGAGGATGAATTTTACCGGTTTTCTGAAAAAATGCCGGGTGACAGGTTCGGAAACAGGATTAACTGGGAAGTCGCTGAAGAAAAGGGCCTAATCAAGCCGATCGATTATCTGGAGGGTGTTTCCGCAAAAAAATCGAATCTGAAAGTTAACCCGGATTTTGCCATTAAAGCGAAAGTTGGAGGGATGCCGGACATCATCTTCTCACATAAAAAACACACAGTTTGGAACGGTTGCGAGCTCTGTCACCCGGAGATATTTATCGGGGTCAAAAAGGGGACTTCCAAGTATTCCATGGTCGACATTTTTGATGGTAAGTATTGCGGCGTGTGTCATGAGAAGGTCGCCTTTCCGCAAACGGATTGCCAGCGGTGCCATGCCACGCCGCCCCAAGGGTGAATAAACGTATGAGAACTGGTAGAAGAATTACCGTCTTGATTATGGCAGGATGTATAAGCCTGTTCATTGCCATGCACGCTGTCTACGGTGCGGAAGCCTGGCGAACTGAATTTGATGCGGTATGCTCACAATCCACCGATGCCATGGCTCTTCCGGTCCCCGAGTTGGAAAAGCTCATAGAGCGGTGTGTCAGTTTGCAGAAGAATATAGAAAATGAGGAAGAAACGGTTCGTAAGGTTTATCTGAAAAGACTGCAGATGTGCAAAAATTTCTACACATTCGTTCTGGATTCTAAAATTCGGGAACAAAAGCCGCAATGACCCGGGTCGCTCGTCGTAATCTTCCCGTAACAGGGCGGTAATGCCGTGGGGTGCAGATGACAGCCAGATATTCAGTCATAGTACCGCTGATGGTTCTGGCCGTGCTACTGTGGAGCGGAGCCGGGCACGGGGAAGCAGAGGACCGGGAAGAGTTGGGTAAAGTCCTCCATGCGATGCCGCCCAATGGCCCATTCTGGAAATACGGTACTGTAGTAATGCGCCGCAAAAGCAAAAAAGCAGGAATGACCCCGGTTGTTTTCCCCCACTGGGTTCATCGGACAAAATATACCTGTCGTGTTTGTCACCTTGAGTTGGAATTCGGCATGCGTTCAGGTGATACCGGGGTCACCAGGGCGCAGTATCTGGCCGGAAAATACTGCGGCGCCTGTCACGATGGGAAAACCGCATTTTCCGTACTGGATGGAGACCCGACCAAATGCGAAAAATGCCATATGAAGGATACAAGAGCATTAGAGGAACGGTTTGAAAAATTTGCGGAGAAACTTCCCGCGGCATCATTCGGAAATGGCATAGATTGGGCCAAAGCACTGAGAGACGGGCAGATCGCCCCCTCCAATTCATTCCGCGCAGAACGTTCAGTCATGCAATTTCCCGATAAGCTCAAAGCGCCGTTGAAGCTGGGAACAACTTCACCACGCAGCGACGTCACCTTTTCGCATGAGGATCATTTTGCCGAACTGGACTGTTCAAGTTGCCATCCCGACATATTCAAAATCAAGAGGGACGGGACGGAGTTTTTTTCCATGAAGAATAACATTTATGGTAATTACTGCGGCGCCTGCCATATGCGTGTGGCTTTTCCCATGAATGACTGCAGGCGGTGCCATGCGAAAATGAGCGGCTCCTCCGGATATTAACAGCGCACTCTCCTCATAGTTCTCTCTTTTCCCGTGAGCTGCCCATTGATGTATACATACAGTACACAGAGGAAACGGCAGTACTACAGGCGTTTCCGTAAAACTCGTTTGTCTCCCACTCTGATGGTAACCTTTTCACTGTCGAAATGTTCCAAGAGCGGAATGAGAAATTTGCGAGACAGTCCCGTCAGTTCACGGTATTCAGGTGGAGTGATCTCTTCCTTTTCGCGAAGATGCAGTATCAATTTTTCCCGCAGGCCGTCCAACACCTCGCTGGCGTAGAATAAATCGCTGGATATACGCACCGCATCGCCATTTCTGATCAGGATGGCAATATTATCGCGGACCGACTTCTCGTCAAAATGGAAACGCTCCATGAGCTCTTTTATGGTGGGAGGCTCAAGTGCTTTTTCCCGCAAAAATGAACTGACGGCCGACGTCAGATCTTCTGCTGAAGCGGTTGTTCGCACGGTCTGGCCTGCCAGCATGACGATGTCACGCTCGGGTATTATCAACCCGTCCCGTTCCAGAGCTGACAGAATCGGCGTAAAAAAGCGCAGGTCACTTCGCTTGGGCAGGCGGGTTTTTAGTTCTTCCTTTCCCATTCCATGTTTAAGAGGGTTGGACGCCAAAAATGAACTCACCTCGTCCACCAATCCATTCTTGAGTGAATTGAATGAATCTCTGGACAGAAACATGCGTGGTTCACGAGTCATTTGAAGAATATCACCGGTACCCAGGAGTGCTGCAAGCGCCGTCTCTGCGGCTTTGCGTGAGATACCGGAGCGCAGGAGAATATCCTCGAATGAAAGTCCGGACAGCTTGCTCTGGCCAATGATCAGGGCGCAGACTCGCTGGTGCTCCTGGCTCTCAAGTGACTCCAGCAGCATCACCGCCTCTTCGCTCCGGCGCCTGCGGCGGGGGGGGAAGGGGTCCAACACAACACCGCCGCCTATCGTGGTGGCGGGTGAGGCTATGCGCAGTATATAGCTGTCGCCTGAATTGAGCAGGACCGGTTCAGCCAGTCGCAACTGCGCATACGTGCTGTCTCCCGGCTGAATGCTATCACGGTCCAGCAGGATAATCTGAGCCTGGACCTCATAGGTAGCCGAATGAAGTTGTACGCTGGTGCGGTGTTTCAATTCCCGGGGGGCCGTAGAGAGGTGGTCGAGGCGGACATCCACTGCGCGGGTTGTTTGAAACAGATTGCGTGGAACAACAACGTCTCCTCGCCGCACCTCATCCAGAGCCACTCCCTGCACGTTGACCGCCAGGCGCTGGCCTGCCAAGCCCTTTTCAACTTTGCTGCCGTGAGCCTGGATACCGCGAACTCTTCCCTCCCTGCCTGACGGAAGTAGTTCCAATTCATCTCCTACGGCGATTTCGCCTGAGAGGAGAGTGCCTGTCACCACTGTTCCAAAACCGGTCATGGTAAAGACCCGGTCAACCGGCAAACGAAAGTACCCTTCGCGGCGTTTTTCGGCAACATCGTTTGCCAGGCCGGTCAGGACGGCCTTCAACGCATCGAGGCCTTCTGCGGTACGTGATGAAACCGGCACAATCGGGGCGTTTTCCAGAAAACTGCCGGACACGAAATCGCGCACCTCCTCGGTGACCAGGTCCAGCCATTCCCGGTCAACCATATCGCACTTGGTTAAGGCTACCAGACCATTTTTGACTCCAAGTAACCGCAGGATATCCATGTGTTCCCGCGTCTGTGGCATGATTCCTTCGTCAGCAGCGATTACCAGCATAACTATATCCATGCCGCCTACGCCGGCCACCATCGATCGTACAAATTTTTCATGGCCGGGAACATCTATTATGCCGAATCTGATGTCTCCGGAAAGCTCGAGATGCGCAAACCCCAGTTCAATGGTAATTCCCCGCGCCTTTTCTTCCTTCAACCTGTCCGTGTCGATGCCGGTCAGGGCCCGTACCAGTGAGGTTTTGCCGTGGTCAATATGGCCGGCTGTGCCAAGTATGAGATTTTTCATGATTGATAAACTTTGGGGATGCTGCGTCTGAGACTGACACCATACCGGTGCGGATTTCGGGGGGCTTCACCTTTGTTACACAGTATCTGGTCCGGTTCCATATTGATCTCCGACCGTCTTTTGGAAGACCGACAACAGGATTTAAATGGCGGAAGCACATGGGAATCGAACCCACCGGGGAGATTTCTCATCCCCCCCACTGGTTTTGAAGACCAGGCCGCCCACCAGCGACGGACGTGCTTCCAAAGTGGAATAGCGCAAAAACAAATTTACAGCAATTAGATTGCAGCAGCATTTTCAGAAGTGCGAAAAGGTGACTGCACGTTAAAAGTCTGAAAGACGGACTCAATAAAATCCTTGAGTAAGGGGTCATGAACCTTGCTCCGGTTACAGGCCAATGTGCGCGAACGGGTATTACAAAACCCGGGAATAACGTGTTCACGGAGATTACCCGCGTTAATATGGTCAGTAACCAGAGATCTCGATACAAAGGCAACTCCTTGCCCTTGCAAGGTCGATTGTATTAAGCATCTGAGATGGTCGTGAACGATAACACCTCTGAAGTTTTCAACAGAGTTTCCCGTTTTGCTTAAATTGTCCTTGAATAGATGGCGTGAACTGCATCCATCTCGTCGTGAGATGAGTCGATGTTTAAAAAACTCTTCGAGCCTGGTTTCCTCGGATGCAATCCCCAGTGATGGCGATGAAATCATGACCATTTCATCTTTGAACAGAGGAAAAAGCGCAAGGTTTTTATTCTTTAATTCCTCACAGTGCTCAATAACAATAACGTCAAATATTTTATCAGCAAGATTCTTGATGAGTTGATCTGATTGTTGGGTAATAAACTTGATATCTATTTCATGAGTATTTTTTTTCAGAAAGATATCTAAAACCTTTGGCAAGAAAACAAAACCGAATGTCGGCGTAAAGCCTATTGAAAACTCTACTTTCTTCCCCAAGTTCTTTACATCATTTTCGAGATCGTGTACAGCCATCAAAATCATATTTGTTTTAGCAAGTACTTTCTCTCCTGACGGGGTTGGCTTAAGAGTCGAGCCTGAACGGTCTATCAGTTGACATCCATAGTGATCTTCAAGAAACTTTATGCGCTGGGATACCGCTGACTGAGTTATACACAGTTCCTGAGCAGCGAGGGAAAAGCTTCCCAGATCCAAAACAAATTTGAATGTTCTTAGGTAGCGCGTTTCCATTTTTTTTACCTCGCCTATTCCACTACGAAACGGCGTAAATATAACAAACCACACATATTAAAGTCAATGTGTTTACACATTAAAAAAGCTATAACTGCGTCCTCCGTGGGCTATCTCATCGTGCCGCAATTCTCTTCTGCACTACATGTGTGTGCAGTCTGACTTTAAAGTTGATTACGTTGGAACGATACTCTTAATTATATGTTTTATCCAAAAAACTGAGGACTATTGCATTTTTGCCTGAAACCATTTAAAAACAGACCGAGGAGATGGGTAGATGCGTCTGTAATATATGTATTTAAATCCTTGGAAATGTGCTATTCAACTGGTTGCCTCCGTTCATTCCTAAGCCCTTCGCCGGTAAAAGCTGCTTTCATTTCTATTTCACGATTTAATTGCTTGTTTAACAATAACAGACTGTTTCTTAAGGAGATTGAGGAGGTTATACATGGCTAAAGGAAGTTTTGATGCGACAGATTTATTTGCCCCCTTGATGCTTCGCATCCCGCTCGGGCTGATCTTCATGGCTCACGGTTCTCAGAAACTGTTTGGTCTTTTCGGTGGGCAGGGATTGACGGGGACATTTAAAACCTTTGAAGAAAAAATGGGGATTCCGCCTATTTTCACATTGCTGGCTATCATTGCTGAATTTGGCGGTGGTTTCGGCATCTTGACCGGCTTTATGACCCGCCTCTCAGCAGCGGGCATCTCCGCAGTCATGCTGGTTGCCATCTATAAAATTCATTGGGCCCATGGTTTTTTTCTTAATTTAAACTGCGTCCCCGGTCGCGGGCAGGGCATCGAGTACAATGCTGCCCTGCTGGGTATGGCCCTCTACCTGATGATTGCGGGAGGCGGCCGGTGGTGCCTTGACCGGCTGGTGTTCAGGTCATAAAACCTTCACATAGTGTGTTTAAAAATCAGGCGGGCTTGCCCGCCTTTCGATTGCCATACCGATTGTTATAAGGAGTTACACCCCGTGGAACTGTTCAACCAGCTAGAAGTCGAAAAACGTCGTACCTTTGCCATTATCAGCCATCCCGATGCCGGAAAAACCACGATCACAGAGAAGCTGTTGCTTTTCGGCGGTGCCATTCAGCAGGCTGGAGAGGTTCGCGCCCGCAAGAGTGCCCGACATGCAACCTCCGACTGGATGGATCTGGAAAAACAGCGCGGTATTTCAGTTACCTCATCGGTCATGAAGTTTTCCTATGATGAATGCGAAATCAATCTGCTGGATACCCCCGGCCACAACGACTTTTCAGAGGATACCTACCGCGTCTTGACAGCCGTAGACTCGGTATTGATGGTGATTGACTCTGTTAAAGGAGTTGAAAGCCAGACCAAGAAGCTGCTGGAAGTCTGTCGATTACGTCACACTCCGATCATGACGTTCATGAACAAGCTTGACCGTGAGGGACAGGAACCGTTTGATCTTCTGGACGATATCGAAAAAAACCTCCACATGCAGACCGCTCCGATAACGTGGCCGATTGGAATGGGAAAACGTTTTCGGGGAACCTATCACTTATATACCAAGGAATTGACCTTTTTTGACGCAGATGCAGATAACGGTACCGGTGAAATCATAACGGTTACGGGGCTGAACGATCCACGTCTGGATGAACTGCTTGGAAGTCAGGTTGAAGAACTGAGAAATGACATAGAACTGTTGGAGGGGGCGGCAAATCCTTTTGATATGTCGGCATACCTGGCAGGAAAACAGACGCCGGTTTTCTTTGGCAGTGCCATTAATACGTTTGGTGTGCAGCAGTTGCTGGATGCTTTTGTCCAGTATGCACCGCATCCGTTACCACGCGAAACCGCAACTCGTACCGTTTCTCCTTACGAAGAGCCCTTCAGCGGGTTTACGTTCAAGATTCAAGCGAATATGGATCCGGCTCATCGTGACCGGATCGCGTTCTTCCGGATCTGTTCCGGCAAATTCACCCGGGGGATGAAGGTTCGCCATGTGCGTTTGGGGCGTGACGTTCAGATCGCAAACGCTACCATATTTATGGCACAGGATCGCACCAATGTGGAAGAAGCTTGGCCGGGCGATATTATCGGCATCCACAATCACGGTACAATCAAGATTGGCGATACCTTTACGATGGGTGAAGACCTTAAGTTCACCGGCATCCCGAGTTTTGCCCCTGAACACTTTCGCAAGGTACGTCTGCTCAATCCGATGAAATCAAAGGCGTTGGAGAAAGGGTTAGTCCAGTTGGCCGAAGAGGGTGCTACTCAGGTGTTTAAGCCTCTGATGGGCTCTGATTGGGTTATCGGAGCGGTTGGACTGCTTCAGTTCGAGGTGGTTATGCACCGCCTTGAACACGAATACAGCGTTAAAGTGGCCTTTGAACCGGTCAGTTATGTAACCGCTCGCTGGGTTACCGGTGAGAAAAAGCATATTGAAGATTTTGAGAAGAAAGAAGCGATGCATGTTTATATTGATGGGGAAGGCAAGTTGACCTATATGGCCGGGAGCCAGTGGCGACTGGATAATACTATTGAGAGCTGGAAGGATCTGGTCTTTCATGAAACCAGTGAGCACAGCTAAGTCATGCCGGTTGACCAACAAAATCAGAAGGTGAGAAATAACAGACCTAAAACAGATGGTAAGGCAACCTTGGCGGCTCTTCTCGGTATGTCGTACACCCACTTCCCGCTTATTCTGCCCGGGGTTCACCCCCTGATCGCGCCGCTTATCATGTTTCGTCTGAAACGACGTGGATTTTCAAACTGCCGGGTTGAAGTGTCAGGAACAGGGCTGGTCGTGTATGCGGACCGCTAAATAACAAAAGGGCGTCCCCGTTGGTCGCCCTTTTCTGTACTCAACCGCTCATTTATGCAACGGATTACATGAACTTCGATATTTCAAAACCGATTTGTCCCAACGGCAGTACCTCATCAGCCACACCTCCGTCAACACAGGCTTTCGGCATGCCGTAAATGGTTGAGGTTGCCTCATCCTGAGCAATCGTAACGCCACCTTTCTGCTTCAGCATCTGCATTCCTTTGAATCCGTCATTACCCATCCCGGTAAGAATCACTCCCAACATGGCCCCACCGGTCGCCTCGGCCATACTTGACATTAGCAGGTCTACCGAGGGTATATACACATATTGTGGGTATGAACTGGTTGGCTGAGTCTTGACGACAATGTGGCCCCCCTGCCGGACAAGCGTGGTGTGCATCCCTCCCGGTGCAATCAGTGCCAGTCCCGGCTTGAGAATGTCACCGTCGACAGCTTCTCGGATAGTCATGGAGCACTTGGCGTTGAGGCGGTCAGCATACGGTCCGGTAAACGCCTTTGGCATGTGGATGCCGACGATTATTCCATACGGGAAATTGACCGGGATGCGCGAAAGCACTTCCTGCAGCGCAACCGGCCCGCCGGTGGAGGCTCCGATGCCGACGTACTGAATCTTCTTCCCGAGGAATTTTGATGACGTCGGCCGGTGCGGCACGGAGATAGCTGACGGTGCCGGGCGCGTTGATGTTTGAACAGTGCCGGGCACGTGGCGTATGCGCGAAGCTATCGCTTCCTTTATCTTGCGCAGCAACTCCTGGCGGAAAATATTCTGCGCATCTGATGAGTCGGTAACGTTTTTCGGAATGTAATCGATTGCTCCGGCGTCGAGGGCTTCGAACGTTGACCTGGCGCCTTCGTTGGTCAGAGTGGAGACCATGATGACTTTGGTGGGAGCTTTCGCCATGATCTGCTTCAAGGCGGTAATGCCGTCCATGCGTGGCATTTCGACATCCATCGTAATAAGATCCGGTTTGAGGGCAATGGCTTTTTCGACGCCTTCCATGCCGTCGGCTGCTGTGCCGACAATATCAAAGGAGGGGTCTTTTGATAAGACACTCCGGATGGCCATCCGCATGAACGATGAATCGTCAACAATTAATATACGGGTTTTTGCTTGCTGCTGCATTATCATCAGGGCGTCGCCTTTTGGTCTGTTTATTAGCGTGAGGATGGGTTGAACATAGATGATACCAGCTCTTTTACATCAGGAATTGCATCATCAAGTTCATAACAGAAACGTTCCACATCCATCTCGGCCAATGCAGGTGATTCGTTTTTAAGGATTGTCCAGGCTTCTTCTTCGCTCAAATTGAAACTGATCCATTCGCGACCGCCATAGTTCAATTCACGGACAGTACAGAACAGATCCGAAAGGTTGACGATGGCACACAGAATCGGGTCGACCTTGGCTTCGCCCGGGCTATGGTGATATGCGATTACATCACAGTAGGCATCGGGAAAATTCCATTTGCGCGCAATGCAGAGGCCGATCTCGCAGTGGGTCGTTCCGAGCAGTTCCGCTTCGGCATCGACAAGTTTCACCGGGTGGGTTTTAATATGCTCCAGTACATCCAAAAACGGATCGCGCAGGAAGTTGCTTAAGAACACTTCACCAAGATCATGTATAATACCGGCAATATAGGCTTTTTCAAGATCCTGATAGCCAATTTTCCTGGCAATAATTTTTGATACCATGCCGACACCAAAAGAATGTTCCCAGAACGCATTCAGCTCCAGTGCTCCCGATGTCCCGTCAAATGCATTGATAACTGATGTTGTTAGAGCCAGTTCGCGAACATGACGCAGGCCGAGGTACACCAGAGCGCGCTTAAGAGAGGTGATTTCCTGATTCGGCTTGTATACCGGCGAGTTGATCAGTTTCATGACCCGTGCTGTCATGACCTGGTCCGACAGCATCAGATCAGCTACCTCTTCAACGCTGACGTCAGGATCATCAAGCAACTGCAGCACCTTGGTTGCGACAATCGGGATGGTAGGGAGATCGTCAACGGCTCCCACCAATATTTCGGCCCGTTCCATCATGAGAATTTTGTCCATACAATTAAACCTCTCAGGCTATTTTTTGTAGCCAAAACCACCGGGAAAGTGAACCGTCTTAAATTTGTCGTTGACGCCATGCAGTGATTCCGACTGGCCGACAAAGAAGTATCCGTAGGGCTGCAAATTATTATAAAAATGCTGGACGACTTTTGATTTTGAAGCGGTATCGAAATAGATCAACACATTAGCGCAGAATATGAAATCAAAGCTCTTCATAAATATCATTTTAGAGTCTTCATACAGGTTGAGCTTGTTGAATGTGACAAATTTTTTGACTTCAGGGGACAGGATAAATTTACCATTATCCTCACGGATATACTTGCGTTTGTACACATCGGGGATATTTCGAACGGAATACGCGTTATAGATTCCTTCTTTGGCCTGGGCGATAACGGTTTCGTTGATGTCGGTACCGACAATTTCAATGATCCAGTCTTTCAACAGGGTAGGCCGTTTCTCGAGAAGAATCATCGCCATGGTGTAGGCTTCTTCGCCGGAAGATGAGGCCGCGCTCCAGATTCTCAGCTTGCGGAATCCCATTTTGTTTTTAGCTTCAACAATTTCGGGAAGCAATTTATTCTCAAGAGCTGCTAATTGCGGAACGTTACGAAAAAAATAGGTTTCGTTAGTGGTGATCTCATCCATCAGAAACTTTAATTCTTCAGACCCGCGCGGAGATTTGAGCAGCAGGTAATAGTCTTGATATGTTTTTGAGCCGGTAGCTTCCATGCGACGGGTGAGCCGACTTTCCAAAAAATATTTCTTGGTAGTGTGAAAATACATACCGCAGATGTTGTAAATAAAATCACGGAGTTGTTCAAAATCTTTATCGCTGATAGCCACATTTCACTCCTTGGGCGTCATTACCAATGAATCTTCTACAAATTGATTTTTGCAACAAAAGCGGCTTTTCCTTATTCGCAGACCTCAGACATTGCAACCGGGTCAATTATCAGGGCAACACGTCCATCACCCAAAATCGTGGAACCGGCAATGCCGGGAATATTTGCCAGATAGTTGCCAAGCGACTTGATGGCCACCTCCTGTTGTCCAACCAGGCGGGTAACGACCAACCCCATTCTCTTTTCAGCGGCACCGACCACCACGACGTAACAAAAATCATTCTCTTCACTGCGTGGTTGGACGTTGAAAACTTTTTGCAGACGAATCAGCGGCAGCACGATATCGCGGAGCTTTAGTACCTCTTGTCCTCCGATCAGGTGGAATTTGCGCTGATCGACCCGGATAGTTTCCAGTACTGACGAGAGTGGAATGGAATAAATTTCTCCCTCAACTTCAACCAGCAATGACTGGATAATCGCCAAAGTGAGCGGTAATCGTAAAATGAATTCGGACCCAAGTTCTTTGGTGCTCTTGATCTCGATCAGACCGTTCAGCTTTTTGATATTGGTTTTGACGACATCCATGCCAACACCGCGCCCGGAAAGGTCGGTTGTTTTTTCTTTTGTTGAGAATCCGGGCAGGAACAGCAGGTCAAAAACTTCGCGTTGACCCATGGCGGCAAACTGCTCTTCAGTAATAAGCCCTTTTTCAATCGCTTTACGCCCAACCCGCTCTGTATCAATCCCACGTCCATCATCCTTGATGCTGATGATAATCTGGTTGCCCTCATGCACAGCCGCCAACACGAGGGTGCCGCCGCGCGATTTCCCGGCCGCGAGTCGTTCCTCAGGGGTTTCAAGCCCGTGATCCATGGCATTACGGATCAGGTGGATCAACGGATCACCAATTTCGTCAACAACAGAACGGTCCAGCTCGGTTTCTTCTCCGACAATGAGCAGTTCAACTTCTTTACCCAAATCGCGGGACATGCTGCGAACGATGCGAGGAAATTTTTTAAAAACCTTCTCAACCGGTATCATACGCATCTTGAGAACCTGCATCTGCAATTCTGAGGTGACAAAACTCATGCGTTTCGTGAGTTTGCCGAATTCCTCGTTAAAGTCGGTGCGATTTACATCACTCTGTTGCAGGTCCTGGTTGATTTGAATCATACGATTGCGCTCAAGTACCAGCTCGCCGACCTGATTCATCAGATCGTCCAGACGTTTTACATCAACTCTGACCGTGGTGTTATCAGAGAGGTCATCCCCTTTGCCATCGGTGGGCTTGGGAGGTGCCGGAGCTTTCTTGGGGGCGGCCTCGGCAGCCGGTTTCGTGGCGGGGACTGATGGAGCTGCAGGAGATGGGGCAGATGATGAATCAGGAACAGCTGCCGGTTCAGCAGCAAGGGGCGTGACTGGTGCTGATGCCGCATCTCCGGGGCCAGAAACTGGTTCTGATGGAGGTGGCGGTACAGCGGCTGCCGCCGGTGAAGCCCCGGCAGTATCAGTAAGAAACGGTAGTAATTTGTTGATGGTTCCTTCTGTTTCCCGTTCCTGAATTTCGCCGGCCTTAATATCACTTACCAAAAGCTTGACGAGGTCAGTCGCTTCCAAGATGACATCCATAAGTTCAGGGTTTACCGCGAGCTCACCCTTGCGAAGCCGGTTCAGCACATCTTCTGTTTTATGGGCCACCTTAACCAGTAAATCAAACCCCAAAAAGCTTGACGCACCTTTAATGGTATGAATCGACCGGAAAATCCGGTTCATCAGGTCTGTGTCATCGGAAGCTTTTTCAAGGGCGATAAGGTCATCGTCAAGTTTTTCGAGCAGCTCTGTTGTCTCGGCTAGGAAACCGTCGAGTAGTTCCTGATCTTCGCAATCAATAGGTGGCATGGTACGCAACTCCTGAACGTTTAATGGAGATAAATTTCATTACATTCCGGTGAACAAGTTCTTCTCGTCACGGGAAAACATCTTCTCCAGATTAAGTAAAACAAGCAGGCGTTCGGCCTGGTTAATGACTCCGGCAATACATTCCTGATCAATGCCACCGGCCACCATGGCAGGGGATGGCTGGATCTCGCTGCCGGAGATTCTTATGACCTCCGACACTGCGTCAACAATGAATCCCATCAGTTCACCGTCCATGTCCATAACCATGATTCTGGTTTGTTTGTCGTTCTCAGGTTCTATCAGGCCGAATTTTTTTCTCATGCAGATAATTGGGACGACCTTGCCGCGCAGGTTGATTACCCCCTCAACATAATGTGGGGTGTTTGGTACGCGAGTTACAATCGGCATGCGAATGATTTCGCGAACTTTGAGTACGTCTACCCCATACTCTTCCTGGTCAAGGTTGAAGCTTACCAGTTGGATAAGTTCATCGTGAGTGTCATCAGTTTTTACCGGCACCAGTGCATTTTGCATCAATTAATCTCCTCGAACAAAATGGATGTCCACCAAACAGCTGGTACATAAACGCTATCTATGAATGGATACGGCCGGCAATTTATCATGCATATCAATCTATATCAAGCAACATACAATAAAAAAACAGTCAAAAACAAGATTGTAACAGCATGTTACCCGTCTCTTCTGAATGAACATTCAATGAGTCATTTTATTGACATTTGTTTTAATGTATGTAGTATGGCAAAAAAGGTTACTTATTTCAGGGGGGCTTGTTCAGCCATGCGTGGAAACGGCACTATTTTCATAGCAGACAATGATGTGAAAACACGGGACCTGGTGTCGGCTTTTCTCAGATATCAAGGCTACAGTATTGCCGAAGCAGAAGGTGACGCTCCTCTTTTTGACACACTCCAAAAAAATAATATTGATATTGTCATCGCCGATTTGCCATATCTGCAATCGATAGCTCCAGATTTCAACGAGCGAAGATCCGTGCTTAATCCTTTGATGATGCTGATCGGATATGGTGAAACAAGGGCTACCGAGTTGAAATTACCTGCAAGTGAGATGGTCTTTACGCTTCCGAAACCGCTTAATCTGGATGAGCTGGAAAGTCTTGTCATGCGGGCGCGTGAGTACCAATCCATGAAAATGTACGAGAGTGACCGCTCTGCTCAAAATCAACTCCTCTCAACCACCATGATCGGCACAAGTGCGCCGATGCGGGCACTTTTTGAAATGATTACCAAGGTGGCTGCATCAAATGCGACCGTCCTGATACAGGGCGAATCAGGAACCGGCAAAGAACTTGCAGCAAGAGCAATTCATCAACTGAGTGACAGGAATGCTAAAAACTTTGTGCCGGTCAACTGTGCGGCTATTCCTGATGATCTGCTCGAAAGTGAATTGTTCGGCCATGTTAAAGGTTCTTTTACGGGAGCCTATGCTAACCGGGTCGGCCGCTTCGAGATGGCTGACAAGGGCACATTGTTTCTGGATGAAATCGGTGATATGAAGGCCAATCTGCAGGTTAAATTGTTGCGGGTTCTCCAAAACAGGGAGTTTGAGCCGGTTGGAGCGTCAAAATCGCAAAAAGTTAATGTCCGTATTGTTGCTGCCACCAATAAAAACCTGGAAGAAATGGTGATCAGCCGTGACTTTCGCGAGGATCTGTATTATCGGCTCTCGGTTATTCCGGTTACGATCCCCCCGCTTCGCGAACGACGGGAAGATATACCAATACTTATCCATACGTTTCTTACGCGCTTTAATGCCGATAAACGCCATGCGGTAAAAGGGATTTCTCGTGACGCACTTGGAATCCTCTGTACTTATGAATGGCCGGGAAACGTTAGAGAGCTTGAAAACCTGGTAGAACGCCTTGTTATCCTGAAAGGGAGCGGACTTATTGTCCCGGATGACCTGCCGGAGAAGTATCATTCTGGAAAATTGTCGTATCCCGAGCCGGTTATGGCACACGTCCTGCCGACAGACAATCCGCTTCCCGAGGGGGGGATCTGCCTCAATTCAGCCGTAAACGAGTTTGAAAATAATCTTATAATGCTGGCTCTTGCCCGTTCGGGAGGGAATAAAAAAGAGGCTGCTCTTTTGCTCAATCTCAAGCGAACCACTCTTATAGAAAAACTGAAGAAAAAGAACCTGGCTTTCAGCGAGGATTAATGCTCATGTCGATTCCAATTGAAAATCTGTCATTACTGGGGGCGCTTGCTCCCCTTCGACAAAAAACTGACAGTAATGCCATTCAGAAGAATAATGGTTTTGCAGAAAAACTCGACAAGGCTCTCGGGAACGGTGAATCTTCCTCGTTCACCGCCGCTGATAATGCCAGGGAAGCGGCTGAATCTCTCACCCTGCAGATGCTGCAAAACACTCTTGCCCTGTCGGGAGATTCCACTTCAGAAAGCCAAACCAACTCACCCCCACTATCACTTTCTTCAGCAAACGCATTTCTTCACGCCTACCGTGACAATCTTGCCGGGGGAGGTGACGCGGCGTCGACCTCTTCTGCGCCCGTATCGTCACAACTTCAGGACTTAGCAGATGGTGCCCCAGCCGCTGTTCAAGCAACGGCACAAGATTCCTCACTCCACACTGGGACAGCTTGGCTTGATCCTGTTATTTCCAGGGCGTCACAGAAATATGGTGTTGATGCCGGATTGATTAGAGCGGTGATAAAGGCTGAGAGCAACTTCAACCCTCAGGCTGTTTCGCCTGCCGGGGCCCGCGGGCTGATGCAGCTTATGCCGGCTACTGCGCGTTCGCTTGGTGTGGCCGATTCATTCGACCCGGAGCAGAATGTGATGGGTGGTACCCGGTTCTTGAAAGATATGCTCCAGCGTTATGGCGGAAATGTTGACGCAGCCCTGGCGGCATATAACTGGGGGCCGGGTAACGTCGACAAACGTTCCGATCATCTGCCGCGCGAAACACGCGACTATCTGGCGCGTGTCAAACAGCTGTACGCTACATACAGTGTCTGATTATTCCACGCTATAATTAAAGATGGCACGCAAAGCAACTACTCCCTTTCTGATTCAGGAGAACCTGGGGTGATTGGGTGCCAGCCTTTCTATTTTTGATACGAGGCACACATGGCTCCACTCTATATTATCGGCACCGGACCCGGCACTGTCTGTCATCTTACCGATGCAGCCAAGGAGGCGCTTGCGGTCTCTGACATAATTATCGGGTATGATAATTATGTCGAACAGGTCCGGCCGTTGCTGGCGGGCAAACAGATTATATCAACCGGTATGATGCAGGAAGTGCACCGCTGCCGTGAGGCCATTAACCTGGCGCGTACCGGAGAAGCGGTTGCACTTGTCTCAGGTGGTGATTCCGGAATTTACGGCATGGCCGGCCTAGTGCTGGAACTGGTTGAAATGGATGCCGGCCAGAATCCAGGCGCACCTCGCATTGATGTCCGGATAATCCCGGGTATTTCCGCTGTTCAGGCAGCAGCTGCGCTGCTTGGCGCTCCGCTGATGCATGATTTTGCGGTGATCTCGTTATCAGACCTGCTGACTCCGTGGAATCTGATTAAAACCAGATTGGAAGCGGTTGCTCGGGCTGACTTTGTCATCGCCATATACAATCCGCGCAGTAAAAGTCGCAGGACCCAGATACAGGAAGCACAGAACATCATCCTGGCGCATCGACCCCCTGAAACCCCGGTTGGAATCGTCCGTAACGCCTGTCGTGAGGGGCAAACGGTTGCCGTTACTACTCTCGGGCAGATGTTCGACCATGAAATCGATATGACGAGTATTGTCTTGATCGGCAATGCCAGTACCTTCATTGATACCGAGGGACGTATCGTAACGCCGCGAGGCTATGCTGCCAAATATGGTGAAAGTGCTGCTGTGACTGAATCAGTTACAGGTCAGGAGCCACTTTTTCACCCTGGAGCGGTCATGTTTTGCGGAACTGCCTCAGATGTCGGAAAATCGATTATCACATCCGGCTTTTGCCGTTGTCTGGTCAAGCTCGGGATAGGTGTGGCTCCCTTCAAATCCCAAAATATGTCACTTAATTCCTCTGTGACCCCCGAGGGAGGAGAGATCGGCCGCGCTCAGGCGGTTCAGGCTCAGGCGTGCAATATCAATCCTCATACCGACATGAATCCGGTTTTACTCAAGCCAAACTCCGATATCGGGAGTCAGATCGTTATTCAGGGGAGGCCGGTAGGCAATATGTCCGTAACAGAATATGATGCCTACAAGCCGGCCGCTTTCAAAAAAATAGAGGAGAGTTTTGGCCGGCTTCGTCACGCATATGAATTTATTGTTATTGAAGGAGCGGGAAGCATCTCGGAAATCAACCTGAAAAAGAATGATATTGCCAACCTCAGGATTGCATTAATGGCGCGATGCCCGGTGATTCTGGTTGCCGACATCGATCGTGGCGGAGTTTTTGCGCAGATTATCGGTACGATTGAACTGCTTGAACCGCGGGAACGCTCCTCTATTAAAGGGATCATTATTAATAAATTTCGCGGCGACGTCGATATCCTGAAGCCAGGTATCGACTTTATTGAGCAGCGTACTGGTGTGCCGGTACTGGGAGTCCTCCCCTGGTTTGCCGATATGAACCTGCCAGCGGAAGACAGTGTCGCGCTTGGTCAATGTTCCAAAGCTGTCAGTAACGTGGTCGGCCTCAAAAAAATCCACATTGGTATCCTCAAGCTTCCGAGAATATCCAATTTTACTGATTTCGACCCGCTGCAGAACGAGCCGGATGTCCATCTCAGTTATGTTGAGATGCCGGACCAGCTGCAGGGTCTGGATATCTTGATCATTCCCGGCAGCAAATCAACCATAGCAGATCTGCATTTCCTGATGGAGCGCGGTTTTTACGACGCAATACGCGACTTTAACGGACATATTGCCGGGATATGCGGTGGCTTCCAAATGCTGGGAACAGCGGTGCTTGATCCAAACGGCGTTGAATCGTCTGTCAAAGAGACCCACGGGCTTGATCTGCTTCCTTCCACAACGGTTCTGTTAATGGAAAAAGAGACTCACCAGGCGCTGGCGTATCTGGGTGAAGCGGGATTTACCGTCGCTCCTGAATGTGATGGGGTTATGACCGGTTATGAAATTCATATGGGTTTGACGACTCTTGACAAGGGATTGCGGCCATTCTCACGAATCTTCCGGCGCGGTGCTGCCTCGGTTTCAATTGAAGACGGAGCGGTTTCGCACGACGGGAGGATCTTCGGCACTTATCTGCATGGCCTTTTCGAAAACAACCGCTTCAGAGAAGTTTATCTGAACGGCATCCGTCTTGAAAAGGGGATGGCGCTCAGCAGCGGAGCACATAAACAGTCGCAACCCGATCCGTTTGACCAACTGGCGGAGCAGTTTGGAAAATATCTTGATCTGCCGCGTATGCTGGCGATTTGTGGGTTGGGCAGTGACACCCCCTGATCCGCTTATCATCTTTTTGGCGCTTTTGCTTGACCTGATAATCGGCGACCCCCACTGGCTACCGCACCCGGTCGTTGCCATCGGGCGTTTGATACATGTGCTTGATAGAGGGTTGCGGTGCACCTGGCTTAATGAACGTCTGGCAGGAATACTGCTGCTGCTTCTGGTGGTGGTTTGCTCTGCCGGCACCACCTGGCTTCTGCTGGAATTGCTCAATACGTTGCTGCCGTTGGCAGGCTGGATCGCTGCCGTCCTGATCTCTTCAACCTGTCTGGCCGCCCGTTCTCTTCACAAAGAGTCGGCCCGCGTTGCTACTGCACTGCTTGCCGGCAACCTGCCACTGGCCCGCCGCTATCTCTCCTTTATCGTGGGGCGAGACACTGATCAGCTTGAAGAAGCGGAGATATGGCGCGCAGTGGTGGAAACTGTTGCTGAAAATACCTCCGATGGCATTATTGCTCCGCTCTTCTGGCTGACGGTCGGAGGGCCGGTCACCGCGATGACGTATAAGGCCGTCAGCACCCTGGACTCAATGGTCGGTTATCGGAATCAGCGTTATCTGCAATTTGGGTGGGCGTCGGCACGGATGGATGACCTGCTGAACTATATTCCGGCCCGCCTCACTGCATTGCTTCTGGCGGTTGCGGCGCCGATGGCTGGCTGTTCGGCTTCAGAGGCCGTGCGGATAACGGTCCGGGATCGCCTGAAGCACCCATCACCCAACAGCGGGCACCCGGAAGCGGCTGCAGCCGGCGCCTTGGGCGTGCAATTGGGAGGGGCGGCCTGCTACAGAGGTGTTTCGTCATGGAAAGAGTATATTGGCGATCAACTGCAGCCGCTTGACGAACGTGCTTACTACGGCATGATCAAGCTGATGTATATTTCAACCGTGCTGATGGCCGTTGCCTGTATGGTTGCAGCATTCTTCCTGAGAGGATCACGTGTCCCATTCATATGATCATGGCGGTAATATATTCACCGTTGCCAGAACGCTTGGCGTTGTACCTGACCAGGTCCTGGATTTTTCTGCCAGCATAAACCCGCTCGGCATGTCATCACTGGTGCGCACGGCGCTGGTCAGCTCTCTCGACAGTCTGGTTCATTACCCTGATACCAGTCACAAGGAATTGAAGCAGGCACTTGCACGATTCCATGGTATTTCTCCCGCTCACTTTACGATTGCCAACGGCTCGACCGAGCTGATTTACAATCTGCCCGCCATGCTTCCGGGCAAAAAAGCGCTGATCATCTCCCCGTCGTTCAGCGAATATGTTCGGGCGCTTAATCAACATCATTGGGAAACACAGCATTTTATCCTGACGCCGGAAAATGATTTTTCTATCGATACTGAAAAGTTGGAACGTGCTCTGGCTGATGGTGTTGATGCTCTTTTTGTCTGCAATCCCGGGAATCCCAACGGAACACTCTATCCGCAACGGGTGGTAGAAAATATCTCCCGCCTCTGTCTGGCTGCTGGTACTTTTCTAGTGTTGGACGAGGCCTTTATGGATTTCTGTGAGGAAGCTTCGTCCAAACGGATGATCATTCAGAGCGACAATGCTATCGTACTGCGCTCGATGACAAAATTCTTTGGCATCCCCGGTTTGCGTCTCGGGTATGCCATCAGCACTACCACTCTCGCAGAACGACTCGATTCGATGGGTGGCCCCTGGAGTGTTAATTCACTGGCTTTGGCTGCAGGGGCAGCGGCTCTGCAGGATGTTCAGCATAATCAGGAGAGTCTGGAATTTATCCGGCAGGAACGGCGCACTCTTATTGAACGCCTGGAACAGTTTCCACAGTTCAAGGTGTATCCTTCGAGCGCAAATTATTTGCTGGTTGAAATCAAAGAGGGTACGAACTCCCGTGAACTCAAAGAGCGTCTGTTGCCTCACCGGATTATGGTGCGCGATTGCGCCAGTTTTATGGGACTTTCCGGGCAATTTTTCCGGGTTGCGGTTCGTACCGGCGCCGAGAACAATCGGTTGCTGGAATGTCTTGCCAGAATACTGAAATAAAAAAATGCCGGTACATATGCCTCTCTAAGCTGTTTTTACTTGTCCTTTCGCGGCACAACAACAATGCCGGATTCGGTAACGGTATAGCCGTTACTCAGGTCTGAAACACCGTCATAACCGATTGTAGCGCCATCCGGAATGACAACCCCCTTGTCAATAATCGCCCGTTTGATCTTGACGTGCCGCCCGATGGTCACATTTTCGAACAGGATGGAATCTTCTACGAGACTATAGCTGTTCACCTTGCAAAGCGGACCGAGTATGGAGCGCCTCACGGTGCTGCCGCTGGTGATGCAGCCGGCACTGACATATGAATCGATGTTAACGCCGCGACGGTCATCGTCGTCGAATACCGTCTTGGCAGGGGGGTAATTTCCCTGATTCGTCAGAATCGGCCACTTGTAGTTATACAGATTCAATTGCGGTGATATATTGATCAGATCCATATTAGCATCGTAGTATGAATCGATTGTGCCGACATCTTTCCAGTATCCACGCTCTTCGGCCTTCATTCCGGGTATCTGGTTGTCATTGAAATTGTAGGCATATACCTTGTCACCGCTTTTCAGCATCATTGGGATAACATGCTTGCCGAAATCAAGATCCTCATAGTGCTTTTTCCCCTCCAATAACACTTCGATCAGTTTCTTGGTGGAAAATATGTAATTTCCCATTGAGGCGAAACAGGTTTTTCTCCCCGGAATGGTTTCCGGATCAGCCGGCTTTTCATTAAAAGCGGTCACCCACGAATCATCATCGACGGAAAACACCCCGAAGCGGCTGGCACCATCGACGGAAACCTCCAAAGCGGCAATGGTGATGTCCGCCCGGTTCATGCGGTGCGCGTTGATCATCTGGGTGATATCCATCTTATAGATATGGTCGCCGCCGAAGATCGCCACATAATCAGCATCAGAGGATTCCACGAAGCGCAGGTACTGAAGAATCGCATCAGCGGTGCCCTTGAACCACTCTTCGCTCTCGCTGCTTGTTTCCGGAGAAATTGCCACATAAAATTCGCCCAGGCCGGTCCACTTTCCCCAGGACTCTCGGATATGCTTGTTCAGGGAATAGGCACGATACTGCGTCAAAATATAAACTTTTTTTATGCCGGAGTTGAACAGGTTGCTCAGTACAAAATCAATAATTTTGTATTTACCGCCAAAAGAAACACCCGGTTTGGCACGACGCAGCGTCAGCGGACTGAGGCGTTCACCTTTACCACCTGCCAGAACCATGGCTATGGTGTTTTTGCCGACATTGTCCATGGAATACATACACACCCCCTGTTCATGACTTTAAACAGGGCAACTCTACCGTATTGCTGCGCGCTTGAATATAAAAAAAATGCAATTTTTATTGATCGTTTACAGTGTGTCATGCGGAAAAACTTCCGCACGTTATTGATGTAAATGGCTTGCCTGAATGATATCAAAAAGTATATGATTTGCTGTTATTGAAAATATATGGATATACGAGGTGATGTTGTTGTGACGTGGAAATCTATCGGCATATTTGATTCCGGCGTGGGGGGGTTGACCGTTTTACGCGAAATAATGCAGGTTCTTCCCCAAGAGGATACGCTCTATTTCGGCGACACCGCCCGTGTGCCGTATGGTACCAAGTCTCCTGAAACGGTAACGCGCTATGCCGGCGAGATTGCGTCATTTTTGATCAAGCGGGATATCAAGCTGCTGGTAGTGGCCTGTAATACCGCTTCGGCAGTGGCGTTGCCTGCTCTTAAACGCCAGCTGTCGATCCCGGTCGTTGGCGTCATCGAGCCGGGTGCCCGTCGAGCGGTTGAGGTGACCCGCTCCGGGCGGATCGGCGTCATCGGCACTGCCGGTACCATCCGCAGCAGTGCATACACCAGGGCGATCAAGCGCCTGATGCCGGATGCCGAAGTTCTGACCCGTGCCTGCCCGCTGTTTGTCCCTTTGGCCGAGGAGGGGTGGGTAGACAACCAGATTGCCCGGTTGACGGCACAAACCTATCTTCAGGAATTGAAAGAATCAGCAGTCGATACGCTGGTGCTTGGATGTACCCACTATCCGCTGCTCAAGGTGATGATAGCGGATGTCATGGGGCCGGGTGTCATGCTGGTAGACTCTGCTGAGGAGACAGCCAGAACGGTAGCTGTTATTCTGGCGGACAAAAAGTTGCTTCGCCCTCCGGCTGAAAAAGGCAACCATAACTATTATGTCAGCGATATTCCTGCCGGTTTTGTCCGGGTTGGCAATCGTTTCCTCGGTGATAAACTGGGAGACGTATTCCAGGTAAGTCTTGATGAAGAAGAGGGAGTCATCTGATGTCAACTCACCCGCGAAAAAAAGTCACAATCAGCCTCTTGATACCATTTCTGGTGTTTATACTGTTTTTCAGCACCATGATCTGGCAAAAATATCGTTCCAGCCATGAAGTGACGGTTACACCTCCACAGCAGAACGCTGAGAGCTACCGGTCAATCACTCTCTTTTTTGTTTCCGACGGGACACGGCTGGCACGTGAAGCGCGAAAGATTGACCCATGTGATAATGATACTGCCTGTCTGAAAAGAGTCCTTGACGAGTTGCTGAATGGCCCGGTTGGCGAATTTGAGGAAGCGGTACCGGAGGGGACCGTGGTTGAATCCGTACGCATGGAAGGGAATGTGGCGACGATTGAATTTAATCATATGTTTTCCGATGCCATGCTGTCCGGAAGTTCAGCAGAGATGCTGGCCGTCTATTCCGTGGTTGATACGGTTACCGTTAATTTCCCACAGATACAAAAGGTTAAAATAGATATTGACGGCACCACAGAGGTCGTCCTGAACCATCTTGATCTGTCTGAGCCGTTGTTGCCGGACTATTCGCTGGAACAGGCCCCGCCGCCGGATTCCGGGGATACTCCGTCCGGGGTGACGACTAAATGAAAGGGAATGCCCACATGAGACCATTTCGTGCAGCAATTCGGGAACAGGTGCTGATCCTTGACGGAGCGATGGGGACAATGCTTCAGGAACGGGGGCTGCAGCCGGGGCAGTCACCGGAAGAACTCAATCTGACCATGCCGGAAGTGGTCGCTTCGGTACATCGCGACTATATACAGGCCGGCGCTGACATAATCATCACCAATACCTTTGGCGGGACCCGGTTCAAGCTTGCTCACTATGGGCTGGAAGGCCGTCTGGTGGAAATTAATACCCGGGCGGTTGAAATTGCCCGCGCCGAAGCTGGTTCAAATGCCTATGTTGGCGCTTCGATGGGCCCGACCGGACAATTTGTCGAGCCGCTGGGTGAAGTGTCATTCGACCAGATGAAGGCGGCATTTCGCGAGCAGGCCGAGGCGCTTGTGACTGCCGGGGCTGATCTGATCAGTCTTGAAACATTTCTTGATATTAAAGAGTGTCGTGCCGCTGTCATTGCAATACGCGAGGTTTCCGCCACGATTCCGGTTATCGCCATGCTGACGTTTGATGATAAGGGTCGCTCTGTACTGGGAACACCACCCGAGGCTGCTGCCATCACACTGACAGCAGCCGGCGCAGATATAGTCGGTTCGAATTGTGGGCTTGGTGTTGATGGTATTTACGACATCCTCTGTCGTATGCGCCGGGTGACCGATGTGCCGCTGATCTCGCAGGCAAATGCCGGACTGCCCCACCTTGTTGGTGATTGCACGGTATTTCCCGGTACACCCGATGAAATGGTGGCGTATCACGAACGGATGATCGCGTTGGGTGTTCGGATCATCGGCGGTTGCTGTGGTACGACTCCGGCCCATACCCGTGCCATGAAACAGGCATTGGTACCACTGCAGCGTATCTGGGCACATGAAAGCAGCCACGGCGGGGTGACGCATCTCTCCAGCCGTTCCGGTTGGACAACCGTTGGCGCAGGAACAACTACTGCAATTATCGGCGAGCGGATCAACCCGACCGGCAAAAAGCTCTATTCACAAGAGTTGCAGGAAGGAAAGGTTGCCTATATTCGCCGCGAGGCACTTGAACAGGTTCAGGCAGGTGCCACGCTGCTGGATATAAACGTCGGCGCGCCCGGCATTGATGAACCGGCGGCCATGCAACGTGCCATTTTTTGTGCCGCCGGTGCCGTCAGTGTGCCGCTGGTACTTGATTCCTCCAATCCTGCTGCGCTGGAAGCCGGACTAAAGGCGGCTGACGGCAAGGTGCTGATCAATTCGGTGTCAGGGGAAGCCAAAAGCCTCAAAAGGGTTCTGCCTCTGGCAAAAAAATACGGAGCGGCAATAATCGGACTGGCTCTTGATAAGAAGGGTATCCCTGAAACGGCTGAGGGGCGACTTGCAGTGGCCCGCCGCATCCGCGCTGCCGCCCGGCGCATCGGTATTCCTGATAATGATATCATTATCGATTGTCTTACCCTGACGGTAAGTGCCGAACAGAAACGGGCCGCCGAGTCGCTGCGTGCCATCCGTCTGGTCAAGCAGAAACTGGGGCTCTCAACGGTACTGGGTGTCAGCAATATTTCTTTTGGCCTGCCGCAGCGCCCGCTGATCTCCTCCACGTTTTTTGCAATGGCAATGGCGGCCGGTCTGGATGCCGCCATTATTAACCCCAAGGATAAGCCGATGATGGATGCCTGGCGCTCGGCAATGGTGCTGCTCAACCGGGACCATCAGGCAGCTGCATATATTGAAGCCTATCGTGACCAGCAGGGGGGAGCTGTTCAACAGGAACCATCGACCGGATCGAGTTATACAATTCTTGAACGTCTGTCGCAGGCGATTATAGATGGTGAGAGCGATGGTATCGTTGCGCTTGTAGAGCTGGCACTGGCGGAAGGGTTTGCCCCCCTGGAAATCAGCAATAAAGGATTTATGCCTGGCCTGGAAGAGGTCGGTCGGCGTTTTGAACGTAATATCTTTTTTCTGCCGCAGGTAATGCAGTCTGCCGATACCATGCAGAGCGGTTTTGTACGCCTGAAAGCCGAGATGCATGGCGAAAAATTCAAGAGTCACGGAAAGATTCTGATGGCAACGGTTGAAGGGGATATTCACGATATTGGCAAGAATATCGTATGCACCCTCCTTGAGAACCACGGATTTGAGGTCTTTGATATCGGCAAGAATGTTTCGGCCGCAACAATAATTGCTAAAGCAAAAGAATATACGGTTGATGCGGTTGGGCTTTCTGCTCTCATGACGACAACCATGTCAGAGATGGATAATGTGCTGAAAAGGCTTAAAAGTGCTGGGGTTACCACCTTTACCATGGTTGGCGGAGCAGTTGTCAGTCAGGAGTATGCCGATCGTATCGGTGCCGACCTGTATGCAAAGGATGCGATGGAGGCGGTTGCAAAAATCAAAGTTCTTCTTGGCGTTTGCGATTGAAATCAGGAACAGATTGCTATTATATTACGTGATATGATAGCGTCAAAACTGGTAATGACTGGTAATAGGTATCGTAATGGTTCTCGGCTTTAATCACAATCTTATGTACAAGGGAGAGGTTTTCCACGTCCAGACTGAGGATAGCGGAGTGGCCAATCCGCACATCATTACATTGCTCTACCGGGGCGGGGTCATCATCAGCTCAAGAAAAACCAGCTATTCTGATATCCTCAGGATGGATAATCTGGATGTTGTTGTCGAAGAACTGATGAAAGAACAGCACAAGGAGATGATGCGCCGCCTGAAAGCGGGCGAGTTTGATGAAAAAGCCTTCTCCTTTGAAGCCAAGCTGATTGAAAACTATGAGATCCCTCTGTTGGCACCGGAAGCAGATCCGGTCGCTGATATTTTTTCATCCCCATCATCGTCCGGTGCTGCTTCAAAAAGTGATGTTTCTCTCCTGTTTGAATTGCCGCAGCAGACAACAAAAAAAGATTCTGCTTCTCTGGAAAAAAAGAGTTCACCATCTGATAAAGACAGCAAAGTTGTCAATCTTGATGAAACGATTCTTTCCTTTTTTGGGACAAATAAAAAGTAACATTCATACCTGTCATCCTGTTGCCGTATCTCCCTGTTTTTCTTCGCGTATAACATCTTGTGTTATGATAAATGGCTCATTAAACTCTGCACCCTACGGTTGTCAGAGCTTTTTTGCGTCTCCGTTCTTGTTGCAGACAGGGCATCCCTGCATGGAAAAAGGCTTTTCCAGGCGACATGCCGCGAGAAGCGCATCATTACGAAATATGTCACGCGTCGGTCCGTCGGCCATTACGCCCCCTTCGTAGAGAATAATAGTCCGCGGGCAGAGCTCCAGGACCATATCGAGATCGTGACTGGTGAAAATCTTCGTATGGTGAAATTCCCGTAAAAGAGACATGAGCTGACGACGCGCGTAAGGGTCAAGCCCGCTGGTCGGTTCATCCATGACCAGAATGTCGGGAGACATGGCCAGCACGGTGGCAATAGCAACCCGTTTTTTTTCGCCACCGGAAAGCAAATAGGGTGGCTTGGCGCACAAATGTCCGGCTCCGACACGTTCGAGAGATTCTCTCACTCGCAGCTCAACTTCCGAACCTGAGAGCCCCAGGTTCAGTGGCCCAAAGGCCACATCTTCAAATACGGTCGGCATGAAAAGCTGGTCGTCAGGATTTTGAAAGACCATCCCGACGGTGCGACGGATGTCCGGCAGCGTTCCCTTCGAAAGCCGCGTGTCTCCAATCATGACCTCCCCGGAGGTTGCTTCCAGACAGCCGTTTAAATGTTGCAGAAGGCTGGACTTGCCTGCTCCATTGGCGCCGATGATCGCGACCGACTCACCGTGCGTGATGCGGAAGGAAACATCCTTGATGGCTATCGTGCCATCCGGATACACGTGCTGTAAATTCTTTACCTCGACGATGTGGTGGCTCATGGCAGTATTCCTGTAAGCAACGCTCCGAGAATGCCGGGAAGATCATAAATCCGCAGTGTGATAAATAGCAAAGTCCAGCCGAGAACAAAACTAAGCCCGGTTACGCCGAAGTGCGAGCGTCGGTGGGCATGGAACCGGCCGATAAAACCGCGGGCACGCATGGCAGTATGAATATGTTCCGCCCTCTGCCAGGTGCGGAGCAGCAGGTGCCCTGTCAGCGAGCCGAAGCTGGCGATGCCGCGTCCCTTTCTGCCGCATGAACGGAGCTCGCGAGCTCGGGCGGTCCTGCCTGTTTCATCGGCGAGCACGAAAATATACCGATGCAGGAAAAGCAGTTGCAGAGTAAAAATCTGTGGCGTACCACAACGCTCAAGGGCCTCGCATACAGCCGTGAAACCGGTAGTCCCTACAAGAATGAATGCCGCCCCGACTGTAAGCAGAGAGCGAATGAGCATTGAAATAAGAGAAATGCAGCCGCCCGAGATCCCCAGTGGTCCGATGTGATACAGTACCGCCCGGTCAAAGATCGGGTTGAAGAGCCCCATCATCAGAACGAAGGGGGAGATAAACGCTATTTTTTTAACAAAATAGAGCGGCGGCAGATTGGCGTATGCAATCATCACAGCCGGAAAGATAAAGAACGGAAGCAGGCGGGCAAGTTCATATCGGTCAAACGAAACAACCGATATGCTGAATATAAGCGTTACCAGCACTTTGGCGCGTGCATCAAGGGCATGAATCGGCGAATCGCTGTTTGCCAGCAGGTCCAGTCGCTTCAAGTCGCTGACAGCTGCATTAATGGATAGCATGATGGTGTGAGATCCTTTAGAGACGAAAGCGCAAGTACTCCAGCAGTGACGGAATCTGTAACACAAATTCAAAAAAAATTACACGGAAAAGCGGGTCCATTCCGGATCGTGACATTTATGACGAAATCGGCTACGATGCCTACTATTGTTCAATAACAAGGGGGCGGGCGTGGGACAAACGGTCAGGTTTGGAATTTCTCTGGATGAAAAACTGCTGCAGAATTTTGATCAGCTGATTGAACAGAAGAGCTATATGAACCGTTCTGAAGCAATCCGCGATCTTATCCGTGCCTCACTGGTCGAGGAACGGTGCGGAGCGGAGGATCAGGAAGCGGTCGGCACGGTGACGCTGGTTTACAACCATCATGTCCGGGATCTTGCTGATAAACTGACCGACCATCAGCACACCCATCATGATCAGATCATATCTGCCCTCCACGTTCATCTTGATGCCCACAACTGTCTTGAAGTGCTGGTTATTCGCGGTACTGTTCTGGTGGTAAAACAGATTGCGGATGAACTGATCAGTGTCAAAGGGGTCAAGCATGGCAAGCTGGTCTTGACCACGACCGGTGAAGATCTCTAGTGGAGAGGGGTTGATATGAAGACTGCTTCTGCAATAGCCCTGTTCTGCGCCGGCGGCGGGCTTACCCGCTACTACCTGTCCGGCTGGGTCTACAGCCTGCTCGGGCGGGCCTTCCCGTACGGAACCTTTGCAGTCAACATCATCGGCGCATATCTGATCGGGTTGATTATGGAACTTGGCCTTCGCAGTACGGTTATCCCCGATACTCTGCGCATCGGAATGACAGTCGGATTTCTCGGTGGTTTGACGACTTTTTCGACGTTCAGCTACGAAACTTTTTCGCTTTTAGAGGATGGTCAGATTCTGGTGGCTTTTGCCAATATTATGGCAAGTATTGCGGCCTGCCTGCTGTTCACCTGGCTTGGAATTATTACGGTTCGAACTCTGGCGTAAGTAAGGATTCTTTATGACAAAACTTATTGGTGAACAGGTGTTGATGCGGATATTCATCGGTGAAGGTGACCGCCACGGACATAAACCGCTCTATGAGGCACTGGTTGAATTGCTTCGGAGCGGAGGTTTTGCCGGTGCGACGGTCCTGCGCGGCGTCTGCGGATTCGGAGCCAACCGGGTCTATCATACGCAGAAGTTACTGGATCTCTCTGCCGATCTGCCGCTGGTTGTCGAGGTGGTTGACACTCAGGAGAAGATTAATGCTATCATGCCAAGGATCGACGCTATGATGGGTGGGGGGATGATTACGTTGGAAAAAGCTACTGTTATCCGCTACTCTGCTTCCTCTGAAAGTCAGTAGTGCCGGCTTCAGTTGCGGTCTTGTAATGGCACATACTAAAATCGGGGATGTAGAGACAGATGCAGAGTAATGCGAAAATATTTGTTGCAGGACATCGCGGTATGGTTGGTTCTGCTATTGTGAGAAAGCTTCATGACGCTGGGTACGCCAACCTGTTGCTTCGCTCGCGAACAGAGCTTGATCTGTGCAATCAGAGCGCGGTTGAGGCGTTTTTTAGCCGGTATCGCCCGGAATACGTGTTTCTTGCCGCTGCGCGGGTTGGCGGCATTATTGCCAACAGCAGCTATAAGGGCGAGTTTATTCATGACAACCTGATGATCCAGAATAATATCATTCACAGCTCTTGGATGAATAGTGTCACGCGCCTGCTGCTTCTCGGCAGTACCTGCATCTATCCCAAGTTTGCCCCGCAGCCGATGAAAGAGGAATACCTGCTGACCGGCCCACTTGAGCCGACCAATGATGCCTATGCGATTGCGAAGATTGCCGGAATCTGTCAATGCCGCTCGTATAATCAGCAGTATGGCACCAGGTATCTGTCCGCCATGCCGAATAACCTCTATGGTCCCAACGACAACTTCAATCTTGAAAAATCGCATGTGCTGCCGGCCATGATTCGCAAGTTTCACGAAGCAAAACATCGCGGTGATGCGTCCGTGACGATCTGGGGGACCGGGACTCCGCTGCGCGAATTTCTTCACGTCGATGATCTGGCGGCCGCCTGCGTATTTTTGATGAACCTTGATGACTCCCGTTACAACGCGCTGTTGAATGATCCGGTTGCGCCGGCTTTGATCAATGTCGGCTCCGGCCAGGAAATCAGCATCCATGATCTGGCGATGCTGGTGCAGGATGTGGTCGGCTTTACTGGTACCCTCGTTTTTGATGCGGACAAGCCTGACGGTACGCCCCGGAAACTGGCCGATTCCTCGCGGATACATGCATTGGGGTGGCAACATACGGTTGCACTGCGGGATGGTATTGCCGGGGCATACCGGTGGTATGTAGAAAACTGTTAGCGTGTTAGAATCCGGTCCTTTTTTTTGGGTGAAAATTTAACTGGAATGCAGGTTTTCCTGGTCAGTCAGTGGTGAAAATACCATGGGAGAACAAGTCAAGATGGAGCTACTTTGGAAAACGGGCACTTTGAAAAAAGCCAGGATTATTATTCAGGCGTTAGAACGGATCTCGTCAGTCTTGCTCCGGATATCCGGGGACGCGTGCTTGAGATCGGTTGTGCAGAAGGATTGACCCTGGAGTATTTAAAAACAAGGTTCGACTGCGAAGTGGTCGGACTTGATTATTGTGAAAGTGCACTGGCAACGGCCCGAAATAAAGGCCTCGAGGTCCATGTATGCGATCTGAATAGCGAACCGCTCCCGTTCAAAGAGAGAGAGTTTGATTTTATTCTTATTGGCGATGTACTCGAACATCTCTATGATCCGTGGAGTGTGCTACGTAGTGTTGTCACAACGATGAAAGATGACGGGACGATTCTGATCAGTATTCCCAACGTGAAGCATTATACTCTGCTTAAGGATTTGATTTTGAGAGACAGATGGGAATATTGCGAAGCAGGGCTACTTGATGTCACCCACATCCGATTTTTCACGTATGACGGGATCTTGAAACTTCTTTCCCGGAGCGGACTCACCCTTTCTAAAGTGAAACACAATATAGTCCGGTCACGGCTAATGCGATTTATAAACCTGCTCTGCTTCAATCGGCTGCAATCGTTCTTTATATTTCATTACCTCGTTGCGGCTAAGAAACGTACTCGTGGATGAGAAACTCAAAAAAATAACCACCCGTAATATCAGCTATAACGCTGTAGCGACACTACTGGTGGCTGTGGTACAGTTTGTGACGAATGTGGTGTTGGCCAGGGTTCTCACTCCGGCAGATTACGGAATTGTCGGTTTTGCAAATATATTCATAGCATTTATGATGCAGTTCGGTGATTTTGGTATCAATAATGCCGTAGTGCAGCACAAAGAACTGGACGACTCAACGCTCTACACGGCTTTTACGCTCAAAGCTCTATTGAGTACCGGTATCTTTCTGCTGCTACTTTTTGGCGCGCCTTTGGCTCTTTATTTTATGGATCGTGCCGAGGTTGTTACGGTTATCCGCCTCCTTTCCCTGACATTTCTTTTCTCGGTGGGCAGCTTTCTGCCCCAGGTTCTTCTGACGCGGCAGCTGGATTATCGGAAACTGGCCATTCCCGTGACTATTTCTGTGATGGCAGGATCAACTCTTGCCATATTCATGGCATATTCCGGTTTCGGCTTCTGGAGTATGACGGCCAATAGTATTGCTGTTGCGTTTATCACTGCAGTGGGACTGAACCTGCTGTGCCCTGCACGGGTATCATTCCGGTTTGATACTGTGATTGCGAAGCGCCTGCTGCGTTTCGGCGGGAGTGTTTTGATTCCCGGAGTTATTGTTTTTATCATTTTCAACATAGATAATTTTGCAATTGGCACTCTTCGTGGAGCGGAACAGCTTGGTTATTACGCGGTAGCCTTTAGTTGGGGGTCCATGGTTTGTATCCAACTGGCGTCACTTTTTCACAAGGTGCTTTTTCCTACATTTACCCGACTCCAGCATGACCTGCCGGCCATGAAAAAGGCATATCTTACTTCAGTCCGCTACATAGCGTTCCTGGCTCTGCCGGTGAATGCCTTTCTGCTGGTGTATGGCAGGGAGTTTCTGATTTATGTCCTTGGTCGCGGAACCGAACGGTGGCTCCCGGCCCTCCTGGCTTTTCAGATACTCTGTGTATACGGGGTCTTCCGGGCTGTCCTCGAACCACTCGGAAATGTCATTTTTGGCATCGGCAAGCCGGAACTTTGCCTTAAAGCCATCATTCTGGTAGCGGTCATCGAACTCGGACTTCTCTATCCTGTTATCAGAACTTTTGGCATTACCGGTGTGGCTGTGGCCGTCACTATTGCCTACCTATCACAGTATCTGGTTTATGTGCCGATTCTCAAGCGGGAACTAAGCGTTCAGTGGATTGATTTGTTTCGGGAAATCCGGTTTTCATTGTATGCGGCTTCAGTCATGGCCGTGACAATGTATCTTGTCAGGATGGTAATAACTGAGTCGTTACTAAGCCTTCTTGCCCAAGGAATATGTGCGGCGGGGGTCTACGTCGGTGTCTATGCGATGATTGACCGTGGCAAACTGATTGGTGAATTGAAAGCGCTGGCGCGGTGACGTCACACTCTCTTATTTACCTTGTGCTGGAGGTGTAGCGATTGTTTAAAGAATGCGATCCGGACAGTAAACGTCAGAACGACTTTGCGGTGCTGACTGCTGCCGTGGTGGTGCTTTATCACCCGGGAGATGAGGTCGTGGCAAATATCCGGAGCTGGAATGACCAAGTGACGAAGGTCTATGCTGTTGACAACTCGGAGCCGCCCGACGAATCTTTTGCCGCCAGGATGGTTGATTTGGGAAATGTGACATGGTTGCCGCAAAGAGAAAATGTGGGTGTTGCCGCAGCACTCAATATGGGGGCGGAGTTAGCAATTTCAGAGGGATTCAGTTTTCTCTTGACCATGGATCAGGACAGCAGGGCCACACCAAACATGGTGGCTACTCTGCTTGCTTGTGTGGTAGAGGGGGGGAGGGACGTGGGTATCATCGCCCCGTTTCAGTTGTTGAAGTCCGGATCAGTGCCGCCACGGAGTGGTAATGAAGAAGCGGAGGCGGTCCTCACCTCGGGGAATATCCTCAACCTGCGGGCCTACGAGATTGTAGGACCGTTTGTCGATGAACTGTTTATTGACATGGTTGATATCGAATACTGCCTCCGTCTCAGGAGTGCCGGATACCGGATCATCCGGTGTCACGATGCCCTGCTTGAACACAATCTGGGGGACATCACCGCGCACCGTTACCTCGGTCGGATGGTCAGTGTCAGTAATCATCCCCCTCTTCGGCGTTACTACATGTCCCGGAATCGGTTTTACGTAATTGCCAGGTATCGCTCCCAGTACCCTGAGTTCTGCCGTCGACAGATCCGCCAGATAGTGGGGGAAATCAAGGGGATCATCCTGTTTGAACATGAAAAGCCGGCCAAGCTTTGGATGACACTTAAAGGATATCTGGATTATCACAGAAGGAAGATGGGGAGGTTTCATGCCTGACTGTAGCGTGACCTCAATTCTTCCCCTTATCTCCGTGGCACTTGCAACATACAACGGAGGGCGCTTTCTTCGGGAACAACTTGATTCGATCTATTCCCAGTCTTGGGAAAACATCGAAGTAGTCGCTTGTGATGATTGTTCCACGGATGATACTGTGGCGATTCTGGATGAGTACCGGCAGAGCCACGGTCTTCAGTACGAGGTTAACGAACGAAACCTGGGGTTTGTCCGGAATTTCGAGAAGGCACTCGCGCGCTGTCGTGGCATGTTCATTGCTCTGGCGGATCAGGACGACATCTGGCTTCCGCAAAAACTTGAGCGGCTTATGGCTGGCATCGGTGAAGCAGATCTTGCCTATTCGGATGCTCTTCTTGTCGACAGGGATGGCAGGGAGTTGCCAGTATCCCTGATACAGACTGCCGGTGTCAGACCGGTTAGTGGCAGGTCATTTAACTATTTTGTTTGCAACGCCTGTGTCACCGGCTGCACGACGCTTATCCGGCGGGATCTGCTGGAAAAAGCTCTGCCGATTCCCGTTTGCGAGATATATCACGATTGGTGGATTGCAGTGGTCGCCTCCCGGTATGGTGGGGTCAGGTACCTTCCGGAACGGCTTGTCAAGTACCGGCAGCACGATGACAACGACACCGGGGCTACAATCAAAACCGCTCTGCTTACTCGCCTTGCCGCACATCTGCGTGGCGAGACCGGTGAGGCAAAAATACGTTACTACCGTCTGTTGAGGGACAGAGCACTCTGCTACGTGGCTCTGCAAACTCGGCTTGCTCTTGGCGCCGAAGAACTCAGGTTTCTTGGCGATATCCAACGCTACGCAGAGAGCTTGCTTGATCGGCGTTTCCACATTGCATCGTTTGTGCTGGCGTTCAGATACCGCACCATTCTTTTCCCTGCAGCCGGGCATGTGGAGAAGTTCGTTTTCGTGTTCAGCAAGCTCATCAACAAAATTGTGTCATCAAATAGGTGCCCGCAATGCCTCTGAATGAAAATCACTTATTTCACCAGATATACATGATTGCCCGCAAGCTGCTGTACAACCGTTATTCTCTTGCCTTTCTCTATCTTCGAGGCAAAGGGATTGAGATTGGAGCGCTTCACAACCCCCTGATGGTGTCGCCCTGGACAAAGGTCCGATACGTGGACCGGATGACGGTTGCGGAACTGCGGTTGCAGTATCCGGAACTGAACGAAAAAAAGCTTAAGCCGGTCGATGTTGTGGCCAATGGAGAACTTTTGGAGAGTATTGCCGACGCCTCCCAGGATTTTGTCATTGCCAACCATTTTTTGGAACATTGCCAGAATCCGCTTCTGGCACTGGAGAACATGTTTCGGGTGCTCCGGGTAGATGGCGTTCTCTATCTGGCTCTGCCGGACAAACGGTACACCTTTGACCGCGTGCGACCGGTTACGACGCTTGAACATCTGCGGCGTGACTACTCAGAAGCCCCGGAGTGCTCCCGGCGTGAGCATTTTCAGGAATGGGTCCGATTGGTAAACGGCATCACTGATCCGGAGATGATGCACCGGCAGGTTGAGCAACTCCTTGAAATGGAGTACAGCATACACTATCACGTCTGGACGCAACAAGAGATGCTGGAGCTGCTCCAGTACCTTGCGAAACAGATTCCCAGTGAGATCGAGGTGATGCTCCGGAACAAGGGCGAGGTTATCTTCATCATCCGCAAGGCGGGCGCTTGATTGGCCTTGCGCCAAGAATAGCCGCAGTGGTTGTTCTCTACCACCCTGGTCTGGAGGTTATCGACAACATCCGGTCGTGGTCCGGGCAGGTGGAAACTGTCTACGCCGTGGACAACTCGGAGGCATCCGATTCGGTCTTTAACCTCCTGGTGGCTAAAGTCCGGAATATAACGTATATCCCACAAGGCGCGAACCGGGGAATGGCCCGGGCCCTCAACATTGGGGCCGAAAGAGCAATTGAACAAGGCTATGGCTTTCTACTCACAATGGATCAGGACAGCAAGGCGGCGCCTGACATGGTGGCGCTGATGCTGGACTGCCTGGATGTGCGGACGTTGACGCAGATCGGGATCATTTCACCCTTTCATGTGACCAAGTCGGGGCACCTGCCGGGGAAAGAGGAGTGCCAGGATGTGATGACACCCATGACTTCCGGTTGCCTGCTCAACCTGGCGGCGTATCGGGCGGTCGGACCATTCAGGGACGACTTCTTCATCGATTTTGTTGACAACGAGTACTGCCTGCGGCTCAGGAAGCAGGGATTTGACGTCTGTCGCGCCAACCTGGCGCGACTTGAACACAGTGTCGGGGACACCAAAAAGTACGGACCGTTTATCGCCACCAATCATTCTCCGCTGCGGCGCTATTACAAGACCCGCAACCGTTTCAAGGTGTTCCATGAGTATGTGATGGATTTTCCCGGCCACTGTTTCTATGACCTGGTACGATTGGTGAAGGAGATCGCCAGTATCATCCTGTTCGAGGATGAAAAGTTGGCTAAGCTGTTGATGATGTGGCGTGGCTGGCGTGATTTCCGGCGGGAGAATTTCGGCAAATACGCGGGGCGGGTATAAACAATGAAAATACTTTTCCTGGCCCCCTTCGGTATCCGTCCCAAGGGGACGGTCATCGCACGCATGCTGCCGCTGGCGGTGGAGCTGCAGAAGTTAGGCCACAGTGTTACCATTGTTGCGCCTCCCTACACCAACCCGGAGGACTCGGGCAAGATCGAGGTGCTGCTGGGGGTGAGGCTGGTCAATGTCGTGCTGCCTGCCTGTGGCAAGGCGCTCGGAGTATTGCCGCTGACCTGGCGCATGTTCCGGATGGCCCTGGCGGAAAAGCCTGATATTATCCACCTCTTCAAGCCCAAGGGATACGGCGGCCTGGCATCAATGCTGATGCTCTCCTTGCAACGCTGCGGTGTTCGCATGCCACCCCTGTTTGTGGATACGGATGACTGGGAAGGGAAGGGGGGGATGAACGACCTCCATACCTATTCTTCAGCGGAAAAGCGGCTGTTCGCCTTCCAGGAACAGTGGCTGTCGCGCCATGCCGCGGGTATGACTGTTGCCAGTCGTGAACTGCAGCGGCTGACGGTCGGGCTCGGAGTGGCATCGGAGCGGGTCCTCTACCTGCCCAACTGTGTTGAAGACACCCCGCCGGGAGACGGAGCCCGGGTCCGGGAGAAACTGGGCATCGGGCCTGAAGTGCCGGTTGTCCTGCTTTATACCCGTTTTTTCGAATTCAGTCAGGAAAAGCTCCATGCCGTGCTGACTGATATCTGGCGGCAGATTCCCGCTGTCCGCTTTCTGGTGGTCGGCAAAGGTCGCAACAATGAGGAGGAGCTTCTGCTCAATGCCGGACAGGAGCGCGGATTCGTCCAGGCCCTGGTGATGGGAGGGTGGCTGCAGCCTGACGATATAGCTTCCTATCTGGCGGCGGCTGATCTGGCGCTCTACCCCTTCAGTGATACACTGGCTAATCGATCCAAGTGCCCGGCCAAGATGACCGAGATTCTGCGCGCGGCGATACCGGTAGTGGCTGATAACGTGGGACAATTGGCAGAATACATTAAAACTGATATTTCCGGAGTACTGTGCAATCCTGATAACTGGGATGAAATGGTTGGACAGGCGGTACGTCTGCTGCGTAACGGGGATGCCGGCCGTCTGCTTGGCGCCGCCGGGCGCCGCTACCTTTTGGATGCTTTTTCATGGGATGCCTATGCCGACAAGCTGGATAAGCTGTATGTGAGCATTATACACAAACGAAAGACATGACAAGGGAACAATCGTATGACCGAACGACGTAAAGATCTGCTGGCACTACTTGCACTGGCAGGTGTAATGCTGCTGATGTTTCAACGCATCCTGTTCACCGACCTGATCATCAGGGCTCCCGATATTACCAATGAATTTGTCTGGAATATCAAACATTTCAGCTCGGCAAGCTTTTGGGATCTTTTTCGTATCCAGCTTCATGCCGGGTGGGACCAGTATGCGAATGGTGGCGGGACAGAGGGAGGCGGGACCCTCTCCATGCAGTTTTTGTTGTATCGGAGCCTCCTGTTCTGGCTGATTCCGCTGCCGGAAAATATTGCCTGGTTTATTGTTTTTCATCTATTTTTTGCCGCTGCCGGCACCTATCTGTATTGTCGGCTGATCGGAGCGGGGCGTTTTGCTGCGATTCTTGCTGCACTTGTATTTGCCGTTGCTCCAGAAAATGCATCACTGATCAATGCCGGCCACGTTCAGAAGATCGCAACCATCTCCTTTGCTCCGTGGGCATTTTATTTTCTGGAACGAGGATACCAGACGCGCCGGGTGCTGATGTTCATGACTGCGGCCGTTGTCCTTGCCTTCCAGTTTTTCAACATGCACTGGCAGATTGCCTACTATACCTGCCTTGCTCTTGGCGTATACGGATTGTGCCGCACGGCGGCGATTATTGTTGCTGAACGTGATAATCGAGCAGCAGTTGCCTGGAAACTTGCGGGGCTCAATTTCGTCATACTGGCGTTTTTTTTAACGACGGTTTCTATTTCGTTGCTTCCGCTTGCCGATTGGTCGAAAGATACGACAAGAGGAGCAAAGAGCGGTGCCAATCAGGGGGGTGGTGGTTTGAATGTTGATGAGGCGATGTCGTGGTCACTTCCTCCCGAGGAGGTGGCAACATTCCTGATACCCGGCATGTTTGGACTGTCGCGTCAAGAGGGAGGGTACAATACCGCCGATATCAAGTCATATTACTGGGGACGAATGTCATTTACCCAGACGACGGATTACCTGGGGCTTCTGCCGTGGCTGCTTCTGCCGTTGGCGCTGATATTCAGGCGTGATCGTTACACGCATCTTGCACTTGCGGGACTTGTGCTCGGGTTACTGTTTTCAATGGGCAAATACACCCCGTTCTACTGGTTCCTGTACGAGCATTTCCCGGGGATCAATCATTTCAGGGTGCCGAAAATGATGATGATTATTCCGGCTTTTTGTCTCGGAGTGCTGGGCGCCCGTGGTCTGGATGCACTCATGGACGATTCCGTCAGATCTGAGAAAAAATTCAGGCGGTACCTGTGGGGACTGGGGGGACTGACTGCCGGTATGTTGATTTTGTGGGGAATTGTTCTCGGAGGTAAGGAGTATTTTGTCGGGCGCTTCATAGTAGAACTGGCACAGCCGACCCGGTATGAACAGGGTATGCAGCTTGTAAACCAGCGCTGGGACAATCTGGTGCGCGAAGCGGGAATAGCGACTGTGGTCATGACAGCATATGGTGCAGCCATCCTGATCTTTATAAAGCGCCTCGCCCCGCTCAAATACCTGCCGCTGGTGCTGATTTGCCTTTATCTCACGGATATCTGGCGCATCAATGACAAGTTTATGCTGCTGCAGGATACGCCGGTACAGGCATCAGAGAAAAAAACTGCTGCCATGGAGTTTATCGCCAGGGACGCTCCTCCATTTCGCGTACTGCCGCTCGATAATACGGATCCGATGAGGTATGTCTCGCAGGGGATTCCGGTGATGTATACCTCGAATCCCGTACAAATGCGCCGCTGGCAGGAGTTTCTGGATGCCTTTTCCCTGACCTCCGTCATGCCGGACATAATGAACGTCCGCTATCTTGTGATGCAGAGCGACCAGGTCGCGCAGCAACTTCACTTGCTTGGCACAAAGTACGAGGTGGCGTTCCAGGATCCTGTTCGCAACGAAACCGTACTGCAAAATCAAACAGTACTACCCAAATCCTGGCTGGTTTCCCAGGCGTTCATCGAGACGAATCCGGAGCGCAGGCTGATGATCCTCAACTCTTCTCCACAGTTTGATCCGGCTCGTCAAGCGCTGATTGAGGCGCCGCCCGGACTTGCACTTGGTGGCGGAGTAACGGGAAACTCGGTTGTAACCCGCTATGAAGCAAATGACATTTCGGTTGATGTACATGCTGCTGCCAACGTCCTGCTCGTCCTTGGTGAAAAGTACTACAAAGGGTGGGAGGCCACTGTTGACGGCAAACAGTCCGATATCGTTCCGGTCGATCATGTACTGCGTGGTGTATATGTTCAGAAGGGGGAGCACACGGTTGAATTTCGCTTTGATCCGCTTCCCTTCAAGATCGGAAAATATCTGACACTGGCTTCGTTTGCGCTGTTTGCCGGGATGCTGATCCGCGAATGGCTTTTGCATCGTAAAAGGTTGAATAATGGAAGATGACCATGTGACACAAGATGATCTGAAGGTGTCCGGTTTGCAGTTGTTTCAGCCTCGTCGCGGCTATAGATATTCGCTGGATGCTCTGCTACTGGCACGTTTCTGCCCAGAAGTGAATCCGGGAGGCAGCATTATTGATCTGGGCTCCGGATGCGGGATTATTTCGCTGCTGCTGGCCCGGGCCAACCCGTTAGCTTCCGTGGTGGCGATCGAAAACAATCCCGAAATGGCAACACTTGTCGAACGGAATGTTCGACATAATGATCTTGACGGGAGGATTTCCGTCCATGAAACGGATATTCTCCATCTGCGCAAACATTTTCCCGTGTCGTCTTTTGATCTGGTTGTATCCAACCCCCCCTTTCGAAAAGCTGGAAGCGGCCGTATCAGTCCCCTGGCCGGACGCGACAGCGCCCGCCATGAAACAACTGCAGCGCTGGCTGATTTTCTGGCTGCTGCGAAATACCTTGTAAAACCGGGCGGCACAATATGTTTCATTCACCATCCATCGCGACTAACAGATTTTATCGCCCACGCCATGGAGTTGAAGCTGGCGCTGCACAGGTTACGGATGGTGCATGACAGAATCACGGGACCTGCCACTATGTTCCTGGCGGAGCTGGCCAAAGGAAGCAGGTCAACCCTGGAACTGCTCCCTCCGCTGGTTATCCGGGATGAGTCCGGAGGCTACAGCGATGAAGCAAAAGTAATTCTTGGCGGGGATTAAAATTAAAGGGCATCCGGCTGATACGCCGCATGCCCTTTAAAATTTTCTGTCAGTGTTTTTCAGTCGCTGTGTCAGTCCTTGACCAGCAGAAGCAGCTCCATCGTGTCACCACCTATGATGTGAATCGGGAAGCTGAGTGCCGTATAACCGGCGGGTATTGGCAGACCTTGTGCCGGCGGGTGAACCGTGACCGGAGGGTTGATGTTGATGATGACCCCCATCTGGGACGCTTTTGCCGCCACGTTGCCGCAGACGACGTTGACAAACTCCATGACGGTGTCTTCCAGTACTTCAGCCGGTTCATCATCCACGGATTCTTCGCTCAGAATAGCTCTGGCGATCGATTTTTGCAGTTCCTCTGAAACCGAGATAATGTAACGTGCCTCAATATCACCGGCCATGTCCATGGCTGCCAGCATGAAACGAGGGGAGATGGTCGTCGCTACAGCACATTTCCCGGGCCGGAACTGCAGGTCAAGCACACGGGTGATCATTTTGTAGGTAAGATCAACCGTCATTTCCCAGATTTTTTCATTGGTAGAGCTGATAGGCAGCTCAATGCCGTTCGATACGTATTCGGCTTGATCGGCCTTGAAGGCATCAAGCTGTTTCTGCAACTCATCTTGTGTCAGAGCCCCGACCTGTACCAGCGCTTCGCCGATGTACAGATGGGTGTTTTTCTGCCGAGTAACAATATCATTCATCTGCACGAGTGTCAGAAGACCCATTTCAACCAGCAGATCCCCGAGTTTCATATCCTTGGACATCTGGGCATTGTGGGCCCGCTGGATATCGGCCGGCGTAACCAGCTTCATTGCTACGGCCATCTCGCCAAATTTCAGGTTGTTGTTATCCTGGAGATTGATAGCTCCCAGCAACGCTTCGCTGGTGACGACGCCACGTTCAACTAAAAACTGTCCGAAAAATTTAACCGCCATAGTCCGCCTCGTGTCAAAATCATGGATTTGATGAATCAGAGTTCCCGCAAGATGCGCAGAACGGTTTCTGCATCGAACGGTTTCGATATGACATTTTTGGCGCCAAGTCTTAGTGCTTCGGTAAATTTGTCGCCTACCCCGCCGAGGGATGTCACCATCACAACCTTGACCTCTTTATCCATAACTGAAAGTGTCCGAAGCGCCGTCAACCCGTCCATGCCGGGCATGTTCATATCCATGCAGATGATGTCCGGATTTTCAGTATGATTCATCTTGATCGCTTCGGCGCCGTTTTTGGCGTGCCCAACGCAGGTGAAGTCGCTTGATTCGCTGATTATCTTCTCAAGCTGGCGGGCAACTGAGAGGCTGTCATCAACTACGAGAACCTTTTTCATTTCCACGTTTCCTCCTGATGAATTGCTGCTGTCCGGATATGCCCTACAACGCTGATTGGCACAGAAACCGCTGTGAAATGTATCTGAAAGCCATTCAAATGTCAAAAGTATGTTTGGCTTTTCATGTTATAATAGAATGTGATAGTATTTACCCTTATCCAAAATTTTATTCCAAAGGAGTATCCGGAACAATGAAGAGTATTTATTCATCAGGCTGGTTTATTAAAGGGTTTCTGGTTGCGGCACTCATATCATGTGCAAGTATTGCAGTCGCCGCCGAGCCCGAAGCAAAAAAAACGAGCACCGTTGCCGCTGTCACTCCTGCTGCAGCTCCGCTTCAGGGCCCTGTCGCACGCGTCAACGGAACGGCTATTGATGCCATTGAACTTCGCCGGGCCAAGAAAGTCCTGCTGCGCGGACAGACAGTGCCGGCTGCACAGGAAGCGGCACTCGACAGGCAGGCGGTTGAGCAGTTGGTATCTGCAGAACTGCTGTATCAGGCCGCTGCAAAGATGAAGGTTGCCGATCTGGATAAAGAGATCGATGCCAAGGTGGCCCAGGGGAAAGCCCGCTTTAAAGATGAGCAGGCATTCACAAAGGCGATGAAAGACCTCGAGATGGATGAGAAGGCTCTGCGCGACTATACCCGGCGTGAACTTTTGATTTCCCATTTTGTTGAAACAACCTTCGTGCCTAAAGTAACGGTTTCAGATGCGGAAATCCGTGCGTTTTATGACAAGAACCCTGATAAGTTCACACAGCCGGAAACCGTCAAAGCCAGTCACATCCTGATTGGAGTTGATAGCAACGCCTCTGCTGCCGACAAAAAGAAAGCTCGTGAAAAGGCCGAAAAATTGCGGAAAGATCTGGCTGGCGGAGCTGATTTTGCGACACTGGCCAAGGCAAATTCTACCTGCCCCAGCAGTCAGCAAGGAGGGGATCTTGGTTATTTTGGCAAGGGGCAAATGGTGCCTGCTTTTGAAAAAGCCGCCTTTGCGCTCAAGCCTGGTGAGATAAGTGATGTTGTCGAGACTCAGTTTGGCTATCATATCATCAAACTGACAGAGAAAAAACCGGCTGTAGTAACCGGTTTTAATGATGTAAAAGAAAAGATCGGAGAGTATCTCAAAGGACAGAAAGTTAATGAAGCTGTCCAGCAATATCTTGCGGATGCCAGAAAAAATGCCAAGATCGAGATCCTTTTGAAATAATCCGGCAGGGCATTGATGCGTTTGATGTCTCAACGGCCATCCGGATGAATTTCGGATGGCCGTTTTTTGCTTGATGTGGTTATAAACTGCTTTCACCGTTATGGCTGACATGGTAATAAGAACATTGTTCCGTGCCGATTCTGCTATAAATGACATCAGCGATTATTTATTTCCGGGATACCTGCTTTTATCGATAAACAAGGGGCATAATGAAATTTTCTCGGAGGCACATATTCATAACAAGTGTAGTCACAGCCCTCGTTATACTCCAGATCCTGCTGTCCGGTGCCGTTACTCCTCTTTATGCCGCCGTTTCCGTCCCGCGCATTCTTGTCATCAATTCATACAATATGGGCTACGACTGGTGGGAAGACGAGATGGCGGGAGTGCGTGCCGGCCTCGCAAAAGTGTATCCGCGGGTTGAACTGTTTATTGAATGTCTCGACACGAAGAAATTTCACACCAAGAAACATTTTCCTGCCGAAGCCGACCTGCTGGAAACCAAATATGCAAACCAGCATCTCGATGTCATCATTGCCATGGACAACGCCGCGCTGGAGTTTGCGTCGCAGTACCGGCAGCGTATTTCTCCCGGCACCCCGCTGGTTTTTTGTGGCATCAATGACTACGAACCATCCATGATTGCGGGCCAGAGCCTGATAACCGGTGTTGCTGAAGATCATGACATCTTCGGCACACTGGCGTTAGCTCTCAGGCTGCATCCGAAAACCACGGACATACTTGTGATTCATGATTATACCGACACCGGCCTGGCCATACGCCGCGAGCTGGAAAAGACGGCGCGGCGCTTCCCGGCCGTAAAGCTGCAGTTCATGGCGGAAATGCCGCTTGAAGAAATGGTTGAAAAGCTGAAGGTGGTAACGCCCGGACATCTGGTGTTGATGCTTTCCTATACGCTTGAAAAAGGTGGACGAACCTTCAGCCATTTTGAGGCTGCCCGCCTGGTAAGCAGTGCCAGTCCGGTGCCGGTTTATTCAGTGTATGCGGCGCAATTGGGCAGCGGGGTTGTCGGCGGCCGGATGATGACGGGGCAGATTCAGGGACAGAAGGCAGCAGAGCTGGCCGTGCGCATTATCGGCGGGGAGCCGCCTGGAAAGCTGCCGATCATAACCGGTGCCTTATCACGTCCTCTGTTTGATTACCGCGTGCTGAAGAGGTTTGGCATACATACCGCTCAATTGCCGCCCGATGCGGTTTTAATCAATAAGCCTCCTTCAACAGTTGCCGTCGACAAGACCGCGGTCTGGCTGGGGGCCGCTTTTACCTTGTTCAGCACAACAGGTGTGATCGTGCTGGCTTTGAATGTCCGCAAACGAAGGCGTCTTGAACGGATGCTGTGCCTCAAGATCGACCAGTATCAGGAGTCGCAGGAGGAACTGCAGGCGACCGAAGAGATGCTGCGCGCACAGGTTGATGAATATCTGCAGAGCCAGGACGACCTTCTGGCAACTGAAGAGATGTTGCGGGTCCAGTTGGAGGCGGTTGAAGAAAGTTCACAAAAATTCAAGGCCGTTTTTGAACATTCTCCGCTTGCGGTGGCACTTACCAGTTTGCCGGATGGGACGTTCTGCGAAGTTAATCAGGCGTTTATCGATATGTTTGGCTACACTCGGGAAGAGACGATTGGTAAAACCACCATCGAACTGGGGATCTGGAAGCATAAGAGCGATCGCGGCAATTATCTGCAGCAACTGCGGGACTACGGCTACGTTCATAACTTTGAAGTAAAAGCACGCAGGAGGGACGGCGAGGAACTGGATACGATGGTTTCCTCCGCGAAATTTAACATCAGTGATCGGCCGTTCGTTTTGGGCATCATCATGGATATAACGGAGCAGAAACGGCTCCAGAACCAGCTGCAGCAGTCGCAGAAAATGGATGTTATCGGCCAGTTGGCAGGCGGTATTGCCCATGATTTCAACAATATGCTCACCGGCATCATGGCTGCGGCCGAGTTGTTGAAGCTGCGATTACCGCATGATGAGGGAAAACATATATTGATAAACACCATCATTGATGCCGCTACCCGTTCCGCAGACCTGACCCGCGAACTGCTGATGTTCTCTCGCAAAGGGACGGCAGGCGCACATGCGGTTGATATCAATGAGACTATTCATTCTGTCATGAGATTACTGGAACGCACGCTTGACAAGAATATACGGCTCACTGCCCGGTTGGATGGCGGCAACCCTGCGGTCATGGGGGATCAGACCCAGTTGCAGAACGCCCTGCTCAATCTTGGAATCAATGCACGCGATGCCATGCCGGATGGCGGTGCGCTTACCTATACAACAGCGGTAAAAACGCTGGATGAAGCGGGCTGCCGCTCGATGGGCATCTCGCTTGCGCCGGGCAACTATCTTGAAATAGCGGTGTCCGATACCGGTGCCGGTATGGAAAAAGCGATTGTTGAGCATATCTTCGAGCCTTTTTTTACCACCAAAGAGGTTGGCAAAGGCACTGGCCTCGGTCTTGCTGTCGTGTACGGCACCGTTTGCAGTCATCACGGAGAAGTGCATGTACAGAGTGAACCGGGGGCCGGTTCGGTGTTTACCATGTACCTCCCGGTAATAGAACAGGGAAAAGTCTCTTCTCCGTTGGAAGGAGATGTGATCCACGGCACCGGCGGTATTCTGCTGGTTGATGATGAAGCGATGCTGCGCGGTGTTGGCTGCGATCTGCTCGAAGATCTCGGTTATACGGTGTATCTTGCTGAAAACGGGGCACAGGCGCTGGAGGTGTTTGCCGATCATCGGAGCGACATCTCGCTGGTTCTGCTGGATATGATCATGCCGAAGATGGGTGGCAAGGAGACCTTTCTGCGCCTGCGTGAACTGGCCCCCACCCTGAAAGTGATATTCTGCTCCGGATTCAACGATGAAGGGACCGGAGCTGAACTGGTGGAACTGGGCGCCAGCGGCTTTATTCAAAAACCGTATAACCGGAGAGATTTGAGCCGGGCTGTGGCAGGAGCACTAAACCAATGAATAAAATTATTTCCGCTCATAAGCAGCTGACCATTTTGGTGGTCGAAGATGAACAGTATGTCAGGGAGTCTCTGACGGCGTATCTCGACGATATCGGGTTCCGGGTGCTGGCGGCTGAAAACGGCAAGGTCGGGCTCGAGATGTTTCGCCGTGAGAATCCTGATATTGTGATGACCGATTTGCGGATGCCGGTCATGGACGGTTTTGCGCTGGTGGAAGCGCTTTCTGCAGAAGCGGAACTCACGCCGGTTGTGGTTGTTTCCGGAGTTGGTGCGGTTGATGAAGCGGTGAGGGCCATGCGTTTGGGGGCGTGGGATTACCTGTCCAAGCCCATTATGAATTTTGAAGAGCTGGAAATCACACTTGAAGATTGTCTGGAGCGCGCCAGAACCAAACTGGAACTGGAGCGCCTGCGTCGCCATCTCTCTGACGGGACATTGGAAGATGAAACAGCTTTCAGCAGCATCATAACAACGTCATCAAGGATGCGTGCGATCTTCATGTATCTGGAGTCGGTTGCCGCTTCCCGCCAACCGACACTGATCAGCGGCGAGACCGGCACCGGGAAAGAGCTGATAGCCCGGGCGGTTCACACTTTGAGCGGGCTCGGCGGCCCATTTGTGGCGATAAATCTTGCCGGACTGGACGACGCCATGTTCAGCGACACCCTCTTCGGGCATCAACGCGGGGCCTACACCGGGGCAGACCGGGCCCGTGACGGACTGATCCGTCGCGCATCGGGCGGTACGCTCTTTCTGGACGAGATTGGCGATCTGTCACCCGGATCGCAGGTGAAACTGCTGCGTCTGCTGCAGGAGGGCGAATACTTGCCACTCGGTGCTGACAAGGTACAGAAAAGTGCCGCCCGGATTGTCGTTGCCACGCATGCCGATCTGAAGTCCAAGATGGAGAACGGCATTTTCCGACCTGACCTCTATTATCGCCTCTGCAGCCATCGTGTAGAACTGCCGCCCCTTCGTGACCGCCCCGAGGATATCCCGCTGCTGACGGCGCATTTTATGGAGAAAGCGGCCGTCCAGCTCGGCAAACCGGCACCGGTCGCCCCGGCGGAATTGAATTGCTATCTGTCGGCCTACCGTTTTCCCGGCAATATCCGCGAGCTGGAGGCGATCATCCATGACGCTGTTGCCCGCTCGGTGAGCCGTATCCTGCCGCTGGATTCAATTGTGGAGGCGATCGGCAGCGACCTGCGTACTCCGGCATCTCCTGTTTCGGTTGTGAACCACTGTCCCGTCTGCCCGTTCAGTGAAAAGTTTCCGACCCTCAAGGAGGCCGAGAATCTCCTGGTCTCGGAGGCGCTGCATCTGGCCGATAATAATCAGCGCTTGGCGGCTGCTTATCTGGGTATCACCCGCCAGGCGCTTAACAAGCGCTTGTCGCGCTCGGGTTGACGCACCAACAGAACCACCGGTGCGACAAAAGTTGCTGCTGCAACCGGTGTCGCGCAGCGTAACATATCGATAAATAACGTATAACACAATAGTATGCATGAAGTTGTCAATTTACGTCGCACCCCCTCCGTGGTAATAAAACCCCTAACTGGCAGTATTTACAACTAAATTAATAGTTTCTCCCTCTGGCACGTTCTCTGCTCTCTGTCTTGCAGAAATCTCTGCCTGCATGCGTGCGCATGCGATGGCAATTACAAAAGGGGAATTATGAAACTGAAAGCATACAAGGACTGGAGTATTTTTACAAAAATCATGAGCTTGTCGGTGCTTACCTGGCTGGTATTGTCGTTAGTCACCATGTTCGTGCTGATGCCGTTTATTCGTGGGCTGATCATGGCTGAAAAAAAGGCGACCGTGAGCTGTCTGGTGCAGGAAGCGACCAGCCAGCTTGCTTCCTACCAGAAACAGGTTGAAGCCGGGACGCTCACGAAAGAGGAGGCCCAGAAGCGGGCGGCCGAGCGGATTGCCGCCATACGCTATGATGACTCAAACTATCTCTGGATCAATGATCTTGGCCCGAAGATGATCATGCACCCGATCAAGCCTGAACTGAACGGTACGGATCTGAGCGGCAACAAGGACCCCAACGGCAAGGCGCTTTTTGTGGAGATGGCTACGGTCTGCAAGGACGCGGGGAAGGGCTTTGTTGATTATGCCTGGTCTAAACCGGGGAGCGTCAAGCCGGTGCCGAAACTTTCCTACGTTGAGCTGTACCGGCCCTGGGGCTGGGTGGTCGGCACCGGCATCTATGTTGATGATGTCACGGCCCATGTCCGCCAGATTCAGATCGGCATCGGGGTGGGCCTTATGGGAATACTGGCGCTCAGCATTCTGCTTGCCTGGGTGGTCTCCCGCACTGTCACCGGTCCGATCAAAGCTGTGGTCGACACTATCAGGGATATTGCCCAGGGTGAGGGGGACCTGACCCGCCGTCTGCCGATCCTCGGCAAGAATGAGATTGGCGAACTGAGCGAATGGTTCAATACCTTTATCGGCAAGCTGCACGGCATCATTAACCAGGTATCAGACAGTTCGCTGCAACTGGCATCGTCCTCCCTCGAACTGCAAACGACATCGAAACAGATGATCGAAAGTATTGCCCAGCTATCCTCACAATCCACCTCGCTGGCAACGGCAGGCGAAGAGATGTCGGCCACTTCGGGCGACATTGCCAACAACTGTCACCATGCCGCAGCCAATGCCGGCGGCGCCACCCAGAAGGCCAACCAGGGCGTGGTCGTTGTCGGTCAATCAATTGCCGTCATGAACACCATTGCCGAACGGGTGCAAAATGCCGCCAGTACGGTTGATGCCCTTGGCGTCCGCTCAGAGCAGATCGGCACCATTATCGGCACCATCGAAGATATCGCCGACCAGACCAACCTGCTGGCCCTGAATGCCGCCATCGAAGCGGCCAGAGCCGGAGAGCAGGGGCGCGGTTTTGCCGTCGTTGCCGACGAAGTTCGTGCCCTCGCCGAACGGACCACCCGTGCCACCAAAGAGATCGGTGAAATGATCAAGGCCATCCAGAAAGAGACCAAAGATGCGGTCACCTCCATGGAGCAGAGTGTCACCCAGGTTGAACAGGGGACCAGTCATGCCTCGGAATCCGGCCGCTCGCTGCAGGAAATCCTCGACATCATCAATGACGTGACCGAACAGATCAGCCAGATCGCCACCGCTGCCGAAGAGCAGACCGCTACGACAAGAGAGATCAGCAACAATGTCATGAACCTTAATGACCTGGCCAAGCAGAACGACTATGCGCTGCAAGAGACAGCGGTGGCCGCCAATGATGTTTCCCGTCAGGCGGAAGAGCTGAAACAGCTGGTCGGACAGTTCAGGCTGTGAAGCAGGATCAAGCGGCAGCTGCAAGAGCCAGATTCTTTTAATGTGAAATTTGGGTGGATATCCGGATGGATGCGGGGCGACTATGATTAATGAAGCTGGTGAAATACTGCGAATAGTTCTGGATGGCGACTGGTCCATGGGTGGTGTTGCTGAAAAGCATTCTCTCCTGACGGAATCACTTTCCCGTCTGTTGAACACTGAAACTGCTGCTGATCAGTTGAAATGTTCCCCGGATGCCGTTCGGGAGATAGATGTGTCGGGGATCACCGGTTTTGATGCCTGTGGTTGCCAGCTCCTGGCACTCTTTGTCCGCACCCTGAGGCAGAACGGTGTCAATGCGCACGTGAGTAACGTTCCCGATACCTTCAGGTCCACGATTCATTTTTTAGGTTTTGATCACGAATTGAATCTCCCACTTTGATGTCTCAAGGAAATCAGCATGACTCATTCCGGACAAAATAATACCAGCATAGATCTCAACCAGTTCAACCAGGTTTTTTTCGAGGAGTGTGCGGAGCACCTGGCCGAGATGGAGCAGATTCTTGTATCGCTCTCTGACGCGGGGCCTGACGAAGAACAACTCAATGCCATTTTCAGAGCTGCGCATTCGATCAAGGGAGGCGCCGGAATCTTCGGCTTCCAGGATATGACGATAGTCACCCATGTGCTCGAATCGCTGCTCGACCGCATGCGCAATCACGAAATTCCCTTCAGTCCGGCAATGGTTGACCTTTTTCTCGAAGCGGGTGATGTGATCTCCATGCAGTTGGCCGGTCATCGTGACGGAGCAGAGGTTTGTCAGGAGTCTATTGACAGGATTCGCGCCAAGCTGCAGCAGGTTGTTGATTCGGGCGCGGCTGCTCCATCCGGCGAAGCAGAAGAAACAGAAAACGCGCCTGAGGCAGGGCCGGTTATACCGCCAGACTCTGACAGTTCGGGTGTGGCCTGCCGCCACTACGAGCTAGAGTTTTCCCCGGACCCGGATATCTTCAAGCGGGGTATCCGATTGGAAAGTCTGTTTGCCGAGCTGGAGGAGTTGGGCGAGTTGACTGTGACCGCCGAACTTCCCGCCAGCGCCGATTTTTGTACGCTTGATCCTGAACTATGCCTCTGCAGCTGGCATCTCACGCTGGAGACAACTGCCGGCGAAGCGGATATCCGCGATATTTTTGAGTTCGTAGCGGATGAGGACCAGTTGAAAGTATTTGAAGGGGTACCGTGCCACAGAGTGGAAGCGGATGATGCCATTGCGGAAGCCGCCGTCGTGGCGACTGAACAGGTGAAATTCAGTCAGGAGTTTCCGTGCAACCCGGTTGAGGATGCAGTGGAAACGGCACCCGGCAGAAGGGCTTATGACAAGAATGAACTCGCGCCGGGGGCCTTCGGACGCCGTACCAGCGAGACCGAGTCATCGATCCGTGTCGGCGTTACCAAGGTTGACCAATTAATCAACCAGGTCGGTGAACTGGTAATTACCCAGTTGATGCTGGCGCAGACAGCCACCAGCCTCGACCCGGTTCTTTACGAGAGCCTGCACCGCAGCCTGTTGCAACTGGAGCGCAACACTCGTGACCTGCAGCAGAGCGTCATGTCGATCCGGTTGATGCCGATCAGCATCGTATTCAGCCGTTTCCCCCGTATGGTGCGCGAGCTTGCCGCAAAACTCGGCAAACAGGTGGAACTGAAAACGGTCGGCGATTCGACCGAACTGGACAAGGGGCTGATCGAAAAAATCACCGATCCGCTTACGCACCTGGTACGTAACTGCATGGACCATGCGCTGGAGAAGCCGGAGGTGCGAAGTGCCGCCGGAAAAGAGCGCCATGGCACGATAACCCTTCGAGCTTCCCAGGTTGGTGGCCGGATCGTTATCGACGTTATTGATGACGGCGCCGGGTTGAATCGCGGCAAAATTCTGGCTAAGGCTGCCGAACGCGGTATTCCGGCTTCCGACAGCATGAGTGATGAGGATGTTTGGCAGCTGATCTTTGCGCCGGGCTTTTCCACCGCTGAGGCCATAACCGATATTTCCGGCCGGGGTGTTGGAATGGATGTGGTGCTGCGCAACGTCCAGGCGATGAGCGGTCGGGTGACTATATCGTCGGAACCTGGCAAAGGCACCCGGGTCACCATCAGTTTGCCGCTGACGCTTGCTATTCTGGATGGACTCTCCGTTGCCGTCGGTGATGAGAAATTTATTATACCGCTCAACTCGATTGTCGAGTCCCTCCGTCCAACTTCCGAAAGCCTGAAGAGCATTAATGGCAAAAATGTCGTTCATGTGCGCGGCGATTATATTCCGATCATTCCGCTGTACGAACTGTTCAATATGGATGCGCGTGTGACGGATCCGGAACAGGGGATTCTGATCCTGGTGGATGTCGAGGGCGAAAAAGCCGCTGTGCTTGTTGACTCCTTGCTGGATGAACATCAGGTGGTCATTAAAAGCATAGAGACAAATTACCGCAAGGTAGACGGCACGTCCGGGGCGACAATTCTCGGCGATGGTCGGGTCGCCCTGATTCTGGACGTCAATTCGTTACTGCAAATGCGTAAAAAGAAGATCAACTTTTAGTAAAACTCACCAAAGGGAGGTAACGCACATTATGCAGACAGGTCAGGGAAGTACTGACAGAAACGGGACGGATCTCGCCTCGGAGTATCTCACCTTCACCTTGGGCAACGAGGAGTATGGCATCGATATCCTCAAGGTTCAGGAAATTCGTGGGTATGACACGGTGACTCATATCGCCAATGCCCCGGATTTTATCAAGGGGGTCATCAATCTGCGCGGCGTGATCGTTCCGATTGTCGACATGCGGATCAAGTTCAAGGTCGGTGAGCCGACCTACAACGAATTTACCGTGGTGATTATCATGAACGTGCTGAACAGGGTGATCGGGATGGTTGTTGACGGCGTTTCCGATGTGGTGGCGCTGAGTCCGGAACAGATCAAGCCGGCCCCGGAAATGGGGGCAGCGATGGACACCGATTATATCACCGGTCTCGGTACGCTGAACGATCAGATGCTGATCCTGGTGGACATTGAAAAGCTGATGAGCAGTGAAGAGATGCAGGTCATGGATCAGACAAACTAATATAAATTCACAGAAAGGCGGTAATCGCATGAAAATGAAAAGCTTTAAGAACTGGAAGATTCTGACGAAAATACTGAGTATTTCAATTACCACGATCGCACTGCTGATACTGGGCGTCATGTTTTACGTCCTCCCCTATATGGAAAAGCAGCTGATGAATGAAAAAATATTGGCGACAAAGGGCGTTGTTGAGGTTGCTTCTTCGATGATTTCCAGCCTTCAGGACGACGCAAAAAGCGGAAAGATCACGGTTGAAGATGCTAAGAAGATGGCATTGGAGCAGATTAAAGACCTCCGCTACAATGGCAGTGAATATTTCTGGGTCAACGACCTGGAGCCCAAAATGCTCATGCATGGGGTCAATGCGGATCTGGTCGGCAAGAACGTGGCGGAAATCAAGGATCCGAACGGCAAGCAGATATTTGTCGAGATGGTCAAGGTGGCCAAGGAAAAGGGAGCCGGCATTGTTGACTATCAGTGGGTCAAGCCGGGGGCAAGCAAGCCGGTTGATAAAATATCCTATGTCGAGCTGAACAAGGAGTGGGGCTGGGTCGTCGGCAGCGGCATCTATGTCGATGATGTCAAGACCGAAGTTGCCTCGATGCGTTTGCAGATCCTCGGAGCAGCGCTGATATTGGCGCTGGTGGTCTTTGCTTTTGCCTGGGTGGTGGCGCGAGGGATCAAGCGGGCTCTTGACAAGGCCATCGTTGCATCGGACCTGATTGCGGCCGGTGACCTGACCGTAAAGATTGAGGTCGACAGTGAGGATGAGACCGGTCACCTTCTGATGTCGCTGAAAGAAATGAATGAAGGGCTGGCAAAGATTGTTGGCGAGGTTCGTACCGGCGCCGATTCCATCGCCACGGCCACTGAACAGATTGCTGCCGGTAATGCCGATCTTTCCCAACGCACCGAGGAACAGGCTTCGGCCCTGGAGGAAACCGCTTCCAGCATGGAGGAGTTGACCTCGACCGTGAAGCAGAACGCGGACAACGCGCAGCAGGCCAATCAACTGGCGATCAGCGCCAGCGGCGTGGCGGTCAAAGGCGGCGATGTCATCAACAAGGTTGTTCGCACCATGGAATCAATCACTGACAGTTCCCGCAAGATAGCCGATATCATCGGTGTCATCGACGGCATCGCCTTTCAGACCAATATCCTGGCGCTGAATGCGGCCGTCGAAGCGGCCCGTGCCGGTGAGCAGGGGCGCGGGTTTGCGGTTGTAGCGGCCGAGGTGCGCAGCCTTGCCCAGCGGAGTGCGGCAGCGGCCAAGGAAATAAAAACCCTGATTGAAGACTCTGTCGGCAAAGTTCAAGATGGCAGCCGACTGGTGGAAGAGGCCGGACATACGACCCAGGAGATAGTCACCAGCATCAAGCGGGTAACGGATATCATGGCCGAGATCTCTGCCGCGTCACTTGAGCAATCAAGCGGCATTGAGCAGGTCAATACCGCAATTACCCAGATGGATGATGTGACCCAGCAAAACGCTGCCCTGGTTGAACAGGCTGCCGCTGCCGCCGAGTCGCTGGAGGAACAGGCTATGCAGCTGGTGCAGGTGGTTACCCGCTTCAAGCTGGAAGAGTCGGTCCAGCTCCAGAAAAGTTCAACAGAAAGAAAGACCCGCAAAATTCAGGCCCTCCGTCCGGAAATAGAGGCAAAAAAGGGTGGCCGGCCGGGCACACAAAGATTCCAGAAAAAGGATGATTCGCTGAAACTGTCTGCACCGAAAACTGTCGATGCCGATGACGACTGGAAAGAATTCTAACCGTGGTGAATGGTGCGGGTGAGTCGTCTGGCCACCCGTCGGGAGCTGTGAATGTCGGCTGCAATACGTAATAAAATACCGGCATTCGGAAGAACGGCCGGAGAAAAGGAACTGTATCAGTTCCCTTTCTCCGGTGATGATTTCAATCGTATAAGAAGCCTGATTTACCGGGTTGCCGGCATATCTCTGGCTCCGTCCAAACGAGACCTCGTTTACAGCCGTCTTGCCCGCCGCGTCAGGGCCCGGCAGGTAGATTCGTTTACCGCATACATCCAGCTTCTGGAAAGCGGCGACCTGCAGGAATGTGAGGAGTTCATCAACGCCCTCACAACCAACATGACCTCATTTTTTCGTGAGGCTCACCATTTCCCGATTCTTTCAAAACATCTCGGAACTCTCTCAAAATCAGGCCCGATCGCAATCTGGACCTGCGCGTCGTCAACCGGCGAAGAACCTTATTCAATCGCAATGACGGTTGTGGAACACTTCAACAGCTTCAACGCGCCGGTCAGGATACTTGCGACGGACATCGATACCAATGTGATCGAGAAGGCCAAGCGGGGTGTGTATCCGCTCGATCAATTGCAGAAGATCTCTGCCGGACAGCTCAAGCGCTTTTTTTTGAAAGGTGAGGGGAAGAATGCCGGTTTTGCCAAAGTCCGTCCGGAACTGCAGCAGATGATCACCTTCAGACGTTTCAACCTGTTGGATGACCAGTGGGCACTGCGAGATAAATTCGATGCAATATTCTGCCGCAACGTCATGATCTATTTTGACAAGGATACCCAGTATGCCATCCTGAAAAAGATGCAGCCCTGTCTGCAGACTCACGGGCTTTTCTTTGCCGGCCATTCCGAAAGTTTTCATCATGCTGCCGACCTGTTCACGGTGTGCGGCAAAACAGTCTATTCACCGAAGGGCTGACGATCATGCACCGGGGCAAATATTTCTCTACAAGCAGTTATTATGACCGGGTCTTTGACACAAACGGGGTCAAGATACTTCCCGGACAGTATTATGCAACCACTGAAAACAGCGTCATAACCACCGTGCTCGGCTCGTGTGTGTCCGTCTGTCTCTATGACGCCGTTAACGGCGTCGGGGGGATGAATCATTACATGCTGCCGGGAGATCCTGAGGGGAATGGCAAAACGGGAAGCGGCTCCGCCCGCTACGGAATCCATGCCATGAAGCTGTTGCTGCAGCACCTTTTCCAGTTGGGAGCTGCCCCTGGTAATCTCGCGGCAAAAGTCTTCGGCGCCGGCAAGGTGATGGATGGAATGAGCGATGTCGGCCGCCAGAATGCCGATTTTGCCCTGGGTTTCTTGAAAGATGAAAAAATCAGAATAGCTGCAGTTGACGTGGGTGACATCTACCCGCGCAAAATCTGTTTTTATCCGGCCACCGGACGGGTGTTTGTGAAACGGATTAAAAATCAAGCGCTTTCTCCGGAACTTATGCAGGTGCTATTACCACCGGTGGCATGCAGTGATACGGCTTACATGAGGATACAAGGATAGTCACCATGCCGATCAAAGTTCTCATAATAGATGATTCGGCTCTCATCCGGAGCCTGCTGACTGAAATCATCAACCGCCAGCAGGATATGGAGGTGGTCGGAACCGCGCCCGATCCGCTGGTGGCCAGGGAAAAGATCAAGGCGCTCAATCCCGATGTTTTAACGCTGGATGTGGAAATGCCGAAGATGGACGGCCTTGCTTTTCTGGAACGATTGATGCGGCTGCGTCCGATGCCGGTGGTGATGGTCTCGTCACTCACCGAAAAGAGCTCGTCGATCACGTTGCATGCATTGGAATTGGGAGCGTTTGACTTCGTAACCAAACCCAGGATCGACATCCGCAACGGCCTGCAGGAATATGCCGAGGAGCTGACCGACAAAATCCGCAGCGCCTCCAGGGCGCGTCTCGTCAAGGCGCCGCCAAGAAGTGCCGCCCATCTGTCGGTGCAGCAGAAAAACAGCGCCGATGTTGTGCTTGCTGCCGAACATCATACGTTCTCAACGACCGAGAAGGTCGTTCTGTTGGGCGCTTCCACCGGTGGCACCGAGGCACTCAAGGTGGTGCTGGCGGATATGCCGGCCGATTGTCCCGGGATTCTGATTACCCAGCATATGCCCGAAGCGTTTACCAAAACGTTTGCCAAACGGCTCGACAGTCTCTGCACGATAGCGGTTAAAGAGGCTGAACATGGCGAGCGGGTGTTGCCGGGGCACGCGTACCTGGCTCCGGGCAATCGTCATCTGCTGTTGAAACGGAGTGGCGCCAACTATGTTACGGAGCTCTCCGACGGTCCTCCGGTAAGTCGCCATCGTCCGTCGGTAGATGTTCTCTTCCGTTCGGCTGCCAACTGCGCCGGGAAAAATGCCATCGGAATCATCATGACCGGCATGGGAGATGACGGTGCTGCCGGCATGCTGGAAATGCATCAGTCCGGCGCCTGCACGCTTGCCCAGGACGAAGTGAGTTGTGTCGTGTTCGGTATGCCGAAAGAGGCAATTGCCAGAGGTGGTGTCGATGAGATCGTGCCGCTGCAGGAGTTGTCCCGGCGCCTGTTTTACTGGTTGTCATCCCAGGGGAAACGCGGCTTCAGGGTATAACCTATGTATTGTCTGCCGGGAACTACCGCCTGTTTGGAAGGTGAACCAGTATGAAAACGATCACAAAATACATGCTTGCCGGCTGCCTGATCGCCATTACGACTATCTCAGGCTTTGCGCTTTATTCCATTCAGCAGTATCAGGCTGCTGAAATCAGAGAGGAACATGCGAAACTGGAGTCCGGCATCCGTACTTTTCGGGAACTTCTCGGGTATAAAGGAAATGGATTCAGGGTTGTTAATGACCAGTTTTTTGTCGGCGACTACCTGATTAATAATAACTTTGAGCTTCCTGATAAAGTGCAGGAAATCTTTGGTGGCGAGGCAACGATATTCCTGGGCGATCAGAGGATTTCCACCAATGTGCGTGACGGAGGGGGCAAAAGAGCCGTTGGCACGCGGCTGGTGGGACCTGCCCATAGGGCCATTTTCAAAGAGGGGAGGCCGTACCGCGGCGAGGCCCGTGTACTCGGAATTCCCTATCTGACCGCCTATGATCCCATCAGGGATCGTGACGGCAGGATTGTCGGGGCACTGTTTGTCGGCATTCGCGAGAGCGAGTTTATTGCCGGCATCAGTGGCCTGAAAAACCATATGGTGCTGTGGCTGTTTGCGATACTTACCATCTTCACCATTATCATGGGTAAGCTGGGGCGGGAAATGCAGAAAATCGCGAGGAGGAATGAACAGCAACTCACGTTTCAGCAAACTCTCATCGACACGATTCCCAATCCCGTGTTCTGCAAAGATACCGCCTTTCGCTATACCGGCTGCAATAAGGCGTTTGAATCTTACATAGGGTACTCCAAAGATGAACTGCTTGGAAAGACAGCTGATGAGTTGTGGCCAAAAGAGTTGGCTGATCATTATCTGCAGCAGGACCGGTTACTATTTGAGAATCCCGGTTTGCAATGCTATGAGGGCTCTACCCGATTTGCCGATGGCACGGTGCGTGACGTCATCTTCAATAAGGCCACGTTTAACGACAGCGACGGCTCTGTGCAGGGATTGGTCGGCGTCATGCTTGATATTACCGAACGCAAGCGGGCAGAAGAGGCCGTAGCATTCCAGAATATCCTCCTTTCCACGCAGCAGGAGGCCTCTATCGATGGAATCCTGGTGGTAAATGAGAATGCTGAAATACTCTCGATCAACCGGCGCTTCATTGAAATAATGGGTATACCGGCTCACTTGCTGGAAGAAAAAGAAGATGAGCCGGTCCTCGCGCATGTCACCACTTTGATGGTGGATCCCCGACAGTTTCAGGAGAAGGTGCGGTATCTGTACGAACATCGCCTGGAATTCAGCCGGGATGAGCTTTCCCTGTGTGATGGCAAAACGCTGGACCGCTATACGGTGCCGCTCTTAAGCCCTGATGGGCGCTATTATGGCCGGCTTTGGTCTTTTCGCGACATTACGGAACGCAAGGCAGCCGAGGACAAAACGAAGAATGCATGTCAGGAACTGCTTGATATTATAGAGTTTCTTCCTGACGCTACGTTTGTCGTGGATAATGATAAACGGGTGATTGCCTGGAACAGGGCAATAGAAAAGATGACCGGCCTTAACAAGGAAGCTGTTATGGGGAAGGGCAATAATGTCTATTCAACTCCGTTCTATGGAGAACCCAGGCCTATTCTGATTGATCTGGTTGACGAGACCCTTGATGTTATCAGCGTCGATTACCCTGCAATCATACGGGAGGGGAGAACCCTTTTTACCGAGGCATTTGTTCCCTTGTTCCGCAATGGCGGCAGCCGTTTTTTCTGGGCTACCGCCTCGCCGCTGTTGGATATACATGGAAAAATGGTCGGAGCGATAGAATCGATTCGCGATATCACCGAATACAAACGGGCCGGGGAGGAAAAGTTGCGCCTGGAGTCCCAGCTGAGTCATACGCAGATAATGGAGACCTTGCTGGTTCGACTGGGGCATGACCTCAAAACCCCGTTGACCCCTCTGCTGATGCTTCTCCCTCTCATTAAGAATCGAGTCTCTGACCCAAAGAGCAAAAAGATGGTAGACATGTGCTGTGAAAATATCACCTGCATAAAGGCGTTGGCGGAAAAATATAAAATGTTTGTCAGTCTCGTTTCCTCAATAAAGCCATACGAATATCAAAATATTACTCTTGTCTCCGCTGTAGAGGAGTGCCTTGCCGAGAGTGCCGCTTCGATTGGCGCAAAGGATCTCTCCTGTCAGATTTCTGTTGACCCGTTGATTGTTGTGCCGGTTGTACCGGACCAACTGAAAGAGCTCCTTAGCAATCTTGTTTCCAATGCGGTCCACTATTCACCGGAACAGGGAGTTATATACATAGCTGCCGAGCAGCATGCTGATGTTGTCACTATTTCGCTGCGGGATGAGGGCATCGGTCTTACGGCAGATCATCGAGAACGCATTTTTGATGAGTTTTTCAAGGCGGACGAATCGCGCCATGAACTTGGTACCTCGGGTCTTGGACTTTCCATCTGCAAGCGGATTGTCTGGAACCACCACGGCAGGATCTGGGCTGAAAGCGCCGGGTTGGGGCGGGGGACAACTATTATTTTTACATTACATCAGCACTCTAACGCTATGCAACACAGCGAAAAGGAGACGGTAACCAATGGATAGCAGAATAATGATTGTCGATGACGAGGAGATGATCAGGGAAGCTGCCGAGATGCTGTTTCAGGCGGAAGGGATAGATCTCGTTAGCGCCTCCAGCGGCAAAGAGTGTCTCGGGTACCTTGAATCCGGCTTCAGAGGGGTTATCCTGATGGACGTCATGATGCCGGTGATGGATGGCTGGGACACGATCCGGGAGATTGTCGGGAACGGTTTGTACGAAGGCAATATTATCGTCATGCTTACGGCCATGGATGCCCCCGGCGATAAAATGGAAGGGCTGCAGGAGTATGTAACTGACTATATAACCAAGCCTTTCTATATTCAATCCCTGCTCGATTCTATCCACTATTACCTGAGCCTGCTGCAGACTGAGGGGGACGTGACGTGACCACTACGAATATCGTCATGATCGGCGTTTCAACAGGAGGGCCGATTGCTCTTAAACGCCTGTTTGCCGATCTCCCGCCGTTGGATGCGGCTTTTGTGATCGTGCTGCACATTCCGTCCGGCATGGATTACCGGATTGCCCGCAGCCTTGGCGCCGTGGCAGCCATGCCGGTAGGCCTTGCGGAGGATGGTGACTATCTCCGCAGAGGACAGATCTACCTTGCCCCGGGTGGCTTCCACCTCAAACTTGAGGGGAACAGCCGTATCATCCTGGAAGAAGGGCCTCGGGTCAATTTTGTTCAGCCCTCCGCGGATGTGGCGATGAAATCATTGCTCAAGCCATTGAAACAGAGACGATTAATCGGTGTCGTACTGACCGGCATGGGGAAGGATGGTGCCGAAGGTATCCGGTATATCAAGACATTGGGTGGGGTTACGATTGCCCAAGACAGGAAATCGTCCGCCATCTATGGCATGCCGAAGGCCGCCTCTGAAACCGGCGCGGTCGATTTCGTAGTTTCTCTTGATAAAATCGGCTGCAAACTGGTGGAACTGCTTGCGAGGTCTGAAGAGCCGCTGCCACATAACGACTGAAGCTGCGGTGTCAATTGACGATTTTCAAACAACAGCAGCTCGGATAAAGATGAATGGGGAGATACGCCGTGCCGCATAGTGATGCCGCCAAACAGATACATAAGCACCAAAAATCGTTGCTGGATATTCTCGACACGCTTCCGTCAATCATAGTCAGGGTGGATCGTGACGGCCGGATCAATCTGGTCAACAAACGTTTTGAACAGTTCAGCGGCGTTGCTGGGGTGGAAGCGAAGGGAAAGCTGCTCCAAACGTTGATTCCTCAGTTTGCCGGCGAGCTGCAGCAGGTGGCCACAGTTATCGATCGTCAGTCACCGTTAACCAACGCGAGGATCCAGTCCGGATGCGGCGTCGACCTGCGCTATTATGCACTGCAGATATATCCGCTCGATTCCGATGTGCCGGGAATGGCGGTCATTCGTATCGACGACATAACCGAGCATGTCCGGATTGAGGATATTATGGCGCAGACCGAAAAGATGATCATGATCAGCGGCATGGCGGCCGGTATGGCGCACGAGATCAATAATCCGCTGGGAGCCATTCTGCAGCATGCCCAGAACATCGAGCGGCGGGTGTCAGCGGACATTCCGGCCAACCGGAAAGCTGCCGCCGAGATTGGCGTTGACCTCGACCTGATACGCGCCTATATGCAAAAAAGGGGTATCTTTGATTTTATCAGCCACATCCGCAGCGCCGGCATCAGAGCCTCTGACATCATATCAAATATGCTTCACTTCAGCCGCCGCAGCGACTCCGGTACTGGACACTTTAAACTTTCTGAACTGCTGGACAGGGTGGTGGAGTTGGCCGGCACAGATTATGACATGAAGAAAAAATATGATTTCCCCCGCATTGAACTGCAGCGTCTTTATGCCGCTGATCTGCCGCCGGTGCAGATGTCCGTGACGGAAATGGAACAGGTACTGCTGAATATTATAAAAAACGCGGCTGAGGCCATGGCGGATGCCGCTATGGAACGGCGCCCGCGAATTACGCTGCGGACCGGACTTTTCGAGGGGATGGCCCGGATCGACATCGAGGACAATGGCCCCGGCATGGCGGAAGCAACCCGTCTACGGGTTTTTGAGCCGTTTTTTTCCACCAAAGAGGTTGGTGTCGGCACCGGTTTGGGGCTGTCGGTAGCCTATGCGATTGTTACCAAGGGGCACCACGGCTTGATAGAAGTCCAGTCATGCCCGGGTACGGGAAGCTGTTTTACCATAAAGCTTCCGCTGCAGGGGAGGGGATGATGAACAACGCCGATATCAGAGTGCTGCTGGTGGATGATGACGAAATGATTCGCGACAGCGTGGCGGCTTATCTGGAAGATGAAGGGTTCAGCGTGTATTGCGCCGCCAGCGGCGAGGAGGCGTTGCAAGTGATTACTGCCATTCATCCGGCGGTTTGCATATCTGATATGCGTCTTTCAGGCATGAATGGCGAAGAGTTTATTGTCACGGCTCATACTTTCAGCCCGGAGACCGGCTATCTGATTCATACCGGCATGATGTATTGCTTGTCCGATGAACTGAACGCCATCGGCATGAGCGCTGATGATGTTTTGCTGAAACCGATTCATGAACTTTCCAAATTGGTTCATAAAATCAAAAAGTGTGCCGCAACAAGGAGATGTAGATAATGAATGGGCTGTCCACCAACATGGTGTTGTTGACCATAGACGATGAAGAGTCGGTCCGCAGCAGCATAGCGGCATTTTTCGAGGACTGTGGTTTTAATGTTATTCAGGCCTGTGATGGGTGTGACGGGATCAACATGATAACCGCCATGCGTCCGGACGTTGTCATAACTGACCTGCGCATGCCGAATGTAGACGGTCTGGAAGTGGTTGATGCGGTCAAACAGCTGGATGATAACCTGCCGGTCATCGTCCTCTCGGGAACCGGTGTGCTGAAAGATGCGACGGACGCCTTGCGGCGCGGCGCCTGGGACTACCTGCCTAAGCCGGTTGTAGACCTGATCGAACTGGAGCTGGTCGTTGCCCGCTGCATTGAGCGGGCTCATCTGGTGCAGGAAAACCGGGACTACCATGAAAATCTTGAGCGTATGGTCAGGCAGCGGACTGCAGAACTGCACAAGTTGAGCATCGCCGTCGAGCAGAGCGCCATCAGCGTTGTTATTACCGATGTCAATGGGACGATAGAGTATGTCAACCCCAAATTCACGGAGGTATCCGGCTATAGCGCTGAAGAGGCGCTCGGACAAAATCCGCGTATTCTCAAATCCGACAAACAACCGGACAGCTATTACATTGATTTGTGGCAAACGATCAGCTCCGGCAAGGAGTGGCAGGGAGAATTGTGTAACAAAACCAAGGACGGGCGGCAGTACTGGGAGTTGGCCAGTATTGCGCCGATCAAGGATGAGAACGGCACAATCACTAGTTATGTTGCCAACAAAGAGGATATTACCGGCCGCAAGATTCATGAAGAACAGCTCTACTACCAGGCCAATTTTGATGTCCTGACCGGCCTCCCGAACCGGCACTATTTCCAGCAGCATCTTGAACTGCAGCTGGAGTCGATGAACGGCGCTGACCAGTACCTGACCTTGCTGGTGCTGGATATCGATAACCTCAAGTATGTCAATGACACGTTCGGACATGAATTCGGTGACATGCTCATAAAAGAAATTGCCCGCCGCTTGGAAGCCGTATGCGGGCACAGTTGTGTCGTATCCCGTTTTGTGGGGGATGAATTTACGGTAATTCCGCCGTTATCAATGTGCGCCGACGATGCAACCCTGCGTGCCGAGCAGATCCGCAGCGCCATGAATGAGGTCTTTACCATCAAAGGTACAGAGATCATAGCGACCGCCAGTATCGGCGTGGTGTTCTACCCGGAGGATGGCGAATGCATGGAAAGCCTCCTTAAAAACGGCGAAGCCGCCATGTACCAGGCAAAGAAAGAAGGTAAAAACTCTGTCTGCTTCTATACCCGCGAACTCAACAGCCAGCTGGAGAAGCGCTTTGCTCTGGAGGCAAAGCTTCATAAAGCGATCGATCGTGGTGAGTTCAGCCTCAACTACCAGCCGCAGATAGATCATGTTCGTGGTACAGTGATCGGTGCCGAGGCGTTGCTCCGCTGGACGCCGGTCGGGGAAGACCCTGTTCCCCCATCACTTTTTGTGCCGATTCTGGAGGAGAGCGGCATGATCGTTGTTGTCGGCGAGTGGGTGCTGTGGCAGGCCTGTTTGCAGGCTGTTGCATGGCAGAAGTCAGACCTGCCGATGCTGCGCTTGTCGGTTAATATTTCGGCATTGCAGTTCATGCGCAGTGATATTGATGTTGCCGTCAAGCGGGTACTCGAAGCGACCGGGCTTGATCCGCACTGCCTCTGTCTCGAGTTGACCGAAAGCATGGTCATGGTTGACAGTGTGCGTACCCTTGAAAAAATGACCGCTCTGGCAAACATCGGCGTTATCCTTTCGTTGGATGATTTCGGCACCGGGTACTCATCACTCGAATATCTGGGGCGCTTGCCTATCAATGAGTTAAAAATCGACATGTCGTTTGTCCAGCGGATGTTGATAACCAGAAACGATGCGGCGGTGGTTAATACAATCATCGCGATGGGGCATGGCCTGGATATGGAACTGGTGGCTGAAGGTGTTGAGACGGAGGAACAACTGCGCTATCTGGCGGAGCGGAAGTGCGGCATCATCCAGGGATTCTATTTCAGCGGGCCGCTGAAGTCGGATGATTTTATGTCATTTTGCCGGGAGTGGAACGCTCCCGGTTATACATACCGCCCCGGCTCTTTAATTAACCCTGAAGATATGCTATTAGTACAAGCGTAACGCACCAATCTATCCGGGAGTAACCTCATGCCGATCGAGTATTCTCATCAGATACGCCGCAGCATTGTCAGTATGGCTGCGATTGTATTGCTGGTGCTGGCTGCGCTGTTGTACTGGAGCAGTCTGCATGAATACAAACTGGTCATTTTCAGTTTCATTGCCGGTGTCCTCGCAATGACGGCTCTTTTTCTGTCCCAATTGCACAATCTCAGAAAATCGAGTCAGGACGATCAAAATTATCTTGAACAAAAACTGAAGGGAGTGGCGTCGGAGTGGCGGGAAACTTTTGATGCTATCGAGGATGCGGTCTGGCTGCTGGACAAGGATCGGCACATTATTCGCGCCAACCGGGCTTCACAGAATATTTTTGGCGGAGCACCGCAGGACATCGTCGGATTGCATTGCTGTCAGGTAACATATGGTAATGTCAAACCGAGAAGGGACTGCCCTTTTGATACGATGCTGGCAACCGGAAAACGCGCCTCCGTTCAAATGAATCGTGACAATACGTGGTATGAAGTGTCGGTTGACCCGATATTTGACGAGCAGGGAGCCATCATCAGGGCTGCCTATATCGTAAAAAATATCAACAATCTGAAAAAAGCCGAGTATTGCGAACAGAACCGGGCAGGGATTCTTGGGCGGATTGCCGGCGGGGAGTCGCTTCCGGAGTTACTTTCGTTTATTACGCTCTCAATTGAAAAGGGAAACCCGGGGATGCTCTGCTCGATCATGCTGGTCAGTGATGACGGCATGCAGTTGCTGAACGGGGCGGCACCCAGTCTTCCCGATTCCTATCTCACGGCTATACATCGCACCAAAATCGGCGAGGGGATCGGTTCGTGCGGCACGGCCGCCTTCCGGCGGGAACGGGTTATTGTGGAGGATATGGATACCCACCCGTTCTGGAAAAACTTTGCGCCCTCTTACGAAGCGGGGCTTCGTTCCTGCTGGTCGGAACCGATCATTTCGTCCTCCGGCTCCCTTCTCGGCACCTTTGGCGTCTATCGTCATACCCCGGCAACACCAACTGAAGATGAAATATCACTTATTCAGCAGGCAGCGGCCTTTGCCGCCATTGCTATTGAACGGAGCAAGGGTGACGCCGAGCGTATGGAGCTGGAGCATCTGCTGAGCCAGGCGCAGAAGATGGAGGCAATAGGGCATCTGTCAGGAGGCATTGCCCACGATTTCAACAATCTGCTCACGCCGATTCTTATCTACACTGATATGCTCAAACGTTCGTTACCGGATAACGAAAAGGCGCGGACACAGCTTGACGGCATCATCAAGGCCTCCAGCAAGGCCCGTGATCTGACACAGCAGTTGCTCAGTTTTGGCCGGAAGCAGGTCATGCAGATGCAGGTGATCGACCTCGGTGACGTCATCTTGTCATTTCATGCGATGGTTCGCCGGGCGTTGCGGGAAAACATCAACTTCACACTGCAGCTTGCCAGCCAGCCGGTCGTGGTTCGCGCTGACAGTTCCAAGATAGAGCAGGTACTTCTGAACCTGGTGTTGAACGCTCAGGATGCGATAGTCGCCAACGGCAGTATTTTAATTAAAACCGGACACGTGATGATTGATGATGAATGTGCCCGTCGTCATCCCGGCATGAGCCCGGGGCGTTTTGTGCTGCTGTCATGTGCGGATAACGGCTGCGGCATGACCGCTGATACCATGTCGCGCATCTTTGAACCCTTTTTTTCCACCAAGGAAGTCGGTCACGGCACCGGCCTTGGCCTGGCAAGTGTGTATGGCATCGTCAAGCAGCATAACGGCTATATCAAGGCAGTCAGCACAGTCGGTGCCGGCACGACATTCAAGATCTACATTCCGGTCTGCGATGAAAAACCGCAGGTCATCGGAGCCGGACAAGAACAAGATGACCTAGATTATTCCGGCAGCGCGGTGATTCTGCTTGTTGAGGATAATGAGATGGTGCGCGCCATGTCGTGTGAGTTGCTTGAAGGGTTTGGCTATACTGTTTACAGCGCAGAACATGCCGATCATGCACTGGAACTGTTGAAGGAAATTGCGGGGAAAGTGGATCTGGTCATCACCGACGTTGTCATGCCGGGCATGAACGGACAACAGCTTTTTGAGCGGATAACGGTGGAGTACCCGGTCATAAAAAAGGTGCTGTACATCTCCGGCTATACAAATAATGGTATTGTAATTGATGGTGAATTGGCTGAAGATCTGAATTTTCTGCAGAAACCGTTTACCGTTGATGCATTGATGACCACGGTAAAAGGGCTGCTGCACGCGGAGCCACTTCCGTCACTCTCCCAGTGAAATAACCGTGCTCCGCCCCGACGAAAACCCCTCAAAGCGGAATTTCCCCAGATATGCCCCGTTCCGAAACAGCCTGGAGTCCCCAGGTGGAAGATAGTTCGGGCTGCTGTTCGTAATCCTGCCGGAAAAACGATTAAAAACCCCTTCCGTATAGCGCTGGTCCGTTATCGGCACGCGGTAGCTGGCAAGAAGTGCGCTGCCTGACTGAGCCGAAAAGGTTTCTGCACCGGTGCTTTCAGCAAGCGACCCTGGTGAAACGCGCACCTGATAACCGCGCATGCTTCCGGTTACCCGTGCAGAAAGCTGCAGTTGTGCAGGACCGGTACCAGTCAGATACAGATTGTACTGCGGCAGCCAGCCATGTTCCGCCGTTGCATAGCGGAGTGTTACTCTGCCGCGGGGGGGAGTGACAGCTATCCGTACGGAGATTTCCGGTAATTGACTGCTCTTCCTGGCTGTTGTGGCGAGGCGTTCGTCGATTTTCCGGATCTCCTGTGTCGTTATGCGGCGGGCGGTATAAACCGTCTCAAGCTGGGCAATGGCAAAGTCCGTTCCCTGGCGGATGGCCAGCATCGGGTCGGGGTTCGCCTTGGTTTTGCGCGGTGCTTTGCCGCTTTGCGTTTTGGCTGCGGCGGTAAAAATAGCTTCGCGGGTTTCTAAAGCCTGCAAGCGGTCCCCCAGCCGTCGCCGCTGTTCGGCCAGGGCTTCGAGCTCCTTGTCAGGTCTGTTTAAGGGCTCGCCCGTGCGTGTTTCAACACTTAAAATCGTGGTGCCGGGTGACGGAATAATGGTAAGTGAATGCTCCAGCAGTCCGGCAGAGATCGTGGTAACAATGACCCCTTTCACTGCTCCTGCTTCCTGGTGGAGTAGGGCGCCATCGCGATAGAAGGTTATTCTGCTCTCCGCCGATGCCGCGCTGACAGAGCAGGTAATGAGGAAGACGCAGCTCAAGAGGTGAGACGATATCTTGTTGATCAGGTGTGGTTTGATGCGCATGTGTCTCTCCCCCGGGCGGATGTGGTTTTTTTATGGCATGGCAGCGATGATGTTGCGTATGAGAACTCTTGCGGCTATACTCACACAAACTGTACGGAAAGGCACCACACATGGAAATCGATGGAGATGCGGAAGTATCGGTTAAAGACATAGTCAATTTTTATGTAAAAATCAATGACTCATCCAAGGCAAAAAAGGAAATTGCCCGCCTCTCTGCCAAAGACAAGGCTGCAGCCCTTGAAACTATCGCCTCTTCCGCCGCCAGCAAAGAGTTTCGGATTGATGTGGCTCGTTATTTTATTTATGATCTGGACGCTCTGGTCCGAAGAAAATCGGAGCGTTTTATGGAGGATCTGGTGCCGGACTGGGTTACCGACCCGGCAGAAAGCATTCTGAAGCTGCTGAAATCTGCCGACGGCAAGGGAACTTCAAGCAGGAATGCGGCCGTCAAGTTTCTGTTTGGAATCGTCGATTCAGGCTCTCTGCGTGAGACATTCACCACGCTTCTCAATAGCCGTAACCGCACTCACATGTCTGAAATTCTGGCTATTGTCGAAGATTATATCGATTCATCCTCTGATGAACCCGAACAGGTAAAAATTTTTGATGCCTGTCTGGATATTGTCGTGTCGGATGGAATCGACAATAATATCAAACATCATGCAACAAGCCTGCTGAGTGTTTTTTTCAAAAAAGTCCAGTCTACCAACCTGGGTGAAACCCTGCGCCGCAAATACATTGAAAAACAGGTTGATAAGGCCGAGGGAGTGTATCGCTATCTCTGCAGCGGGGCCTCCGGGTTGAATAACACTTTTCTGGATGACCTGCTCCGTCCGCTGAAGGATGGCGGCAGCAATTATCAGATCAAGATCCTGTCCTATTTCAAGTCCATACTGGAAAAAACAAAAGATCCTGAATTGTTCGACACGGTTCTTGACACGTATCCGGATTATTGGAATCAGGATGAACCGCCCATGGAGGAGAAGATCCGGACCATTTGCGGTAAAATTCTGCGGGCCGTTGATGAATTGTGGGATGTGGCTGAAGATCAGCAGGTTCGTGCTCTGATTGTCCAGATTCGTTTTGGCGAATATGACAACAAGCGTGAGTTGTTGAAACAGATTCGCTCAAAGGTAAGTGATGGAGCAATGACTCCGGTTGCGCAGGAAAAATTAGCCTTGATGATTCGTTGTTTTCTCCATCCCGAACAGCCGGATGTCCTGAAGTTGCAGGCAGCAGAGTTGTTGCTGTTTGAAATAGCGGATCCTTCAAGCCGTCTGGCTGCTCTGGAATGTCTTGGCTCTTATCTGGAGAACAGGAACCTGAATTTTGCCGAACAGGGAAGTATTGCAACGGTTGTCGAGTCGCTTCTGGCTGAAAAGCACCTTGGGCGGCCGGTTCGTGATAAAGCCCGCTATCTGCTGTTTATTGCCGATCCGAAGCGTTTACAGAGTGAAGAAGAACAAAAATCTCTTCTGAGTTATTTGCGGGGAATTGCTGAAGGAGAAGGGTTTGCCAGTCAAAATGCAGAACAACGGGTGCTTGGCGCACTTGGCATGTTTACGGATATGGCAACATGCAACGAAAAATTAAAAAAGGCTGCGCACTATCTGGAATTCAAAATAAAAAATCCCCGCAGTGCTGTTGATCTGCAGCCCTGATTGCCGGTTGGGAGCTGACCAGACCCGATAATCGGGATTCATGTGTTCACGAAATCATTTTTACAAAGAATACGCATAATTTATTTATCGGACTAACAACCGCAGATTCTCATTTCTAACGTACTAATGGGCTGACGATCCGTCCACCTCCCAGTACCTCGTCACCCCGGTAGAATACCAGTGCCTGTCCAGGAGTAATCGCTTTCTGCGGGTGGTCGAAATGCACCGTGCAGGTATTGTCAGCCGCCAGCTGAACCCGGCAGCCGACCGGTTGGTGGCGGTAGCGGATCTTGCAGGTTACGGCAAATTCCGGTGCTTCCGGTGTACCGACCCAGCTGACAGCTTCCGCTTGCAAACCGGCAGCATAGACATGCTGCTGTTCTCCTACCAGGACGATATTCCTGCGGGCATCCAGTGCCGTCACATACAGCGGCTCGCTCCAGGCGACCCCCAGTCCCTTGCGTTGCCCGATCGTATAGCGGTGTGTGCCATGATGGCGTCCAACAATCTGGCCGTTCAGATGCATAATGTCCCCGTCAGCACCCCGCAGCTCTCCGCTCCCTTCCAGAAAAGCCACATAATCGTCATTCGGAATAAAGCAGACCTCCTGGCTGTCATTTTTCTCTGCTACCGGAAGAGTAAATTCGTGCGCCAGTCGGCGCACTTCATCCTTTGTTTCGATCGTGCCAAGCGGGAAGATAACCTGTCGTAATTGCCGTTGAGTCAAGGTGTAGAGGAAGTATGACTGATCTTTGCGGGTGTTGCAGGCAATGCGCAAATGGCAGGTTCCGTCAGGATCGACCGATTTTCTGGCGTAATGTCCGGTTGCCAGCAGGTCGGCACCCAATTCCTGAGCCTTGTCGAGCAGCAGTCCGAATTTTATGTAGCGGTTGCAGCGGACACACGGATTGGGGGTGTGTCCGACTCGATACTCTTCGATGAAATTGCCAATAATCAAGCTGCTGAACTCCGGGCTAAAGTCTGCAACATGGTGGGGAATGTCCAGGTGTTGTGCCACGATCGCGGCATCGTGTACGGCGGAGCCGATGCCGCTGTCGTGCGGCGCAAAGAGGCGCATGGTAATACCGATCACGGTGTGTCCCTGCTGTTTCAATAACGCGGCGGTGACAGAGGAATCGACTCCTCCGCTCATGGCTACGGCAATGGTACTCATTCATCTTCTCCCAACAAGATTCTGACTGCCTGATTTGCCTGGTGGGATGCGGCGATGCCGACACGCGGTGCCATCAGTCCGTTGCCCGGTTCCGCTTCCGATATGCAATCACCCACCAGGTAGAGCCGTTGTGACACTTTACGTGTGACAATACTGTTGTTCAATCCGTAACCTGCCATACCGGAAGCAGCTATTACGGAGCATCCTGGCATCGCTTCAAGTACCCTGTTCACGAGCATTGCTTTCATGTCGGCCCGGTCAAAGGCTTCTACAACAATCGAACAGGGGGAAAAAATTGCCGGAATGTTATCCGGGTCGAGCACCACTCGGTGTGCCTCAACCGATATGAATGGATTGATGCGCTGCAGATTTTCAACCAGCGCGTCGACTTTAAAACGTCCTATCTGGTCAATAAAGTACTGCTGTCGATTGAGGTTGGAAGGCTCCACTACATCAAAGTCAGCTATCACCAGCGTGCCGACGCCGACTCGAGCCAGCGCCACCGCCACTGCAGAACCGAGTCCACCAACGCCGGCAATGCCGACAACGCCCCGCTTGAGGCGGGTATGGACGCCGGGTGTGTGCCGGGACACCATCAGCCCCTCCAGTTCTTCTTCTGACGGTATTTCGCCGCGTCTGATCAGAAACAGTTCGTCTCCCTCGTTCAGCGCTGTATCGGGCGGGGCCGGGAAGCCATTCAGGATTAATACATCGGCGCCGGCCTTGTGGCGTTCCGCAATGTCTCCGAGCGTCAGTCCGCTCCCGATAATGACTGGTTTGTCGTTGATACTGATTTTCACGCTATTTACCCTATCGCCTGCTGGAGGTCCGCTATCAGGTCGTACGGATCTTCAAGGCCGACCGAAAGCCGAACCAGGGTTTCGGTGATCCCTTTGCGCTCCCGTTCCTCTTTTGGTACTGAAGCGTGTGACATTTTTGCCGGATAGGAAATGATGCTTTCAACCCCTCCCAGGCTGACGGCAAAAGCCGCCAGATGAGAATTCTCCAGGAGTCGCTTGGTCGTTTCATAGGAATCAAGCTCAAATGAAAAAACTGCTCCCGGTCCATCTGCCTGGGCAGCATGGATGTCATAGCCGGGGTGCTCTGGAAGGCCCGGATAGTGGACCGCCGTAATACGCGGATGCTGTTTCAGCCACGAAACGATCTTGAGCGTATTTTGCTGGCTTTGATCCATTCTTACCTTGAGGGTTTTGACGCCGCGCAGGGTCAGGAATGAATCCTGTGGGCCAAGTCCTGTTCCGAAAGCGTTCTGGATGTAACGGATGCGCTGCCCGAGCTCTTTGTCCCTGACCACGGCAAAACCGCACAAAACATCACTGTGGCCGTTGATGAACTTGGTGCCGCTGTGCAGAACAATATCACACCCCAGTTCCAGCGGTCGCTGCAGGTAGGGACTCATAAAGGTGTTGTCAACCAGGGTGATTATGCCATGGTGACGGGCTATCCGGGCCGCTCCGCGCAGGTCGGTGACCTTCATGAGCGGATTGGACGGTGTTTCCAGATAGATGCCTTTGGTCTCCGGGCGGATAGCCCTTTCAATAGCCGCCAGGTTGGTGGCATCGACAAAGGTGGAGGTGATCCCCATCCGGCTGAATACCGTTGAAAGCACCCGATAGGCGCCCCCGTAAACATCGTCGCAGACGACCAGATGGTCACCGGGGGAGAAAATCATCAGCGTTGTGGATATGGCGGCCATGCCGGAAGCAAAGGCCAGGCAGCGCGTCCCATCTTCGAGTACGGCGATCGTGTCTTCAAGAGCTTCGCGGGTAGGATTGTCGCCGCGAGCATAGTCATACTTGCTGAAATGGTCAACCGAGGTCTGACGATATGTCGATATTTGGTATATCGGCACCCCGAGCGCCCCGGTCTGCAGATCGACTGTCGGACCGCCATGGATCAATTGTGTTGCGATCTTCATATTATCCCTCCAGTGCCTGCTGCAGATCGTCAATCAGGTCATCGCATTCCTCAATCCCGACCGACAGGCGCAGCAGCACGTTATTAATGCCCAGCCGTGCCCGCAGTTCCGGCGGAATATCAGCATGGGTCTGAACTTCAGGGAATGTTATCAGGCTTTCCACTCCCCCGAGGCTTTCAGCAAACGAGATGAGATTCGTCTGTAACAGAATTTGTTCGACCAGCTCGCACTTGTCAACCTCAAAAGCGATCATGGCCCCGAAACCTCGCGATTCTTTCTTCATCATTCGGTGGTTCGGGTGGTCTTCAAGGCCGGGATAATGTACTTTTGTGATACGCGGGTGGGTCGCCAACCATTGTGCAATTCGACCGGCGTTTTGCTGCTGGCGGTCCAGCCGGATTCCAAGGGTCTTGATGCCGCGGATTGTCAGCCACGCATCCTGTGGCCCAAGTACTGCACCAACCGAGTTCTGAAGGAAATATATTTTTTCGGCAAGCTGCGGGTCTTTGACGGTTACCACGCCGGCTACGGTATCGTTATGCCCGGCCAGGTATTTGGTTGCACTGTACACGGCTATGTCGGCACCAAGGTCGAGTGGCCGGAGAAGATATGGGGTCAGGAAGGTGTTGTCCGCAATCAGCAACAGATTGTTGTCTGTGCAGAGGGACGAAATAGTCCGCAGGTCGGCAAATTTCAGGAGGGGATTTGTGAGGGTTTCAATAAAAACAGCCTTCGTCTCCGGCTGAATGGCGGCTGTTAATGAAGCAGTGTCGCTGGTGTCAACATAGGTAAAAGAAAGCCCGTACTGGCTGAAAATCTTGTCAAACAGGCGACAGGTGCCGCCGTAGAGATCTTCGGTTACGATCAGGTGGTCGCCCGATTTAAAAAGCAGGAGCAGATTGGCGATGGCCGCCATGCCCGAGGAATAGGCAAAACCGCGGGCCGCACCATCAAGCCTTGCAACCCCTTCTTCCAGAGCCTGGCGGGTCGGATTGCCTGAACGGCTGTAATCATAGCCGGTGCTTTGGCCGAGTCCCGGATGTCTGAAGGTAGCGGTCTGATAGATCGGCACGGTGACCGCTCCGGTGCGGGTGTCCCACTCAAGCCCGATCTGTACCGCCTGTGTTGCAATATCCATAGTGTCCTCCAAAACAGGAAATCCCCTTCCGGGGTGCGGAAGAGGATCTTTTGGATGGCGCTCTTCCTTATCTCTCGAAACTGCACGCAGTCTCGCTGGATTTGGCACCTTGCCTTTTCAGGCTGGTTGCCGCGACGTCACAGGGCCAGTCCCTCAGTCGCTCTCGATAAGAATATGTTTGTTGACTTAAGTGGTGTAAAAAGGCTTACTATTTTTGTAACAGTTTCCTGCTGATTCTGTCAACAATTATTCTGACTGCTTGTTTATTTTACGTATACCTGTGCAGAATAGGCCTGGCTGCCCTGATAATCTCTGTTGCCCGACCGGGAAGGTGCTACAATATTTAAATGCTGAAATCGATAATATTCGAGCGGGCACGTTTGGCGTTATCGGAGCGTTCGATCATGTCGGCAAGGGTGGTCGTCTCAAGAACAGAGCTGATTGCCTGCATCACATCCGACATTACCAGTCGGATACCGCAACTGGAGTAGTCCCCGCACTCATCGCACTGCGGTGCAGCACTTTCGTTCAGGCATTGCACTGGTGCGTAGCCGCCTTCAAGTACCTTGATGATGCTGCCGATGGTGATATTCCGTGGATCCCTGGCAAGAAAATAGCCACCTCCCTTGCCAATTTTACTCTGCAACAGGCCGGCGTTTTTCAGGGACAGCAGAATTGCCTCTAAAAATTTACGCGGGATTTCCTCCTGTTTGGCCAGTTCTGAAATGAGAACCGGTTCTTCAGCAGGCTTCCCTGCCAGGTTTATTAATGCTTTCAACGCATATTTTGTCTTTTTTGATAACAATGGCTGTGCTTTCTATCGCAAAGGATCTCATCGCAAACAAACTAAATGTACCGCTGTGTCCAAGGGGTATCGGGGCTGAAACTTAAAAAGGCTACCCGATGTCGAGAAGCCTTTTAATTGTTACGATATAATCAATACAGGAGTCAATGTTTACTGCTGAAATCGCGAAATGATCCCTTGGAGGGGGCTGAAACGGGTTTTTTGGGTTTCGTTGCATCCCAGATCATTTTGGACAGACCGCGTTCGATCGGTGACATGGTGACCGCCACTATATAGACTGCCAGGAAAGCCAGGGCAAATATAAAGAGCATGGCAAAAGAAATTAAAATTGCTTCCAGAATAACCGGCATAATAGCCCTCGTGTGATTCGCGTTTAACCAACTATACACTACGAGTATAAAAACTGAAAGTGATGAATGAGGCAAGTACTGAAAATAGATGATACTGTATACACGATCGAATAACTACAGATTGTAAAAAAGTGGTGCATTTTTTTTATAATTTGAGGTATTGTCCAATAATAATGAAATGCATTGCAGCCGCAGCATACACTTTATACACATCTGGAGATTCTATTGGCTACCACTGAACGAAGTTTTGTTTCCAAAGTCTGGGATTTTTTCTGTTCTCTTAAGTTGACCCTTTTTTTACTGATTTCACTGGCGTTGACATCGATAATCGGCACGATTCTGCCACAGGGTACCTTGCCGCCTCAATATGTTGCTGAAATCAGCCACACCAAGTTGCTGATATACACCAAGCTTGGCTTTTTTGACATGTACCACTCCTGGTGGTTCATTGCTTTGCTGTATGTTTTCAGCATTAATCTCATCTCCTGTTCTATCAAGCGGTTGCCGCATGTATTCAAGTTTATCAGCGACCCGGCTCTTATTCTGGGGGAAGGGCAGCGCAACTCATTTCCGTTGAAAAAAGAGCTGTCGTTTTCCGGTCCCATTGAAAAAGGGAAAGAAAGGCTGGCAGATTTTCTCGGAAAAGAGTTTGCGACGCCGGTCATCACCGAACATAATGGCGAGTTCCACCTCTTTGCCCAGAAAACCGCCTGGTGCCGCCTGGGTGTTTATGTCGTTCATTTCAGCATTCTGGTGATCTTTGTCGGGGCAATTATCGGATCTCTGGCCGGATACAAGGGATTTGTTGCCATAGTTGAAGGAACCAGCGTCAACTCGTTTGAGGGGAGAAACGGCCAGCAGATTCCACTTGGATTTGATGTGCTCTGTGAAAAATTCACTGCTGAGTTTTATGCCAACGGCGCTCCCAAGGAATACAAAAGCATATTGACCGTTCTGGAAAATGGCAAGCCGGTCCCCGGCTATTCGCATGTAAAGGTGATTGTCAACGAACCGATGACCTACAAGGGCATTACGTTCTACCAGTCCAGTTACGGTCAGGCAACTGAAGGTGGTGATCATTATGTCACTGTCACGTCGCGAAAAGACGGGAAAACAGAAAAGTTTACTGTTCATGAAGGTGTTCCGGTCACGCTGAAGGACGGCACGACCTTCAAGCTGCTGGAGGCAACTCAGGATGTCAGTCCCTTTGCGCCGGGATATTCCGGCCCGGCCGCCCGCATTGAAGTGACTCGTAAAGGCGCTGCTCCGCAAGTTTTTATTGCATATAGAGATTATCCGGATGTGGACGCACAGCGGGGTGATAACCTGATTTTTAGGTATGAAGGTAGCAGTGCGAAACAGTATACCGGCTTGCAGGTTGCCAAAGACCCGGGTGTCTGGGTGGTTTGGCTGGGGTGCACCCTGATGATACTTGGTCTCTGCATTGCTTTCTTCATGTCCCACAAACGGGTTTGGGTGGTCGTGTCAAAAGGACATGCCTGGATCTATGGCAATGCCAGTAAAAACCAGGCAGCATTCCAGATGCAATTTGAAGATATTTCTGAAAAGTTTCAGCACCTAAAAATCTAACGGAGGTTACCTAGTTTATGACCAGCTCCATGCTTTTTAACGTTACAACGTTCACATATCTGCTCTCCATGATCGCTTTCTTTGCATTCCTTGCCAGTAAAAACAAGTCGCTTGGTTTGGCCGGCAGTGTCCTTGCGTATGCAGGTCTCATCGTGCAGACGGCTGCCATTGGTCTCCGCTGGAAGGAATCCTATGATATGGGTGTTGGCCATGCGCCGATGTCAAATCTGTATGAATCCATAGTGTTCTTTTCCTGGACGATTGTTCTTATCTTTACCTACATTGATATCCGTTATAAATACCGGATTATCGGAGCGTTTGTCATACCGTTTGCACTGCTTGGCATGGCGTGGGCCCAGCTTGGAATGAGTACCGGTATCGAACCGCTTGTTCCCGCACTGCAGAGTAACTGGTTATTGTACCATGTAATTACCTGCTTCCTTGGTTATGCTGCTTTTGCTGTTGCCTGTGGAATTTCAATCATGTATTTGATTAAAACTGCCGTTGAAGGTTCAAATAATAATTCGCCAGCGGCTGGCGGCCTGATGTCGATGTTCCCCCCTTTGAAGGTACTGGATGATCTTAATTACCGTGCGATCATGATCGGGTTTCCGCTCTTGACGCTTGGCATCATCACCGGTGCCGCATGGGCCAACTATGCCTGGGGCACCTACTGGAGCTGGGATCCAAAAGAAACGTGGTCACTCATTGTCTGGTTTGTTTATGCCGCTTTTTTGCATGCCCGCATCACCAAGGGGTGGGTTGGAAAGCGCGCCGCCTGGCTTTCGGTCATTGGTTTTGCCGCGACTATTTTCTGCTATCTGGGTGTTAACCTGTTTCTCTCCGGCCTGCACAGCTATGGCAGTTCTAAAATGTAACCAGATAATGGTTCAGCGCAGATTGTTTAACCCAGCAGGACTATGTGGTTCGTAATAGCCATCTTTTGATACAAATAGTAATCACCGGGCCTGCCCGGTGATTTTTTTGTCTAAGGCGCCGATGCTGTCATTTTCTATAATTATTCCCGTAAAGCCGGGCGGTTACGTGCTTGCACGTGAACACCTCGAAAAGGTCATGCCTGATGAAGGACGCTATGAGATTTTGCTTGCTGAGGGGAGTGCGCCGAGCAGGCAACGCAACCTAGCTGCGAAAGAGGCGCGTGGTGACATTCTCTATTTTCTGGACGATGACTCGGTGATAAACCCGGAAAATCTAGATTATTGCACCGCTGCCATGAGCAACCCAGCAGTCGCAGTTGTCGGAGGTCCATCGATTACTCCTGCAGAGGATAGCTGGAAGCAACAGCTATTCGGTTATGCGCTTGCATCTGCATTCGGTACCGGCGCAGTAAATAGCCGCTATCGTGCGCAGGGAGAACCCCGCACAACAACAGACAAAGAATTGATACTTTGTAATCTTGCCGTGCGTCGCTCGGTATTTACAGATCTTAACGGTTTCAACGAATGCTTGTATCCGAACGAAGAGAATGAATTTCTGGAGCGGGCCGTGTCAGCGGGCTATTCGTTGCTCCATGTGCCGTCCATGTTTGTATTCCGCAGCCAGCGCCGCACCCTGCATGCATTTATTCGCCAGATGTTCAATTATGGCCGCGGCAGGGGGCAACAGACTCTGATTACTCCATCATATTCGCTAACAAGTTTTATCCCCCTGTTTTTTGTCGCATATCTGGCTTTATCTCTGATATGTATAAGGCATGTATTCATGCTCGTGCCACTCGTGATATACGTGTCTGCAGCCTTGGTGAGCTCACTTGTGGTGCTGTCCCGGACGGGACATTTATACTCTGTGCTCCTGCTGGGAATTTATCCGCTTATGCATATCGTAAACGGTGCGGGCTTGCTATGGGGGCTATTAAGCGGGAAGCCGGACCCGGCACGTGACAGCTCAATACAGGTAAGAAGGATAAAATCGCTCGGGGACAATTACCCCGGAGTAAGCAATTCAGGCTCGAATTAGATGCATCTGTTTGCATAGTTATTTTTTATCCGTTCAAAGATGGAGAAAACGTGGATATAAGTATTGTCGTACCGGTTTATAATGAACAGGATAATGTGGATGCAGTCTATACAGCGCTCAAGGTTGCATTGCAAGCTATGGGATGCTCATACGAGATTGTCATGGTCGATGACGGCTCTACTGATGAGTCATATAAAAAGCTGACCCTGCTTGCGTCTGCAGATGCTACGCTCAAGGTCATCCGGTTCCGCCGGAACTTTGGCCAGACTGCTGCAATGTCGGCAGGTTTTGATTATGCAAAGGGTGATATTATTATCCCGATGGACGGCGATCTGCAAAATGATCCTGCTGATATTCCGCGTCTGGTCGCAAAAATTCATGAAGGCTATGATGTGGTTTCCGGGTGGCGCCGCTCAAGGAAAGACACATTCATTACCCGCAAGATCCCATCACTGCTCGCAAATGCACTTATATCCCGGTTGACTGGGGTTCATCTGCATGATTACGGCTGTACGCTCAAGGCCTACCGCAGCGAAGTGCTGGATGGCATCAATCTGTACGGAGAAATGCATCGCTTTGTTCCGGCGCTGGCATGCCAGTTTGGGGCCAAGGTAGCGGAGCTGCCGGTCAATCATTTTCCTCGTCTGCATGGTGTCAGTAAATACGGTATTTCCCGCACGCTCCGAGTGATCCTTGACCTGATAACAGTCAAGTTTCTGATGACCTATTCTACCAAACCGGTTCAACTGTTTGGAAAGTGGGGGGTCTACACGATACTGGCCGGGTTTGGCACAGGAGCAATGACTCTTTATATGAAAATATTTGAGCACTTGAGCATGAACAGAAATCCGCTTCTGATACTGACAGCTTTTCTCCTGTTTATGGGGGCTCAGTTTATCGTGCTGGGATTACTTGGTGAACTCAACGTCAGAACCTATTTTGAGTCGCAAAGAAAGCCTATTTATGCCGTTAAAGACGGGATAAACCTTGACTGAAAGCGTGCTTCGCGTCCTTATGATTGCCCCGACCCCTTATTTTGCCGACAGGGGGTGCCATGTCAGGATATATGAAGAAGCGCGGGCGCTGACAAAGCTGGGACACGAAGTGTGTATTGTCACATACCATCTTGGCCGTGATATGCCAGGGGTGCGCGTGGTCCGGATACCGCATGTTCCGTGGTACAGCAAGCTGGAAGCGGGCCCGTCATGGCATAAGCCATATCTTGATATACTCCTGTTGTGGAAATCTTTTACTGAAGCCCGTTCATTCCGTCCCCATCTGATTCATGCCCATCTTCACGAAGGAGCCTTGATCGGCTCTGTTCTCAAAAGTCTGCTGCATATCCCACTGCTGTTTGATTATCAGGGAAGTTTAAGTGGCGAGTCACTTAATCATGGTTTCTTCAGCGCGACGTCGTTTCTGGTGAATGTGTTTAAACGGCTCGAGCGTTTTATTGACCGCCGGGCGGATTTCATAATAACCAGTTCTGAAAAAGGCCGCCAAGAACTGCTACACGAGTGGGGAATAATGCCCGAGAAGGTGATCAATCTGATCGATGGCGTGGATACGGAAATATTCCGGCCGCACTCCAACCGTGAAGCACGCCGCGAGCTCGGCATTCCCGATGATGCGAAGCTGGTTGTCTACCTTGGTTTGTTTAACAGGTATCAGGGTCTTGACCTTTTTTTGGATGCCATCACTCTTGTCAAGAGTAAAGCACCGCATGTACGGTTTTTATTAATGGGTTTTCCTGACAAGGAATACCATAAGAAAGCCGTGGAAATGGGGATTGACGATATAATCACGTTCACAGGCCGTGTGAGTTATGATCGTGCCGCTTTTTTTCTGAGTGCAGGGGATCTTGCGGTGTCGCCAAAGTTGGCACAAACCGAAGCCAATGGGAAATTGTTCAACTATATGGCCTGTGGACTGCCGACAATAGTATTCGATAACAACATTAACCGGGAGATACTAGGGGATGACGGGATATATGTTGAGCATGGTGATACGGCCTCGCTGGCGGATGCTATCGTTTCAACGATACATAATAGCGATCTTATGATTTCATTTTCAAGGCAGCTCCGGGAAAGGGCAATAAGGTTACATTCATGGAACGCCAGATCAAAGCAGTTGGTGGCGGTCTACTGGACTTTGCTGACATAGCCGTAGAATATTTTACCAATGAAAATTGCATTGCGTGCTAAAAAGCATTGACACCAATAGTATGATTTGCTATATAACGAAGCCTCGCAAGCGGGAATAACTCAGTGGTAGAGTGCGACCTTGCCAAGGTCGAAGTCGCGGGTTCGAATCCCGTTTCCCGCTCCAAAAAATACCAACTACTTTAAGTAGTTAAGGGCAAAAAGCCCCGGCTTTCGCAGAAAATTTTGCATGTGGCCGGGGCTATTCTTTTGCCCGGGTTTTTGAATCCCTGCCAAATTACCTCAGAATTGCCAGCCGGTCCTGTTCCAACCACTCAGTATGGTTTCCGTACACCTCAAAAAACATCTGCTTGCTCGCATGCCCCAAGAGATTCATAAGCCGGTTCTGGTCGGTGCGGATAGTCAGCGCCCACGCTGCGAACGTATGACGTGTCGCTTAGGGCTTTCGGTACGCGATGCCAGGCCTTCATCGCTTTTACCCACACTCTTCGCTGGAACAACTCCGCTGAAAAATGCTTGCCGTTTTCCATGGTAAAGAGATAATCAGCATCTGCCGAATTCATGGCATCATCCAGAATCCTGCCAATGACCTGCGTAACGGGAATCCTTCTCTCCAAGTATATCGCACCAGGAGTGTAACACGTTAAAAACCAGCACCAGTTGGCCTAAGCTAGATTCAGCCACTCTTATTCTCTTGAATTTTTATTTCCCGCCCAGCATTGTTTTCACTTTCTTCAGCGTATCAATGTTTTTTTGCAGGCCGCTAACATTTTTTTCCATATCAGTTATTGTCGTACCAAGCTGAGTGTAACTTCTAAGGGCACCACCGCTTTCGGATGCTTGCTTTAGCAAATTACTGCCAAAGTCCCCCATCTGTGCATTAGCGTTGTGCTGGGGCAATGAACCGCAGATGTAGCCTGCTGAAAAAATAGCTGTAACGATGCCGATGCGTACACTGTAAAGGATAGTCTTGTGTGACATGTTGAACCCCCCTTTTTTTGTTGGCGTTGCAAAGTTTTGAACTCCGTGAATACTGCAGAATGTTTTGTTGCTAAAACAGTACAACTAATAATAATGATGTCAACTCAGGCCCAAAGTACCTGAGTATTATTTTGTGGCTGTGCTGACTTGTGGTTGTAATAGTTTCTGATAAACTAAAAAATATTATTTAAGATTTTGTGGATTTGATCTTACTGTAATTTGGCGTGCCTTGGACTACCACATCAAAAAGGAGTCGGAAAATGGAAAACATCAATCAGTATCAGCAGATTGCAGCAAACTACATCACCGAGATGGGTACCAAACTGCTCGCTGTCATCTTGTTTTGGATCGTCGGGCGCTGGCTGATCGGATTGGTTGGGAAGATGCTGCAGCGGGTGTTGGAGAAGCAAAAGGTTGACCCGACCCTGATGCGCTATCTCGGCAATTTCGTTGCCGTGACGTTGAACATCGTCTTGGTCGTAGCCATTCTCGGGTATTGCGGGTTCCAGACCACTACCTTTGCCGCCCTGGTGGCAGGTATCGGTATTGCAATCGGTGCAGCCTGGGGAGGACTTCTTTCAAACCTGGCGGCGGGTATTTTCCTGGTTGTGCTGCATCCGTTCAAGGTAGGCGATTTCATAACCGCCGGCGGGGTAACCGGCACTATCACGGAGATCGGCCTATTTGTAACCACGGTCAACACGCCGGACAACGTCAAGACGATGATCGGAAACGGCAAGATTTTCAGCGATACCATCCAGAATTTCACCGCAAATGATTACCGCAGGGTCGAGCTGAAATGCCAGTTGGCCGGCAGCGCCGACCATGTTGCGGCCATGCTGGTTTTGCGCGAAAAGCTGGCATTGGTGCCCAATGTTCTGTCAAAACCGCCGGTTGAAGTTGAGATTCTGGAATTCAACTTGGTCGGTCCAGTACTTGCCGTTCGGCCTTTCTGCCATAACGACCACTATTGGCAGGTTTACTTCGACGGCAACAAAACTATACGCGAAGCCCTCGCCGCAGCCGGCTTCCCGGCACCGATGCAGGCACAACTGGTCATGGTCCAAAACCAATACTAAAGATAAAGTTTATGACAAATAATAACTGGCAACATGGCTATTGCTCAAAAACTTGGAAATAACAGTTAGCAGCCACAAACTCTGAAAGGAGAATAAGTCATGTTGCAAAAGTTTTCTGCCAGCACCATTTTTTTGTTTTTTATTACCGGATTGGGCGCTCTATTTCCACTGAAAGCATATGCAGATGAAATCATTATGGACAACGGGGTTCACATAATGGGAACTGTAACAAACCTTACCGGTGATTATTTGTCCCTCACATCCGATTATTCCGAGCCGATTAAGCTTATGGCATCTAAAATAATTGGCATTACTACCGATCGCCCCGTGGAAATTCAGATGAAGGACGGCGAAGTGTTTAAAGGGAATCTTAAAACAGGCGCAGACGGAGTCATTGTGGTAGAACAGGTTGCCGGGGGGAACCGTATAGTGATTGACGTGAAAAACATATCGATGATCAACCCTCCACCGGTGAGTCAATGGAGTGGATCAGTGGTTGCTGCAGGTAACTACCAGACAGGGAATACTGACAGGAGTGCTTTCAGGCTTGGGGTCGATGCTGCCCGCCGGAGTGATAACGATAGATTCAGCGTGCACTTTTTGTATGACATTTCTGAAGAAAAAGACACATTGTCTTCACGAAGCTTCTATGGATCATTGAAGTACGATTATTTCTTCACCAAGAAGTTTTATGGGTATTTGGGCGTTGAACTTCTTAACGATAAATTTAAAGATCTAAATCTTCGGACAATTGTTGGTCCCGGTGTCGGTTACCAGGTGTGGGATGAGCCAAGAAAGTCCCTTGCGCTGGAAGCCGGCCTCACCTATTTTTCAGAAGACCTCAAGGTCGCTAATGACAAAAGCTGGATAAGTGCCCGGTTGGCAGCTAATTATCGCTACAAAATTAGTGAGACCATAATGTTCACCAATAATTTTGTCCTGTATCCAAGTCTTGAAAATAGTTCTGACTTTAGTCTGAGAAATGAGGCGGCAATCTCCACAAGCCTGGGTTCCGCCTGGTCAATGAAACTGGCCAATATACTTGAATACGATAACGCACCAGCAAACGGCATAAAAAAAACTGATTCGAATTTTTTGCTTGGACTTCAATACGCGTTTTAAACCGAAAAAATAAATTCACCAGGAGGGTGTCATCATGGGCATGCTTAAAGAGTTCAAGGAGTTCGCAGTAAAGGGAAATGTTGTTGACATGGCGGTAGGCATTATCATCGGCGGTGCATTTGGCAAGATAATTACATCCCTCGTTGGCGATGTGATCATGCCGCCAATAGGTGTCGCAATGGGCGGCGTAGATTTTTCAAATTTATCAATTATTGTCCAGGAAGCCATTGATAAAAAGCCGGCGGTGGTAATCAGCTACGGAAAATTTCTGCAGACGATTATAGATTTCATAATCATTGCCTTTGCAATATTTATGGCAGTAAAGGGCATGAACTCACTCAAGAGAAAAGAGGCAGAAGCACCTGCGGCACCGGCTGCACCACCCAATCAAGAGGTGTTGCTCGCGGAAATTCGGGATTTACTCAAACAAAAATGATTTATCACACCAAACAAGGAGGTCACACATGAAATTTACCGCCACGTTAGCCGGACTCACACTGCTTGCAGCATCAAGCGCCTTTGCCGGCGCACCCACCAGGACCTATCAGGTGACCGGGCCGGTTTTGGAAATGAAAGACAACATGGTTGTTGTCCAGAAAGGAAAAGAGAAGTGGGAGATAGCAAGGGATAAAGATACAAAGACAACCGGCGATCTCAAAGTAGGTAGCAAGGTGACGGTTACGTACACCATGAAAGCCGCTTCCATCGATGTTAAGAGTGCTGCCAAGGCTGCCAAGAAGAAGTAAAAACTATTAAAAGCCCGTGCCGGGGGCGAACCGGGGAAGTCGTGCGGCTTCCCCGGTCCCTATTTGACCAAGCTTTATGGAGGTTTCCAATGAAAAAAAGTCTGACCAAAGGTCTGTTGATCCTGGCATCAGTAACCTTAGCTTTTGCACTCTCACCAAACGGTGCCAGTGCAGCACCCAAGCCCTCGGCTCCTGCAAAGCCTAAGGCGGAGCTAAACCAGCCATCCGGCAAAAAAGTCGATCTTAATAGTGCTTCGCAGGCTGACCTGGAGAAGCTGCCCGGCGTTGGCCCTGCTACAGCAAAAAAAATCATTGCCGGAAGACCCTATACCTCGCCGGCCGGTCTTGCCAAGGCTGGCGTTTCTGCCAAGAACATCGAAAAGCTGACGCCTCTTGTAACAACCGGTGCCGCTTCTGCCGCAACTCCAAAAACAGTGGCACCCAAGGCGGCGACCACAACAGCCAAGCCCGCCAGGACAGTTCAGCAACCTCCCGCCGACAAGAATATGGTATGGGTGAACCCTGATTCAAAGATATTTCATCGATTCGGCAGCTCTTGGTACGGTAAGACGAAGCAGGGAAGCTACATGTCAGAAGCTGAAGCTGTAAAGGCGGGATATCGCGAAGCTAAGAAGGGGTTACAGAAGTGAACGAGATAACTTAATGCACAATCAAAGACAACTGAGGAGTTTACTATGGGACTATTTGACGAATTAGCCAGCAAGGCTCAAGGCATCTTTGGCGGTGCTGAAGGGCAAAGCTCGGAGCTTTTGAGCAGTTTTGTGAATATGCTTTCAAGTAACCAGTCGGGCGGGTTAAGCGGACTGGTCCAATCATTCAAGGATAGGGGACTGGAAGATATTGTTTCATCGTGGGTCGGGACAGGCGAAAATCAGCCTATCGACGCTGACCAGATCAATAATGTTATTGGCAGTGAAACGATTCAGAACCTTGCTGCAAAGGCTGGATTATCCCGTTCTGAGGTGAGTTCCATGCTTGCCCAGCATCTCCCCGGATTAATCGACAAACTCACTCCGGATGGCGTCATCCCGGAAGGTGGGGTGCTGGAAAAAGGGCTGGAGTTTTTTAAGAGCAAATTATCCTGAACATGATTCATCCGGATAGCAAAGGGGCAGCTCAACTTGATCACGTAAACTTTGAGCGGTTCTCAGCTGGGAGTTTCCACATTATCCCGGAACTGTAAAACGTTTGAGGCCCCCCGGTTTTGCCGGGGGGCCTATTGTACTAAAACTGTCCCTACAAATTGACGTTCTCTCTTTAGGATGAGCCGTGACTATTTAACGTCCTTAAGGCCCTTGATGTCGTTGAAATCCTTGTTCGTCTGATTCTTGATTTCCTTCACATCCTTGGAGGTCTTCTCTTTCTTCTTTTTAAGAGCCTCTTTTGCTTTGTTCTTCTTTGTCTTTGCTTCAAGAGCCTTTTCTTCCTGTTTTTTCTTTTTCTGCTGAATTTCAGCTTGTTTCTTTAGCATCTTATCCTTGATGATCCCTTCTTTTGTCGATGCTTTATCTTTCAGTGTCTGCTCCTTTTTAAGCAGATCCGAGGCTGGTGAATATTGTCCCGCTGGTTCAGCAGCAAATAACACGCTAGAGAAAGAAACCGCAACCAGAGCGGCAACCAGAGCAGATAATTCTTTTTTCATTGCAAATCCCCCGTATTTGAATTTTCTTAGTAAAATGAACATCGTTATCTCATATATTTCGGTATGGCCTGTTACTTCAAGCTATATCAAACGTTTACTCACAGATGAAGTTAGCTTCAATACGGCGGTTTTTAGCCTTGCCTTCCTTGGTCTTGTTGTCGGCCACAGGCTTGGTAGGGCCATAACCCTCAGCTTTGATACGCTCAGGTGCAATTCCGAAAGTCTTGATGAGGTAGCTACGAACGCTATCAGCACGCCGCTGTGAGAGCTTCATGTTGCTCGCCTTGTTGCCAACATTGTCGGTATGTCCTTCGATAACCCCTTTGGCGTTCGGGAATTCCTTGAGGAAATCGGCCAGTGTTTTCAACTCATTTTTATACTGGGGTTTGATGTTGGACTTGTTGGTATCAAACTGGATATCGATTACTGTTGGGCTGCAGAGCTTGGCGGCGGCTTTCGGAATTTCTACCGGTGGAGGGACAATAACGGCTACGTTGGCCACACTTGTAGTAACTCCGCCTGCGCCTTCGCAGGTCAATGTGTAGGAGGTGTTTTCTGCGGGTGTGGTGCTCATACTACCCTGCGTCTGGACGGAGCCGATAACAGGTTGAATAGCACACTTCGAGGTATTTTGTGATGTCCAGTTGAGCGTGGCTGATTCACCCTTTGTTATGGAGGCAGGGGTTGCCGACAGGCTGCTTGTCGGGGCTTTCGGCAGTGGCGGAGCAGCAACTGCAATATTCGCGGAGCTGTTCGATGTGCCGCCAGGGCCATTGCACGACAGGCTATAGGTGGTGTCGGACGAAGGTGTGATGGTCATGCTCCCCTGGGGTTTTACCGACCCGATATTCGGCTTGATATCGCAGTTTGTGGCGTTTTGGGAAGTCCAGCTGAGAGTGGCCGTTTCCCCTTTTGTGATCGAACCAGGCGCTACATCAAGGCTGCTTGTTGGGGCAGCTGGAGCCGGTGGCGGCTGAACCGGAGCAGGAGCTGCCGCTTGCTTGCCACCCAAGAGGAAGGTGAGCCCTGCAGTGTATTCCCAGTTGTATTTAGGGCTATTAGGATTTTCAAAAACAAACAACTGACGGGCATCGCCGCGCAATGCAATCGAGTCGGTCAGGAAGTACTTGAGTCCCCCGCCTACATTGGCAGTTGCGCTGGTGTTGCTGCCACCAGCCTGGAAATTAGATCCATGACCGGCTGTAATGCCACCGCCGCCCACAGCAAGGTAGGGCACCAGCGGTCCGTCTGGCATGAAGTTATAGAGTACATCCAGACGATAGGATAATGCGTTAATGCTTCTTTCCGAGCGAGTCCCATCTGTCGCCAGGTAATCACCAACCGCTTCAGCGCCCCAGTTCTTTGTCAGATCGTACCCGAGGCGCAATCCAAACACAGGCGCGGTTTCCAGATGCTGAACACCGTCGAAGGTGTAACCACCGACAAAAGGCGAAATGGAAAACGCTCCATCTCTCTCACCGGCGATAGCGGGAGCCGCCGTGATACTCAGGACTGCGCTGGACAGTATCAATGCAACAAGTTTCTTTTTCATACATCCTCCTTTTACTTGACTAAAATTTAAGCACACAAAAAACAGATTTACGTTATGCCAGAAAGTAAAATAAAGATAGTTAAAATGACTTAGCTATAAGCTATAAGGACAAGGCTTAAATAGCACATCTTTGCTTCTAGGTTTGGGCATTATGTGATCAGTCCTATGTGCTGACGATAAATCGATAAATGGTTGCGCCTATGCCCTTCCAGTTTGTTGCATATTTTGGGTATCTCCCTGTTTACACGTCTGAATACTTCAAAAATACTTTCAACCAACAATTCTGATGAGAAAGCTTAATGATATTGATTGAAAGAGAAACTGCAACAATCGTAGGAACCCCAGTCGTTTATTATAGTCTCCCGCCAGTGCCTGGATTTGTCCGCATACTGACTATATCCTAATTCAGTCTACCGAATTCTGCCCAAATTGGGCGCTATATAGATTTATCACGTATATCTCGCAAGTTAACAATCCAAAACAACACCATCAAAAATATATTGCATAATAATAGTTAGTATGCTATCTATCTTTCATGGGCAATAATATCGGAAATATCGACCGCAACACTCTCCTCTACCATATTGGTCTCTTGACACGGCGCTGGCGCCAGACGCTTGACCATGAATTTCAAGCTGCCGGGCTGACGGATGCCACCTGGCGCCCCCTCTTGCACCTGCACCTTCTGGGTGACGGTGTTCGCCAGAAAGACCTGGCGGCATCGGTCGGCATTGAAGGGCCTTCCCTCGTCCGCCTTATCGATACCTTGGTAACCAAGGGGTTGATCCAGCGGTCGGAAGATGGTACGGACCGCCGTGCAAAGCTTCTCTGTCTGACTCCGGAGGGCCGACTGATCGTAGCCCGCATCCGGGAAATCGTAACACTCCTTGAAAATAAGCTTTTAAGTCCCTTTAACGACGCTGAAATTGCACAGTTCGGACGGTTTGTCCTGACCCTGGAGGCAACAGTAAATGACGCCCGGAAACGGGTTAAAAAGTAAAACTGTGCAATCTGCAGCGTGCATAAAAACGCACAGGAGTTCGTTCTGTCTTTCGATCTGATAAAAATTAAATTGTGTGGTTTTCTGAAAATCGGGTCGATGCTTTTTCTCGGCGGCTGTGCCAGTTTCCCGGCTGCTATTTCGCCCCATTCTCTCCTGCTTGATGCTAATCACCTGAATGGCGGCCATATACTTAAGCCGGAGTCACCTTCGGCAGCCTCATGGCCATCACAACAGTGGTGGAAAGCGTATGGTGACCCGCAGTTGGACCGGCTGGTAATTGAGGCGACGTCGGGAAACCCGACCATGCGTATTGCGCAAGCTCGCATTGCTAAAGTACAGGCGCTCAGAGGTGTCGCTTCAGCGGCATTGCTACCCACCATCGAGGGGGGTGCATCCTTCAGCGAACAGCGGTTCACCGAGCATCACTTTGTAAAAGCGCCGTATGCAGGGAACTGGGCCTGGAACAACATCGCGACGATCGACATTGCCTGCGATCTTGACCTTTGGGGGAAGAACCGCAGTGTTCTTGCCGCAGCGCTGGACTCCGTACAGGTGACAGCCGCCGAGGCACAAGAGGTCCTACTTGCCCTTGAAACGACGGTGGTCAGGATTTATGTTCAGTTGTCACTCCAGTGCATGCTGGAGGAAACCGCTCAGGCAACCTTGAAACAACGACAGGAGATCTTTGATATTACGCGGAAGCGCTTTGCGGCGGGGCTTGCAACCGAGCTCGACCTGAGCCAGGCAGAGGCGCCGTTGCCAGCGGCACATGCGGAGATCGAGAGGATGTCCGCGTCCATCGAGTTGCTGCACAATCAGCTGAGTGCCCTTACCGGCAAAGGCCCTGGCGATGGTGAACAGATTCGCCGTCCTTCCCTTCGTTTTGACCTGCCGGCACAGCTGCCTGATCTCCTCCCTGCAGACCTCCTGGGGCGTCGCCCTGACGTGGTAGCTCAGCGGTGGAGAGTGGAAGCGGCCGGCAAGAGTATTGGTGTGGCCAAGGCGGCATTTTATCCGAATATCAACCTGAATGCGTTTACAGGGCTGCAATCCCTTGGTTTCGCCCAGTTTCTGTCGCCGGGATCGCTGATAGCTGGTTTCGGCCCGGCAATATCTCTGCCGATATTTGAGGGGGGACGGCTGCGGAGCCAGCTGGGCGCCTCAACCGCTGACTACGATATTGCGGTTGAATCGTATAATGACACGGTGATCCGAGCAATGAACAATGTTGCCGATCAGATTGTGACGCTGCGCTCACTGGGTAAGCAACGAACCCAAGTCAATGAAGCCAAAGCACTGGCCAAGCGGGCCTATGACATTGCTTTGAAAAGCTTTCGGGCAGGGCTTACCGATTATCTGATCGTCCTCAATGCGCAGAATCAGACCCTGCTGGAGACTCAGCAAAAAGTGCAGGTTGAGGCGCATTTCCTTGATGCCTATGCCGGCCTGATGCAGGCCCTCGGTGGTGGTGTGCCGGTAACGCACCCCGGGTCAGAGCGGCCGTTATGAGTCTTTCCAATTCATGTGCTACGGCACCCTGGCTGTCCGCACTGAAGCGAGAAACCGCTCTATGGGGTAAAACGGAAGGGTGGCGATGGATATTTGTTTTTAAGTCCGCTTTAGCAGCACTTCTGGCCATGTGGCTGTCGATGCGCTTTCAGCTTGAACAGCCGCGGTTGGCGATGATAACGGTCTTTATTGTCATGCGCCCTCAAACGGGAATGATCCTGACGAAAAGTCTCTATCGTATCGGCGGTACGCTGGGGGGCATCACAGTAAGCCTTCTGCTCATCAGCCTGTGCGCACAGGAACCGGTGCTGTTTCTGCTCGGATTGGCGCTGTGGGTAGGTTTCTGTACAGCTGGCGCCGCATTTTTTCGCGACTTCAAATCATACGGATTCGTACTTGCCGGATATTCGGCCGCCCTTGCCGGGTTAGCGGCCGCGCCGCAGCCCCATGCATTCTTTTCGCTTGCGATTACCAGACTCTCGGAAGTAACACTCGGCATTCTGTGCGCCGGCGTGGTCAGCGACATTATTCTTCCGCGTCGTCTTTCCGATCAGATAAAGAGCAACATACAAAACCGCTATGCGGATTTCATGGCTTTCGTGCGCGCATCGCTTTCCGGTACGGCAAGCCGCACGGAACTGGAAGCCATGCAGTTGAAGCTGGTCGGCAATGTGCTTGTCCTCGAATCCATACGGAGCGTAGCCGTTCTGGAAGATTCGGAAGTTCGTTGCCGCGACCTGAAGCTGCGAAAACTCAATAGCGAATTTATGGCGGCATCAACCACCTTCTATTCCTTTCACCAGATCATGAATCGGCTGACAAAAAATGCCGCGCCGGCTGGGGAGGCGCTCACTGAACTGTACGCTTCACTGGGACAAACACTTGCAACGACCGGAGCATCTCCGCGCAGTGCCGAAGCGGCGCGTATGAGCGCCCGTCGCCTTGCCGCATTCCGGGCAATTCTCTCGCGAAAAATAACGGCGTTGAAAAAGAATAATCCGTCCCTCAGCGACCCCCAAAATGCGGTGGATTTCGAAACGGCGATTGAACTTTTGCACCGCTTCCTGCGCGAATTGCATGCCTACACACGATCCTATGCAAACCTGCCGGATAATGATCAGGGGCCAAAGTCGCCGGACGACATCTGTTTTGCAACGCACACCGACCCGGTTGTTGCGCTTTTGGCCGGGGGAAAGGCTTTTGTCTCAATTCTGCTGGTCAGTGTGTTCTGGATTGCCTCTGCGTGGCCCTATGGTGCCAGTGCCCTCAGTTTTGTGGCAGTCACGAGCGCTCTGTTCGGGTCCACCCCTGACCAATACCGCGGGGTACGGCATATGACCATGGGGCACGGGTCAGGGTATGTCTCCGCAGTCCTGTTTGCGTGCCTCATCATGCCGCTGCTGGACGGGTTCCTACTTTTCGGTGCGTCACTCCTTCCCTTTTTAATGGTCGGGTCCTACATCATCACCTATCCCAGATGGATCGCCATCGGTACCGGTTACGTGGTCTTTTTCTGTGCAATGCTTTCCCCGTCGAATCCCATGGTATCCAACCCTATTGGAGTTATAAATGAAGGTTCCGCTGCGCTATTAGGTACGGCAATAGCAGGATTGGTATTCATGACCCTGGTGCCTGCCACCGGAGCCTGGTACAAGCGCCGTCTGGCCGGTCAAATCCGCAGACAGGTAGTCACGGCCTGTTTTGATCCGATTCCGGGCCTTATTAACCGTTTTGAAAGCGGTACCTACGACCTGCTGCACAGGCTGGAATCAACCAGGCACCTGGCAGATGATCAAAACCAGCGGCTTGTCGCCTGGCTATTTTCGGTCAGAGAGATCGGCCGCGCCGTGATTCATGTGCGGGAAGATACGGCCATGATGCAGATGCCTCACCATGTGTCGGACAGGGTACAGGAAAGCATCCGGTCGACGGCACGCCTTTTCAGCCGGCTTTCCGCCCGTCACCGCGACGATGCCCTTGATAGTGTAACGGTGACCATTAACGCAATCCAGCATGAAATGGGGTTGGAGTCACGTGCCCCGCATGAAAGGGATATCCTGCACCGTATGTGGACTTCGCTCCATCTCATTCGAACATCACTTCTCGATGATGAAACAGCTCTCGCCACCGCTGTTGGCGGCCTACCTGAACAAACTACGAAGGATATTGTCTATGCCGCGTGAGCTTTCCCTGTTTGGCGCACTGGTGCCGTCATTGTTTCTCGTATTCCTTGTGAGCGTAGTCCTCCAGACGATACTTGACAGGATTATGGGACGAATAGGCGTCTATCGACATGTCTGGCACCCGCCATTGTTCCGGGTCTCGATTTTCTTCTGCATTTTCGGCATCTGCGGCCTGCTCGCGCTCCGTTAACAGATCCCGGTACGGATACTAAAAGGAAATTTCATATGAAAATAAGGTACCTGTTTCACTTTGTCATAACCATAGCCATCGTCACTGCAGCGATACTGTTGAGCAAGGGATTGTGGAACCGGTACATGAACTCCCCCTGGACCCGTGACGGACGGGTTCGCGCTGACGTGATCAACATTGCGGCCGATGTTTCCGGGATCGTCGTCCGGGTTGCCGTCAGGGACAATCAGGTGGTACGCAAAGGGGATCTGCTGTTCACGGTCGATCGTGAACGGTATGGCTTGGCGCTTGACCAGGCAAAAGCGCGTTTGGCGGTCAGCAAGGCCGTAATGACGATGCGGGAACAGGAGTCCGAGCGACGCGGCCATCTGGAGGGTGTCGTGGTATCCGCTGAAAGCCGTGAAAATGCCCGGTCTCAGGCTGATTCAGCCACAGCAGCATATCAGGATGCCGAAATTTCGGTGGAGACGGCCAAGCTGAACATGCGCCGTACCGAGGTACGTGCGCCGGTTGACGGCTACGTCACCAATTTGAGTGTTCATCCCGGCGACTTTGCAACGGCGGGAGTAGCGAAACTGGCATTGATCGACAAGAATTCGTTCTGGGTCTACGGTTATTTCGAGGAAACGAAACTCCATCTGCTGCACCAGGGCGATCAGGTCCAGATACGGCTTATAGGCGATGCACCTCTCCTGAAAGGGCATATCGAGAGCTTTTCCCGTGGCATTACCGATCACGACAACCCCACCGGTCATGAACTGCTCTCTGACGTCAATCCGATTTTTAACTGGGTACGGCTCGCACAACGCATCCCGGTGCGAATCAAGATCGACACCATACCGGACACTGTGCCACTTGCGGCAGGCATGACCTGTACGGTCATTGCCGGTGATTCCAATTAAAATTTTTGAGAAAGTCGGAAGATGCAATGCCATATTTGAGGTTCAAAGGTTTCGAAAATCTTTTTCTGCGGGAGCAATTACCGGTACTTGTAGAGGAATTTTCCCGTACAGCTGCCGTTCCGCGGGAAATTGTCAAAGTTGAGCTGCTCAGCATCACGCAGATAACGCCCACACCTCGTTCACTGGAAATATACATGTTTCCGCGGACACAGGAGAAACATGACGCCATTGCCGCGGCCCTGCATGCCATTCTCAGCAGGTACGGTTATCGGGATGTCCACATTTTCTTTGTACTGCTCACCCCCTCCCTGTACTACAAAGAAGGAATGTCGTTACAAAACATCAGCTGGCTGCCAGTCGATTCTTGATCAGAAATAGTTACCACCATGAAATCACGTACAAACTCTCCAGGCCGCCTCCACGATCGGGGTTGTTGTGCTGTTGCAGTTCATGACCATGTATCGCCGTCAGCCTGCCGCTTACTGAAATAATAAAAAACTGTAAAATCAACAATACCATCAAAACTTAAAATCAAAGTTTAAAAGGAGCAGTCATGAATCTGGAAGGAAAAATTGTGTTGGTAACCGGCGCCAACGGAGGCGTCGGCAGCGCCCTGATCAAGGAGTTACTGAATAGAGGAGCTGCGAAAGTTTACGCGGCAGCGCGGACCATCGGGGCAGCTAAGGAATTGGCGCAATTCGATGCCGAAAGGATTGAGGCACTCCGGCTGGATATTACTTCTGCAGCCAGTGTGGCAATGGCCGCGGAACAATGCGTGGATGTGAACCTGCTGATCAATAATGCCGGCATCAATCGTTGCGTGTCGCTCTTGGGACTCGCCGGGATGGAGGCCTCGCGCGAGGAAATGGAAGTCAACTTCTTCGGCACCCTGGCCATGTGCCGGGCGTTCGCC
>JAJXWO010000076.1 GCA_021781535.1 Deltaproteobacteria bacterium | reverse complement strand
TACGTAGAAAATCAGCAATGTTGACCAATGAGGGATAAATACGATTTTCCTCATTGTAGGCGGCGATAACAACAGAAATCATGACAGCGTCCGAAGTAGAATGGATATCAGAGGGAGCATTTTTCGAAGTTGTGTTTAATGAAGGCATTGCTTGCATCCTTGTCGTGTGGAATTGTGAGGTCAGGCGCGTAATACACAGGCAGTACACGTTTCTCCGTCTTGTTCATCTACGCGAAATCAGGAAATGAGCTTATCTGACAGAGGCCTCCGGGCTTTGGGCTTCTGCGTGCGCATGTGACTTATTTATTAACCGTCAGCGCCAGCCATATCCCGCTCAGCATAAATAGGAAATTAGACCCCCAGGCTGCAACTACCGGAGGTAGAACACCACTCCGGCCAAAGGAAAGCAAGACCGCATTTACCACAAAATAGGTAAAGCCAATCCCGATGCTGGCGCCTATTCCCCTGGCAATGCCGCCGTTACGACTGCTTCGAGTAGCAAAGGGGATCCCAAGCAGTACCATGACCAATGGTGCAAATGATGAGGAAATCTTGGAATGCATCAGCGTCAGGTAGCGGTAAGCCTGATAGCCGCCAAGCCTCAGATTCTCCGCATACTCATGCAGCGCCCGGATACTCATGTTGTCGGCATCGCTCCCCAGAACATTTAAGTCATCTAACCGTAAGGCGAGATCTAACGTCATTGACGGCACTTTTTTCGACAGATACGTTGATGATAAAAAGTTTTTCTGCACTGCAGAATGTAGAATCCAGTGTCCTTCGTGATAGACAGCTGTATCGGCATCAATTCTACTGATTGGGTTCATAGAGCTATCGACAGTCCAGACAACCACGCCGCTCAACATCTTTTTTTCCGGCTCGAATAGTCGTGCCTGCAGGATCATTGATTTGGAACGGAACCAGATGTTATTTCGCTTGAATGCTAAACGATTGCCAGTGGTATTAATCCTGGTTCTATGGATCATTTGGGTGCGCGCATAACTGTGCGGTAAAATCAATTCAGCGTTTATTAATAACAAGATACTGGAAACTACACCAAGAACCAGCAGTGGAAGCGAAATTCTCAGGAGACTGATGCCGCAGCTGCGCATGGCAATAATTTCGCTATCACGTGAAAGCAACCCGAGCGTCAGCAGCGTGGCCATAAGAGTTGAGAACGTGGCGGTCCGACTGATCATTTCCGGAAATTTCAGGATAAAGTACAAGACTATATCAGTCGCAGGTGACCCGGACCGCAAAAAACGTGGAATATTTTCAATCAGATCAATAATAAGATAAATCGAAACAAAACCGCTCAAACAGAGGGCAAGTAATGATATCCACGTTTTGCCGATGTAGCGGTCGAGGATGGCCAATTCAAAACGCCCTTCTGAGGTAAGATAAAAATGAATGAACTGTTGCTACCTATTGAATAGAAAAGAAGTGCAAACGATATGGTTTTGACTTGGTACTAGATATACCAACCTGGCTTGCGAGGGCAAACTTTAATTCACTCTATCAGAAATATGGCAGCAAGACCGATACAGGTTTAATTGAGATGCCGTACATCATGGAAGCGAAATGTTGCATGGAGCATATTTAAAAAAACGCCAACGTTTCCGTTGGCGTTAAAAGACGCTGTATCTTAATTAGTTGTGTAATTGTATTCCCGACTGATTTCAAGAGTATCCACATGGTCTGTACATTTTCTCATGGGTTCAGCCGGTTGGTGGTCTTTTTTACTATTCTCTTTACTGATTATGGTGCTGGTGTCCGTTCTTTTTGCATTGCCTCGCGGCCAGCTTCAATTGCGGATGCCAAAACGGATTTCTTTTCGACAAAGGCTTCCTTGCCGTCTTCAACAGCATTTTTGATTTTTTCCTGGGCCTCTTTAGCGTATTCCTTGATCTTGTCTACTGCATCTTCCGTCAGGTCAAGAATGTTCTCACGCATCTCTCGCCCGCTTTTTGGTGCGTAGAGCAGAGCCAATCCAGCTCCGATTGCTGCACCGGCCACAAACGATACCAATACAGTTCCCGCTGATACTTCACATTTGTCAGACATGGTTACATACCTCCCCGTTTTTTTAGATATCGTTCAATTATATACTTTCCTGCCGCCTTGGCTCCGGTCGACCAGACCGAGGTTATGTTAAGAACGTTGGTTACCACACCAACCGAGCGGTTGATCGTGTGCAGATTCGCGCCGGCAGCCCCCAGCTCCGACATGAAGCGTCTGACATCTTCGTTGTACTCAGCCACACCGTCACCGACATTTTTCAATTCCGCCAGTACGCCGGTCAATTCCCGTAGTGCCGGTTTAAGCTCGCTCTGAACCATCTCTGCCAGTTCTCCGACCGTCGCCGCAGTTCGTTTGATGGTCAGAAAGGTCGGGATCAGGGCCAGCACCAGAATACAGAGTGCTGCAGCTATAACTATCAGGGCGATTGCGGTCAGTGGCATCATTGTTCTCCATTAGGGGTGTCAGACGATCTTTAATCAAAGTATAGAGCAATCCGGGAAAAATTCAATGTATAACCTGAAATAAACTGGGTAACGCGAGGAACCATTAATCAATACAGTCCGGCATCATGCGCTCAACGATTACTTCAACTGCTGAATACGGGTCGATTAGGTGGTCAAGCATGTCTGCTACAGCCCTGTCAAGAGCACCGTCCTTTGCCATGAACGACAGCGCCTTCTGAAGGAGGGTGTCACGCAGTATGCCCATGAAATGGCGCTGGTTGCGTTCGCGCAGAAAATTGTTAATGGTTCCGCTGGACAGAAAAAAAGCATGATGGGCGAGGATTTCATCGGTCAGCTCGCTCATGCCGGTGCCGCGTTGCGCCTCAGTCTTCATCACCTTCGGGCTCCAGGCTCCCGCAACAGCATGCCGCATTTCCAGCATGGTGCTCAGTTCACGGGCTGTACGGTCCGCACCCTCCCGGTCGGCCTTGTTGACGACAAAAATATCGCCGATCTCGAGTATTCCTGCCTTGATGGCCTGAATGTCGTCGCCGAGTCCCGGCACCATCACGACACAGGTCGTGTGAGCCTCTTTGACGATATCCACCTCATCCTGTCCGACCCCGACCGTTTCTATAATAACAATGTCCATACCCAGCGCGTCCATTACCAAGGCAACATCGGAGGTTGAGCGTGAAAGTCCTCCCAGAGCTCCACGAGTGGCCAGACTGCGGATAAAAACCCCTTCATCACAGGAGTGGCGGTTCATGCGGATGCGATCTCCCAGGATTGCGCCGCCGGTAAAGGGGCTGGTGGGATCGATTGCAACAACGCCGACTTTTTTCCCCTGGCTGCGGAATGAGGCGGTAAGTTGATCGACAAGAGTTGATTTGCCTGCGCCCGGAGGGCCGGTTATGCCGATAATATACGCGCTGCCGGTATGGGGGTAGAGCTGCTTTAACTCATCAATCGCCTGGGGGCGACCATCGTCGATGTCGCGCATCAGCCGGGCGGCGGCGCGAACATTGCCTTCTAAAATCTGTTCTGCGAGGGACATAAGACACCTGTAAATAATTAAATAAGAAGCTGAAAAATAAAAGACACCCTGTACACAGTCAAAAAAAACCTGGCTGATGGAAGGATGGCGCTCCTACCTGTCGCCCAGGCGCTTGCCCGGGACGAGATAATTTCTGATGTAATCGGCGACCGCCTCTTCTACGGGGGTGACCGGTTCCGCATAACCGGCCGCATGGATCTTGGCGGTCTCGGCACAGGTCAGGTATTGGTAGGTGGTACGGATCGATTCCGGCATATCAATATATTCAATGGCAACCGGGCGGTCCATCGCACTGAAGACGGCACGAGCCAGCCGGTTCCAGCTGACGGTTGTGCCGCCACCGACGTTGAAGATGCCGCCCGCATCCCTGTTCTGGAGAAAATGAAGGGTCATGGCTGCGGCGTCTTTGACGTAGATAAAGTCGCGCAGTTGCTCTCCGTCACCGTACTCCGGCCGATGTGACTTGAACAGGCGGAGCGTGCCGGTGGCGCCGATCTGTTCATAGGCCTTGAGGACGAGCGAGCGCATTTCACGCTTGTGCTGTTCATTCGGACCATAGACGTTGAAGTACTTGATGCCGATGATTTTATCAAGAATCCCCTGGCGTTGCGCCCATACGTCAAAAAGCTGTTTGGAGTAGCCGTACATATTCATCGGCCGGAGTTGTGCCAGCTGTTTCTCGTCATCGGCAAAGCCGTGCTCACCGTCCCCGTACGTTGCGGCGCTGGAGGCATAGATAAAACGGGCATCGGCCGCCAGTGCGGTCAAAGCCAGTTTGCGGGAATATTCGAAATTGTTGTTGATCAGATAGGTGGCATCCGGTTCGGTTGTGGCCGAGCAGGCGCCCAGGTGAATGACCGCATCCATACGGTGGCCGCCCGGCAGGCGTTTGGCCAGGGAACCGTCGTCCAGCATCCGCTCGAAGACATCCTTTTCCAGATAATCCATGAAACGGAGCGGTGACAGGTTGCGCCATTTGTCTGTCTGCCCGAGGTGATCCACAATCAGGATATCTTCCCTGCCACGTTCGTTCAAGCGCTGAACTACGGCGCTGCCGATCAGGCCTGCTCCTCCGGTTACGATAATCATGATGTTTTCTCCAGCCTGGATAGTGCGGTGATTGCTTTCAGCAGTTCATTTTTACTGCGTGGTAGATATCCCTTATCACGAAGATCGATGCCAATCAAGGAGAGTGTACGGGTGATTTCCGCCACCAGCGGCGCTGCACCCAGTTCGTGCTGTACATCCTCTTGTCGGAGTATCTCCGCCGGAAGGCCGTGGGCCAGTAGTTCTCCCGACTGCAGCACGATCACCTCGTCCGCCCAGCCATATGCAAAATCAAGGTCATGGGTCGCGATGATAACCGTCATGCCAGATGCGTGCAGCCGTTCGAGAACGGCCGTCAGCTCTGTTTGCATGGCGGCATCCAATCCGGCCATCGGTTCGTCAAGCACAAGCACCTCGGGCTGCATGGCAAGAACTCCGGCGATGCAGACCCGTTTTTTCTGACCGTAACTCAGGTTGTGTACCGGTTTATCGGCGGACTCGGCCATGCCGACTGCCAACAGCGCCTCTGCTACACGCTCCCGAACAATCTTCTTCTCAAGGCCAAGGTTCATGGGGCCAAAGGATACGTCCTCCCGCACGCTGGCCGAAAAGAGCTGGCTGTCCGGATTCTGGAACACCAGACCGACCCGGGAACGCAAGTCCCGCATCCCTCTCCGGCTGTAATCAAGCGAGGTACCCTCCCAGCAGACGTGTCCGCCTGTGGGGCGCAGAATGCCGTTCAGGTGCAGAAACATGGTTGTTTTGCCGGCGCCGTTGGCACCGAGCACGGCGGTGCGTGTGCCACGGCGTATCGTCAGGGAGCAGTTGTTGAGCGCGGTTGTGCCGTCGGGATACCGGTATGAAACATCAGTGAAGCTCAAGATAGGATCGCTCATGGCAGGGACACCGCCAGAACAACCAGGGCAAGGCCGGAGATAACGGCAAGAGAGATGGCGCGGGGGGAGTCCGGATAGTCAGGTTCCAAAAAGCGGAGTGCGCCGTCGTTGTTTCGTGCCAGCGCAGCCAGGTGAAGCGCCTGTGACCGCTGCCAGACCTGGACGGACAGATTGGCAACCATTCCCCCCAGCGACCGAAGGGAACGCGTCATCGTCGCATGTCCCATGCGGGCAGACTGGGCGGTGATCGTCTCATGCACCGTTTCAGACAGCACAAAGAGGGTGCGGTAGCAGAGGGTCATCAGATCAAGCAGGGTGTCCGGCAGCTTGCAGCGCCGCAGCAGGGAGATGATGTCTGAGAGCGGCGTGGTCAGAGCCAGAAAGAGGAGCGCTGCCAGCCCCCCGAGGGAACGGCCGCAGACCTGGGCGACCCGCTCCAGTTCCGTCCGGGCCAGATGCAGCGAGAGATCGCCAGCCGTAGCGCCGATCTTGAGTGAAACGGCAAGTGACAGAACGCTGACAGCCAGAAAAAGGAGCGCCGGAGCGGCCACCCGCAAATACCGCACCGGCGGTATTCCCGCACCCAGAACGGTGACGGCGCACAGAATTGCAGCTACGCCGCAGGCGGTTGTGGGCGCTGCAGCGGCATACGCGGCTATCATGCCGCAGAGGGAAAATGCTCCCTTAGCCGCAGGTGAGACCCGTCGCCAGCGGTTCGTGTAGGCAGACTGCTCAATCAGCATTGCGCTTCCTTGTTGTGCTCCCGTCGCAGCCGTGAGCGCGTCACCGACACCCCCAGATAATAGCCGATAAACCCGGCTCCGAGGGCCGCCTGCAGCGCAAAAAGCAGCGAGCCGATCTCTCCGCTGGGCGGTTCCATCAGCGGTTTGAACCATGGCCGATACCCGGGCGCGAGTGTGGCGATGACATCTTTTGCCTGGTCATCGGCTCCACGGAATATTTCCACCTCCGCACCATCAGGCCCCGGAGCCGGTTTCTGCACCATCCAGAGCGGGACCGCCACCAGCACAATTACGGCTAGCATCATCAACAGATTTTGATGCCGCTTCATCCCTGTACCTCCTGGGCGGTTACGACGTTCATCTCTTTCAATTCCTGCGGATTGAACCGTGCCAGGGCGTTGAGGACGATAACGGTCAGAAACCCCTCGCTGATCGCCAGCGGAATCTGGGTTAGGGCAAAGACGGTGGCAAATTTGACAAACGAAGCGGTAAATCCGCCCGCCGGGTCAGGAAAGGCCAATGCCAGCTGTGCCGATGTAGTTACGTACGTCAACAGGTCTCCCAGGGATGCCGCGAGGAAGATCGAAAGTCCGAAGGGGAGTCGTGCCGCCTTGGCGGTGCGGTAGATGGCGGCTGCAGCGAACGGTCCCACTACAGCCATGGAAAAACACT
>JAJXWO010000075.1 GCA_021781535.1 Deltaproteobacteria bacterium | reverse complement strand
ATCGGACAGGCATCGGATAGGGTCGAAATTCAACGACCTGCTAAAACCATGCCCGGTGATCTCTGATTTTTCAAAGCCCATGCGCCTGAGTCCGGCATTGACAGCATTTTCAGACATACAGCGAAGCGGAGAGCGATGACAAGGAAATACATATCTGCTGTGTCCGGTGAGAGGATGAAGGGCTTTCAGAATTTCAACCGCCTGCCGTGGAAGTGGTACAAGGTGAGCAACCTTCATTTTCATACGATCAGCGGGAATACTCCATTCTGCCGCATCAAAATCTATCTCTGACCATTCAGCCGCCCGCAGCTCCCCCGGACGCACAAACAGAATCGGTGCAAGCTGCAAGGCACACATGACCACGAAAGACCCTTCAAAACCGTCAATCGCCCGTAGAATCGGTGCAACTGTTTTCGGGTCGGTAGGTGCTGCAAAGTGGCCTCGTCTTACTGGTGGCAAGGCACCCCTTAAATCAGCGGCTATATCTCTTTCGGCCTTCCCGGTGGCTATTGCATACCGGAAAACCTGACTACAATAATGACGGACACGGTGTGCAGAGTCCAGCGCACCACGGCTTTCAATACGTTGTAATGATGTCAGCAGTTCAGGTGCCTTGATTTCCGATACGGGCCGGTTGCCTATCCATGGGAAAAGATCTCTTTCCAACCGGTCAAGAATAGTCAAAGCATGGGGTTGCGACCACTTGTTAGCCGCTGAAAATTTGGCGTGCCATTCACGCGCCACTATTTCAAAGCTGTTGGCATTGAGTGCCGTTTTCGCCTGTTTAACTGACTTTTTCATCTCTCCAGGATCAACGCCATTGGCCAGCAGCTTCTTTGCATCCTCCCGGCGCTGCCTAGCATCTGCAAGAGTAATTGCAGGATAAGCACCGATTGCAAGAGTCTTGCGCTTGTCATTAAATCGGTAATCCATCCGCCAGAGCTTGCCGCCTGTTGTGGTGACAAGCAGATATAAACCTCCGCCATCGGCCATCTTGTAGACGGCTTCTTTCGGCTTGGCTTTGTTCACCTGAATGTCAGATAACGGCGCAATCCTTTTAGGCATGGCGTTTCTCCTTTTTGGCGGTATCCGACTTCAAGTGATAGCATTATACCGTCATAGATACCGTCATAACTCATGGATTTAGCCATACCAGACTGGACCACAAAAGACAACAGGCAATAAAAAAGCCCCTGTTTTCAAGGGGCTTAAGTATCTCGTCGGACTGTGCCGGACTATTTAGTGGAGCCGTTTGTCGGAATCGAACCGACGACCTCATCATTACGAGTGATGTGCTCTACCAACTGAGCTAAAACGGCACGACAATGTACTGAGCGGTATTTTTTATATCAAATTGAAGCTGCCGTCAATGCTAAAGCGTAGTTTTAAACTTTCTCAAGCCGCACAGGTATGGCGACTCATCGTGCAATGCGGGTTTTTCTTGATGCTGCTGGACGGCGAGACCTTAAGACAGGGCTGCAAACCATAAAAAAGCCCACCAAATCGTGCAGTGGGCTTTCTGTTTCCATTATATCTTTGATTCCTTTTCAGGTATATGTCCGATTCATCGCTACAATCAGACCGACATGGTATCCTATGTAGAAAAACAGCCTGGTGGAGTGTCTTCCATAAAAATCTCAAAGCCTCCTTTTCATGTTTTTTACTTCCTTCCAGCTGATTTAAATATATCACCAGGAAGATGAAAAAACAGTCTATTTTAAAAAAAATCATGCGCGTATACTGACATGATGTTGTTACAGCGACTATTCGAAAATAGCGCTTATAAATCTTTGAGTTACGGTTTACAGCTGTAGCTCTTTATATTTTCACCATTAATGAATCGGTGTGTTAACACGTCACCCTGAGTAGATCAGGCACATACGTGAGGTTCCCCATGTTATTCCGTCTCATAGCGATCGTACTATTGGCGCTGTCTGCCTCCTCCGTCTTCGCAGAAGAGCCTCTTCCGGCAACCGATGACCCGGGTACATACCAATCTGATATGTACTATAATGCAATGTTACGCAGTATTGACCTGGATACAAAGAGATGGAAGTCATTCAGCCGGTCTATCGAAAGTGGACCCTGGTTTTATGATACTCAGAGACTTAAACGGAATGGCACCAAGGTAACCGTCATGGTGACCGTATTCCCGCACCCTCAAAAGACGGAGATCTATAAAACGGTCTATAGCGACCATACCAAGATCAGAGAAATTGTCTTCGAAACGGAAATAAACTGCAAAAAGCATACATACCGGCAACCACTGATTCGTGTCTATGGGTATTACCGTGAACTCCTGACAGAACTTTCCAATAATAATCACGGCTTTTCATCAATCAGGCAAAGCACGACTATCGACACCCTGCGAAGCATGATCTGTGGGCCGGACAAAAAGAAGCGGCATCGATAGAAACCTGGCCAGCCCCCATCGGGATGGCTGACATGATTCGATGAATTGAGCACATTGACGGGTGATTTTTTTTAAAAACTGCTGTATACTTCCACTCAAATAGGCAGTTCTGGAACTGTTGCAACACAACGTTAAAGGAAGTTCCCCATGTCCCTGATTGTTGAAGCATTGCTTATGTCAATGGGAATGATTGTCTTATTCTTCCTCGCCTTTCTGGTGCTGTTTATTCTTGCTCTAACTCTTGCTCCCATCGAGCGGGGACTTTCAAACTATATTTGGTTGCATACCACACCACCGCCGCCAAAAATCCCTATCCCAACCGGTTCTTTCAGAGACTTCAGTAAGAAGCACTGAAGGGCATTGGCTCACGCGTACCGGCGGAAGCCAAACGGATTGTTGTAAAACCACGCCATCGTGCTATAGAAGAGACTTCCCGCCCTGTCAGCGCAATGCAGGGTGCTACATCGCTGACAACGTCATGATCGACACCGGCAAAAACGAAGAATAGCTGCCTGCATCATTATAACGCGAGTGGCATAAGGAGGCCTATCATGCTGAACTTGGGAGACCCTGCACTTTTCAGACAGCAGTGCTACATCAATGGCAACTGGCTGGCAGCGGACAGTGGAGCAGACATCGACGTTACAAATCCGGCTACCGGTGAAATCCTGGGAACGATACCCAGAATGGGTGCCGACGAAACTCAGCGGGCCATTCAGGCTGCAGAAGCCGCTCTGCCCGGCTGGCGGGCAAAAACTGCCAAAGAGCGCTCCATAATCCTGCGACGCTGGTTCGAGTTGATACTGTCCAACCAGGAGGATCTGGCGATCATCATGACAGCCGAGCAGGGCAAGCCATTGGCTGAAGCCCGGGGTGAAATCGCATACGCAGCCTCGTTCATTGAGTGGTTTGCCGAGGAAGCAAAACGGGTCTACGGCGACACCATCCCCGGCCATGCTCCCGATAAACGCATAGTGGTTTTGAAGGAACCTATCGGAGTCTGCGCGGCTATTACACCTTGGAATTTTCCGGCCGCCATGATTACGCGCAAAGCCGCCCCGGCACTAGCCGCCGGCTGCACGATGGTGGTAAAACCGGCTACCGCCACACCTTTTTCGGCACTGGCCCTGGCGGAACTGGGCGAACGAGCCGGCATTCCGGCCGGCGTTTTCAGCGTAGTGACCGGGTCAGCGCGCGCTATCGGGGGCGAGATGACCGCTAATCCGATCGTGCGAAAACTGACCTTTACCGGTTCGACCGAGATAGGCAAGGAATTGATGGCGCAGTGCGCCGCAACGGTCAAGAAGGTTTCGCTGGAACTGGGCGGCAATGCCCCCTTCATCGTCTTCGACGACGCCGATCTGGACGCGGCAGTGGAGGGAGCGATGGCATCCAAGTATCGCAACACCGGCCAAACCTGCGTCTGTACCAATCGACTGATCGTTCAGGATGGCATCTACGATGTTTTTTCGGAGAAACTGGCCGAGGCTGTGGCCAGGATGCGGGTGGGCAATGGCCTGCTGGGTGATTTTCAGCAGGGGCCGCTGATCGACATGGCCGCAGTAGAAAAGGTGGAGGAACATATCGCCGATGCCGTTGCCAAGGGGGCTCGCATCGTCCTCGGCGGAAAGCGTCATGAACTGGGCGGCAGCTTCTTTCAGCCGACCATCCTTGCCGATGTGACACCCGGGATGCTGGTTGCGCGTGAGGAAACCTTTGGTCCGTTGGCGCCATTATTCAGGTTTAAAAACGACGATGATGCCATCCGTATGGCCAACGACACCGAGTTTGGCCTGGCCTCCTATTTCTACAGCCGCGACATCAACCGGATCTGGCGTATAGCCGAAGCGCTCGAATACGGCATGGTCGGTATCAACACCGGACTGGTTTCAACCGAGGTGGCCCCATTCGGCGGCATGAAACAATCCGGCATCGGCCGCGAAGGTTCGAAATACGGCATCGAGGAGTTCATTGAGATCAAGTATCTCTGCATTGGTGGAATCCAGTGAGCGATAAAGGATGATTATGACAGCAGCGCCCACCACAAGCAAACGACCACGCGTCCTCATTGTCGAGGACGATATGATGTCGCGCACCCTATTAATGTCGGCTTTAAAAAAAGAGGGCTACGAGTTTGCTGTTGCCCGCAACGGACAGGAAGCGATCGATCTTTACAGTCAGGAATTTTTCCCGATCATTATAACCGACTGGTTGATGCCGGAAATGGACGGGCTCGAGTTGTGCCGTTTGATCCGAAGCATGAAGATTGATCGCTATATCTACATTATCGTACTGACCGGGCAGAACTCCAAGACGGATCTGGTCAAGGGGCTGGAGGCCGGCGCCGATGAGTACATGGTCAAACCGATTCATCAAGCGGAGCTGCGGGTGCGGCTCAAAGGCGCCTGCCGGATACTTGAGCTGGAGACGTCGCTGAAGAAGAATATGGCCGAGATCCGTGAGATTTCAATACGTGACCGGCTGACCGGGATCTTTAATCGTGTCTACATGGATCACCATTTGTCACAGGAGATCATCCGGTCCTCGCGCTACCACCACAGCCTTTCGGTGCTCATGTGCGACCTGGACCATTTCAAGGTAATCAATGACACCTATGGTCACCTGGCCGGCGATGATGTTCTCAGAGCATGTGTTGACCACATATCTGCTTCGTTTCGCCAGGGGGTTGACTGGTTGGCCCGTTACGGCGGCGAGGAATTCGTGGTGGTGCTGCCCGAAACAGATCTGACCGGCGCACTGCATGTGGCGGAGCGGATGCGGGTACGGATAGCCAGTACGCCGGTGAATTTTGCCGGGTGCGAAATAGAAATTACTGCAAGCTTCGGTTCCGTCACAGTTATACCAAACTTCAATGGCCAGGTCCGTTATATGGAACAGGTACTGAACGTGGCCGACACATGCCTCTACCAAGCCAAGAACAGCGGAAGAAACCGGATCGTATCAGCGGAAATGTAAGCTCCGGGCACACTGAGAACACAGGCCTGATACGGCAGCGGGAGCACTGCCCAAGGACACCCCCACGGATGTTTTCTTTTTTCGGCATACGTCGCAGAATAACACTGAGTTTCAGTGTATTTTTGGTGATTGTCTCCATCGCGAGCGTATGGGGCATCACAACGGCTGTTTCAAACCTGATTCGCGACAACATAACCCGCCAGCAGGCCTCAATGGTCACAATGCTTGCCAACAGTATTGATGACAAACTCGGTCTCTATCTCAGAGCCATAACCGAGCTTTCAGTCAACGTTACGCCGGAGCTCTTCAGCACCCCAACCCGGGCCCGGGCGTTTCTCGACAACAATCATGCCGTTAACAGCCTCTTTAATAACGGTATTTACCTGTTTGATGCCCGGCAAAACATTGTGGCCGAATCATCGCGTTTCACAGCTCGGCCAAACCCCAGGGTTGAGGAACTGGTTCCCTTTTTGAAAAGCATTGCACTGAAGGGCAGGCCGGGCATTTCCGGCCTCTACCGCTCTCCCCGCTCCCGGGGAGCTGCCATCCTGATGGCAGTTCCCATCTATGACCGCAACAATCGGCTTTTGGGGTACCTTGCCGGAAGCCTCAATCTGGTCAACGATTATTTCATCGAAGAGATCATGAGCAACAAAATCGGCGAGAAGGGCTACCTGTACCTTTTCAACACCGACCGTACCATGGTCGTCCACCCGGACAAAAGCCGCATCATGAAGCAGGATGTCCCGCGAGGCGCGAATGTACTTTTTGATAAGGCAATCGCAGGCTTTGAAGGAAGCGGTGAAACCGTCAATTCACGCGGCATAGCCCAGATCGCCTCGTTCAAGCGCCTCAGGCTGACCAACTGGATTCTGGCATCCACCTATCCCATCGACGAAGCCTACCAACCGGTCCGGCATTTTTTCTGGCACCACCTGCTCCCGGGCGCCGTACTATTGACACTGTTGTCTCTTCTGCTGGTCTGGATACTTTCCAGCAGGTTGACCGCCAAGCTGAACGCCTTTACCAGCCAGATCAGCCAGATCCGTACGCACCCGGACGTGGCTCACGAGATCCAGATCACGAGTAATGACGAAGTCGGCATCCTGGCCGATTCCTTCAACAAGCTCATTACAAGCCTCGACGCAAAGGAGGCCATGCTGCACGATGTTGAAGACCGCCTGTCTCGCGCTCTGCAGGGAAGCAACGACGGCATCTGGGATTGGGATCTGGTCTCAGGGGTGATGTTCTACTCCCCTCATTTTATCGATCTGCTCGGCTATGGCCCGGAGGAATTCGAGCCGACGATCGATGCCTGGGCCATGCTCATCCATCAACAGGACATTGACCGGGTGTGGGATCTTTTCCGGCAGCATTTCGACAGCGAAACGGCCTTTTTCACCAGTGAACACCGCCTGCTGTGCAAGAATGGCGAGTATCGCTGGTTCCTGGCCCGCGGCCTGGCCTGGCGTGGTCCGGGCAACACGGTGGTACGCATGGCCGGATCGCTCTCCGAC
>JAJXWO010000035.1 GCA_021781535.1 Deltaproteobacteria bacterium | reverse complement strand
ACCTGGTCACCAGAGAGGTTTTCCTTCTCAATCAGGCACGCAGAAAGGTCATGGAGTTTCTGGAGGTTCTCACGCAACAACCCGATTGCACGCTCATATGATTCATCGACAATTCGCTTGATTTCATCGTCAATATGCTCGGCTGTCTTTTCACTGAAGTTTTTGTGCATGGCCATCTCGCGACCGAGAAAAATGGATTCATCCTTCTTGCCGAACGAGAGAGGACCCATCTTATCGCTCATCCCCCATTCACAGACCATCTTGCGGGCCATATCGGTCGCACGTTCAATGTCATTCCCGGCACCGGTTGTAAAGGTGTTGAAGATCAGATCTTCAGCAGCACGCCCCCCCATCAGGACGGCGATGCGCGCCAACAGTGATTCACGAGAATAGCTATGTTTGTCTTCGATCGGCAACTGCATGGTCACGCCCAATGCCCGACCGCGGGGAATGATGGAAACTTTGTGGATCGGATCGGTACCCGGCACCATCTTAGCAACCAAGGTATGACCAGCTTCATGGTAAGCGGTGCTTTTCTTCTCTTCTTCAGAGATGACCATGCTACGGCGCTCAACCCCCATCAAAACTTTGTCCTTGGCGCTGTCAAAATCGCTTGGGTCTGCAACGGTCTTATTCAGACGGGCAGCCAACAAAGCTGCTTCGTTAACCAGGTTGGCCAGATCGGCACCGGAAAAACCGGGGGTGCCGCGGGCAATTAACGCCAGATCGACATCAGGAGAGAGCGGCACCTTCTTTGAGTGAACTTTGAGAATCATTTCGCGCCCCTTGACATCAGGGCGGGGAACGACAACTTGGCGGTCAAAACGGCCCGGGCGGAGCAGAGCCGGGTCAAGAACGTCGGGACGGTTAGTGGCGGCAATCAGGATCACCCCTTCATTGGACTCAAAACCGTCCATCTCTACCAGAAGCTGGTTGAGAGTCTGCTCGCGTTCGTCATGCCCTCCCCCCATGCCGGCGCCACGGTGGCGGCCAACCGCATCTATTTCATCTATAAAGATAATACACGGCGCACTCTTTTTGCCCTGCAAAAACAGGTCGCGCACACGGCTGGCACCGACACCGACAAACATCTCGACAAAGTCCGACCCTGATATTGAAAAGAATGGTACGCCGGCTTCACCGGCAACAGCGCGCGCCAGGAGTGTCTTGCCGGTTCCCGGAGGGCCTATAAGCAGCACCCCTTTAGGGATTTTCCCACCAAGCACGGTGAACTTCTTCGGCTCTTTCAGAAAAGCGATAATCTCTTCCAGCTCTTCCTTGGCTTCTTCAATGCCGGCGACATCTTCAAAGGTGATCTTCCCTTGTGCCTCGGTCAGCAGCTTGGCGCGGCTTTTGCCGAATGACATCGCCTTCCCTCCCCCCATCTGCATCTGACGCATGAAGAAGATCCAGACTCCAACCAACAGAATAAGCGGGAACCAGGAGATAAATATTGAAAACCAGGAAAACTTTTCTTCTTCGGGTTTAGCAGTGATTGCAACCTTTTTTTCCAGCAACTTCTTGGTCAGGTCAGCGTCTTCATACGGTTTATAAGTATGAAACTCTTTACCATCCTTCCCTTCGATCTTTCCGGAAATATCATTACCCTGGATGACAACAGCGGTAATCTTTCCCGCATCGACCTGATTCATGAAGTCGCTGAAATTAAGCTTTTCGGCGGTCGGCCGCGGTTTGTTGAACATGTTGAATAGCAGGATCATCATGAGGCTGATGACTAGCCAGAGTGAGAGATTCTTGTAAAACTGGTTCAAGGTAAACCCCCGTGTAAATTGTATGTGTCTGTGACGTTAAAAATTTTGTAAAACTAGCATACTGGGTAGAGGTTGACAAGCTGAATTGCTGGTTAACATCCCCTGGAGTATGGATTTATATACCCCTTCCGGTTATACGGAGAATAATGAGTATTTCTTTGTCTGTTTGTTATTTTCAGCGTCCAAGCATAATACCGAGGTCTTCGGCCGTACGCACGATTTCCCCCTCCGGATCAACCAAGTTCAGATCACACGTGGCGTCCTCAAGAGTCACCGTCTCTATTTTTCTGCCCCGCAGACACGCCATCCGGCCAAACTCGGCGGCAGCAACCATTGCAACCGCTTTGGTGCCAAAACGACTTCCCAATGCACGGTCAAAAGTAGTGGGTGAACCGCCGCGCTGCAGATGGCCAAGAACAGTAACACGGACATCCATCTCCAGACATTGCGCGATCTGTTTTGCCACATATTGCCCGATGCCGCCCAGGCGTTCAATAAGATTTCGTTCGTCGGCCTCCTTTGCCACTACCCGGTCACCACCGGCAGGGAAAGCCCCTTCTGCTACGACAAGAACACTAAATCGGCTACCCCGGTCGGAACGCCTATGAATTGCCGTACAGACACTGGCAAAATCAAAAGGTATTTCAGGGATCAGGATAACATCGGCACCTCCTGCGATGCCGGCTTCCAGGGCAATCCAGCCTGCATATCGCCCCATTACCTCCAGAATCATCACCCGGTGGTGGCTTTCTGCAGTGGTGTGCAGTTTGTCCAGGGCGTCGGTGGCGGTTTCAAGCGCGGTATTATATCCAAATGTGACGTCGGTTCCGCACAGGTCATTATCAATGGTCTTGGGTATTCCAACTATCGGAACACCTTTTTTCACCAGTTCCAGCGCAATCTTGAGTGACCCCTCACCACCCACGACAATCAGCGCATCGAGTCCCAGCGCACGAATATTTTCTACCACCTTGTCGGATAGATCGACAAGGACGGTCTTGCCTGCCTGGTCCACCGGGAAGGAAAATGGATTACCGCGGTTAGTGGTGCCCAGAATGGTGCCGCCCCGAGGCAAAATTCCACGGACGCTCTCCAGAGTCAGAAATCTGCATTTGCTGAGATCGAGCAGACCGTCGAAACCGTCTTCGATCCCGATTACTTCCCAATCATGCCGGATAATGGCACTTTTGACCACGCCACGAATAACAGCATTCAGACCGGGGCAGTCGCCACCGCCAGTGAGTATGCCGATTTTTTTGCTCATGAGAATCTCCTGTAAAGTGTCTATCTTCACTGTGAATATTGAAAGCACATTATGTAGGTTATGTTGCCATATCACAAGTAAAGCGCAAGACAGCACTGTTTTTTGCCGATCCGCCCAATACAACCTGAATAAATTATTGCAGTTTATCCTTTAAATGGTGGTATTTGTCTCTCTTCTTCGTTCTGCAATCAAGGAAAACTTCCGGGACGCCCAAGCTGTACATATGAAGCGAGCGGTGTTAAGATCGGAAAATAGGAGTAACTATGAAAATTACAACAATCATCGCCACAATCGTCGCTGTTCTGGGGTTCGGTATTTTTTACTTTCGTGGCACACCCGGTCCTGTGCTTACACTTTCCTCCATACCGGGGCCCATTTCGGCAAAACGAGAACTGACTTTGACGCTTCGGGATTCCGGTGCCGCGCTAAAAGAAGTTACGGTAAATGCCGTCCAGGGTGACCGGACCATAATTCTCATCTCCAAGCAGTACCCTCTTGGTATCCGTGAGGCACGGGAATCCATCAAACTGGCGCAATCCGGTCTCAAAGAGGGTCCCTTTACGCTGCTGATCACCGCAACCGACCGGTCATTCTACCACTTCGGCGCGGGCAACAGCACCCTTCAGTCTCTGCACTTTGACTACCAGAATACTCCACCCACCGTGATGGTCCTCAGCACCGCACATAATCTCTCCCGGGGAGGAGCAGGGCTGGTGGTATACACCCTGAACAGAGAAGTTGAACGAACCGGTGTCACCTTCGGCAACCGCTTCTTTCCCGGCTACCGGCAGTCCGGCGATCGCTACGCCTGTCTGTTCGCCTTTCCCTACGATGCAGAAGAAAAGAGCTATGTACCGAGAGTGCTCGCCGTAGACCGTGCCGGAAACGAGCGACAGGCAGGGATCTATTTCCACCTGATTCCCAAATCCTTTCCAAACGACCGGATCAATCTGAGCGACAGCTTTCTGGAGAAGGTAGCCGCCGAATTCAAGGGCCAGTTTCCGCAGGCGACAAGCCCCCTCGATGTTTACCTGAAGGTAAATGGTGAACTGAGGGAACACGATCTCAAATTTCTCACCGAATGCGGCCTAAAGACCTCTCCTGTACCTCTTTGGGAGGGGAATTTCCTCCGCCTGCCCAAATCAGCTCCCCTTGGCAGTTTCGCCCAGCGGCGCAGCTATTTTTATCAGGGAAAGCAAGTCGACCAACAAAACCACCTCGGCATAGACCTCGCGTCCCTGGCTCACGCTCCGGTGCCAGCCGCCAACAGCGGCACGGTTGTCTACGCCGACAATCTCGGAGTCTATGGTCAATGCATTATTATCGATCACGGTCTGGGGCTGCAGACCCTTTATGGGCATCTGAGCCGAATCGCCGTGAAGTCCGGAGACAAAGTGCATAAGGGGCAGATCATCGGCAACACCGGCGATACCGGTCTTGCCGGCGGAGACCATCTCCACTTTGGAGTCGTCATCTCCGGCGAACAGGTAAATCCGATCGAGTGGTGGGATTCATCCTGGATCAAAAACAACATCAGTGGCAAACTCACAACCGGAAAGGTATCCAAGGAGCAGTAACAATGGGGATGGTCAGAACATCAGCAGCATTCTTACTGATGGCAATCATTTTGATGCCAGGAGTGGTCACTGCTGCGCAGGAAGAATTCGATATAGACCTCAAGGAGTTGCGTCACGGCAGCAACAACGCGAAACCACACCATGCTCCGCAGCCATCCCCCCCCGCCCCGTTTGAGATTAACCTAAAGGAGTTGCGCAGGATCGCCCCCCCACTGGCCGCCAAACCAGAAAAGCACAAACGTCATGCCCCGGCTGCAGCTGTTCCGAAGGCAGTCGGTGCTGCTGAATCCGGCCGGGACAGTATTCACGTGGTTCAGCCGGGAGAGAACCTGTTCATTATTCTGATGAAACGGTACGGGCTGACTAACCAGGCTGCCGAGAAGTTGATTCCTGAGATTATGCGCTTGAACGGAATTGCATCGCCACAAGGGCTCAAGATTGGACAACGCCTGCATATTCCTCTACAAGCCGGAAACGAAAAAAACATCCCCGCACCGCATATCACCGAGCCGGAAGCTGGCAAGCGGGAGCCTGCTGCAGCACCTGACACCACAATTCCGCCCCCCCTCCCAAAACCAGCTGCAATTCCGTTTGCGATCACCAGCATCAGCGTCATGTCGGCTCCCCCCTGTAAACTGGCGCATGACATAGCGGAAAAAATGGGACTGCTGGTATCTACCGTTACCAGAATCAAGGGGTCTGAACCCGTTAGTGCAACCTATGCCAGCCGGCGTGTGATCGTCGTCTGCGGGCTCTCCGAGGCAGAGCAGCTTACCTATGAACGCCTTCTGGGCCATAACGGCACTCAGCTCCTGGCTTTCAATGAGGACGATTCCGACGCCAGCGTTGTTGAAAAGCTGGCTAATCAACTGGGACTGGTGTTCCGCAAGTATTCAGCTGACTCTGCTGCTCTTCCCCTGACCTATATTTTCAGCCCATTTGGTAACTGGTCTCAAGAGCTGCAACTGACCATCATACCAGCCCTACCATTCAAGGCATACTGAACGCGAAATACCTTTAAAATCATCTTGATGCTTCCTCTGCTTGTAGTTATAAAGAAGAAACGTTCATATTTATTTAAAATCGTGGGGAACTCTGTTAATCTGCTAGCCATTGCATGACGTGTTAATTTTTTTTAGAAATTTAAGGAGCATACTCCATGGTACCGACAGCCACAATCCAGACTATCCTGATCGTAGACGATGAGCCGCTTAGTGTCGCAATGCTCAGTAGCCTGCTTGAGGATGAGTATCATGTCACCATGGCCAATAGCGGACGGGAAGCACTGGAGATTATCTCCAGGCAGCCTCCTGATCTGATCCTGCTCGACATCCTCATGCCGGTTATGGACGGGTACGAAGTATTCCGTATTGTTAAACGGAATCCGGCACTCAGAAATGTGCCGATCCTGTTTATAACTGCACTGGGTGAGGCGGAGTGCGAATCTGAGGGGCTGGAGATGGGAGCGGGAGACTATATTGTCAAACCATTTAATCCTTCCTTGGTCAGACTGAGAGTCAGAAACCATCTTGAATTAAAGCGTCAGAGAGACCTGCTGACGGCGCGAACGGAGGAACTGCAGCGCCTTAATAGCGAACTGGCCCGCGAAGTAGAGGAACGATGCAGTGTTCAGCAATCCAACGAGCAGCTCATCAGCGAACTTCGCTCCGCCATGGCAGAGGTTAAAACACTCAGCGGACTGCTCCCTATCTGCGCATCATGCAAGAAGGTACGTGATGACCAGGGTTACTGGAGCCAGATTGAGAGCTATATCAGAAAGCATTCCGATATTTCCTTCAGTCATGGACTATGTACGGAGTGTGCTCACAAGCTCTACCCTGAATTTTACACCACAAACCCAACGCAGGATTGACGGCCGAAACAGAAATAAATACTGCATCCGATTAAAAGCCCACTCTCAGTCCGAGAACAGCATTATGGCTGAGATAATCCATAGTAAACGTATGACCATTCGCCTCAGTAAACCTGGGTCTGATGCTGCTGAAAAACCGATACCCGAGATCAAGATTCAGGTTGTCAGTCAGAGCATAATCAACTCCAGCCCCTAACTGGTAGCCAAAGACGATGTTTGAACCACTGCCCATGGGCTGACCGGCAACCTTTAGGCCAGAGGCTTCAATCCGCGCGGCACCAAACCCGGCTCCCGCATACGGCGACCATCGGCCGTTGTCGTGCAACACACCGAAAAAGTTGACCAACAGACTGTCCGTCGTCACATTCCCGCCCCCCGTGAAGCTCCCTTCGACAAACTTCACCTTGTCGAGCCGGTTGTTGCGTCGAGTGTATTCAAGCTCGATCCTTCCGTTTCCGACAGGGTTACCGGGTTCAAGATCCCAGCCAATGACCGCACTTCCGAGCAATGCCGGATCAAACTCGAAACCAAAGTCACCCAGAGTATCGGAGCTTTTGGCATCCATCAAGACGTCCCCACCCACGAAAGCCCCCACATAAGGACCTGCATGCTGCGCTATGGCCGGGCTGCAGAGCAAGAGCGGCAGGCATAAGGCGATTATTATCCGGCAGATTTGTTTCATGCAATACCTTCCTGATATCGGTAATGAATCTGACAAACTAAGGTCCTGTGACCGTGATGGTAGTGGCCAGGATTGGGGTCATGCCGCCGAAACTCGCCGTAAGTTTCGCCACACCGTTATCAACCCCCAAGACCAGCCCCGGTTGGTTAACACTGTCGGCCAGAATGGCGATGTTCGGATTGTCGACCGTCCAGGTCGTATCGGCGGTCACATCAACGGAGGTGCCATCGCTGTAGCCAGCCATTGCTGAGAACTGAACCTGATTGCCGGCAGCCACTGAAGAAATTTGCGGCGATATGGTCAGACTCCTGAGGGTCCGCGTTGCAACCATAACGGTGACTGGAAATTGAGTCGAAAACGTTACGCCGTTATACATATACGTGGCACTGATCGTAGTAGTACCGGAAGCTACGCCGGTGACGCGTTCCGTTCCAAATCCGCCGGTCGCTACCGTAGCTTTCGCCGTGTCGCCGGATGTCAAGGTACTGAGGGAAGTTACGTCCTGGCTCGTCCCGTCCCCAAAGTTGGCGGTCACGGTTAAGGGGCTGCTGGTCCCGGCAGTCAGATTCAGGGTTGCAGGGGAAAGCGCAATGGACAGGAGCTGTGGTGCGGTAACCCTCAGAGTGGTTGTGAAGGGGATAAAGGGGGTAATAGTGGCCGTAATTATAGTCGACTGTGTCGCCGCAAGGGCGGTCAGCCATTCCAGATTACCTCCAGCGGCGGTTACCGATGCCCGGGATGGATCGGCCGACGTCCACTGAACCGCCCCGGTGATGTCCCGTATGCTGCCATTGCTGAAAGTTCCGGTGGCAGTCATGCGGACGCGTGTATTATTGGCCAAAGTAACAATGGTGGTGGCGGCCGGTGAGATGGTAAACGAGGTTAAATTGCCGCCAGTCACTTTGAGATTCGATGCCCCGCTGACACCATTCAGAGTGGCGTTAATAGAGGTCGTTCCCTGCGAGAGAGTTGTGGCTGCACCACCGGTGGTGGCGATTGTTGCTACGGCAGGGTTGGACGAGCTCCAGGTAACCTGAGAGGTTATGTCAGGAGTTGTTCCATCGGAAAAATGGCCGGTAGCTGTGAAACTATCTGTGGATGACAAACTCAGCACCGAGGGATTGGCCGGCAAGACCGTAATCGTTTGCAGCACCGGCTCCGTGACAGTCAGTAGTGTAGTGGCACTGATGCCGCCAACAAAAGTAGCGCTGATTGTCGAAGGACCAGCAGCAATGGCTTGAACAAAGCCCTTGTTGCCGGGATCGTCACTGACAGTTGCCACCGCTGTATCGCTCGAAGCCCAGGCGACATCGAAGGTCAGGTCCTGGGTTGTGTTATCCGAGAAGGCGCCGAGTGCAGTGAATTGGGTGTTCAGACCTTTGGCGACGGTTGGAGCATCAGGGGAGATTGTCAGAGCAGTGATGGTAGCCGAGCTTACCGTCAGTTTGAACGTAGCCGACACGCTCCCCACGGTCGCGGTCAGGGTGGCGGTTCCCGGGGAACTGCCGGTCACCCGGTTCGGGCTCGCCGCAGTAACAAACGCGGCCACGGCCGGAGAATCGCTCGACCAGGTCACCTGATCGGTAATGTCACGGGTGAATATCCCCGAAAAGTTGCCTTTTGCCGTAAGCGTAGTGGAAGTGTGCGCAGCTATGGTCGATGTGACGGCAACGATCTCGATTGAAGTCAGCGGTACGAAATCATTGTTCCTGGTCGGAGTTCCATCCCAACCACAGCCGGATAACAGCACCATCATAATGAAACCCGAGCATAACAGGTTAATCATGCACACCCTCCGAGACCCTTAATTTCATATATATACACGTATGGATATGCCAGCCTCACAACACTGCATCACTGCAAGAGTAACAGTGAAAGTGGCATTGTCAACCGACCGGCGTAACCCCGGCAGCAATCATTGCACGGCGTTGTGGCTCACTCTGCTTTCCCGCCCTGTGGCACCTCTCCGGCACCTGGTACAGGCTGCTGCCCGCCAGTATCCGGCGGTGGCGGAGCTATCGGAGTAGCGGGAACTCCACCGTGCGCGGAACAGGATTCCTTCGGTTCGGTCCCGGCTATAAAGAATTCATCACGTTTTTCCGGACAGTCAGGCGTAGCCAGGCAACCAGTCACAGGGTCGATGGATACGGAAACAACCGTGTCCGGCCGGGTGAAATCAACTACCGGTTTCGTTGCCACAGCCGTGCGCATAAACCGTTCCCAGATCGGAGCAGCGACAGCCCCTCCGGTAAAGCCTTTTCCCCCCGGCTTGGGTTTATCATATCCTACCCACACGCCGGTGATTATTTGCGGGGTATACCCGACAAACCAGGCATCCCGATAATCATCGGTCGTACCGGTCTTCCCGGCAGAGGGATGAACCCGGCTGAATTTTTTAAGGTTCTTGGCGGTGCCATACCTCAGGACGTCCTTGAGCATCTGAGTGGTAACATAAGCTGTCGCCGGGGAAAGTACCGGTGTAACTGTCGAAGGATTTTCGGTCCAGGTACGACGATGGCGATCATATATCCGGATAATAGCCCTTTCGGCAGGTCGCAACCCTCCGGTGGCCAGGGGGGTATACGCCAGCACCAGATTATTCAGGGTAACTTCATTCGTTCCCAGGGCCAGGGAAAGGCCGTTCTCTGCCCGTAGCGGCAGCCCCATTTTTCCGGCAAAATCAACAAAATACGGGACGCCGACAGCCTCCAGCAGCTTGATCGTAATTACATTATTGGAATAAGCCAGGGCCTGCCTGAGGGAAAGGTCCCCATACTGTTCTCTCCCATAATTCTGCGGCTTCCAGATTTCATTATTGCCTCGATCGTAGCTTACCGGTGTATCATCCATGATACTGGCGGCTGTAAACCCCTTCTCCAGGGCTGCGGCATAAATCAGCGGTTTGATGGCCGAACCGGGCTGACGCCGAGCAGAAAAAGCGCGGTTATACGAACTTTTGGTTGTGTCGACTCCCCCAACTGCCGCAAGCACATCTCCAGTTGCCGCGTCCAGACAGACCAAGGCGCCTTGTAGTTGTGGAGAAATTCGTTTCACCCCATCTTGCAATGCTTTTTCAGCCACTTTTTGCAGATTCAGGTCCATGGCGGCGGTAACCTCCAATCCCCCCTGCTCAACAATATCCGCCCCGTAGCGTTCAATCAGTTTGCCCCGGATATACGCCATATACTGTGGAGCCTGCCCCCGAGGCGGATAGGTAACACGTTGCAACCTCAGTTTCTGCTTCTGGCGGGAAGTAATCATCTTCAACTCCACCATGCGCTTGAGTACCATGTCCCTACGTCCCGTAACAGGGGCCGATTTTCCAAACGGATTGTAGCGGGCAGGATTTTTCTGCACACCAGCCAGCAGGGCGCACTCGGCGTCGGTCAACTCTTCCGGATTTTTATCAAAATAGAGGCGTGCGGCCTGAACAATACCCCATGCCCCGTTGCCGTAATAGATTTCGTTGAAATACATCTCCAGAATCTGTTTTTTACTGTATTTCTCTTCAAAGTCCATGGCCATGCGGGCTTCTTCAAGCTTTCGTTCGATGGTTTTCACCCCGGACAGATACCTGTTTTTGATCAACTGCTGGGTGATTGTTGACCCTCCTTCAGCCATTCGCCCTTTAACAACATCTTTCACCAGCGCCCGGGCAATACCGCGGATATCAATCCCTCCATGTTCGTAAAAGCGGGCATCTTCAATGGCCACCACTGCATTTTGCAGAAACACGGGAATGCGATCGATAGGAGCCCAATACCTTTTCTCCGGCAGTAATCGACCAACAAAACGTCTATGGTTGTCAAATATTTTAATAGAGGTATATCCGGGAGCCAGCAAGGGATAGGTTGCAATGTTTTCTTGAGCTGAAGCCGAGCAGACAAAGACTGCAACCAACAGAACCGTTAGAATTGCAGAATAAAAAATATTCTTGCGGCAGAAGCATTTCGCGATAATCAAAGTATTTTATTCACTCCTTCAAGGATTTTGACTGTAAGCTGACGCTGGAACAGAAAGCTGACAACCTTTTTTTACGTGCCTATACTACCTCTATTCCTTGCGAAGCACAACAGCACGCGCTGTTGTACGTACACTTTGTGAAAAACCTGCACGCAGGACACCCCGCACTGTTCTCTTATAACACATCAGCCGTATTTTTAAACAGCACGCCCCATTTTTGGTGATGTTCCCATAGCATTCAATGCACATAACCCACTGGTTCCGCGGGACCTTTTGTTTTGGCACACCCTGTGCTTCAGCACAGTACAACACGCAAATTTTAAACAAGGAGACAGTCATGACATCAACAAATTCTGTAGCCCATCCAGTAAAACCATGTGACTCCGACTCTACAGGAATTTGCTGGGATTTGTCACTCTCTGCATCAAGCGCCGGCACTTTGAAGCTCTCCGGGGATTTGAAGCCCGGATGGCTGGGAAAGCTTTCATCACACTTGTCTCACCGAGAGATTAATATCATAAGTGGAACCGCACGCAAATCAGGACCACTCTGTTGGGATGCATCTTTTGAAATTGATGGAAAACTCACTCATTCAGACCCGTTCAAGGATTTTAACCCCCTCCCGACACTTATGGGCCCTGCTGAGCGGATAACCTTACCACTAATCAAGATTTCCGACTTCCAGATTGAGGACTCGACACGGCATGGAGGCAGTATCTATACAGAGATTTCAGGTATGGACTGCATAGGTTTCCTGTACGGAATAGTGAGGATGTTCAGTTTTTATTCCCTCTTTCCCACAGAACTTGAAATATCAACCAAGGGCATGATGGCCTTCGACAGGTTCTGGCTGAAAGGAATCGGCGCATCCGTCCCGGGAAAAGACGATAAAAAGGCACTTTACGAGAAATTGAAGATGCTTTCAGGCATGTTATGAAACTGTTCAGGAATCGTTACCGTTTTGGAAACAACATTATTAACGTAGTAGTATCACTCAATGAGCTGTGACAATCAATCCGCTCATGCATGCCATGTCACTTGAACCGGAACGACGGCAGGAGTGACGATGCGGCTCAATTCAGAAGTGCACACCCCGGCAATCCAGATCAGATTTTCGCCGCAAAACAGCAGTGGCAGGCGTGAGCGGTCAGAAAGCGGAATTTTACGATCAATATAAATATCTTTCACTTTTTTCCTGCCGCTCATACCAAAAGGAATAATGCGGTCACCGGGCCGGAAAGTTCGCACCATCCACGGGAGAGGAGTTTTGCCCAGATCGAAACAGACACTGTCAGGATCTGTAGGAAGGGCTGTTATGCCGGATAACGCAACTGTAAGACAACCTCCCTGTGGAAGCTGATAACATCCCGGCTTCGTAATCTGCAGTTCCTCATCGTTTTTGACCATATCCGCATTTGCGTACGTCAACGCAAAACGGTCATATTCTCTTACTGCGGTAACACTGCACGGGAGAACAAGCCGGGAATTGGGACGTGCAGAAGCAAGCAAATCACCGATTGCATCGACATGACGCTGACTCACCCCTTCCAAGCTTTCGGCCAGCTGTTTAAAGGCGAGGCGCAGGACCCTGCGCTGCAGGGCGGGATTAAGAAGACCCAGTTGTGCAACACTGCAGACACATGATCCCCTCTCCATCCGGAACAACTCACTATAGACCTGTTCCGTCATCTCGCGTAGCAGGACTTCATCGCCACCAAGAACTGACGCCGTTGCGGCAAGGCACGAGCGGATGGCAGGATTGTATTCTTCGAGAAGCGGCAGCAACTGGTGGCGAATGCGGTTACGCAGGTATACTGTATCGCTGTTACTGGCATCCTCGCGCCATTTCAGACCGCGGCGATGCAGATACTGTTCAATTTCGGAACGTGATATATCCAATAACGGGCGAACATAGCCGCGTGCATTGCGATGTGTCATCCCTGATAATCCGGTCATTCCTGACCCGCGCAGCAGACGCATCAGCACCGTTTCCGCCTGATCATCGGCATGATGGGCAAGCACGACCGCTGCACCCTGATACTTCCTGTTGATCTCATCCAGAAATTCAATCCGGGCCCGCCGTCCGGCATCTTCAAGGTTCAGCCGAAGATCTGACGCCATACCTTTAATATCGATTCGCTGCGTTTCGAACGGGATTTTGTAACGAGAGGCCACTTCCCGGCAGAAATCCTCGTCGGTGTCAGATTCTACTCCGCGCAGGCGGTGGTTCAGATGGGCAGCGATCAGATTGAGATTGTAACCGGGAAGCCGGGACAAGATATCAAGCAGGGCCGAAGAGTCAGCACCTCCGGAGAAGGCAACGACGAGAGTGTCACCCGGCCTGAAAAGGCGCTGGTGGCAAACCGTTCGTTCTATGCGGGAGACGAGTGCAGAATCACTGAAGTTCATGGGATAGACCATCACAGGGAGCATACGTCACGAGATTACAACAAAAAACGTCGGTCACTTTTTTGTTCCAAACAACATGTTCAGCATAAAACTGAACAGGCTGAAAAGGAGCGCAGCAACGATTGCAGCCCCAAAACCGGTGATGTGAAATCCCGGCACCAGATTCGCTGCCAGATAGAATATCAGGCCATTGATTACAAGTGTAAACAGGCCGAGTGTCAGCAGAGTAACCGGCAGGGTTAGCAGGATAAGAATCGGGCGGAGAAACACATTGAGGAGGCCGATTACCAGAGTCGCCAGCAGCAGGTCCTGAAAACGGTCGATCTGAATGCCGTGGATCAGCTTCATTACCAAAAAGAGTGCAAGTGAATTAAGTGCCCATTTGAGTACCAGTTTTGTCATACAATATCCCTTCTAAAGCCAGTGTTTTTTTCTGAAATATGCCACCATCACCAGCACAATAGCTATCATCGCCCCCCAGAGGAGAAAATAGCCGTTCTTCCACTCCAACTCCGGAAAATGTTTGAAGTTCATGCCGTAGACTCCCACCAGAAAGGTCAGCGGCATAAAGATCGTGCCGATTACGGTTAAAAACTTCATTACCTCATTGGTACGGTTGCTGATACTTGAAAGATAGAGGTCAAGCATTCCGGATAGCAGGTCGCGGTAGGTCTCGACCGTATCGATTACCTGAACGGTGTGATCGTAGACATCGCGGAAATAGACACGGGTGGCATCTTGGAGCAGATCGCTGTCGCCCCTCTCCAAAAATGCAATCGTTTCGCGCAGTGGCCACACGGTCTTGCGCAGATAGATAATTTCCTTTTTCATGCTGTTGATCCGCTGAAGGGAACTCTGGTCGGGCGTGAGCGCCAATTCTTCTTCAACGTCGACAATCCGTTCACCAAACCCTTCAAGAACAGCAAAATAGCCGTCAACTATGGCATCAATCAGAGCGTAAGCCAGGTAATCCGCCCCCATGGCACGGATTTTTCCCTTGCTGTTCCGGATACGGTCGCGAACTGGTCCGAAGACATCCCCCTTGATTCCCTCCTGGAAAGTGAATAGAAAGTCTGAACCGAGAATAAGGCTGACCTGTTCCGAACTAAAATCCCCCTCCTCAGTCGGACGCAGCATCCTCAGTACAATAAAAAGATAATCGCCATAGTCCTCGATTTTGGGGCGTTGCACGGTATTGACGATATCTTCCAGCACCAACGGGTGAAAGGTGTGCTTTTCGCCCAGGGCGCGGATCAGCTCAACATCATGAACCCCTTCAATATTTACCCACACGATGGGACTTTTGCAAGGGTTATGCAGATACTCGTCAATCTGCTCGAAATTAAGCTCCTCGATCCCGTCCGGAGCAAAACCGATGACTGAAATCTGAACCGCTTTGTTCGATGCATCACCGATATGCACCAGCGAACCGGGAGGAAGTCCGCTTTTAACGGAACGTTTTTTATGAAATCGCGATCCGGGATGCATCATATACCAAGGATATCCGACATATGCAGCAGTTCGTCGTTCAGTTTTTTCTGCCCGCCATTGACTACCATCTCCAGCAGCGTCGTGGTGAGCGAGTTGGCCGAGAGTCCGACCATGATCCCTTTTGTACCTTCGAGAAGAAGCTCCACCGACTTCATGCCGAAGCGACTACCCAGCAGGCGGTCAAAGACCGATGGCGCGCCACCACGCTGATAGTGTCCAAGTACGGTTACCCGGGTTTCAAAGCCAATGGCGTTTTTAATACCATCTGCAACCTCTTGAGCATGTCCGGCACCCTCCGCCATGATAATCAAGGCATTAGTCCGTCCTTCATCATAGCGTTGGCGCAACTGATGACACATTTCGTTCAGATCAAGTTCCACTTCCGGCACGATGGCAAACTCGGCCCCGGTGGCGATGGCTGTGGTTGAAGCCAGATATCCGGAATTGCGCCCCATCACCTCAACAATAAAGGCACGATCATGTGAACTGGCTGTGTCCTTGATGCAGTCCACGGCATAAATAATATTGTTGAGGGCAGTATCAACTCCGAGAGCCATATCGGTATAGGCAATGTCATTATCAATGCTGGCCGGGATGCCGATCACCGGAAATCCCATTTTATCCAGGGCCAGAGCACCATTCAATGAGCCATCACCTCCGATCACGATCAACCCCTCAACCTTTTCCCTCAGCAAATTGTTCAACGCTTTTTTACGCCCTTCTTCAGTGCGGAATTCAGCGGAACGGGCTGACTGCAAAAAGGTGCCGCCCCGTTGCAACGTCCCCGAAACAGCCTGGGAATTAAGGACGATGAAATCATTCTTAAGCAGGCCGGCATACCCCTTACGGTAACCGATCATCTCGACATCATTGGCTATGGCAGTTCGGGCAGCCGCCCGGATGGTGGCGTTCATGCCGGAACAGTCGCCGCCGCTGGTCAGAATTGCAAGTCGCTTCATTGTGAGGCCCTCACACTATAAATAATGTCGTTGATTATCCGGGAAAAATATCCTGCAGCGCTTTGCTGCGGAAATCGAAAATACGCCTGAGGCGTGGCGCTACAAACAAGTAGTTAATAACACCGGCCAGTTGATCGTGTGACAGCAGATAATGTACGAGATCATGTACTTCAACTCCTCCATCAACTTCGCAAAACCGGTGTTGATGATGCCAGAAACGATACGGACCGAAACGCTGCTCGTCAACAAAGAAATTGGGTGCTTCAACATGAGTTATTTCGGTTGTCCAGTTTACGGCAACCCGTAAAAACGGGCGCACGGTGTAGGTGATGATCTGCCCGCCATAGATCACACTCTGTGGAGGTGACGTGATGCGGAAATCCATTTCCGGCGGCGTAATCTTTACCAGATTGTCCGGATTGGAAAAAAATTCCCACGCCGATTCAAGAGTGATCGGCAGGGTCTGGGTACGCTCAAGGGTAAATGGTTTCATTATGGTTTATCCTTTCTGCTTTTCAGCCATTCCATCCGCTCCACAATATTTTTTTCATAGCCATGCCCCTTCGGCTCGTAAAACTTTCTTCCGGCCAGCCGCTCCGGCAGACATTCCTGCCCGGCGTACCCATCTTCATAGTCATGGACATACTGGTACCCCTTGCCATACCCCTGCTCCTTCATCAGTTTCGTCGGGGCATTACGGATATGCAGCGGGACCGGTAGGGCACCACTTTTCCTGACTTCGGCCAGAGCGGAATTGATACCGACGTACGAGGCGTTGGATTTCGGCGCGGTGGCAAGATAGGTAACGGCTTGCCCCAGAATGATGCGCCCTTCCGGCATACCGATGACCTGAAATGCCTGCAGGGCAGAAACTGCCACCTGCAGGGCACGAGGGTCGGCATTCCCGATATCTTCGGACGCCAAGATGATCATGCGCCGCAGGATGAAAATCGGATCCTCCCCCGCTTCCAGCATGCGGGCCAGCCAATAGAGAGCCGCATCCGGGGAACTGCCGCGCAACGACTTGATAAAGGCGGAGATAACATTGTAGTGCTCTTCGCCTCCCTTGTCATAGAGCAGCGCTTTTTTCTGGAGCGCCTCCTGGGCTATTTCAATTGTTATAATACCATCCCGTGTCAAACCAGCGGCAACTTCCAGCGTATTCAGCGCGATGCGGGCATCTCCGCCCGCCTGGGCAGCAAGAAACTCCAGTGCCTCGTCCGTTGCCGAAAGGGCACGGTTCCCGAGCCCGCGTTCACTGTCGGCAAGCGCCTGTACCAGCAGGCCGCGCACAGTGTCCGGCTCAAGCTGCTGCAGGGTCAAAACACGGCAGCGCGACAGTAACGGCGCAATGACTTCAAAAGAAGGGTTCTCGGTTGTGGCACCAATGATGGTGACAACTCCTTTCTCTATATAAGGGAGAAAGGCATCCTGCTGCGATTTATTAAAGCGATGGATTTCGTCGATGAACAGAATTGTCCGGATGCCACGGGATGCGTAGCGCTCGGCTTCACGGAATGTTTCCCGGATTTCCTTCACACCCGACAGAATTGCGGAGAAGAAGATGAAGTGAGATTTCGTTTCGGCGGCAATGATGTGGGCAAGGGTAGTTTTACCACAACCGGGAGGCCCCCAGAGTATCAGGGAAGCAAGCGAATCAGTTTCAATCATGCGCTGCAGAATGCGGCCTTCCCCGACAAGATGTTCCTGCCCGGAAAATTCGGCAACTGATCGCGGGCGCATCCGTTCCGCAAGCGGCGCATGCGGAGATATTTCCGGTGGGATGTATGTTCCGGAGTTTTGCTCCCAGAGATCAGGCGTATTCATAACCGGTATATTCCCTAGTGCAGGTCACGCCGGCTGTGACGGCTGACTTTTTCCGGCTTGATGTTCCAGATGTCACGGGCATATTCGGCGATTGTACGGTCGCTGGAAAATTTGCCCATGGCAGCGGTATTGAGGATTGAGGTTCGAGCCCATTCGCTGGGCTGTTGATACAGCTTGTCAACTTCGTCCTGACAAACAATATAGGAAGCATAATCAGCCAGAAGCAAATAATTGTCGATGCCCAACAGCGTATCAACAATCGGCTTGAATAGATTGCGCTCATCCGCCGAAAAGCTGCCATTGCCGATCATGTCAATGGCCTGCTTCAGTTCCGGATTGTGAAAATAATAATCATATGGCTGATAGCCGGCATTTTTCAGTCCGGTGACTTGCTCGGCGGTCAATCCGAAAATAAAGATGTTATCGCGACCGACCTCTTCCATTATCTCGATATTGGCTCCATCCAGTGTACCAACCGTCAGTGCCCCATTTAACGAATACTTCATATTTCCAGTACCGGACGCCTCGGTGCCGGCCGTGGAAATCTGCTCCGAGAGGTCCGAAGCCGGAAAGATAATCTCGGCCAGAGAAACGTTATAATTGCCGAGGAACACGACTTTCAGCAGATCTTTGACCTCCGGATCGCTGTTTACAACCGAGCCAACAGAGTTGATCAATTTAATGATCAGTTTGGCCATGTAATAGGATGGAGCGGCCTTGCCGCCGAAGATAACGGTACGCGGCGCAAAATCACCAGTGGGATTTGCTTTGATGCGGTTATAGCGGGTTATCACGTGCAGCACATTCAGAAGCTGCCGTTTATACTCGTGGATGCGTTTCGTCTGACAGTCGAACATCGAATCCGGCGACACTTCAATGCCGTTGTTAACACGAATATATTCGGCGAGTCTCTGTTTGTTTGCCCGCTTGATCTCTATCCACTGTTGTTGAAAATCGGAGTCGTCAGCAAGCGGAATCAATTTTTTCAATTCATCCAGATTGGTGACCCACCCTTCGCCGATGCGTGACGAGATCAGATCGGCCAGCCAGCGGTTGCAGTATTTCAGCCAGCGCCGCTGGGTAATGCCATTGGTTTTGTTATTGAAGCGCTCCGGCCAGAGCTGAAAAAAATCGTGAAACAGGTCATTCTTCAAAATTTCGCTGTGCAATGCCGAGACACCATTAATCGAATGACTGCCGACAACCGCCAGGTGTGACATACGCACGCAGCGCTCACCATCCTCGCCGACAATAGACATCCGCCGCAATCGGTCATTGTCACCCGGAAAACGAGCAATAATCTGCTGAATAAAAACCTCGTTTATACGATAAATGATCTGCAGATGGCGCGGCAGGATTCTCTCCATCATCTCCACCGGCCATTTTTCAAGAGCCTCCGGGAGTACCGTATGGTTGGTATACGCAAAAGTATCCACTGCAATCTTCCAGGCGTCATCCCAGCCGAGCAGTTTATCATCCAGCAGAATCCGCATCAGCTCTGGAATCGCCAGGGCCGGATGGGTGTCATTCAGCTGTATTGCCACCTTTTCTGGCAACAGAAAGAGATTGTCATGTTTTTTCGAAAATCGGTAGAAAATGTCCTGCACCGTGGCTGAGGAGAGAAAATATTCCTGACGCAGGCGCAACTCCTTTCCCTCTGCCATATGGTCGGCCGGATAGAGAACTTTGGAAATGTTCTCGGTACGCATTTTGGACTCAACGGCGCCGATATAGTTCCCCTGATTAAATGAACCAAGCTCAAAATCACGAGTCGATTTGGCACTCCAGAGCCGCATGGTATTAACGGTTTCATTGCCGTAGCCCGGAACCGGAAAATCGTAGGCCAGAGCCATAACATCGGTGGTATCGATCCAGGAGTAGCGGGTTTCCCCTCGTTCATCACGAAAGCTTTGCACCCGGCCGTGAAACTTGATCTGGTGCAGGTGTTCCTGACGATCAAACTCCCACGGATTGCCGTAACGCAGCCAGTTATCGGGAAACTCGGCCTGTGCACCGTTAATGATTTTCTGGTAGAACATCCCGTACTCGTAGCGAATACCATACCCGTAGGCGGGGAGGCTCATCGTGGCCATTGAATCAAGGAAACAGGCGGCCAGGCGGCCGAGACCGCCATTGCCGAGCCCAGCATCCCATTCCTGTTCCTGCAGTTCCTCGACATCAATGCCCATCTGTTTGAGAGCGGTCTGCCACTCCTCCATCATCCCCAGATTGATCAGACTGTTGCCGAGCGTGCGCCCCATGAGAAATTCCATCGATATGTAGTAAACCCGCTTTGCATCGTTGATATAGTAGGACTGCTGGGTATCAAGCCAGCGGTTGACCAACACATCGCGCACGGCATATGCCAGCGCCAGATACAGATCCGCTTTGGTAGCGGTATATTTGTCCTTGACCAGAGTATACTGCAGATGACGAAGAAAAGAGCGCTGCAGATCTGCTACGGTAGGGTTTTCATCGCGGGCTGGAGTCGAATCAACAGTAGTCATGGCAGCCATCCTTTGGGACAGGGTTAACGGGGAAGAACTATATCCATATCTACCGTTTAATGCAAGGAATGAGCATTCCATTTCCGCATAATCTCTGTTATAGTAGCAGTATGGGTGAGAAACTGATTTGTAATAATAAGAAAGCCTATCACGATTATTTTATCGAGGAGAAGTTTGAGGCGGGGTTGGTTCTGCAAGGAACTGAAGTCAAGTCGCTTCGAGCCGGCATGGCCAATCTGAATGATTCGTTTATGCTGGTGCGTGAGGGTGAAGCCTTTTTGCACAACCTGAACATCTCTCAATATGAGTTCGGCAACCGTGCGAATCACCAACCGGATCGCAACCGCAAATTGTTGCTCCACCGCCGGGAGATTGACCGACTGTACGTCAAGATTCGGGAGAAGGGCCTGTCTGTAATACCGTTGCGGCTGTATTTCAAGAACGGCCTTGTCAAGGTAGAAATAGGGCTTGCTAAAGGCAAGAAGCTCTATGATAAACGTGAGGATATGAAGACGAAGGATAGCCAGCGTGAAATGTCACAGGCGTTGAAGGCCAGAAACAGAGAATAATCAGCTCGAAATTCAAAGCAAATTGGCAACCGCTATAACTCCTCGATATTTTAGTTCATCGTTACCTATGCAAACAAAGGATCGTAGCTGCAAAGACAATTGATGAGACCCTATTTTTTCGGAATCTTGTGCAAATTTTGTGATAATAATGTATATTTTAAGTGTAGTAACAATGATTCTCGTTTTGCGGGTTTCAACTTCATGGGGGTGTAAAGGTTTCGACAGGCGAAGATAGATTCTGATTGCGCTGGGAGGATAGTGGTTGGCCTCTAGAATAATCCACTAAACAATGAATGCAAACAATACAACTGCTGCAGACAATTACGCCTTTGCAGGTGCAATTGCTGCTTAGTACCAGCCTTGGAATCCTCGGATTCCAAGCGAGCTAGAGGGTAGACTTAACTCCCTGTGTAACCCTTCGGCTGTCAAAAAGAAGTAATTGTAATGGGACGGTGAGGATGGTCCGATAGTCACTGTAATTAGGAATCGGTTTTTGGTGCCGTGAGTGATGGCTTACCTTGAACTTAAAACCATAATCAATCTATCAGCGTAGACGTTAGCATCGAAGAGCGTTTGGACCCGAGTTCGACTCTCGGCACCTCCACCATAGAAAGGAGTTCGAACCGGTATCCAATTTTCCGGTTCGGTCCCCTGTTTCAAAAGCGAAAAGCCCCTTATGGGGCTTTTTCTGTTCAAACAAAGCTAGTGGCTGGAGCTTGGAAACTGCACGCAGATACGGCTTGCCGATATCAGGTTTAATTGGTTCCTGAGATATTTGCCCAACCAGCTTTGTATTGATGATCTGGGTTCTCAGGCACGCATGAGCACTTCTTCGTTTCATAACCACTTTCGGGCCATGACCGCTTTAAGCCATTACAATACCAAAAACATTTGCGCGCTAGGCGTTTAACGTTGGCGGACTCACTGGATGCCGCGAGCGCAGCGCTCCACGTAGGTTTCGAGAGCCCTTCGCAGTTTAGTCGCGAATATAACCGCCAATTCGGTGCGCCGCCGTTACGGAACATTACAAAACTTCGTCAGATGTCTGCTACGGAATAGACAACAGTTTCACATTGAATGTATCGTGACACTGAACTTGAACCATCGGGAATCATCAAAGAGGCTCTGGTATGAACGATATTAAGGAAATTAGAGAGCAATTGCTGACCGGGACTGCCATTGCGGATGTACTGGATGATCTAGCGACGCTCCGTCTCGACATCTTCCCGGAATATCCCTATTTGTATCAAGGGCTGAGAGAAGACGAGCTCAAGTACCTGGTCACCTATGCCGAGGCACCTGATGCCTGCGCCATTCTTGCCAATGATGGATTGACAGTTATCGGGGCCGCGACCGGCATGCCGCTTGTCCATGAAGACGCCCAGATGCTTGATGCCTTTGCCGGAACAACATTTCCGCTCAACGAAATATATTACGTCGGAGAACTGCTTTTTCGCCCAGCCTACCGCAATTGCGGACTAGGTCAGAAACTGCTTGACCGACTGGAACACTACATCCAATCTCTCGGCAGCTATCGCAAGCTCACCTGCGCCACGGTTGTGCGGCCGGAGGATCACTCCTTGCGCCCGTGTGACTACATCCCCATAACAAGGTTCCTTGCCCGAGCTGGTTTTGCCCGGCTCTCCGGGGTGACAACCAGCTTCATGTGGCTGGAGACCGATGGTGTCAAACGAGATCACCTAATGCAATTCTGGATCAAGGATCTGATCTGATTTATATCCCGACTGATCTTACCGCAAGCAGCTAGTCGGCAAGCAGCAACAACCGTCACTAAAGGAGAAATACACATGAACGTCATTGGCATCAACGGCAGTCCACGGAAGCAATGGAATACGGCCACACTTGTGACCAAGGCACTGGAAGGAGCCGCAGCACTGGGAGCTGCAACGGAGCAGTTTCATCTTTACGATCTGGACTTTAAGGGATGTAAAAGCTGCTTCGCCTGTAAAACACGTGGAGGGAACAGTTACGGGAAATGCGTCCTGAACGACGACTTGGCAACAGTACTGGAAAAAATAGCTGCTGCCGACGCCCTCGTCATCGGATCACCAATCTACTTTGGCACGGTTACCGGTGAAACGCGCAGTTTTCTCGAACGCCTGCTGTTTCCGTATCTCACTTACACAGTACCCTACGGGACATTGTTCCCTAAAAAAGTCAAAACCGGTTTCATCTACACCATGAATGTTTCGGAAGAACGGAGCATAGAGTTTGGATACGAACAAATCTTCAGAACCAATGAGCGCTATGCGGAGATGCTCCTTGGTTCTGCCGAGACGTTGTGCGCTTTTGACACTTGTCAGGTTGACGATTATTCAAAAGTAGTGATAGAAAGCTTCGATCCGATTCATAAAGCTAATCGTCGCACAGAGGTGTTACCGCTGGAATGTCAACGTGCCTTTGAGTTGGGGCAACGGTTGGCAGAGGCTGAGATCATAGCAGCTTAGTCGTGAAGAGTGGTTGCTCGGTGCTAGCAAAAAAAACTGGCAGTTGATGCGTTGAAGTCACGTACCCCCGGCAAAGCCGGGGGGTTCCCATTGGACTAAAACTGCTACGACTGGAGAAACCACAATGATGTCATCCCTGCTGTTCAAGCGTAATAACACATATTACCTTAGGCTCTATTTACCTCAAGATTTTGCACCATATTTTTCACGTAAAGAAATATGGGAATCACTCAAAAACAAAGAACTACAAGTCTGCCAGGACTACTATATTGAAGCGGCTCTATTCCACAGAGCGGCTTTTTCTACATATACGGAGTGGCATGTATACTGATACTCAGATGAAACAATTGGTGAAGAATTATCTAAATGCAGTCCTAAAAAGGTAGAGATAGCTAACATGAAAGAAACTATTGATAGTCTCATGTATGAGGCAGTGGAGTTCAGAACAGCCTAAAAGTTATCAAGAAGGAGTGGACACTATGCTATTTATGATCATTACATGGGGATTGTGTTCTGGCATTGTTGGAGTAGTTGCTAGTAAATCCGGGAGAAGTGGTCTCGGGTGGACTATAATTTCAATGTTAATCTCGCCACTAATCACAGGTATTATTCTTTTCGTTTTATTGCGAAGAGAAGAACGTTTTAGAACCTGAAGTATGCGGAGTGACCTTTGCCTGACTACCCTGGACTAATATGATTGACTGTAGTTTGCCTGTTCCCGACTACTTCGGTCTCTGCCATGAGGATAAGCAGAAGTTTGGTCGAATGGTCAACTAACTGAGGAAACAAGGGATGTCCCTGGAAGATGCTCAGAAGATGACCTATCGAAGGGTTACCTGTGAGAGCATACCGTTTCACTAAGCTTGAGTGCATATCGTTTTTTACTGACAAAGAAAATAGATATCTATGCCTATTATTTGCTTAATAAACTATTTACGAATGCAATGTATTTATTGTAGACTGTTTTAGTGTGTTACCTAAATACAGCCCCGTTACCTGTTGTTATCGGGAGCGGGGTTTGTAATGTATATTATACATCCCTTCCCCTCTGCATACCTTCCTACTTTAATTTCACACATTCATTATTCATTATCATCATAAAGACCTGTAAGTCGATAGCTACGGTGGTCTATCGGTTTCTCTTTGTTTGCTTTCCTCTTTGGCGAGCATCGTTGTCTGGCCCTTGGTGAGGTGCCTTTAAGACCGCGCACCAGAAACTCCGTAAAATATTTTTACGCGTATGGCGATTATGTTTACATATATGATTGCCATGACAAACGGCCGCCTGAATAAGTCCAGTTAATTCGGCATGTCGTTTGTTGGCACATTCTATGCTTTTTAATAAAAAGCCTCTTTAAAACTGACGTAACTATGCAGAATAATTTTTCACCCGATGAGTTAGTACACCTTGGCAAAGTCATAGAGTGTGGATCAGCACGAGGAATTGATCCACACTTCCTATCGATCGGGCTCTCGGCCCCCTCAGTCCTTATGACCTGATGTCTATGGCGCAAACGCCTGGAGTTAGATATGCCCTCATTACAATGGTTCTTCCAATTAAGGTCGAGAGGTTATCTGGAGTTGGGGAAACGCATCTACCACAAGGTGATTGAGGCGGAGTGTTCAGAACATGCCGCTGCCATGGCGTTTTATATTCTTTTCGCGATGTTTCCTTTTTTCCTCTTTCTAACAACAGTTATCGGCTATCTTCACATTCCACATTTGCTGGAATACGTGCTGAAAAGCGCCGAAAGATTGCTGCCCGCTCAGGTTTTTGATCTGTTCCAGGACAATATCCGAGACCTTTTCAGCAGCAAAAAACGAGGACTGCTCTCTATTGGTTTTCTCCTTGCCCTGTGGGCTTCGTCTAAAGCTGTTATCTCGATGATGAAGGCCATGAATAAAGTATGCTCCGTGAAGGAAGGAAGGCCGTTTTGGAAGGTGCGGCTAACAGCTTTTTCCCTGGTGATTGGACTTTCGGTACTGTTTTTTCTGGCGCTGGTTCTGCTCATATTCGAAACTAAAATTGTCAGTTTCATCACCGCAATGTTGAATCTTGGGGTTGAGTTTCGGATAATCTGGAACCTGATGATTATCCCGGTGATCCTGTTGCTTTTGTTGCTGGCAGTCGCAACCATATATTTCTTCGCGCCTGACGTAAAACGAAAAAGGAAATGGATCACTTGGGGCACGGTATTCACGATCGTGTGCTGGATAGGTGCATCTTTTGCTTTCTCTTACTACATCAAAAATTTCAGCTCCTACGACAGGACCTACGGCAGTTTGGGCGCAGTAATCATCCTCTTGATGTGGCTGTATGTCAGTGGCTTCATTATTTTGGTGGGAGCTGTAATCAATTCAGTGATTGAGCATGGCGTAGATGAGGGGAAAGCGCCTCGTTAATGGAATTTGCGTTCGCTATAGATGATAGACAGGTAACGGCTACCTCTGATTCCGCCGTCAACAGCAATGTTCACGTGGTCAAGGTTGCGGTGGAAGAGCAGTTTATGCAGGCGCGCTATCTTGTCCAGACTGGCCTGGATAAACTCCCGGCCGCCGAATCCCGGTTCAACTGACATGATCAGGAAAATATCCACTTCTGCCACAATTTCTTACAACATTATCAGGGGGATGCCGGGTTAAGGACAAGCCCAACTTATCAGCATACAGCTCGACATGCACGGCATCAGGAGCGATGCCGTTGAGATAAGCCTGGACTTCGAAGAGGTGCCATTCACCGTTGGTTATACCGTAACCCCGGTTGCCGCCAAAGCTTCGTCGACAATTGCCTGAGCTTCTTCCAGGATGCTGCATAGGTGATCTGATCCCCTGAAACTCTCGCCGTAAATCTTGTAGATATTCTCGGTTCCTGACGGACGCGCTGCAAACCATCCGCTCTCAGTCACCACCTTCAACCCGCCGATAGGGGCGTCGTTGCCCGGCGCACTGGTGAGGACCATCTGGATTTTTTCGCCAGCCATCTCAGTGAGCTTAATCTGCTGGGGGGAGAGTTTTGCCAACAGTTCCTTTTGCTCCGGGGTGGCCGGCGCCTCAATGCGGTCATAGGCCGGCTCACCAAACTCTCGCGTGAGTTCCTGGTAAATTTTTCCCGGATCGTGACCAATCCGGGCTGTGATCTCCGCCGCGAGCAAAGCCGGGGCAATTCCATCCTTGTCCGTCGTCCAGACCGTGCCGTCCCGTCGTGCAAAAGAAGCCCCGGCGCTCTCTTCGCCACCGAAACACAGCGAGCCGTCGAGCAAGCCATCAACGAACCACTTGAAGCCGACCGGCACCTCGTAGAGTTTACGGCCAAGCTTCGCTGTAACGCGATCGATCATCTGGCTGCTCACCACCGTCTTGCCGACCGCCGCTTCCGTGCGCCACTTCGGCCGGTGCTGAAAAAGGTAGAAGACGGCGACCGCAAGGTAGTGATTGGGCGGCAGCAGTCCGGCGCTCCGGGTGACAATCCCATGCCGGTCATGATCGGTGTCACAGGCAAAGGCTATATCAAAACGGTCCTTCAAGCCGATCAGTCCCCGCATCGCATAGGGTGAGGATGGATCCATGCGGATCTGACCATCCCAATCAATAGACATAAAACGGAAGGTCGGATCAACTGACTCGTTGACGACAGTGAGGTCCAAACCATAACGCTCGGCAACCGGCCCCCAGTAGTGGACCCCGGCGCCGCCCAGCGGATCGACTCCCATCCTGATCTGCGCGTCCCGAATGACATCCATGTCTATCACGTTGGCAAGGTCGGCAATGTAGGCATTGAGATAGTCATGGCGGTGCGTCGTGGGGGCGCAAAGAGCTTTCTCGAAAGGAATCCTTTTCAAATCCAGAAGGCCATTTTCAAGAAACTCGTTTGCCTTCGCCTCGATCCATGCTGTGACAACCGATTCGGCCGGACCGCCGTGCGGTGGATTGTATTTAAAGCCGCCGTCATGGGGCGGGTTGTGTGACGGTGTGATGACGATACCGTCGGCGAACCCGTATGTGCGTCCATGGTTGTAAGTGAGAATCGCGTGGGAAACGACCGGTGTCGGTGTATATTCATCCCCTTGCGCGATCATGACTTCCACCTCGTTTGCCGCCAGAACCTCAAGCGCGCTGGCACAAGCCGGTACCGAGAGCGCATGGGTGTCCATACCCAGAAACAAAGGGCCATTGATCTGCTGCTGTTTCCGGTATAAACAGATGGCCTGACTGATGGCGAGGATATGCCATTCATTGAATGCCAGATCAAATGCGGAACCCCGATGTCCCGAGGTGCCGAAGGCCACCCGTTGCGCCGGCACCGAAGGATCAGGCACCTCCGTATAGTATGACGTAATGAGTCCGGGCACGTTCACCAGCATTGCTGGATCGGCAGGCTTGCCTGCAAAGGGGCTGACTTTCATGGCTTTTCACTCCCCGTTATCGCGATATACAGTATTCACGCCCAATTATTCCAGAGTATCAGGCCAGTCGGCATGTCCACCACAAGGCCGATCACCGTTCAGATCCATATCCCTCCACCCATCCAACCGCTAGTATGATTCACCATGTCTGTATGGTTCATAACCCGGTTTCATGCATAACTCCTAAATGTGGTGCAATTTAAAGCTCTTGTAGCGCCGGATTAGCGCATTAGTCGAGCTGTCATGCAAAAGCTCAGATTCTCCGACCAGATCCAACTCCGGCAAGATCTTCATTGCCAGTACCTTGCCTAGCTCAACGCCCCACTGGTCGAAGGAATCAATCTGCCAGACCGTCCCCTGGGTGAAAACGCTGTGTTCGTAGAGTGCCACCAGTTTGCCCAGAGTCTCGGGCGTCAGTCGTTCGGCAAGGATCGTGTTCGTCGGCCGATTTCCCTCGAACACGCGATGCGCCACTAGCCCATCTGGAGTCCCCTCATTCCTTACCTCATCCGCCGTCTTGCCGAAGGCGAGCGCTTCTGTCTGGGCGAACAGGTTCGCCATTAATATGTCATGATGCGAATCAAGTGGGTTGACGGTCTGGCAAAAACCGATGAAATCGCAGGGAATGAGTCTGGTCCCCTGATGTATGAGCTGGTAAAATGAGTGTTGGCCATTGGTTCCCGGCTCACCCCATAAGATCGGTCCTGTCTGGTACGAAACCGGCTGGCCATCCAGTGTGACGTGCTTGCCGTTGCTTTCCATGGCCAGTTGCTGGAGGTAGGCCGGGAAACGTTTCAGATACTGGTCGTAGGGGAGTATTGCCGCTGTCTGCGCCGCAAAGAAACTGCTGTACCATACGGATAGCAGGCCCATCAGTACCGGCAGGTTTCTGGCAAACGGGGCGGTCCGAAAATGGTCGTCCATCACCCGGAATCCGGCCAGCATGGAACGGAAATGTTCCGGGCCGATGGCCAGCATGGTAGAAAGGCCAATGGCCGAATCCATCGAGTAGCGCCCGCCAACCCAGTCCCAAAAGCCGAACATGTTTTCCGTATCGATCCCGAACTTCGCCACCGCTTCACTATTGGTCGAGACGGCGACAAAGTGCCGGGCAACAGCCTGCTCGTCCCCCATGGTCTGCACGGCCCATTGCCGTGCAGTACGGGCATTGGTCATTGTTTCCAGGGTGGTGAAGGTTTTCGAGGAAATGATAAACAGCGTCTCTTCCGCATCAAGGCCATGAATTGCTTCCGCAAAATCGGTGCCATCAACGTTTGAGACGAAACGAAAGGCCATGTCGCGCTGGCTATAGTGGCGTAACGCTTCATAGGCCATCACCGGGCCGAGATCCGAGCCGCCGATGCCGATGTTGATGACAGTTCGGATGCGCTTGCCGGTATGTCCAAGCCATTGTCCGCTACGAACGCGATTGGCGAATCGGCCCATTCTGTCCAGAACTTCGTGGACATGAGGCACCACATTTGTTCCATCGACCATGATCGATTGATCGCGGGCTGCGCGCAGCGCCACATGGAGCACCGCACGGTTCTCTGTAGTGTTGATTTTTTCACCGCTGAACATGGCGTCGATACGTTCGCGCAGCCCGGATTCGTCTGCCAGTCCCAGAAGCAGCCTGATGGTTTCCTCGGTGATGCGATTTTTGGAGTAGTCAAAATAGAACCCGACATCCTCGATCGTGAAACGCGTGCCGCGTTGCGGGTCATCGGCAAATAACTGCCGCAGATGGATATTCTTGATTTTCTGAAAGTGGGACTCCAGCACTTGCCAAGCCGGAAGTTGTGTGAGCGGTATAATTGTAGAACTCATGGATTATCACTCCTTTCGTTGTCGCAAGAGACCAGCGGCATCCCGGTCCACCAACCACAGCAATCCGCCGTCTAAGGGTGGTCATCAGACGCCTCCTGATATTATGTGAGTCCGACCGCCGCCAGCTTGGCTCGGGTCAGCTCACAGGTTGTATGGACAATACCCTGAATACCCAGATTCTTCGCCACATCAACAAACATCGGCCGATCATCGATATACAGCACCTGCTCCGGCATCACCTGGGCAATATCGAGGGCGATCCGGTAAATGTCAGCATCCGGTTTACGATAATGGACGAAACTGGAGGAGATGAAGAAATCAATGATCTTACCGAGCTCGGAGGTTCTGATCCGGTACTCGTTCAGTTCGCGCCCCTCGTTGCTTACCGCTGCCACCTTCAGCCCGTGGCGTGCTTTGAGATGAGAGACCAACTCAATCATCTCCGGGAAGGCGCGTGACTGGGCAAACATGAACGAACGAAAACTATCCCGCGTAAATCGGCGCTCCTCGTAGAACACAATGCGGTCCAGGTACTCGTCCAAGGAGAGCTTGCCCACTTCGTAGGTGTCGAAGGTAAGATGATGGCGCTCGTCCATCTCTTCGTAATCGAGACAGAAAGTCTCACCTGCCAGACGACGGGCCTTGCGGTCCCAGCCGTTTGTCATAAGAACACCGCCGATATCGAGAAAAAGTGTCGATATTGTCATCATCACTTCAGTTTAGTCGCGCCGGCAGTTTCATTTTTCTTTCGCTCCAGAGCCTGAATCAGTTTGTCAAAGGGTTTGACAAACTTCTCTATTCCTTCGTTCTCCAGTTGACTGGTAACCGCATCGATGTTGATGCCTGTTTCTGCCAGATGCTGCAAGAGCTGTTCGGTCTCTTCCAGATCATCTTCCAGGCGGAGAGCGGGGTTACCATGATCACGGTAGGCGTTCAGGGTTTCAAGGGGAATGGTGTTTATCGTCTCCGGTCCGATCAGTGCTTCCACATATTTCACGTCGCTCTCAGCCGGATTTTTAGTGCTGGTGCTGGCCCACAGGACTCGCTGGGGCCGGGCACCTTCGTCAGCAAGCGTGCGGAATCTCTCGCTGGTATGAATCTCTTTGTAGAGCTGATAGGCTGACCTGGCGCTGGCAATTGCCACTTTTCCATGGAGCAGGAAAACATTGTTCTCATGTCGTCCCCCTTCCTTGAGTTTCTCATCCAGCAACTGGTCGACCAGCACATCGATGCGGCTCAAGAAGAAACTGGCTACCGAGCTGATACAATCCAGCGGAAGTCCGCTGGCCGCCCGCATTTCTAGCCCTGAAATATAGGCTTCGGCTACTTCCTGATAGCGGGGGAGGCCGAAGAGGAGCGTCACGTTGACATTGATTCCTTCGCTGATGAGCTGGCGTATCACCGTAAGCCCTTCATGAGTGCCTGGGACTTTGATCAGCAGGTTTGGACGATCTACCCTCATCCAAAGGTGGCGGGCCTCCCGGAGAGTACCGGCACTATCACGGGCCAGACGGGGCGAGACCTCAAGGCTCACGAAGCCGTCTCTTCCTTCCATCCGGTCGTAAAGCGGACGAAACAGATCAGCGGTACGCCGGATGTCTTCCACAACCAGCTCTTCATAGATCTCCGCGGCATTTTTCCTTTTACGAGTCAGGGAACGGATGGTCTCATCGTAATCGTTGCTCTCGGCTATAGCCTTTTCGAAAATGGAAGGGTTTGACGTAACCCCAGTCACTCCATCTTCGTTAATCAAGCGCAGTAGGTCACCCGAGTCGAGCATGCCGCGGCTGATGAAATCGAGCCAGATGCTTTGGCCGAAACTCTCCAGCTTCAAAAGCGGATTATTTTTCATGATGTTTTAACCTCTCTTTCAAGTGCTGCTATCTTGGCCAGGCGGCGGCAATGGCGTTCCGCACCGCTGAAAATGGCGGTGAGAAAAGTCTGGACCAGTTCCCATGCCAGGGCCTTGCCAGCCACCAGGCTGCCCAGGCAGATGATGTTCATGTCATCGTCTTCAACCCCCTGATGAGCGGAGAAGTGATCATGGATCAGGGCGGCGTGCACTCCGTTGACTTTGTTGGCGACTATTGATGCTCCCACGCCGCTGCTGCAGAGGGCGATGCCCCGTTCCACCTCACCTCTTGCCACGGCTTTTGCCAAGGGAATGACGAAATCGGGGTAGTCATCGGCAGGATCCAGTTGAAGGGCACCGAAATCGGTCACCTCGTGGCCGGCTGACTTGAGTGCCGCCGTCATCTGCTCTTTCATGGCAAAGCCACCATGATCTGAAGCAATTCCGACACGCATCAGAAGTTCTCCTTCATGTTCCCCAGCAGAGCAAGGGCTCGCTGGCAGACGTTTTCCACGGTAAAACCGTATTCTCGAAGCACGATCTCACCAGGAGCCGAAGCACCGAACTGATTCACCCCAAGGATATCACCGTCGATTCCCACGTAGGGGATAAGCCCCCCGTGGGCCGCAATGCCGTTAATTGCTGCCGCCATGGCGTGCTCGCGAACATTGAAATGGAAATTTCTCCCTGCATACCCCCACACTCCACCTACTATCCCCTGCCGGTCGGCTGGCTGCATATCGGGACTTTCAAAGTCTCCCATGCCCTTTAGTGCGGTAAGGGTCAATGGGTCGAGATCCGCGGAACCGCCAACGAGAGAGGGAAGTCGGGGAGCGATGGCATTCATTACTTTTCCCGATGCTGCCCGG
>JAJXWO010000074.1 GCA_021781535.1 Deltaproteobacteria bacterium | reverse complement strand
GCTGAAATCATCGAAAAGGAGAAAAATTGATGCTGAAGCGTAAGGCCGTTGCACTTGGATTTGTAGCTCTGTTGTTGGGTTTGATGACGAGTGCCTGCTATGCAGGTGATCCTACCCCCAAAGATGTACAAGTGAAATTCAGCAAGATTTTCAGCAAGACACAGGTGTCGTCTGTTGAGAAGTCGGTGATTCCCGGTCTGTACCAAGTCGAGGCCGGTCCTAATGTTTTCTACTATGCCCCGGCCGGGGAGGGCCATCTGATATTTGGTCAGATAGTCGACAAGAACGGGAAAAACCTCACCGCCTCAGTAATGATGGAGTTGCGGGCTAAGTTCGAAAAGGAGATGGCCGCGAAATCAGCTCTCGTGCTGAAGACACTGCCCCTGAATCAGGCCATCAAAATCGGTCATGGCCCGAACACGGTGATTGAATTCACTGATCCGGATTGCCCGTTCTGCCGGCGTGTGGACCAGTTCCTCGAAACCCGGACAGATGTAACCCGCTACATCTTCCTGAATCCGCTCGATCAGTTGCATCCGACGTCTCGTGCGAAGTCTGCGTGGATTCTGCATAGCAGCAATCCTGGCAAAGCCCTGCTCGAAGTTTTTAACGGCAAGCATGACAACGATGCTGCTGTGAACTCCATGGATAACCTGACCAAATATCCGGCTGCTGCCAAACAGATCGCCGAAAATCTCAGTTGGGGGCAGAAGGTTGGGCTTCAAGGCACGCCGCTGTTGTTTGTCAATGGCGTCATGGTGAACGGTGCGAACATCCCGGCAATAACCCAGAATCTCAAGAAGTAGTAGCAGCCGCCCTGCGGCGTATCTTCCCTAGAAAGGAAAAATTATGAAGGTCGTAAAAAGGAAAAAAGTGGTCGTGGCGGCTGTAACAATGTTGGCGCTGTTGGCGTTTGCCGCCTGCGCCTTTGCTCTGAACGCAACTGGGTCGACGGTTGGGTCTGGTGTGTGGACCCTGATCAACAACGATCTGTTGCATGGCCCGATTGGCGCTGCGGCAGGTGTTGGTCTTATCGTGACTGGTGCCGTTATGGCTGTCATGGGCAAGCTCAGTGCTGCGGTTTGGCCGTTGATCGGCGGCGGGCTTATGGGCATGGCTGATACCATCGTCAACTCCCTGGGCAAAATTTTCTAAGGCACTCCGTTATGTCTTACGGTGCTCAGTTCCCCCAGTATTTGTCAAAGCCCTATCAAGTGCTGTGGTTTGAACCTGACGATATTGCGCTGATCATTGCTGCCGCCATGATTTTTGGGGTCAGGATTAATGGTTGGATAGGATGGGCGATGGTAATAGCCACGCCCATCCTGTACGGCCGCCTCAAGCGTAATTACCCTCGGGGGTTCATTAAGCATTTAGGGTATTTTCTCGGATTCATTCCGTTTAGAGGGTATCCCTCATACTTTCAGACCAAATTTTTGGAGTAAGGCAAATGCATTTGAATATGTTCCTACAGCGCACAAGCAACTTGTTCGCCGAAAACAGGCTGCTCAAATTCGTTGTCGTAATTACGGCGATCACGCAAATCTGGTGCGTTTTCAAGATCGATGACATTAAAGATCGCATTCGGACAGTAATACAACCACCGGTGATCAACTCTAAAATAGAGATTAGCGGAAGTTGGACTAGCGAGAGCTACGCCAAAGAATACATCCGTTATATCGGATCGCTGCTGTGGAACTATTCACCTGCAACTGCACGCAACCAATTTGCCGAGTTACTGGTGTCATGGGAGCCAAGCGGCTTCAATGATGCCAGAATTAAACTGTACACGCTGGCTGACCAAATAGAAAAAACCGGTGCGGCCAGCGTGTTCTACATCAACAAAATCGAAATAGATCCCGACAAGCACATAATCACTGTAACCGGCAACCGGCATCTGTCGATGCAAGACCGTACGGTGGATGTAGCTGTAAAGGCGTATGACGTAACGTATGTAGTCGAAAATGGACGTTTTTGGATTACCGGCGTTCAGGAAAAAGAACCAGCTGGCCCAGGAGTGTCGAATGATTCGACTCAAAAAAACACGAAGCCCCAATATTCGCCGCAAGGGCTGCTGGAGGTATCACCTAATGCGAAATAATCGCTTACATATATCGCTGTTGCTTGGCTGCGGTGTGTTGTTAGCCACTGCGTTTACTGCTAATGCCGCCGGGAATGACCCATTCCAGCCTCAGCCGCAACTGCCGGTAGTCGCTGTTGCTCAAGAGGGGGGCGGTGACGTAGCTGCGCAGAACATGCCGTCGGTTATCCCCATGATGCCGGCGAATAATGCCAGGATGCCAATGCAACCCGGGTTTCCGCCTGCGCCTGCCGGTAAGCACACGTTAGGCCAGCCGCAACCTAAAGAGGGTGGGGCAAGGAGTTTGGTCGGCATGTTTGGGCAAGGAGAAGAGCACGGCGCGAAGTATTCATCGGGCATGATCCTTGATCCGCCGGCAACGGTATTGCCTGAAGTGACAACCACGGTGAAATTGTCGTCGTCTGATGTTAACCGGATCATCTGCTCTGATGGTGAAATATCGGATGCGATCACAAGCGACGAAAAAGGCCTGATGATTAAGACTACAGGTCGAGACACGTTCGTCAAATTCAAGATTGCGAAACGTGCTGATGGGAAGCTTTCCTATTCTTCGACGCCGACGGAGCTGTATGTGGTTTGTGGCGGTCAAACGTACAGTTTGATTGCGTTCCCCTCCAGACTCCCCTCTCAGACCATACGATTGTCTACTGGAATTGAAAGTAAGGTAAAGGCGAACCAGGCGCTTTATGCCGGGCTGCCTTTTGAAAAACGCATTATGCGTGCCATTAAAGAAGTCTACACAGACAATATCCCTGAAACGTACACGGTCAAAAGGTATTCCGATATCGATATGAAGTGGCAAGGGCTTGTGATCGCTTTGCAGAAAACTGTCGATATTGACGGCGAGGGGATGCTTGTCAAGGAATATCGAATATCACTTAAGGATGGCCGGTCTGAACCGTTCAGGTTGGATGAAAAACTTTTCCTGCGTCGTGAGTTCACCTCGAACCCTATAGCTGTGTCGATTGACAAACATGTTTTACGGCCAGGCGATACGGCTCGTTTGTTTATTGTCGAACAACGTCCGGATCGTCCGTTGGGCGGTAATGGCTTCAACCAGCTTCCTGTAATGGAATCTGGCGATAGCATTGCTGCCAAGCCGGAAGAGTCCAGTGAAAGCCAGCAGGGCAAATTGCCGGTGCCCCATTTAAGCAGAGGCGGGGTGTCGAATTACAATATGGCTGCAGGGGGGCGGTAAGTGAAAGAGAAATTTCAGAATTTTTTTGGTGGGCTCCAACCTAAACAAAAGGCCGTAGTCGTAATGATGATGGTTGGCGTAGCTCTGCTGTTAATCGGGCTACTCGCATATATGTCGAGCAAGCACAAAATGGCGGCCGAGAAAGCTGCTGCTCCTGCTCAGCCGAAAACACCGGTGGTAATGGACAACAATTTGATGGCGAAGAGCCAACTGCTGGAGGCCCAAAAAGATGCTGAGGCGGCCAAAGATCAACTGGCAGATGAGCAAAAGAAAATTGAAATGCAGAAATTTGGGGTGAACGGCATGCCAGTTCAATCCGGGCAAGCTGGGCCGCTTATGCCGGGCCAACCGCAAATGCCGTTGATGCAGCAACAAAGGGCTCCCATGCCGGCGATGCCCGCAGCTGTTCGTCAGCGTTCTGCTGTTCCTGCTATTCCACCTCCGCCGCCAATGACTAAAACTATCAGGCAATCTGCCGGTATGATGCCGCCCCCGGCAGCTATGCCCCCGGCAGCTGCTGCAAACCCGATTGATTCCGAAATTGGTGGGATTATGATGGTGGGTGGCGACAAGAAGGCAGATGTGAAGGAAAGCGGTAAAAAAAAAGTCGGGAAGAGATCGGTGTATTTGCCAATCTCCTATATGGAGGCGACTCTTCTTTCCGGGTTGGACGCCCCTACAACTAGCGAGGCCAAGGGCAATCCTGTGCCTGTGTTGATCCGTGTAAAAACTCCCGCAGTGTTGCCAAACGACGTGAAAGCGAACCTGCGTGGATGTTTTGTGGTCGCGGACGGTAAAGGAAATTTGGCCACAGAGAGAGCCGAGCTGGTTCTGGTTACCCTGTCCTGCCTCGACAGGCGGGGACGTGCGGTGATCGACCAACCACTTACTGGTTATATCGTTGATGCCGACGGTAAAGCAGGCCTACGGGGCCGGGTGGTTACCAAGATGGGCGCAATGATTACCAGGTCCATGATCGCTGGGATGTTCGGTGGATTTGGTGATGCCCTGAACAATGCGAATACTACGGTAACGACCAGCGCAATAGGTTCGTTGTCCACCATCAAACCAGAAGATGTCGGGATGGCGGGAGTAGGCAAAGGCCTTTCGGGAGCATTCAAGGAAATCCAGAAATTTTATTTGGATTTGGCACATCAGACCATGCCGGTTGTTGAAATTGGCGCGGCCAGGCCCATTACACTGGTCGTAACTAAGGGTACTTCGCTAGAAATCAAGAAGATCAGAGGGGAGCAGGAATAATGCATCGTTGGATCAAATTTACATTGTTGTTGTGTATCGCGATGTTTTTTTCTGGGTGTGGCGGTATGGGGGTCTATTCAAGCGACTTTGAATGTCCTGCTGCCTACAACGGTCGATGTGTTTCTCTCCCCGGCGCTTACGATTTGGCCAAGAGAGGACAGGACGGTGCGCCTCACGATCCGGCCGTACAGGATCAGTCAGTCAAAAAAGATAAGGACGGAAAGCCGGTGGCGGCGACCGCTGTGTTGCCCAATGGGTCTGAAGGCGCTTATAAGGATTCGCTTTACCGGCGCTTCGATACATTGCTGAAAGAACCTCATACGCCGATGGTTGCCCCGCCTCAAGTCATGCGCGTTTTGTTGCTGCCATACAAAAGTGATGACAACGAGCTGTATATGCTTCGTTATGTCTATTTCTTTGTAGATGGCCCTAAATGGGTACTTGGAGATTCTGTTGTCTCTAATGGCGAAGACGAGGGGGACTAGGCGTGAGCATTTTCCGGAAGTTTTTTGACTTACTCTTTGGGCCCAACGGCGGGCCTACCGTCCAAGATATTGAACGACTTGCGCAGCGGGACAGTCTTTCGGATTATCTCCCCTGGGTGGCGTACGATAATGAGACGCGCCAATATCAGCTGCAGGACAATAATGTCGCGTTCATCTGGGAGTGCTCTCCGCTCTTTTTTGCCGGGGACGCGACCGTTACCGCCATGGGGGGGCTATTCCGTCAAGGTCTGCCAGACAAAACTATTGTTCAGTTTGTCCTGACTGCAGAGCCGAACGTTGAGCCTATATTGAAGGCGCACAGCAGGATGATGAGGCGTGGTAGCGACCTTCTTCAGCGGATGGATACTCAACTTTGCAAATTCTATGATAACGGGAAAAACGGGATGTCGTCGCTAGGCGGCATGCCGTTACGTTATTTCAGGTTGTTCTTCATAGTTAAATTCCCTGACACAGAAGCTGCGGCCATGAATCTCAAGGATCTCCATGTGAGCATCCATGAATTGCTCAAGGGCGCCCGTTTGGGTCCTACGCCGTTAACCCCGCCCGCATTGCTGGATTTTATGCGGCGACTGCTTAACGATGAGCCAAGTGCGAACAATTTTTCCTATGACCCTGCAAAACCTATCCGGAAGCAGTGCATTTTTGCTGACACCGAGATTGAGATCAAGAAAGACGTTGTTAAGGTAGGGAAGAAATACTTTAAGGTTTGTACTCCTCAGAATTTTCCACCTGAAGTGCATGCGTTTCAAACCAATCAATTGTTTGGCGGCGTCATGGGCATGATCAATGACGCAGAGCAAGTCAGAGTTCCGTTTATTTACAGTCTCAATATCGTGTTGCACGATCTCAAAAAAAAGCTCCACACGAAATGCAACTTCATCCTTGGCCAACAGGCAGTCGGCTCGATGGCTCCATCGCTGGTGCGGAAGAAAAAAGAGTACATGTGGGCCGTTGATGAGATCGAAAAGGGCACCAGGTTCATCAGGGTAATCCCGACATTTTGGGTATATGGCGAAAATGAGGATCTGGTGACCGGTGCGATGGCCCGAGTAAAGCAGATGTGGGAAAACCAAGGCTATGTGATGCAGTTGGACAAAGGCATCCTCTGCCCGTTGTTCATGACATCGATGTTGGGTGGTCTGATCGATATCAAAGGCAATATCGAACGGCTGGACCGTGATTTCGTAGCGCAAGTCGACGCAGTATCACACATACTTCCAATTCAGGGAGATTTTGCCGGTTTTGGTGACCCGGCAGTGATGCTGATTGGCCGTAAAGGGCAGCTTTTCGGCATGGACTTGTGGGCGCACAACAGTCACAACGCGCTCGTATGCGCCACGACTGGCGGTGGCAAGTCTTTTCTCCTTAACTACATCCTGAATAATTATTACGGAATTGGCGCTAAGGTCCGCGTTGTGGACATTGGTGGATCTTACAAAAAGATGACCAATCTGCACGGGGCCAAATTCCTCGATTTCGGGCCTGGTTCCGATATCAATCTGAACCCCTTCACCAATATTTCCGACAATCCAGATGAGCCGGACGATACCGAAGGGGACTTGATGGCCATTCCTGGCATTATCGCCCAGATGTGCTATTCGACTGGCGAGGGAAGCCCCTCAACGACTGATATGACGCTGATTGAGTACGCCGTCAGGTGGGCTTTTCAAAACTACGGTCGGGATGCCGGTACCGATCAGGTCCGTGACTACCTGACCAGATTTAGGGAGTTGACTCCCGACGGTTCTGGTGGTGTCGAGGCGGAAGACCGGGCGCGGATGCTGGCGTTTAACATGTCCAAATTCTGCACTGGCGGCGCATACGGCAAATTCTTCAACGGTAAGGCTACGTTCAATATAGATCACGACGAATTCGTTGTGCTCGAA
>JAJXWO010000073.1 GCA_021781535.1 Deltaproteobacteria bacterium | reverse complement strand
CATATGTTTTGCCACTAAAACTGATGAGTATTTTACGGCGCTGACCAATAAAGACTTAACAAAGGCAGAGTCACTTAATGCCGAGTTGAACACTATAACTAAAGACATTTTTTCTGTGCTTAATACTGAAATCGAATCAACAGAAGATCTGGTTAGTGATGTGTCGGAAAAGCAAGGGGTTGCTTTCAACCGATCGAATATAGCAATCAATGCCTTGTCCAGCAACGCTGAGTTAGTGGCCTACGGTACATCTGTTGAAGCTCTTGCAATCAAGCTGTTTACCGTTACGACAGCCGATGAGATAAATGCAATCTCGGCAACAATTAACTCCCAATATGCAAAGATAGCCAAGTCACAAGCCGATCTTGAGCGGAGTCTGAGGAAGATCAAGTCGACAAAAGAATTATCCGTCCTGAATGGAGCGATCAGTGGCCTGAATAGTATCCGTACGGCGCTATTTACCAAGGACGGGGTTACCGACAAACTCAAAAATGAAATCTCCATGCGAGAAGAATCGTCGCGGGAGATTAGCAAGCTGAGAAATATTGTTGTCAAACAAGCTGAGAAAAGCCGCGAAACTGTTTCGAATGCGCAGGGTGAACAGGAAAAATCTCTGTCAGCGGTCAATAACATGATTCGCAAAAGCCTTGGGCTCATTCTCACTATCGGAATTGCGGCAATAATTTTAGGAGTGGCTTTTGGTGGATGGATATACAAAGCGGTATCCGGGCCACTCATGGGGTTATTGAAGACAGCCGAGTCGATTGCCAGCGGTGATCTACGTGGGGTTATTCAAACTGATCGCAAGGATGAGATAGGCAAGGTCCAGGCTGCCATGGCCACAATGGTTAGCAACCTGCATGATATAGCATTAAAAATAGGTGAAGCCACCGATACTCTGGCCAATAGTTCTGAAGAGCTTTCTTTGACCTCCTCTTCTCTGGAAAAAGGCACTGACGAACAGACGGGCCGGATCGAACAGTCAGCAATTGCAATGACCCAGATGTCACAGACAATTAATGATGTTTCCGACAACGCCAACACAACCGCCGGTACGGCTGCTACCATGAAAAAGGCAGCTGATACCGGACGCCAAAAGATGCATACCGCAGTTGAAGAGTTGAATTTATTTGCCGATACGATTAAATCTTCAGCCCTTGAGGTGGAAAAACTTGGCGTCCAGTCGCAGGAAATTACCGGCATTGTCTCACTCATCAGCGACATTGCCGACCAGACCAACCTGTTGGCTCTCAATGCGGCGATAGAGGCTGCTCGTGCTGGTGATCAGGGGAGAGGGTTTGCTGTTGTTGCCGACGAAGTGCGGAAGCTTGCTGCCAAGACTTCAGAAGCAACCGAAGAGATTGTCCATAGCGTCACTGCAATGCGTTCCGGTGTGGAATCTGCGGTAAAGCTTATTCAAAACGAAAGTTCTTCTGTTGACCGGGTTGTCTCGATTGTTAATGAATCAGCTGCTTCGATCGACGAAATTGTTGGTAATATGGAAAATATTTCGGATATGGTGGATAGAATTGCTGTTGCTGCCCAGGAACAATCGGCAACATCTGACGATATTTCCAACGGGATGAACAGTATTGCAGAAGTTGCCAAGCAGATAAAAACGGCTTTTGTCGATGTCAAAAAGTCATCTGAAAACCTGGCCAGCACTGCTGCAGGGCTTAATGAAACAGCAAAATGGTTTAAGGTGTAAGCTGACTGATTTGGTCGAATGAATCGGCCCGATCATAGTGATTAATGATAGCAACGGGCACCCTTTTAAAATTTAAAACCCGCATTCCTTTTTGGAAGCGGGTTTTATCACGTTTAAGGATAAAAAACTTTAAAAATAATAACTGAAATCCTTTGTCTCGAACGGTGATTCATTCAAGCATTCAATGAATACATCCACGATAAAGGGGTCAAATTGCGTATCTTTTTTCTTTAATAACTCTCGAACTGCCGTTTCTTTATTGATTCCGTCTCGATATGATCTGTTTGAAATCATGGCATCAAATGCGTCTGCAACGGCAACGATACGGGCATGAAGTGGGATCTGCTCACCCTTCAAGCGGCCGGGATATCCGGAGCCGTCCCAATGTTCGTGATGGTGGAGGATGGTCGGACCGATATGACTTAGATTATTGATACCGACAACAAAAAGTGTTCCTTTCAGGGTATGCTCACGCGCCAGCGTCTCTTCGCGAAGGTTAAGACTATCCGGCTTGTTGAGGACATCGTCAGCAGTGTTATATTTACCGATGTCATGCAACATGGCCCCCAGATACAGGTCGCGCATCTCAGTTATGGGTAGTTTCAGTTTTGAACCGATGCTCAGGCAGTATTCGGCAACCCTTCTGGCTTGTCCCTGCGTATAACTGTCTTTTGTCTCCAATGCGCCGAGAAGGGCCTGGATGACGCTGTTGAATAGGTTGGGATTCCATAGATCTGACGGTGTTTCCTGAGCCAGCATGGCATTGGAAACACCGTCTGAAGTATGGCGTCCGGCCAGCCGGGTAACTATGACCAGTCCAAAGTTAACCGCTGTTCCCGGTCCCTGGCTGGTAATAATGGTGCCATCGCTGACAACCGGTGCATTTTCAAAAATGCCGCCATTCAATTGATCGCGGTATGAAGGGTAGCAGGTTACTTTTTTACCACAAAGCAACCCGGCTGTTGCCAGGATAATCGGAGCGGCGCAGATGGCGCCGATCATTTTATTATTAGCGGTAAATTCTTTGATGAGCACATGAACTCGTGGATCTGCATTGAGATTATCAGTTCCCGGTTGTCCACCCGGGAGGATGATCATATCAAAGGCAGCTCCATTAACCATTTCGATTGTCGTATCAGGGACGATACTGACATTGTGGGCACCCGCAACCGGGCCGGGGAGAAGTCCGGCCAGAACGACTTCAATTTCTGCTCTGCGAAGTATATCAACTATCGTGAATGCTTCAATTTCTTCAAAGCCATCCGCCACCGGCATGAGAACTTTTGCCATACTTACCTCCTGATTAAATTGAAGCTTTCAATTGCATGTACAGCCTGATTATACACATGATTTAGTTCGGTGACCAGGCCGACCGTCAGTTCAACACTCTTCGTTTTGGCTGCCGCTTCGATTGATGCAGCTGAAATTTTCAGTTGCATCAGTGCCAGATTGGCAGCCGCGCCTTTCAGCTTGTGTGCTGACTGGCAAAGGGCCTCGCAATCTCCGGAAGCAAATGCATCGTTTATTTCACGGAGGTACTCCGGACCATGCTGAACAAATACTGCCGCCACATCGCGGGAAAGTTCAAGATCACCAAGATTGCGCCGCACAAATTCATCCTTGTCAAAGATTGGCTCACCTTTGTCTGGAAGAATCGGGGTATATTGCGGCACATCCATCGTACGGAACATTCCGGGGTCATCTGCGGTTCCGTTACTCCGGCAAGTCACGTTGTCTGTACCGAGTCACGTTCCTGCACACATTCCTGTCCCATTGCTGTTGCTCCTTTTCCTGTGCGATTATCATCGGAATCTGCGGGTATCCATTTTCCCAACATTGCCAATAACTCCGCAAACTCAAACGGCTTGGTCAGGTAATCATCCATACCGGCTGCAAGACAATTATCACGGTCTTCCCGCATTGCATTTGCCGTAAGTGCAATGACCGGTATGGTGTGGTTTTTTACTGTCGACGTCTGCTCTCTGATGATAGCTGTCGTTTCATAACCGTTCAACACCGGCATCATGCAGTCCATAAGCACCAGAGCGTAGTCGTTGTTTTCCAAAGCTTTTATAGCCTCACGGCCGTTGCTCGCCACATCCACAAGATAACCGAATTTTTTGAGGATGGATTGAATCACCATCTGGTTTGTTGACTCATCTTCGACCAGAAGCAGGCGGGTGGTCGTGGTGCAAGAATTTCTCCTGCCCACTTCGTTCACGCAGGGTGAGGAAGTTTTACACCACTCCTTCTGCCGGGAAGCGGATCGTTTTCCCAGCTGAACTGTAAACCAGAACGATGATCCTTCACTTTCCACACTCTCGACACCAATGCTGCCGCCCATCAACTCTGCAAGTTGCCGTGAGATGGCCAGACCCAATCCGGTGCCGCCGTAGGAACGAGTAGTGGAGCCATCTCCCTGGGTAAACGGATTAAATATCAAACCAAGCTTGTTGTCAGGAATGCCGATGCCGGTATCACGAATTACAAACTTCAGGGTTACACGGCTGTTGTCTTCCCAGGTCTTTTGTACCGTAAGGGTTACGGAACCCTTTGAAGTAAACTTGATAGCGTTGCCAATAATGTTGGTAAGAATTTGCCGCAGTCGTCCCGTATCTCCTTTTAAGAGCAAAGGCACATCAGGATCAATTGTCGAAACCAGATCAATTCCTTTTTCCTGAGCACGGAGGGAAAGGAGATCGATGGTTCCGGTTACCTCTGACAGCAGATCGAAATTGAGCGTTTCAAGCTCTATCTTATGGGCTTCAATTTTTGAGAGATCAAGGATATCGCTGATCAGCTGCACAAGGTTTTTGCCGGATAGCTTGGCCAGTTCGGCATATGTGCGCTGTTCCTCGGTCAACTCTGTACCGAGCAGCAGTTCAATCAGGCCGATTACACCGTTCATGGGGGTACGAATCTCGTGGCTCATGTTGGCCAGGAATTCGGTCTTGGCCCGGTTTGCCGTTTCGGCCTGCTCTTTTGATTCCTGCAGGAGTGTTTCAACCTTGCGGCGTTCCGTAATGTCGCGCGCCAACCCCAGGTTATAACCTTTGCCATCAAATTCAAAATAATTTGCGGAAATTTCCACCGGAAAAATGTGGTTATTCTTGGTTTTGTGACTACCTTCAAAGGTCAGAGTGCGGCATTTTTTCAGCTCCTGCCACATGTCGGCCCACTGGTTTGCTGAAAAGCTGGTATCAATGTCGGCAATGCCCAGTGACAATAGCTCGTTATGGCTATAGCCGGTAACGCGGCAGGCTTCCTGATTCACATAATGAAACCGGGTTGATTGATCCACCATATAGGCCGCTTCATGAACGGCATCCAGAGCAAAACTCATCAGCGCCATGTTTTTCTCTGCCGCCTTGCGCTCGGTAATATCGATCACATTCCAGAGTACCCCCGGTTCACCATTGGGAAACTGCATCTTGACCCCGGCAAAGAAGCACCATAAAGTGCTGCCGTCTTTGCGGAGCCACGGGTAATCGCCGCTGGCCAGCGGGTGACCGGCTTTGGCCTCCTGGAACCGGAGCGACCACTCTTCATAATGTTGCTGGTCAAGATGCAGGATTCGGGCGCTTTGCCCCACCAGATCTTCACGTGTGTAGCCGAACAGGTTGCAGAACTGGGTATTAACCTGCAGGATCTGTCTGGTAGGAGAAACCACCAGCATGCCTGAGCCGTTTACCTCAAACAGGGTCTGCAGGTGGCTGCGTTCAGCTGCAAGTTCCTTTTCAATCCTCTTGCGGTCGGTGATGTCGGCGAGACTCCAGGCCACTCCGATCGTATTGTCAGGCAACTGGAACTTTACTCCGGAGATCATGACCCAGAACAGGGTGCCATCTTTATGAAGAAACTGGTATTCCGTCTGTACCAACGGATCGTTTTCCCGTGCGCCTCTGAACCAGTGGGCAAACTCTCCGTAGCGTTTTTGGTCGGAATGCAGGATCTTGGCGCTCTGTCCAATAAGTTCATGGCGTTTGTAGCCGAACATTTCGCACAGTCTGCAGTTTACCTCAACAATTTTTCGTTGTGACGAGACAATAAGAATCCCGCTGGCGTTGTTGTCCATCAGGGTCTTAAAATAATTGCGTTCCGTCTCTATTGCTTGTTCAGAGGCAAGCTGCTGTTCCATCTGCAGGAACATGAGGCAAACCAGTACTGTGGCCGGGGGAAAGAGCAGAAACATCGGAACTGCAACCCGTGTAAGTACCTGGTGAGCTGCAGCGCTGGGTAAAGTCAACATGAAAAGTAACATCTGCAGGTTGGCTAGAATGCCAAAAACAAACAGCGCCGGGTATCGGCTGGCCCACGACCGACGTTGACGCAGGAAATGCCAGATAACTCCGATGCCGGCGGCGGTGGCAATTGCCCCCACCCCCTGCCAGACCCCTACGCCACCAATCTGGATACGGTACAAGGCGCTGAAGACGGCAGCGACGAAAGCTGGGATTATTCCGCCAAAAAGTCCGGCGACAGCCAAAATGATAGTGCGGCTGTCAAAGATCAACCCCGGTTGCAGCGTCAGCGGTGTCATCATGACAAGGACACCGGCAATACCGAACAAAGTCCCTGACACAACCTGATACACTGAATGGTTTCTTCTGAAATGCCGTATCAGAAGACCATGTACAAAGATCAGCGCCACCAACAGTGCAATATTATGGATCAACGAGAGATATATCATCTGATCAACGGTTCCCGCCTGCCATTTTATAACTTTCCGGTGTCCTGCGCAACAGCCACATGAAAATCGGTCCGGCAATTCCTCCGATACCAACAAAGGCAAAGGCGATGCCCCATTCAGTCTGGAAACCGGGATACGGGCGCCAATCACGGAATGTGTCCAGCGCCCAGCCGAAAACTGTTGGCGAGATCATCCCCATCGAATATCCGATGAGCGATTGCAGGCCCATGGCGGCGCCCAGATAGCCGGGAGCGACCAGTTCAGTCAGGCCGGTTGAAAAAACAGGGGACTCGGCTACAATCAGATAGCCATAGGCGATACCGACCGCCAGGGTTAGGAGGAGGTTGGTATTGATCAGCCAGCCGAAGGTAAAGGAAAGGGCGGCGCTGGAGAGCATGACAGCGGTAATGGTTGCCGTTCGGCCGAAGCGATCGGACAGAGTGCCGGTAATGGCGGTCGATAATGCACCGATGGCTATGAGGACAGCGGCAATAGCCGAAGCAAAGCTGGTGGCCCGGGCAGCTTCAAAGCCCCAACCGACCAGCGCCGACGAAAAGAAGGGTCCAGCCAGCTGCGCATGCC
>JAJXWO010000002.1 GCA_021781535.1 Deltaproteobacteria bacterium | reverse complement strand
CGGCAAAACCCGCCGTTATGATTACGACCAATATCAGCCCTCCGATCTTGAGTTTCTTTCTCTTCAGAATTCTCACTTCTCCTCCTTTTGCTGTGTGGTTATCTCGACCCTCCGGTTGAGATGCCTGACATCGGACACCGGACAGCACTTGCCCAGGCCTTCCACCTTCCCCACGGATATCCCTTTCCCTTTCAGGTATGAAGCGACCCCTCTCGCCCTTCTGAGCGACAGGCCCATGTTGTGGGAAGAGGTGCCAAGATCACAGGTGTAGCCACTCAGATTGACAGCGTCACTGCCCGGGAGACTCCGGATGAGTCCATCAAGCCTTGATCGCTCCTTTTCCGTTATCTCCGCACTGTCGAATGGGAAGTGAATCGTGTCCAAAAAGCATGAGACACATCCCTTCTCAAGGTTTGATGCAGGCTTTGCCTCAGATTGTTTGGCAATCGTCTGAGCCGGCGGGGCTTCACCCGAGCTCAAACGCAAAGCCAGTTTAGGTGCGGCAGGGAGTATCGAGAGCTGATCGTCGGGGCAATTCGAGCAGACCACGAATGCATCGTTTTCCTGTGCCCGGGCAACCTCGTGGGCATAACTGAAAGGCCTTTGATGAATTTCTGCGGCATTGCCCGCCATCGGAATGAGCATTGCGAGTCCGGCAAAGGAAAGTTTTCTCAGCATGTGACCTCCGAGATGATTCGTTCACATAGATAATCACGAGGGGGGGAAGGTGACTTGGGCGAACAGCAGCAAAAACTTGCCTGATCAATGGGGGCCGCATGTTGAATCGACGTGAGCAGTGCCTTGCTAACTATCGGTATTTTCAATGCATTAGATTTGAGGAGTGCTAACTGCGGATTGAGGAGGTGTGCAGAGGAATTACGAAAATATACGGTTAATAAAAAATAATTGCTTTCAATTTCAAGTAATTATCACGCCATCACAGCATTTAATGAACTTTTTGCCTTCCCCCCCTCGTGATTATTAAAATAGCAGGAAACATTTCGAACGGAGGCAAGACGATGAACGATTTGCTGAGACAAGATGATCTTATGGAATTCATGAAGATATCGAGGGCGACACTCTGGAGAATACGGAGACACAAGGACTTCCCTAAGCCGGTGGTACTTTTGGGCTGCAAACGTTGGCGGCGCGCAGATGTCGAGTCCTGGCTGGAGGGAAACAAGGAGGAACCAAAAATTATTGACCCTGCCAGCGCAACTGGCAACTGAAGTACCGCACGGTCGATGGATGCACTTATGGAAATGACGTTAGAGTACAAGAATTTGCCGGTTCCGGATGAAGGGCTCGAGCGAATGAAGAATTTCATACGCTGCGATCTTGTACGCCAGTTATTCAGAAAGAATCTCGAAGATCAAATGAATACCGGGCACCCTCTTTCGTCATCAAAGGAGGTGTTGGTTGCATGATAGACCCCGTCCTCAAATAGCCGGTTCCCTCCGTTTCAATTCCAACGCATCCGATATCAGCGAATCATTTGAACAGATACTGGCGAGTCTCGCCACCAGGCCGAAGTACCTCCCAGACTGGCCGGAAGGACAGCGGGCGATGCCGAATGAAATTTTGAGATCGGCCCTGTTCAATTGCCGCAACCGTAAGCAGCCGCGGATTTTCATGAAGGATATTGAAATTGCCTTGATCGGCGACGGGCAGGTCATCTACCGCGGCGAGGAATTGCGTCAGGACGATGAGCTGGTCTGGCTGCACCTCATGCATCTGATAAAGAAGCTCCCTCTCGGGGAGTGTGTCGAGTTTACCCCTTACTCCTTTGTCAAGACTATTGGTTGGCCGATCAAGGGACAAAGCTACGAGAGGCTCCGCATCTCCTTCAGCCGCATGCAGGCAACGGCAATACGGATCCAATCGAAGCGCCTGGGATGCTTCATCAGTGTCTCGTTGATTCTCAAGTTCAGGTCCCGAAACGAGCAGAACGAGAATCTGCCACGTTGGCAGGTTTGGGTCGGCGAGGAGATGCGGCTTCTGTTCGATGAGGAGTTCCTGACGAGAATGAACTGGGAACTCAGAAAGTCCCTGCCCGATGGCATTGCCTCGAAACTCTTTGGCTACTGGGCCAGCCACCGTCAGCCGTACCCAGTGAAGCTTGCCACTCTGGTGCAGCTTTGCGGATCGGAAATGTCCACGAAGCATTTCAAAGTCGAGTTGAAGAAGGCCCTCGATCTGCTCGGCAAGATTGGTTTTCTGGAAACATGGGAGTTCAAGGAGGACCTGGTTGTGGTCAAAAGGAGGTGTTGACCTTTGACCGACCGGATATTGACCTATGACCGACCAAGTATTGACCTTTGACCTACTGCTATTGACTTTTGACCGACTCTTTTATTGACCTTTGACTTACCAGAGTATTGACCTTAGACCGACTGGCATATTCTTGGAAAGTAAAAGATTCTAGGAGGTTACGAAGTTTTCCACAACCCTCTAACCATAATCTAACCTTTTTTAACCAATAAAGGAGCGTTTGATTGCTCGGTAGGAAGAAAGATGAAGTGCTTATTCCCGAATGAAGCAATGAAGACCGTCATTTCGTATCTGCGGCGGACAAGACAGACAATCACATGTACAGAGGGCAAGTATGCTCTCGTCAACGGTGTTCCAGACATCAACGACATAGAGCAGGCGTGGCGGGATCGGGCTGTTTCAATAGCTGAGAATGGTTCGATCCGAATATGCGGAATCCAGATTCGTCCCGACTGGGACACAGCAAGAATCCGGAGAAGAGTTGAAGACCATCTGAGAAAGAGCGCTTCACCAGAGGACATTATCCGCATTGCTTCATGCCTTGGCGTGAAGCTGACGTAAGTCCCCTCGTAGATCAAATTAAGAAGTTGGCTTTACTGCACAAAAAATATGCAGCAGGGACCAGTGCGCCTAATTCCGGACCAATGGCAGTTCATCATCTGGATTTAGTCCGCTGAATCCCAATACCTGATTTCATCCTGGCACGGCCAGGCTCTGTACCTAGAGCCATGGCAAAGCCGGTCATCGGAGTTCGTCTCCGTGGCCGGCTTTTTTTATTTTCAAGGAGAGAAAATGGATTATTTAGCGGCGGTTGAATGGGTCAAAAACAATGAAGCGGTCATCAAGGGGAACATTGTCAAGTATCGCAACTTTTCGCCATACGAAGAGTGCGACTACATGCAGGAAGCTTTCGAGGCAGCGATGATTGCCACCCTACGCGTCAAAACAAAGGGAATCTCCTTTGAAGCGGCCTTCTGGAAAATCTTCCGCAGGCAGGTAAGCCTGTTTACTCCGAATCCCGACGACAGCTCGAATGGTTCGAACTCTGTGCCTTCGCACCTCTGCTCGGTTGATCTCGATTCTATCTCCGTGAAGCAGCGCACGAAGAGAAGGAGAAAGAATCCCGACATCGAGGCAATCTATCACGCGGTCTGTCACTTCCTCACCGAGAAGGAACAGCAAATCCTCCACATGTCCCTGGGGATTTCGGATGAAGGTAGGCTTTCCAATTACGAGATTGCCGAGCGTCTCGGGTGTTCAGTCACCAACGTCCGTGACATTCTCGGCAGGGCACACAGGAGACTGAAAGGACTTGTCATGAAGGGGACCATCGACCCCCGCCGGTTTCGATAGCAAGTTTGCCATCCATAGCACCATGAAAGGTTCCATTTTGTGATCCAGGATTCAGGTATCCATTATTTGGTACTGTTTCAAGTCCATAGTTGTCGCCATTATCGGGGCATTGGCATTTTTTCACCAAAAAAAGCACCAATTTGTTCTCCATTCACCTTCCCCCCCTCGTGATTATATATGCAGGGGGATTGAATCACCCAAAATCTGCACCAAAAAAGGAGGCGTTCATGGACGTGCTGGTTTGTGATCTCGGATTTTCGTCGGCAAAGTGGATTTACAGCGAACGGCAGGGAAGGATAATTTCCGCCTTCAGCTACAACGGCGAGAATCTGCTGATAGGGGAAGAAGCGCTGTTGTCATCCGGTTCTTCTTACCTGAAAACAATGGAAGAACTGGTAAGGTATTACCCGGTTTTCGTCGAACATTGCCAAAAGGTGGCAGCGACCGAAGGTGACTTGCTCCTTGCCGTCGGCCTCCCTTATTCCTTCTGGCAAGAGCAGCATAGGCCGGGCGGAGCGGTCCCCGCGCTGGCAAAGTCGTTGACCGGTGGCGCCGTCAAGGAAGTCGCCATATTCCCTCAGGGTCTCGGCGGGCTCAGGGACTACCTGGACAAGTTGGATGAACGCCCGACAGGGAACGTGCTCGGCATCGATATCGGATTCAACACCATAATCTTCACGTTGTTCTCCCCCCAACGGAAACAGATCATCCACGGCAAGACCCTCAACAAACGCGGGGTCCATCAGATGGCAACAAGTTTCCTTCTCCCACGCATCAAGAGCCTTGCTCCATCAGGAACCTTCACGCCGGTCGAGATAGCGTTCCTGATCGAGAAGGGCTATCTCCAGTACGGCTTCGAGCGGCATGATGTCACCAAAGAGATCCATGAAGCAGGCGTTGCCTACATTGAGCATATTATCAGGGATGTCCAGGGGGAATTGCAGGCACACGTAGGAATGCATGCGGATTTTGAGCGGGTGCTGCTGTTCGGTGGTGGCGCCGCCCTGCTCAAGGATGAATTTCCCGCCAAGAACATTGAGGTCGTTATCCTTCCCGAACCTGAGTTTGCCAACGCCAGGGGCTTTTTGTCGCTTGCCGGCGGAAAGTGAGCTTGCCATGCCCCAATTCACGATCAAGCTAAATACATATGATCCGGTCATCGTCGAAGCGTTCTCGCTGTTACGCAAAAGCCGGAAGCAGGCCGCATTCACCCAGGAGGCGCTCAAGTATTTCCTCGCATCGGAGATGGGGGTACAGGTGATCGACCTCATGTGCCGGGACAATTCGGCATCTTCGAAGCCAGAACCTAAATTTAATCCGGTTGAACAACCCAAGGATTCAGTTCCCAAGACACGGAACGATTTCCCATCACCCACCTCCAACCTGGCAAAAGACTCTTGCTGTGATGTTATGGAAAAAATTCTGAAGTAGTCCCGGGAGAAATCGGATGATGGATGGTACCGTCTTGAGAAAAGAAACGATGGCTCCTTATTGGTCCCCAAAAGAGCTGACCATAATATACCCGGAAATGCATCCGAAAATGGACAAAATCGGATGCGAATCGGACGAGAATTTCTCTATATACATTTATGAAATAAATGTGATCTATAACAGACTTTAGAAGGGCTCGCACCATGCCGTCAAAGACAGCCATCATTGCTTATCGTTTCCATGTTCTATCCGGGCATCAGCAACTCTTCGATCAGGTCGAGGATCGAATCTGCACAGCTTACCGAAAGGGGTTTTCCGTTGTTGAAATCACCAGAATCATCGGTTCCAAGAAGGCTGATTACGCCCACGCCGTTCTCGTAAAACATCGGGTAATCAACCAGGGGAAACGGGGCCGACCGGCAAAGGACTCCGTCCCCCCAGTAATGGCCACCTACCTTTCCAGACGCTCGCTATCCTTTGCCAAATGGTGCGCCGGCTGGGAATTCGACATCTGGGACGCTGGGCATGCCATCAGAGAAAACGCAGATGGGCCGGTGCTGGATGCCGTGCGGCGGGACTTTCCCGGCTGTTACGTGAAGATTCGCAAGCTCAAGGAATACCCTGAATATGTCCATCCGCCTCAATGTCCGTCGAACAAGCTGGAAGCCAACGTCATCTGGGATGATGAGGAGCTCTGCTACCGTGCAGAGAAGATTGAGAACCGCACTGTGCGGGGATACGGGTTGAGCATGGAAGACGCGATCAGGAATCTCAAAGTAAGTCACAACTTTGGACTGATGCTGGTGCGGTTGGAGGCAGGGTGCGGGCGATAATGGTTTGCAATACCCCGGCAAAAGATGTACCTGCAACGCATTGGTTTGGGCTTTACTCTAAAAAAACAACATGCGGTAGCCATACAATTTAACGATAATTATGTTTGACATAACAGGCATAATGTGTAAATAATTATTACCGTTATGGCCAAGAGAACCGTTACAATCTACCCAGCTTCGGCGAAGGAAATGGAGGCTTTGGGGCAACGCCTCAAGGATGCGCGGCTTCGTCGCCGCTTTTCCATGGAAACGGTTTGTTCCAGGGCTGATATTTCACGGCCGACACTCTACAAGGTCGAAAATGGCGATCCCTCGGTTGCTATCGGGATCTACGTCCAGGTGCTACGTGTCCTGGGACTGGTTGAGGACTTGTCTCTGATAGCCAAGGAGGATGTTCTCGGGCGTCGTCTGCAGGACGAATCACTTCCCCACCGGAAAAGGGCTCCGCGCAAGAAGCCGCCGACAGGAGACAGCGATGGCTAAAGCAAAGGGGGACCAGATCTGGGTCTGGTTTGACGATCCCGGATTCGGTTCCCTTCAGCACATAGGTACGCTCTCGCATGGGGAGCGCGGCAGCGTACGTTTTGCCTACGAGCCGACTTGGCTCAAGCATGCCCACGCCTTCCCCCTGGACCCGGAACTGGATCTTTTTGCCGGTGAATTCTTTCCGGGGGATTCCAATTTCGGCGTGTTCATGGATTCATGCCCCGACCGCTGGGGCCAGATTCTGATGAAACGCCTGGAGGCGGTCGAGGCCAAAGAAGAAGGTCGTACTCCGAGAACCCTGGGACCGTGGGAATTCCTGCTGGGAGTTCAGGATTGTACGCGCATGGGCGCTTTGCGTTTCAGCCGCCCGGGTGAGCAGATTTTCCTGGCCAACGAAGCGTTATCCGCTCCCCCTGTCGCCAGGATTGCCGAGCTGCAGGCTGTTGCCTATGAGCTGACCAGGAAGAAGCAGGACGATCTCGACAAAATCAGGGAGTGGCTGAAGGTTCTGGTTGCTCCGGGGTCTTCGCTCGGGGGCGCCCGCCCCAAGGCCAACCTGGTCGATGAAGACGGCAGCCTCTGGATTGCCAAGTTCCCTTCTGCCGACGATGACTACGATGTCGCCGTCTGGGAAATGCTGCTTCAGGGCCTGGCGCAGGAATGCGGTATCGCCGTGCCCGAATCCCGCCTCTTGCAGATAGGTGGCGGCTATCATACCTTCCTGGTGAAGAGATTTGATCGCATCGGCGGCAACAGGCGTTTTTTTGCCTCGGCCATGACGATGCTCGGCCACATCGACACCGAAGACGCCAGTTATCTGGAGATGGCGGAATTTCTGGCCACGTACGGCGAGGCTGATCACATCGCACAAAACCTCGAAGAGCTTTTCACCAGGGTTGTCTTCAACGTCGCCACCGCCAACCGAGATGACCACCTGCGAAATCATGGCTTCATCAGGTCTCCCGACGGGTGGCACCTGGCCCCGGCTTTCGACATGAATCCGTCCTTCAGAAAGGACGAGCACGTCCTTTCTCTGGATCTTTATAACCGCCAACCCGATCTGGAGGTAGTTCTTGCAACCGCCGACTATTACAGACTGGAACTCGGCCGTGCCAGGAAGATCGTCAATGACGTGTGCAAGGTGGTGGGTGGATGGAAGGCCCGCGCCAGGAAGCTTGGCCTGACCTCGCAGGAATGTGCTGAGGCAGAACATCTGTTTCTGCACGCGCCGCCCAAATGAAGTGATAATCTGAACAGTCCCGCCTATAAGAAAGGGCAAGCCCAAAAGGCTCACCCCATCTCACAAATCCCCCGTTAAGCATTCACCGGTGGTCAGTCCCTCCTGCTCCCGAATAGTTGCAAGATGAAAAGGAACATGTTGACGAAGTCGAGGTAAAGCGCCAGTGCGCCGGCAACCGCTGCCCCGCCCCTGGCCCCCTTGAGCTTCTGGGTGTCATAGGCTGTCAGGCCGATAAAGACGATCAGGCCGATGCCGCTGACGACAAATTGGAGCATGTTGGAGTGCAGGAAGATATTGACGATGGAGGCGATGACAATCCCTACCAGGCCCATGAAGCAGAACGAGCCGAGTGATGTCAGGTCGCGCCTTGTCGTGAGGCCGTAGACACTCATCACGGCAAAGGTCCCGGCCGTGGTGAAAAACGCCGAGGATATGGACTGGCCGGTATAGATGAGGAATATTCCGGAGAGCGTCACACCGTTGAGTGCCGAATAGAGCAGAAAAAGTGGCGCAGCGATAGCCGCTCCCATGCGAAGCGCGAAGCCGCTGATCGCGAAGACTAGCCCAAGTTCAACAATGAAGAGGCCGAAAAACACCGCTCTGTTACCGAAGAGCATGGTGAATAGCGCCGGTGAACTGACGACCGCCACCGAAACGAGTGCCGTCAGGAAGAGACCGGCTGCCATCCACCCGTAAACAGCGCCAATAGTATTGTCCCTTGCCATCTCAAAAGGCCGTGAATGTGCTGGAATGCTCACTTTTACCTCCTGGAAAATGTTTGGCCCGCATTTACGGGCAGTTTAGCCGGATTGTTTGCCCTCTATTCGTTCCATATCGTTTCTGCGACCACAAATCATCCACGCTATCAGCCTGTTTTTTAATATCTTTTTCGTAAAACGGATACAAAAACGGATACAGCGGAGACAAATAGCTGAATTGCGAGGTCCACCGCGTAACAGTTCCCGTCCGTTCTTCAGGATCTATTCCGGTTAGGAAGGAATAAATCTGCTGGCGCAATCCGCATGGGACAGACTTTATGCGGATTCGGGTTTCAAAAATATTCACGATAGCGCACTTTTTTTCTGGGTGTTTTTTCCGCCAAACGGAAACAAAAACGGAAACAAAAGCCGCCAAGGCAACAAAAAAGGACTTAACCCTGTCGGCTAAGTCCTTGATTTTCTTGGAGCGGGAAACGGGATTCGAACCCGCGACCTTCAGCTTGGGAAGCTGACACTCTACCACTGAGTTATTCCCGCATTTAACTGATAAAAAACAAGTCTGACTACCAGCTTTAATTAGGTAATCAGACTCGTTTTTGATTGGCTCCCCTTCGCGGACTCGAACCACGGACAAGGTGATTAACAGTCACCTGCTCTACCAACTGAGCTAAAGGGGAATATTTCTGCAATATGAAAATATTACAGAATTAAAACACGTAACAGAATGATTCTCTTCACTTAGCAATTGAAACGTACTAAGTACTCCGTTCCAAAAGCGTTCCATTTAGTATCATAGTGATCCCGGCAAAGTCAACTAGAAATAGTTTCGGAGATAAAAAATATCATCCCCAAATGCCGAGACTGTTTACCCTGCAGAATAGGGCACTTTGCAACATAAATTAAGGCCTGTGGCACCCTGTGCAGGAAGTGGGGCCTTCTTCATTGCTGTTTCTCGCCCCTTTCGGATAAAAAACACTGATAGTTGTAATTCAATCCATCAGCATATCCAGCTAAAATCTGTGGATTAAGAAGTCTGCACGGCAGCATCCTTGGCTTCCACCTCTGCATCCATTTCAACACGATAGCCTACAAGTGCTTCGCAAAGCCGAGGGTCTGCAAGAGCCAGGATCTGTATAGCAAACAGTGCGGCATTTTTGGCACCGGACTTGCCGATTGCCATAGTTGCAACAGGAATGCCGGCTGGCATCTGGACGGTAGAGTATAGGGCGTCCACCCCGTTCAAGGCGCCGCCTGGCATGGGGACACCGATCACCGGAAGGATAGTTTTGGCGGCAACGACACCGGCCAGGTGAGCGGCCATCCCGGCTCCGGCAATAATAATTTTCACACCACGACCGGCCGCTCCTGCAGCCAGCGCCATTGTCCGTTCCGGGGAGCGGTGCGCCGAAGAAATCCGCATTTCATAGGGAATGCTGAACTTTTTAAGGATAGCCGCGGCTTCCTGCATAACCGGAAGATCGGAATCACTACCCATAATCAATAAAACCTGTGGATCAGTTGCCATTAGTATCCTCGAAAATATGCAAACGTATTCAGGAGTTGTAACTCAAATGCGATCAAGTGCTTTACGACCGATATCGCGTCGAAACTGGACACCGGGCCAGGTGATACATGCCACACCCCGGTAGGCCCCGTCAATTGCTTCTTTAACGGTTGCCCCACGAGCGGTTACTCCCAGCACCCGTCCACCGTTTGTAACACACTTGTCCGCTTTTGCGGCAGTGCCGGCGTGAAACACATAGACATCATCCAGTTCGGCCGCCTGTTCCAGTCCCTGGATCTCATCACCCTTCCGATAATCGCCCGGATAGCCTTCCGAAGCCATGACAACGCAGACAGCCGCCTTGTCATGCCATTCAATGACCTCTTTTGACATATCTCCATTAGCGACAGCCAGCAACACCGGAACAATGTCCGATTTCATCCTCATCAGCAACGGCTGACACTCGGGATCACCAAAACGCGCATTGAACTCAAGGGTTTTTATCTCACCATCCTTGACCATCAACCCGGCATACAATACCCCGCGATACGGTCGCCCCTCGGCAGCCATACCAGCCACTGTCGGGCGGATAACCAGTTCCATGGCTTTTTCATGAATGGCCGGCGTTACCACAGGAGCGGGCGAATAGGCACCCATACCGCCCGTGTTCGGACCCTGATCACCGTCAAAAACAGCCTTATGATCCTGGGCGCTGGCCAGCGGTATGACATTTTTCCCATCGGTGATTACCAGGAACGAAGCTTCCTCACCGGTAAGGAACTCTTCGATGACGACTCGCGATCCGGCGCTACCGAAAGCATTGCCGCTCAGCATGTCGCGAACGGCTGAAATCGCTTCCTCGCATGTCCGGGCAATAATGACACCCTTACCAGCGGCCAAGCCATCGGCTTTGACCACAATCGGCGCACCGGTACGATTAATAAATGCTTCAGCCTCCCCTTGGTCGGTAAACACACCATAGGCAGCGGTCGGCACATTGTACTTCTGCATCAGATCTTTGGAGAAGGCCTTGCTTCCCTCGATAAAAGCGGCTTTTTGTGACGGCCCGAACACCTTGAGGCCGTGCGACTCGAACAGATCGACGATCCCGAGTGAAAGCGGCTGTTCAGGTCCGACCACCGTTAAGTCGATCTTGTTTTCATAGGCAAATGCCAGCAGTTTGTCCAATTGATCAACGGCAATCGGCAGATTTTCAGCCAACGCCGCCATCCCCGGATTACCCGGCGCACAATAGATTTTGCTCACGAGCGGAGATTGGGCAATTTTCCAGACCAGGGCATGTTCGCGGCCACCGCCGCCGATTACAAGTATTTTCATAGTGAGACGCCTCTATATTCAGTTCTGATCGTTCGATGACTCAATGGCGGAAATGCCGCATGGTGGTAAAGATCATTGCTATTCCATGTTCATTGGCAGCTTTAATGACTTCCTCATCGCGTACGCTGCCACCGGTCTGGATAATTGCCGTCACACCTGCTTCTGCGGCGGCGTCAACCCCGTCGCGAAACGGAAAAAATGCGTCAGAAGCCAGTACCGTACCCTGGGTAGGGAGCAGCGCCTTTTGAACGGCAATCTTGGATGAGTCCACACGAGACATCTGACCGGCGCCAATGCCAACCGTCTGATCGCGATTGCAAAACACAATGGCATTGGATTTGACATGTTTGCAGACCCGCCAGGCAAAATCGAGCGCTTCGTATTCTGACGCCGTCGGTGTACGTTCGGTAACCACACGGCAATCAAGGGCATGTATCATCCCCAGATCCCGGCCTTGCAGCAACAATCCACCCGTTACACGCTTGAAATCGAATCCTCCGGGAACATAGCTGTCAAGAAGCGGAACCTGCATAACCCGAACATTCTTTTTCGCGGTGAATATGTCCAAGGCCTCATCACTGTAACCGGGGGCAATGACCGCTTCCAGAAATGTTGAAGTCAGTTCTTTTGCGGTTGCGGCGTCAACGGTACGATTGAATCCGACGATACCGCCGAAGGCTGAAACCGGATCACATTCGCGAGCCTTGAGATATGCCGTCAGCGGAGAATCAGCCAGCGCAACACCGCAGGGGTTGGTATGCTTGATAATGACAGCGGCACTCTGTTCAAATTCCTTGACGGTTTCAATGGCAGCGTCCAGGTCAATGATATTATTGAAGGATAGCTCTTTGCCTTGGAGTTGCTGGGCATTGGAGACACACGGCTCGGAGATGCGGTTCTCAACATAAAATGCGGCCGTTTGGTGCGGGTTTTCGCCATAGCGAAGATCCTGGGCTTTTTTGACCTGCAGGGTAAAGACCGGTGGATATTCCTGCACTTCACTGGTCAGTCGCGCTCCCAGATAGTTGGAGATGGCGCCATCGTACGCTGCAGTGTGCTGAAACACCTTTACCGCCAGGGCGAAGTTGGTCGTCGCCGAAACGGCGCCTGCCGTTGCTTTCATCTCTTCAAGCACCTGCGCATAATCAGCGCTGTCAACCAGCACGGTGACATCCGGATAATTCTTGGCTGCCGAGCGGAGCATGGTCGGCCCGCCGATATCAATATTTTCAATGGCATCTTCCAGATGGCACCCTTCCTTGGCTGTTGTCGCCTCAAAGGGGTAAAGATTTACGACCACCATGTCGATGTTTTCGATGCCGTGTTCTTTCATCTTGGCAACATGTTCCGGATTCGAACGCATCCCGAGCAGACCACCGTGCACCTTTGGGTGCAGGGTTTTCACCCGGCCATCCAACATTTCCGGAAAGCCGGTAAAATCAGAGACATCCTTAACGGTCAACCCTGCTTCCCGCAACAATTTCGCTGTACCACCGGTGGAGAGCAGTTCCACACCATATTCCGCCAACTGCTGTGAAAACTCAATTACACCGCTCTTGTCAGAGACACTGATCAGCGCCCTGGTAATCTTTGCCATGCTCTTACTCCTTGCTGTGATAGATTATCTGAAATATCGAAGTGATCAACTATGAGGAAAATCTATATGCTGCATAAAAAGGGTTTCGAAAAGCGGTGTTCCGGAAAGAGGCACTACCCGGAAGCGATGCGCCAGCTGCTCAACTGCCCCGATACCTTCCTTGCGCGCAAGCGCCTTTTCTACGCCTGCTAAAACCCCTTCAGGGATAAAACGCGTAGTTTGTACCATGCTTCCATCAAAAATTCCAATCGTTTTCAGCCATTCGGCCCGTAAAAAAGCGCCAAAAGAACCGGTCAAAATCACCTGTTTCAAGGCATTGCACTGTATACGGGAGTGTTCTGCAAGGACATCGATCCCCGCACGAATTGCAGCTTTGGCAAGTTGCACCTGCCGGATATCCTCCTGGGACAACACAATCAGCCGTTCTGCGTCTCGAAACAGGACAAAAGCGTTAGCTCCCCGGTACTCAATCACGCGCGTCGCCAGGTTGGAGTCAAGTTCAGCCGGGTTCCGCAGCCTGCCGCTGGATTCCACAAGATTGCAGCGCAGCAGTTCCGTAACCGCCTCAATTGCTCCCGAACCGCAGATGCCGCAGGGATGACCGCTGCCAATAACCTGCAGTTTAAGACGGGCATCTTCGATCCGGACCGAGCTGATGGCCCCCGGCAGGGCAGCCATGCCACAGGAGAGGTTGCCACCTTCAAAGGCAGGGCCGGCTGCAGCAGATGTTGCCCAGATCGTCTCTCCCGTAACCAGCGCAATTTCCCCGTTGGTACCCATATCAAGGCAGAGTGTTGCTTCACCCGGTTCAGCCCCGTAGACAAACGCTACCGTATCACCGCCAACAAAGCCGCCCGGCATCGGAAACAGATAGATAGCGGCGCTGCCGTCCCACTCCAGATCTGCAGCAGAGAGATGCGTACCGGCCGTGTAGAGAGGGCGATACGGGGGAAAGGCCAGCGAGTTGAGCTCCAGCCCCATCAACATATGCTGCATGGCCGGATTTCCCGCAATAGCCACCGTATGTACGTAATTCCAGGGGATGCCGGCTGTATCGCACAGTTCCTGCCCCATCCTCCTCAGCTCGGCACGAATCAGCGTCGACATTTCATTCCGGATCGATGCCGAGTTGACGGCGGCATCCAAACGAGAGACCACATCGGCGCCAAAACTGCGTTGAGGGTTCAGAGCGCCGGTAAGGGCACGACGCTCACCGCTGCCGCAATCGACCAGCGAAGCGGCCAGGGTTGTGGTTCCAAGATCTATTGCAACTGCGTACATAACATTATCTGGCCATTCAGCATAATTACTTCAGGTATACCCTCGGCACCCGTTTGCTGATGCCGCAGAAAATAGTATAGGGGATGGTGTCGGCCCAACCCGCCAACTCTTCGGCATGTATGCAGTTTCCCCGGTCGTCTGGCCCCATCAGGGTCACGGTATCTCCCACAGCAACACCTTCAATGCCGGTCACATCGATCATGGTCCAGTCCATGCAAACGGTGCCGGCAACTGTGGCCCGCTGGCCGCGGATCAGCACTTCGCCCTTGTTGGTGAGCGAACGCGGATATCCGTCGGCATATCCGACCGGAACACTGGCAATCAGCGTGCGCTGGCCTGCGGTAAAGCGACGGGCATAACTGATCGTAGTCCCCGGTTCCACCCATTTGAGCATGGCAATGCGGCTTTTAAGGCGCATTACCGGCTTGATGTCAAGCTTCCCCTGAAAGTCGGCAGATGGCAGAGCGCCATACATGGTGATTCCGGGCCTGATCAGGTTGCAGTCGGGGATATCCCGCAGCAACGCGGCGGCACTGTTCGCAATGTGTATATAGCGCGGCTTGAAACCGGCTTTGCGGATCTCGGCCAACGCCCAGGCGAACCGTTCGCCTTGAAGCCTGGTGAAATATTGGCCCGATTCATCAAGTTCATCAGCGCTGGCAAAATGCGATATCACCCCTTCGAGAGCAATATTCTGCAACTTCTTCAACTCGGCTAGAAATTGGGGGACTTCGGTATAAGGGATCCCAAGACGCCCCATGCCGGTATCGATCTTGAGATGCACCTGCGCCCTGCGAAAAAGCTTCCCGGCAGAGGCAGCCTGGTTGAGCGCCTGTGCCTGTTCCAGCGTAAAAATAGCCGTGGAGAGGTTGTAGCCGATACATTTTCGTTCCTGACCGGGATAGATGCCACCCAGCAGGAGGATCGGCTTATCGCTGCCGCTTTTGCGGAGCTGGATCCCTTCGGCCAGGAATGCGACGCCGAAGGCGTTGACCCCCAGAGCTTCCAGCTCCCGGCTGATATCCATGAAACCGTGCCCGTAGGCATCCGCTTTCACAACCGCAAGAATCTCCGTCCGCCGGGGAATGGATGAGCGGATTAACTGATAGTTGTGCTTAAGAGCGGAAAGATCAATTTCGGCGTAGGTCGGGCGTCCATCGTACAAAGCAGTATCTCCTCAAGTCAGTCACTTATTAAATAAAAATCCGCCTCACGCGGAGGGGCAGAGAAAGTCTCACCGAAGCCGATGCGTGGCGCTAAAGAACCAGCTTTTTCCTCGCGGCAGTCAGGCAGCGCCCCATTTCGATGCTGTTACGACAGGCCAACGCCGCCCGCGCCAAGCGCTTGCAGGCATCAAAGCTGTTGGAGCGGATTGCCTGTTTCACGACCGGTATACTGGGGGCCGAGAGGCTGAATTCCCGGACACCCATGCCGGTCAGAAGCAGTGCGCACAAGGGATCAGCTGCCATTTCTCCGCAAAGGGATACTTTTTTACCGGCTTTGTTGGCAGCATCAGCAACACGTTTAATGGAATGCAGGATTGCGGGATGGTACGGATCATAATACTGCTTGACGCTGGCATTACTGCGGTCGGCAGCCAGGGTATACTGAATCAGGTCATTGGTACCGATGCTGACATAATCGACCTCCTGCAGCAGATAATCGATAATCAGCACCGCCGCCGGTACCTCGATCATAATCCCGAGCGGGATATAGCCGGGTACATCATGGCCTGCACGCAGCAGCTCATTTCTCACCGCAGTCAGAATCTCCCTGATCTGGCGGATTTCATCCAGGCTGCTGATCAGCGGAAACATGATCGTCGGACTGCCGGCATGTGCTGCGAGCAAAATACCGGCCAGCTGTTCCTTGAATATGTCCTGTCGCTCCAGCGAGACACGAATCGAGCGCCACCCCAAAAAGGGGTTATCCTCATGAGGATACGGAAAATAGGAGAGCCCCTTGTCGCCGCCAATATCAAGCGTGCGGATGTTGACCGTCTGGCCGGGAAAGCCCTTCAAGATTTTACGGTAGATGCCGGCCTGTTCTTCACGGGTTGGAAATGCGGAGCGAGCCATGTATGGGAACTCGGTACGATAGAGCCCTACCCCTTCGGCGCCGTGCAGATTGGCAACCCGGACATCGGAGATCAATCCGATATTGGCGCTCAGGGTAATCGCAACGCCATCGGTCGTTACCGCCGGCAAATCACGAATACTTTCCAACTCCTTCATTCGTTCCGCATATTCCTGTTCGAGACGCACGTATTCTTTTTTAATGCACTCATCCGGATTGAGGTAGACATGCCCGGAGGTACCGTCAACAATTATTTCATCCTTGACATTGGCAGCCGCCATCAATCCATGCACGCCAAGTACGGCCGGAATACCGAGTGACTTCGCCATGATGGCGGCGTGAGAATAGGTGTTGCCCTTTTCGGTAACAATGCCGAGAATTTTGTTCGGATCAAGCATTGCAAGGTTGGAGGGGAATATTTCATCAGCGACGAGTACGCGTTTTTCCTTAAGAATAACCTCGCTGGAATTATTTCCTTCAATCGCATCAATGATTCGTCGCCCGATGTCTTCCATATCCGCCGAACGCTCCCGCAGATACGGATCTTCCATCGCTGAAAATGCCTGGATATAATGTTGAACAACATCATTAACCGCACGGCCAGCACCCATTCCCTGTTCGATCAGGTCAGTGACCTTGGCGGAAAAACTCCGGTCTTCCAGTATCATCAGATGCGTATGAAATATTGCCGCATCGTCGGCCGAAAGCGTTTCGCTCACCCGCTTTTCCATGTAGATGGTCTGGATCTTGGCCTTTTCAAGAGCGAGGGTAAATTTATGGTACTCTTCTGTGGCGCTACCCACCTTTGCCAGCTTGATGACTTTGTCGTTGAAACGGTCAAGGATGTAAATCTTGCCGCGGCTGAAGCCGGCAGACACGGAGGTTCCGGCCAGCATTTTGGCACCGGATTTCCGCTTCGTACTCCCGGAGCAGGGTGATTCCATCCCCCCCGCCGATCCGTTCCGGACCTTGGCAAGCTCCTTCTCGAACCAGGCCCGTTCCTGTTCCTTGTTCTGTATCGAATCAAGTAACCGGCCCGTGTGGACAATGCTGCCAATCTGAAAGGTGATGGTACGCAGGATACTGATCTCATCGTCGCTGAAATGGCGAGTTGCGCGGGTCTGTACGACAATGACACCTATTGGAGCCTTGTGTTCGAACAGCGGCAGCCCCAGAAAAGAGAGGAACTGTTCTTCTTTCGCCTCCTTGAAATATTTGTAGCGCGGATGTACCGGGGCATTATCGGTCATGACCATCTCGCGGGTTTCAACAGCAAGGCCGGTCAAACCTTCGTGAATTTTCATGGTAACACGATTTACCGAGGCCTTTGAGAGGCCTTTGGTAGCTTTCAGGGTCAGGGTTTCGCCATCGTTTTCCAGAAGATAGATTGAACAGACATCACTTCCCATGCGTTTAGCCACCAGGGTGACGATGTTGTCAAGGGTGTCCTGCAGGTCATGTGAATGCAGAATGATTGAACTGATGTCTTCCAGTGTCCGCAAGCCGAGTGATTGCTGGGGTTCTTTCATAGTAGTTCCCTTATTTGAGAAATTACGTTCCTATTTAGATTTGTTCACAGCAGGACTCAAACATGCCCCCTTAACCCGATGGACGAACTCTCTACAACCTGATTTTCGGGCCTCTCAGGATTCCAGCGCACCGATCATGCTCTTGATGTCGGCAACTCCGTTGGCAATCAGCCAGGCTTCCATATCTTCGGCTATTCTTTGGGCTGCACCCGGATTGATAAAACTGGCGGTACCAATCTGGACCGCGGTAGCTCCTGCCAGCATGAACTCGAGCGCATCGACCGCATTCATGATCCCGCCGATGCCGATAATCGGTACCTTGACCGCCTGTGCCACCTGCCAGACCATACGCAGGGCAATCGGCTTGATGGCCGGACCGGAAAAACCGCCGGTGATATTGGCCAGTACCGGCCGGCGCCTGTTCAGGTCGATGGCCATGCCGGTCAGGGTGTTGATCAGCGACAACGCATCGGCGCCGGCAGCTTCGCATGCCGTGGCCATGACTACCACGTCGGTCACGTTAGGGGAGAGCTTGACAATCAGCGGCTTTTTCGTCGCAGCACGACAGGCTGACACGACCGAGGCCGCACAGTCGGGGTCGGTGCCGAAGACGATCCCCCCCTGCTTGACATTCGGACAGGAAATATTAACTTCCAGAGCCGTCACTTCGGCGATTTCATCGAGGCGGCGTGCCATTTCGGCGTATTCGGCAACGGTATTGCCGAAAAAGTTGGCAACGGCCGGAGTGTTGACCGTGCGCAGAAAGGGGACTTTTTTGGCAATAAAAGCATCAATCCCGACATTTTGCAGGCCGATAGCGTTCAACATCCCACCGGGTGTTTCGACAATGCGCGGCGTCGGGTTGCCAGCCCGCGGCTTGAGAGAAAGTCCTTTGGTAACGAAGGCGCCGATCGATTCCAGATCGACGTATCCGGCAAATTCCTCACCGTACCCAAACGTGCCGGAGGCGGTCATTACCGGATTTCGGAGTTTCATCCCGGCAAGGTTGACAGTCATATCAGGTTTCATGGCAGATTTCATGGTCACTCCTCCCACTTCAGTTCGCCTGACTCAAAAACCGGTCCCTCGGTGCAGACACAGCGGAAGTCAGGTGTTTCCGGTGAATGGGAGTGCCCCGGGGCAACACAACCGAGACAGGCTCCGACCCCACACGCCATATACCCTTCCAGCGAGACCTGACAGGGGATACTGTGCTGTGCCGCAATTCCCGCAACAGCGTTCAGCATGCCGTGCGGACCGCAGGCATAAATAGTTGCTTTTCCCTGCAACTCATCCAGCCGCCGCACCAGTGCCTCGGTCACCAGGCCGCACTCACCAAGCGAACCATCCTCGGTGGCGGTATAACATTCGACGCCGAGCCGTTCGAATTCGGTGATGCAGAGAATATCGTCCCGTGTCCGGCCGCCGGCAAAGAGCCGTACCTTTGAAGTTGCAGCCAGTTCTTTTGCCAGCAGGTACAGCGGCGCCAATCCGACTCCGCCACCGACAATCAGCTTTTCTTCTTCCACATCGCCAAGATCAAACCCTTTGCCGAGCGGAGCAAGCACATCAAGCAGGTCGGTTTCATGCAGAGTCGCCAGCATAGCAGTACCCTTCCCCACCACCCGGTACAGCATTTCCAGATATGGCTGCGGGTTCGCACCGCTCTGAGCCGGTACATAGGTGCCGACATCAAATATTCCGAACGGCCGCCGCAGCAGTGGATCGATGGCGCCGTTGACACGCACCATCATGAACTGGCCGGAACGTGCCGCCGCACATTCAGGTGGAGCGGTCATGCGCATCCGCCAATAGCCGGGGGAGACCTCCACATTTGAAAGAATAAGTGAAGTAAACTGCATCAAGAGTTCTCCTTAAGTGGTTTTTCCATCAGAATTGCATCTTCGGTCGACTCATAATATCCGCCACGAATGCCGACGCGCGTAAATCCAAGCTTCTCATAAAGCGAAATGGCGGCAACATTTGATGCACGCACCTCCAACGCCATAATCTCAGCCCCTTTTTCAAGCGCCTGCGTTGATGCGTGATCAAGGAGCATCCGCGCAATCCCCCTGCCGCGATGGGCCAGTGCCACAGCGATGTTCAATATCTGCGCTTCTTCAAACAGCGACATAAGACAGACATAGCCGACGACATTCCCCGTTTCAACGGCTACAAATGGCCACGAATAGCGCGACATCAACTCATCCCGGAAATGTTCATGACTCCAGGGTGATGAATAGGAAGCGATTTCTATTGCCATGACGGCATCAAGATCATCCTCGATCATCGGTCGGACATGAATCTTCGGCAGGAGTTCCATAGCGGGACATAATAAGCAAACCTTCAGCTCTTGTAAACGCTTTAAACTTATATTTGATATTGACAGCATACTTACTATCTGTATAAATATAATAACTCTACTTACGAGGTATCCCTTTAAATGTATAACATTGAAAACAGTATCGGATTCCTGCTCTCAAAGGCCTACCAGCGCGCCTGGGCTATTATGAGAGAGGAAATCGAGCCGTACGATCTTACCCCTCCGCAATTTGCCCTTCTCTCGTTCCTCTGGCTGCAGGATGGCTTGACACAGGTCGAGTTGTCTGAAAAAGGGCAGATAGATCGTTCCACTGTTGGCGGGCTCATTGACCGTCTGGAGCGAAACGGTCTGCTTGAACGACGGCAGCACCCGCAGGACCGCCGAGCACACAAGATTTATCTTACCGAACACGGCAAAGAGATGGAGGACACCCTGACGGCATGTGCCGGACGGTCGTTGCAGCGGATTACCGCCGGGCTGAGCGAAAATGAGCTCAAAGAACTCAGACGGATGCTGGAAATCTTACGCGGGGAACGGAGGGTCTATGAAATTCCTTCATGCTAGTCTTGTTGCGGTTCTCTTCCTCGGCATGGCATCCAACTCCGGGGCCGCACCTCTCTCCCTGCGGGAGTGCCTGATCAAAGCGCACGACAATAATCCGGCTCTGAAGAGCATAGCCTGGGACAGCCGCATTGCCGAAGATAACGGCCGTCTGGCCTCGGCTGCCAAATATCCTCGTATTGACGCCACCGCCGGTTATACGATGCAGCTGGATCCGCAGGCGGTAAAAATTGATGGGTTCACAGCAGAAACCCAGGAGCCGGATTTTGCTACCGCCGGTCTTGCGGCCACCTATACATTGTACGACTTCGGACGCCGCAATGCCCGTATCCGGCAGGCACACGCATATACCAAAGCGGCGTCTCAAAGTTTCCTGTCAACCAGCGGTGATTATGCCTTGCAGGTAATCGCGGCATACTTCGGGATTCTTGAAACGCAGCGCCTGATCCAGGCGGCAGATGAGGAGGTCGCACAAATAACGGAACATCGCCGCATCGCACAGGTTCTCTTTGAGGAGGGAGTCGTCACCCGCAACGATGTTCTGCAGGCTGATGTGCGCCTCGCTTCCGCCCGTCAGAAACAGCTGGCTGTTATCAGCAAACGTGATAACGACTGGTTGCTGCTTAATTTTCTCACCGGCAGTGACCCCGGTTTCCGTGGCGAGCTGGATGACGCGACAACGCTTATCAATTCCCGCCAGAATACACCGGAGACCCCTGATATTCTGGGCAACCGTCACGACATCAAAGCAGAGAAACAGATACTTGATGCCCGCGAATTTGAGGTGCAGGAAAATCGCAACAATTACAGTCCCGAGATCTACACGCGGCTGAGCATGGATTATGTCCAAAACGACAAAGTGCGTGAGCAGACAATCTACTCGGCAACAGTGGGCATTCGCATCAACCTGTTCGACGGCTACGCTGCGCAGGCGGTCCATGACCGGGCGATTAAAAAGCGTTCCCAGCAGCAGGACGCCCTCCGACTGGCGGAGCAGCGCGCACGACTTGAGATTGCCACTGCCCGCAATGATGCAAATGTTGCCCAGGAACGGATCAGCGTAACCGAAGCGGCAATAAAGCAGAGTGAAGAAAATCTGCGCATCAACGAAGAGCGCTACCAGGCACGGGTCGGCATTGCCTCGGAAGTGTTGGATGCCCAGACCCTGGTTACGCAGACCAAAACCGACTACTACCGGGCGCTCTATGACTATCAGACCGCCACGGCCCGCCTGCAGAATGCACGCGGAGAACTGTAAACACCACCTAAAAAGAAAATTCCGGAGGATATATGGCAGAAGATAGTGTACCACCAGCACAAGAAGAGCAGGTAGCAGCTGAATCAGAACCGGCGAACGCCGCTGTAGAGGCAAAACCGGGCCGCAAGAAAACAAGGGCAGTGATCATTTTGCTGGCGGTCATTATCGTGGCGGGATTTTACGGTCTGAGATTGTTTGTCTCCTCCCGGACCAACATCGAGACGGATAATGCCTTTATAGAAGCCCGCATTGTTCCGGTGTCAGCCAAGGTTTCCGGTACGGTAGCGCGGGTGCTGGTCAACGACAACCAGCTTGTCAAGCAGGGTGACCTGCTGTTTGAAATCGACCCGCGCGATTATAAACTTCATATTGCACAGGCAGCTGCCGGAGTCGGCATAGCCGAAAACGAAACCGGTGGTGAACAGTTGAAGGTAGAGGGGGCTCGCGCGGCACTGCAATCGGCAAAAGCACGTTTCGATCAAGCGGTGGTGGATCAGAAGCGTGCCGAGAAACTGTTCCGTCGCGATGTGCTGCCAAAGGAGCAGCTGGACCGCCTGATGACGGCACGACGGGTCAGCGAAGCGCAACTGAAAGAAGCTGATGAAGCGCTCAAACGAGCGCAGTTTGAAGCCGGACTGGTCGTCAAGTCCGGCGGCAAGGCCAAGATACTGCAGCGCAAAGCACAACTGGACGAAGCTGAACTGCAGCTCTCGTACACGAAAGTCTATGCTCCCCGTGATGGGTATATCACCCGTAAATCGGTAGAGGCTGGTGTCAACATCCAGGCAGGGCAGCCGCTGATGGCTCTTGTACCACTGCAGGATGCCTGGATCACGGCCAATTACAAGGAGCGCCAGATTACAAATCTGAAACCGGGACAAAAAGTCGAGTTTTCCGTCGACGCCTATCCGGGCAAAAAATTCAGCGGCACGCTGGACAGCATCATGGCAGGCACCGGAGCGGCTTTTTCCCTGCTGCCACCCGAGAATGCCACTGGAAACTACGTAAAAGTCGTCCAACGCGTCCCGGTCAAGATCACCATCGATAAAAGTTCCGATCCGGAGCAATTGTTGCGGGTCGGCATGAGTGTCATACCGGTTGTCCTTACCGGCAGAACTGCAGGTGACGTCTTCAGGGAACTGAACCCCTTTAAATGAGCGACGAAAAAACCATAAACAAGTGGCTGATTACCATTACCGTCATGCTGCCGGCCATCATGGAAATCATCGACACCTCGGTCGCCAATGTGGCCCTGCCGCACATGCAGGGGGCCCTCAATGCGGGGACGGATGAGGTTACCTGGGTTCTGACCTCATATCTTGTTGCCAACGCCGTGGTACTACCGATGACCGGCTGGCTGTCACGCATTTTCGGCCGCAAGCGGTTCCTGATGACCTGCATCGTGCTCTTCACGCTGGCGTCGCTCATGTGCGGTGCGGCTCCCAATCTGGCGTCACTGATATTGTTCCGGGTGCTGCAAGGAGCGGCTGGCGGCGCTCTCATCCCGATCAGCCAGGCGATTCTGATGGAAACATTTCCGCCTAACCAGCGCGGCATGGCCATGGCCATTTTCGGAGTTGGGGCCATGTTCGGCCCGATCGTCGGGCCTGCTCTGGGCGGATGGATCACCGACAACATGAACTGGCGCTGGATATTTTATATCAATCTCCCGATCGGCATTGTTGCAATGATCATGTGCGCCTTCTTCATTTTTGACCCGGATTATCTGCGCCGGAAGGCTGAGGCGATCAAGATAGATTACTGGGGGCTTTTTTTGCTCGTTGCGAGTATGGGATCCCTACAAATCGTGCTGGACAAGGGGCAGCAGGAGGACTGGTTCAACTCGGCTTTTATCATCACATTCAGTATCATTACCGTTATTTCCCTGATAGCGCTGATCTGGGTCGAACTGACCCATGAACATCCGATCATCAACCTGCGCCTGTTTAAAAACGTGTCGTTCTCGGCCGGCAATCTGATCATGTTTGTGGTCGGTTTTGCCCTCTACAGCTCCATCATGCTGATACCGCTGTTTCTGCAGACCCTGATGGGCTATTCGGCCACCGATGCCGGCATGGTAATGGCACCGGGCGGAATTGCAACGCTCATCACCATGCCGCTGGTCGGGGCGGCACTGGCCAAAAGAGACGGCCGGAAAATTGTCTTTATCGGGCTGCTGCTCGGAGCAACATCCATGTTTATCATGCAGGGACTTAACCTGCAGGGAGCTTTCTGGGACTACACCTGGCCCCGGATTGTCCTCGGTTTCGGTCTGGCAATGATCTTCGTGCCACTGACAACCGTTACTCTCGCCACAATTTCCCGAACGGAGATGGGCAATGCGACCGGAATGTTCAACCTGTTGCGCAACATTGGCGGCAGCGTCGGCATCGCCATGGCCGCCACCCTGCTGGCGCGCTACCAGCAATTTTACCAGACCAGCCTTGTCGCCAATATCAATCCCTACAATCCGATCTGGCAAACCCGTGTTGAGAGCTTGAAGCAAGCACTGGTTGCCAAGGGTATCCCCGCCTCCCAAGCCGGCACCACTGCGCTCGGCATGATGTATGGGGCCGTTCACCGGCAGGTGGGCGCGCTGGCCTTCAACCGCATCTTCTTCGTCATCGGCCTGGCTTTCCTCATCATCATCCCGCTACTGTTCCTGCTTAAGCGTACTTCACACTCAGAAGGTGGCGGCATGGGGCATTAACAATCGCGTTTTCCCATCACCACCAAAGAAAAAGGGCGCACATCGATGTGCGCCCCAGAATAAAACTGTGCTGAAACCCCTACTCCGGCTTATTGATGCGGTATTTGAACCCACTGAAAATGCTGGATATTTCGCCATCATGTTCTTTGATATCCATCAGTATTGCGCTGTAAATATGGTTGATGATGAATCCCGCGATAAACCACATGCCAAGATGATGGACCAGACGCATCCCCTGGCTGCTGAAAAGTGCATACATGAAACCGAGCGATTTATACATGACCCCGCCGGGACTATGCTGGGCGTACAGTGCAAAGCCGGTCAGGATCATCATTACATACAGACCGAACAGTACAATATAGGCGGTGGTGGCCATCGGGTTATGGCCATAGGTTTCCGGCACCTTTTTTTCTAAAAACATGTAGTACCGGAGCATCTTGACCATTTTTTTACGTCCGGTTGAAGTAAGAAACGGAAAAAACTCGCGCCAACTGGCGTATTTGTTGCCCATCAGCGACCAGATGACGCGGGAAGCGACGCTAACCGCAAAAGCGTAGGCCGCAGTAAAATGAACGAAACGGATCCATCCCATACTGAAGTCGGAAGCCGATCCGCCGAAGTTGTAGGGAGAACCGATAAAGAAGCCGGTTATTGCCAGAATCGTGATCGACAGCACGTTGATCCAGTGACTGCAGCGCACCGGCAATTCCCAGATATAATGCTTATATTTTGGCGTTTTCGGCATAATGGCCTCCTCCCTATGACACCTTCACCGTGACAACTTCATTGCCGTCAACATCCATCACATGAACTGCGCAGGCAAGGCAGGGGTCAAAGGAATGAATTGTTCGCAGGATTTCGAGCGGCTTGTTCGGATCAGCAACCGGCGTTCCCACCAGTGCCGCTTCATATGGACCGCGCTGGCCTTTGGCATCTCGCGGCGACGCGTTCCACGTTGAAGGGACAACCGCCTGATAATTGAGAATCGTTTTATTCTTGATCTTGATCCAGTGGCCAAGCGCACCACGGGGAGCCTCGTGAAAACCGTAGCCCTTGGCTTCATCCGGCCAACTGGCGGGATCCCAGCTTTCATTGTTGTGAATACGATAATCGCCCTTGGAAATATTGCCGACCAGCTCATCCAGCCATTTGGGAGTTTGCTGGACAATCAGCAGGCAGTCAACGCCTCGGGCAGCAGTACGGCCAAGCGTCGAGAAAAGCGCCGGAGCACCGACCCCAAGCTTGCCGAGCACCATATCTACGGCCGCCTTGGTCTCCTTGTGTCCGGACGCATACGCCACCAGAATTCGGGCAAGAGGGCCTACCTCCATCGCTTTTTCTTCATACCGGGGAGATTTCACGAATGAATACTTCGCATCGATATCAAGATTTTCATACGGCGGTTTTGGCCCGGTATAGAGTACATCAGTCTCACCATCGTACGGATGCAAACCTTTTCCTGCACCGGCGCTGTTTTCAAACCAGGAGTGATCGACGTACTCAGCAATCTTGCCCTGATCGACCGGGATAACCTTGGAGAGATCCTTGTTCAGAATTGCTCCGGCGGGGAGCCACAGGGCACCGTTGGCATCCGGAAATTCACCATAGGACAGGTAGTTGCCGACTCCTCCGCCAATTCCAGCCCATTCCTTATAGAATGAGGCGACTGCCAGCAGATCGGGGATGTACACTTTTTCAACGAAATCCTGAGCCTTTTTCAGCAGCCGCTTTATTTCAATCAGTTTATCGGCATTAAGGGCATTCTGGGAGTCCGGATCGATCGGAATCGCCATGCCGCCCACGAGGAACGTCTGAGGATGCGGATTCTTGCTCCCCAGAATGGCGTGAATCTTGATGATATCCTTTTGCCACTCAAGCGCTTCAAGATAATGAGCAGTTGCCATGAGGTTTGCTTCAGGCGGCAGCTTGTAGGCGGGATGCCCCCAGTAGGCATTGGCAAAAGGCCCCAGGCGGCCGGACGCAACAAAAGCCGCTATTTTGTCCTGAACCTCTTTGAAATAGGTGGCCGAGTTGTTCGGCCAATCTGAAAGTGACGCCGCCAGGGTCGCTGTTTTGGCCGGGTCAGCTTTAAGGCCGGACGTAATATCAACCCAGTCGAGGGCGTGCAGATGGTAAAAGTGGATGACGTGATCCTGAACATTCTGAATACCGATGATGATATTGCGGATCAGTTGGGCATTTGGCGGGATCTTGATTTTGAGCGCATCTTCAACTGCCCGAATGGAAGCTATCGAATGAACGGTGGTGCAGACACCACAAAAGCGCTGGGTCCAGTACCAGGCATCACGGGGATCGCGACCGCGGAGGATTTTTTCAATGCCGCGAAACATGGTGGATGAACTCCAGGCATCTTTTATGAAGCCCCCTTCAATCTCGGCTTCAATACGAAGATGCCCTTCAATTCTGGTGATCGGATCAACAACAATCCTGGCCATAATTTATCCCTCCTTGGTTTCATTAGGGTCTTTATCTTTACGCAGCGCATTCAGGATACCGTGGACAGCGAAAGCCGCACCGACACCCGCCACCAGGCCGAGACCGATCTTGTCGGCGGTTGCCTCAATACCAAAACCGGGAACATTGGGCAGACGCTGATACATTGGTGACATGGTATCCCAGAAATGTGGTTCCGAGCAGCCGACACAGCCGTGGCCGGAAGCGACCGGCCAGCTGGTTTTTTCATTGTACCGTTGCGTCGGGCAGTTATGAAATGTAGCCGGTCCCTTGCACCCCATTTTGTAAAGACAGAACCCTTTGCGATGAGCATCATCACCCCAATGCTCAACGTATTGCCCGGCATCAAAATGGGGACGCCGTTCGCAGTTGTCATGAATCCGCTTGCCATAAGCGAACAGTGGACGTCCCTTGCTGTCCATCGCGGGAATTTTGCCGAATACCAGATAATAGACAACGGTAGCGGTCAGGTTATCTGCGTTGCACGGGCAGCCGGGCAGGTTGATGACAGTAGCACCGGAAACGGCCTCCTGAACCCCGACAGCGCCGGTCGGATTCGGCATAGCGGCAGGAATGCCGCCATAGGAAGCACACGTTCCAATCGCAATGGTTGCCAGGGCACCTTCGCATACCCGGCGGGCGGTTTCCAGATGCGTTTTACCACTCGTGCAGCCGTACACACCGCCATCTTTCATGGAGATGGAGCCTTCAACAACGCAGAGGTATTTGCCTTTGTACTTGGTAATGGCATTTTCCAGCGCTTCCTCGGCCTGATGCCCGGCAGCAGCCATGATCGTCTCATGATAGTCTACCGACAAAATATCGAGGATAATTTCACTGACGGTCGGGTTGGCGGCACGCAGCAGGGCCTCGGTGTCTCCGGCGCAATCCTGGAATTCCAGCCAGACCAGCGTCGGACGTTTGACCTCATCCAGAGCCTGAGCAATGGTTGGGGCAAACGTCGCCGGCAGCGACAGTGCCGCGGTCATCGCAGTACAGAACTTGAGGAAGTCGCGCCGGGAGACCCCGCGCTGCTTAAGAATCTCGCCGACAGAGTATTCCTGTTCTCCTAAACCATGTTCTGTTTTTCCAGAGACATCACGACCTTTTTGTGTACTCATACCAACCCCCTTTCAGAAGTTTTTGCCGATGTAACACACATGAATGACCATTCAACACAGAATTATTAACAATCGCGCAAGATTCTAAATATAAAATGGTTCTATTGCAATGGTTTTTTGATACACCCTGTAGCGACATTCATTAATAGTTTATATGAATATATCCTGTTTTCAATAGCCGGACGCATTATTTTTCAGTTTTTTTAATCTTTTTCTTTTTGAGATGTTCTTTAATCCGCTTTTCAGCCCGCGCAATCAACAGGTGATGGCTTCCTTCACCCGGTTCATCGCCAGGAGTGCGCTGGATGTAAGTGCCATCCGGCTGCATGTCCCACGCTGAGCGCCGGTCCGCCAGATACGTTTCAAAAACCGTACGAAGCTCCCGGGCCAGTTCAGGGGGCTCCACCGGGCACATGATCTCAACCCGGGCCTCGAGGTTGCGCTTCATCGCATCCGCTGAAGCGATATAATATTCTTCGGCGCCGCCATTGCGGAAATAGTAGATGCGGGCATGCTCCAGGAACCTCCCCACGACACTGACCACCCGGATATTTTCGGAGAGCCCCGGTATCCCCGGCCGCAATCGACAGGTGTCACGGACTATCAGATCAATTTTGACTCCGGCCATTGACGCCCGGTACAATGCCCGTACGACATCACCATCCTCCAGGGCGTTTATTTTGAATTGAATCAGGCCGCCACCGGCAGCCCGATGAAGGGTGATCTCGCGTTCTATTTTATCGAGCAAGGCTTTTTTCAGCATCCTCGGAGCAACGGCAAGTTTTGAATACTTGCGCTTGAGCATGAATCCGGTCGTGAGAAAATTAAACAACTCGGTGACGTCTTCGGCAATGACCTGATCGCAGGTTAACAAACCGACGTCACTGTACAATCGGGCGGTACCGGCATGATAATTCCCGGTCCCGATATGCAAATAGCGCCGCAGACCGTTATAGTCCTGGCGCACAACCATGACGACCTTGCAGTGAGTCTTCAAACCGACAACACCGTACGTGACATGTACACCAGCCTCTTCCATCCGCTCTGCCAGACTGATATTGGTTGCCTCGTCAAAGCGGGCTTTCAACTCGACAACAACGGCGACCTGCTTGCCGTTATGTGCTGCCAGAATCAGGGCATCGATGATCCGGCTCTTGCGGGAGGTTCGATAGAGCGTCATCTTGATTCCGCGGACCTTGGGATCGGTCGCCGCCTCGCGCAAAAAGCGCTCGACCGACGTTGAAAAGGATTCATAGGGGTGCTGCAGCAGAATCGCGCCAGCGTCGCGAATAATATGAAAAATATTACGCGTCGTCTGCAGCTGGGGATGATCTATCGGATGGTGAGGAGTGTCATGCAGCCGGGGAAAGTCCAGTTGCGTCAACTCAGACAGGTCGCTCATTGCGAGCAGACCGGGAGCTTCAAAAACATCAGTCGCCTCATCCAGTTCAAGTTCTGCCGCCAAACGGCCGCGATGTACCGGATCCATACCGGCGCCGATTTCCAGCCGCACAATCGGGGCAAATTTGCGTTCCTTCAGCTCCGATTCGATCATCGCCATCAGATCGTCGGCCTCATCTTCATCCTTCTCGGTATTGGCGTTCCTGGTAACCCTGAAAAGTTCGCACGTCACGACCTCCATACCCGGGAAAAGCATACCCAGGTTGTTCATCATGACCTCTTCGAGCCGGATAAAATGTTCCCCCTTGCCGATCCTGATAAAGCGGGGAGTGCCGGCGTCAACCGGCACCTTGATCCGGACCAGTGAATCCTGTTTGGCCCTCGGGTAGCGCAGTGACACCAGCAGATTGAGCGACAGATTCGAGATAAAGGGAAAGGGATGGGCCGGATCAATTGATTGCGGCGTCAGAAGCGGAAAAATGTTTGTATAGTAAAACTCTTTCAGCAGTGTCTTTTCCTTGGAGGTCAACTCATCATAGCTCTCGATCAGGATATTTTTTTCTTCCAGATGGACGCAAATCTCCTGAAACGATCGCTCCTTATGGGCTTCCAGTTCACGAATTTCTGCATAACACTCGGTCACCTGCTGACGAGCCGTACGGCCATCGAGCGTCAACTCCCGCATTCCGGCACCGATCTGCTGCTTGAGACCGCCGATCCGCTTCATAAAGAACTCGTCCAGATTGCCGCTGACAATGGCAATAAATTTCAGCCGCTCCAGCAGTGGCGTACGCTCATCGTCAGCTTCGTGCAGCACACGGCGATTGAACGCCAACCAGGTCAGTTCCCGGTTCAAAAACCACTGGCTGTCGTGCAGATCAAAGGGTGCCGGTTCCTGGGAAGGATTATCGCCTTTTGCTTTAGCAGCGGCCTTCGCTTTGACAGACACCCGCTTCGAGGCTTTTGATGCGGTATTCTTGACCCGGAGACCCGGTTTTAACTTGACAACTTTCTGTTTGACCACCTTCAGTTTGGGGCTTTTGGGTTTGGGGCTCTTGGGCTTGCCGTTCTTCGGTTTGGCTGCATTTGATTCAGGTAATTTTGGATTAGTACTGTCATTAACATCGGCAGGAAGCGAACTGCTGCCGGCCTTATCCATAGCTGTGGTATACAACGTGTTATTTTCCAGTTCCGGCACCGTAAAACTCCCTGTTGAAGATAGATTGGTGTATCAATACTACATTGTTTCCGCTCAATCGCAAGCGCTTGGTACGAATTTACCGCCGCTACGCGTCCCTCTTACAAAAGTTGACATGCGGTTACCCGCTATTGTGAGATCAATCACCAAAGCAGGTATGCACACTGCGGGCGCTGTCTATCCAGCAATGATCAAGCGGCACCGTCCTGCGCTTGCCGACAACGTCCTTGAGCGCTACCGGTTCAACACCATCACCGCGTGCCGCAACCATAACACCGAAAACGCCATCATTGATGAGGTCAGCGCACGCGGTCCCGAGGCGGGTAGCCAGCAAACGGTCCCCTGCCGAAGGTGTTCCCCCGCGTTGCAGATACCCCAGAATCGTGAGGCGTGATTCCAGACCGGTAAGCTCTTCCAACTGCTGCGCCAGAAACTGGCTGTTACCGGTTCTTTTGCTGCCGGCCTGTTCCTGAACCTGTCGTTTTTTTTCTTTTTTCTTGCCCACCTTGTCCTTACCCGCCTCATTCAGTTCGGCGGCGACCTCGCGGGAAATAGCGCCCTCTGCCATGGCAACAATGCTGAAACCCTGCCCACGGTGACTGCGCCGCAGAATTGCCGCGGCCACTTTCTTTACATCGTAGGGAATTTCCGGGATCAGAATCACGTCCGCTCCTCCGGAAATGCCGGCCCCCAGGGCCAGCCAGCCGGCTTTGTTTCCCATCAGCTCCAGCACGAGAATGCGATGATGGCTGTGAGCCGTGCTATGCAACCGGTCGATCGCCTCGGTTGCAATACCGAGGGCGGTATCGAAGCCGAATGACACGTCGGTCATCGCCACGTCGTTGTCGATCGTCTTCGGCAGAGTTATGACGTTCAACCCCTGCTTCATAAGGTGGTAGGCGTTTTTTTGCGTACCGCCTCCCCCCAGACAGACCAGGGCGTCCAGATGGTGCTTGCGGTAGTTATCAACAATAACCTCGGTCATGTCTTTCATTTTTCCCGCAACGGGCATGGCATAGGGTTTGTCGCGGCTTGTCCCCAGGATGGTACCTCCCAAGGTGAGAATACCGGAAAGCGCCTCTGAATCAAGCAGTTGGGTCCGATTTTCCATCATGCCGCGAAAACCGTCGCGGAACCCGATCACCTTCATGCCGTACCGCCCCAGAAGAGCCTTGCCGATTCCACGGATGGCCGCATTCAGTCCCGGACTGTCACCGCCGGAAGTCAAGATACCGATCATTTTACTCATGCCTGGTTTTTCCTTTCCGTCACCGCAGTTAACCTGAAAATCTAACTAATTGAATTATACCCCAAGAACCGGCTGTCCAACAGTAAATGCGTAAACAAAATAAATATGCTGTTTGCCATTGGCACCAGACATCAGCAGACAGGTGTATGTGGCATTGAATGGCGCCGGTGCCTTATGGTGTCATTAATCGAGATATAAAACTGTTTGACATACATAATTTACCTGTTAGCATTATATAAATGGCGCTTACTCCCGGGATAGCCCCGCTGCCGGTTGGCCTGATGTTTTCGGTCTGATATCATTGTTATATCCGGAGGCACATTGTGAATCAGGTATTGCAATCCAGTCTGCTCCACCGCGCCCGGCTAAGAAATCTCCTCAAAAAAGCCGTCCTGGCGCTGGTTGCCGTTGTCCTTCTCTACGGTGGCATGGCGATGATTTATGCCACCAAAACTATCTATAAAATCCGCAAAAACTATGCTGTCATCCTGGAAACCCTGTCCGGGGAACGGATTGCCGTCACCGAGGTTGGCTGGCATATGCGCCTGCCGATCTTTACCCGCCTGGAACTTGAAGTCCCGCTGATGAACCAGGAACTGCACCTCGGGAACAGCAGCGAACCGCAGCGGATAATGTCCAAGGGAAATGTCGCCCTCTGGACCAGCGCCATGCTCACCTTCAGAATTCACGATCTGAACCGCTGGGGAATCGAAAATCGTTCACCTCAAACGCTGTTGCAGACAGAATTCGACGGGATCGTCAAGGACGTGATGCAGAGCGAATCAATCAACGCACTGATCTCCGACCGGGTACGCATCAAGGAGCAGATTTTCCGGACCCTCAAGGACCGGCCGATCAATGATGGCGGACTGACTCTCGGGCAAAAGTACGGTATCGAAATCATCTCTTTTGTCCTCCGGGATACCCGCTACGGCGAAAAACTGGCCGAAGCAAGTGAAGAGAAAAAACGTCGCGAGTTGCTCGCCGAAGCGGATAATTACGCGGCCGATCAGGAGGCAAGCCAGACGAGGAAACTCTATGCCGCCTACACTGAATCAATCCGGCAGATGCGCCATTCTCTTGGCATAAGCAGCAACAACGAACCGTACCTGCTGGATTTTCTCAATCAACAGAAGTGGGCGGCGGCGTATCAGAAAAATCAACAGGGTCAGAATACCTTTGTCCTGAACAACACCTCCTCAACTGTTCCGGTGACCCTTCCCTCTCCCGTCGTCAATCATCCTCAGGTTCCGGTCAAACGCGATGACACAAACACGAAAAACTAGGACACCGATCTACGTCAGCCTGTCGGAAACCAGAATCAGGCAGATTGAGAAGCTGGTCGACGGCTGGAGCAATGAGACCCGCCGTTTCGTCTTGCGCCGGCTTCACCAGTACGAGCCGAACCACTCGCTATTGCGGCGCCTTCGCCGCTGGCTGCAGCGGATTTTCAAGCCAACGCAGCATGATTTCAGGCATTTGCAGAATCCGAGCCTGCTCAACGACTGGCACCAGCGCTTTGAAGCCGCCGGCTCACAGAACGCCACTGCGGCCTGGAATCATATCCTGGCCAGGGAACTCGACCCCCAGGATCACCAGTACCTGACCTTCCTGCTTGAAAAAAAAACCATCGACACCTTTGTGCCAAAATCGATTCATGACTATTTCGACAGGCTCTATCACGCCTTTATCCTCAAGGAATACAGCAATGACCCGCTGGTTCCGCGTGCACCGCTGGTACTGGTGATCGGCAATTCCGGGAGCGGCAAGAGCGCCACGGTCAAGCAGGCGATCGAAGCGGCTTTCTTCTCCTCCGAGGTCAAACCGGTGGTCGATCTGGACGCCAAAAGGGAAGAGGTGATGGCCGACCAGCCGATCTGGCGCAGCTTGACCGAAGTAGACCCGGAGCTGGCCGCCCGCATCGAGCATCGGCGCAAACGCGCCAGACTGCGTTTCTTTTCGCGGGTGCCACTCATCCGCTATTTTTTCCGCAACCTGATCAGCCGGGCTCTCTCCACAGTTGATGAAGAAGGGGTGCCGGTCGATTACGGCGTCATTACACCCAACGACTATCAGACCGCCTGGGCCGGAGAACCCGGCAACTACCTGCGCAAGGCGATGGGTGACCCACGGCAGCTGACGATCCGCCACCTGGAAGAAGCGCATTCCGCCTTCGGCCGTCCCGACGAGCGCAGCACCATAAAGAACCAGCAGGCAACCCTGATTGATGCAGCGAATATCATTCTTGACGAGATAGCCTACGGCCGCCGCGACTGCATCATAATCGCCACCACCGACCAGCCGGAGCAGTTCGATCCGGCGATTTACCGCCGTTTCATGGAGCGGGGGCTGATTATCGACGTCAACGACATATGGGATGACCCGGCCAACCTGCGCGAGGTAGTCTGCCTGGAACTGCGACGGAGCAACCACCCGCAAGACCCACTGGCCGAACCGCCGCCACACCTCTCTGAAGAGGATCTCGACAGCTCGGTAGAAAGGCTCTACCCGATCTTTCGCCAGCGCAGCCTGCGCATCACCCCGTCCTATGTCCGGCGGCTGATAGCCTCACTCATCACTATCAAGGGATATTTTTGCGTCGAGTACCTTGACGACCAGCTATTGATCCGCGACGCACTCAAGGCCGTGGCACGCAATGCCTATGGTTCGCTCTACAACAAGGTGGTCGGGGGACTCGACCGCAGCATCACCTGGAAGGATTATATCGGGACCATCAAGAACGAATTTTCCGAAATGGCGAACAACGCCCTGTTCTACAACATCAACGAAGAAAAGGGTGTGGTGCTGGCCGGCCCGCCCGGCTCAGGAAAAACTTTTATGGTGCGCGCCTGGCTGGGGGACAATCATGACGTTCAGGACATTTCGGCCAATCTAGCGGATCTGACCGATATCAACAGTCCGCTCGAAGGGATGATAGCGAACCTGGAACGGATTTACGATATCGCCAAAATGATCTCACCGGCAATCGTCTTTTTCGACGAAGGTGATGCCGTCGCCCCCCGGCGTTCGTCGCAGGGAGGGAGCCCCTATGACAAGATCACCAATAAGTTTCTCTCGATCATTGATGGCGAGTCCCCGCTGAACCGGGTCTTTACCGTGCTGACCACCAACCGGCTCGATATTATCGATCCGGCGTTGATCCGCTCGAAGCGGCTGAAGGTTCTCAACGTCACCGGCCATCTGCGCGATGAAGACCGTTCTCGCATCATCGTCCAGGCGCTTGCAGGAATTCCGCTGACCGACGAACTGACGATTGAGGAAGTCTCCCGCCAGAGCAATTCAATTTGCGAAACCCCGGCAGACTACAGCGCCTATGCGGAAAAAGTCCGCTCCCTGCGGACAACCGAGATGGAGGTGATCCAGAAACTGCTCAGCACCAGAACTGCCGACAGCGAAGAAAAAATCCACGTAGTCCGTTACAACTACAAGATTCTGCTCGGCCTGCTGGAAGGGATGGTGCCGAACAGCGCCCTGACCCAGCGAGCCCGCCAGGGGGAAGAGGGTATGCTCGACCGGCTGGATGAAATCTTCACCCTTTTTTCCGGGATTAAAGCCGACAAGGACTTTCCGATCACCCGCTGGCACCTGCAGAACGCCCGCCAGCAACTGGCGGGCAGTCCGCAACGCAAGGGGAAGCAACAGCTCGATGAATTCCTGGAAACGGAGCTTTCCAAAGAGCCGCAGGTTGGTTTCGTCGTCGGGGTCGGTGCCAACGACACCAGCGGTGTCCTGCTGCCGATCGCCTCAACGCTGGTCTACCGGATATACCCGGAAAAAATTGTTGTTACCGGCGCCGTCTCGACCAATTCAGCCTCCGGCGCAGAACTGGATATGGCCGTACAGATGACGCACCAGAGTTCCCGCGAAGCGTTAACCCTGGTTGAAAGCTACTTGCAGTCGCTGCTGCCGCAGGTCAACATGTCACGCCTGCTGGGCGAGTTCCTCAACGGCTATTCGCTTCACCACCAGCTGCTCTCCGCCTCCTATAGTGTCGGCGGCCCCTCAGCCGGTTTTGCCCTGGCCATCAACACCCTCTCCGTACTGGTCAATCTACCGGTCCTGAATGATTTCGGTATTACCGGTGCTCCCTGGATCAAGGGAGCACGCAAAGGGGAGATCGGCGCATCGGTAATCATCGGCGGTCACCGAAAAAAAACCGAGAAAGTTCTGCAGTATCTTCAGAGGATGTATATGCCGGTGCAGAATCACCTTGACCTGGAACGGGAAACGCTCGACTCTTACCGGTTGCAGGGCAAGGACGTTCTGCCCGTCACCAGCTTTTCCTCTCTGGTTCCGGAGGTCTTTTATTTTGGCGCAAACCACCTGCAGCTTCTGCATGATTTCTTTAAACGCCGGATCACCATCGAACTGACTCCCGACTCGCAGGCGATCCCGCCAGCAACCACAGAGGATATGATCACCCAGGCCGCCGGATTGCGCAGAATGGCCGAAGCAAATATCCGCCAACGGTTGCAGGCGATCCAGAACCATGTAAACAAGCAGGGCTCAAGCTACGACAGCATGGATCAAATTTACGCCATTATTAAAGAACCTGTTTGAGAGGCCGTGATACTGATTGGGGGATGTGGTACGTGGCGGGGAGGACTTTGCTCTATCAGTTGATGGAGATCAGGCTTTATTTATTTCGGCGCGAAGATGCAAAATTATTACGGGGAAACCGCCGTCGGCTTCCCCGTAATAATTTTTATCCTCCTTTGTTCATGCCTCCATTACGCGCAGGCAGAACCCCTCTCCGGAGAAATTACAAAATCCTCCCCATAACCAAAGTTAACAAAGTCGATCATCTGCCCTTCCAGATAGGGGTTCAAAAATTCTTCAACAAGCAGCTCAATACCGCTCAGATTAAACCTGTTATCGTTTTCATTCGGCTCATCCAGAGCCAACCCCAGACGGGGGCCGCCTCAACCAAAACCTTCAAACACCACCCGCAGCACCTTGCCGGGGTTTTGGGCCAGAATCGGCTCCAAAGCTGTCTTCGCTGCATCCGTAATCTTCATAGCACCACTCCTGTAAAGTATATATAAAGTTATATATATCAATATCAAACAAAGATTGCCACACTTTTTTATCCAAGCGGCGTGCCCGTCTGTTGCCACGTGGTTAGAAGGTCATTTTTTTAAACAGCAGTGACAGGATCTGAGACTAATTTCTGACGCGACACCGATTACGAAATTGTACAGAGATCTCTGCCAACAGTTACCCCCCGCTTCGCGGCAGCGTCAACATTTATTAAAAATTGAAAATTTAAACAAAATTGCCTCAGCCCGCACTCCGTGGTACATCTATTTCCATGAAAAAACTCAATCCACCACAACAACGCGCCGTCAACACTGTCGACGGCGCTCTACTGATCCTGGCCGGGGCCGGTTCCGGAAAAACCCAGGTAATTACCACCCGTATCGTCCATTTTTTGAAAGATCTGCGCGTTCCGGCCGAGAATATCCTCGCAGTGACCTTTACCAACAAGGCCGCCCGCGAGATGAACGCACGCGTACTCGGCATGGCAGGCAGCCTGGCCAAAGGGATCGTCATCTCGACCTTTCATTCACTGGGAGTCCGCATCCTCCGGCGTGACATCCGGGCGCTCGGCTTCAAGCCCAACTTTTCGATCTATTCGACTTCCGACCAGGCCGGTGTCATACGTCAGGCCGTGCGGGAACGGGACATTGATCCAAAAAAAATCGACCCGGACCGGATTCTCTGGAAGATATCGGGACTTAAAAACCGTCTGATCGGACCGAAGGAGTTCACCCCGGACAGAAACGATCCGCTGGAGATCGCAACCGCCGCAGTGTACCCCCGCTATCAGGAGTTGCTGAAGGGGTTTAACGCCATCGACTTCGATGATATCATCATGCTCTCCGTACGCCTGCTACAAACCACCCCGGCCATCCTCGGCCACTGGCAGGAGCGCTTCCGCTACATCATGGTGGACGAATACCAGGATACCAACGCCTCGCAATATCTGCTTATTTCACTCTTGGCCCAAAAACATGGCAATATCTGTGTCGTCGGTGATGACGATCAGTCCATCTACGGCTGGCGCGGTGCCGAGGTGCAGAATATTCTCAACTTCGCCCAGGATCATCCCGGTTGCGTGACGATCAAACTGGAACAGAACTACCGCTCCACCGGTACAATTCTGGATGCCGCCAACTGTGTCATCAAGAACAATCCGGTGCGGACGGACAAGGCGCTCTGGACGTCCGACGGCAAAGGGCGCGAGATCGATCTGATCGTGGCGGGCAGTGAGGAGGAGGAAGCGGCACTGGTGGTGGAACAGATCATGCTGGAGCAGTATCGCGAAAAGTTGCGTTGGTCCGATCTGGCCATCCTGTATCGCTCCAACGCCCAGAGCCGGGCCTTTGAGGAAAAGTTGCGCCTGGAGCGCATCCCTTACGTGGTCATCGGCGGGCAGCAGTTCTACGAGCGCAAAGAGGTCAAGGATGCCATCGCCTATCTGAAAGTGATCGACAACCCGAGCGACGAAGCATCATTGCTGCGCATCATCAACTTTCCCCGGCGAGGAATCGGCGACACGACGCTGATAAAACTGAACCAGTGGTCGATGAACAATGACGTGCCGCTGTTTGAAACACTGGGGCGGGCGGGCGAAATTGAAGAGATTTCGCCGTCATGCAGAAAAACGGTGCTCGGATTTCACGCCATGATGAAAGAGGTCATGGCCGGTTTCACCTCTATCAATATGGGGGCGCAGGTCAACACCCTCTTCAACCGACTGCGGATCGAGGACGAGCTGTATCGGACCCTCAACGACGCCAAGCAGTCCCGCAAACGGATTGAGAACATCGAGCAGGTGGTCAACTCGCTGGCGGCCTACGAGGCACAGTACCCCAAGGCGACGCTTTCGGCATTCCTTGAACGGATTTCGCTCATGGATGAAGACAAGCCGGCCGAAGATGGCAAGGAGCATGGCACCAATGCCGTCACCCTGATGTCGCTGCACTCCAGCAAAGGGCTGGAATTCAGCCATGTCTGGCTGGTCGGCATGGAGGAAAACCTGCTGCCGCACAAACGCTCCATCGAAGAGGACCCCACCGTGGCCGAAGAACGCCGTCTCTGCTATGTCGGCATTACGCGGGCCCGGAAATACCTCACGATCTCGCGCTGCATGACCCGGCGCAAATACGGCGCGGTGGAAGGGCAAAAACCAAGCCGCTTTCTGGCCGAGATCCCGGAGCATCTGCTGAATGGAGCTATGGAAGGGGCTGGCGTCAATGCGGCAGAACCCGCCGATCTGGCGGCGGATTTCTTTGCGCGGATGCTGGCGGAATAGGCCGTGGGCCTCCGCGTGCCCGCCGTCACTCCCTGTGAACGAAATCAAAGAGTAGCTTCAGCACGGTCTTATACCCTTTACATATTAGCTTTGACGAGACTTTCCCGTGGTGCTATTGTTTTGCCCGATAATTAGATTAATTACACCTTTTCAGTTAACAAACCACTGTCCTTTGGACTTTTACTGATCAAAATCATCTGGAGAATCAGGCGTGACTATCAGGGCTACTATAATCGCTTTCAGCATTGCCAATGCCATCATCTTATTTGTCATTATGATTGGCTTTGTCGTGTTCAGCAAACACCAGGGTGACAAGCTTGAACGCTTGATCACCAAAGATTTTGTCTTTTCCAGAGCGGTTGACCAGGCATACAACAATGCTTTGCGCGCCGGCATCGCCCTGAGAACCATGGCGATAGATCCGGAGGATGAATTACCGGCCATCACATTTAAAAAAGCACGGCAGGAATTCGTCACCAAGGCCAATGAATCACGTAAAACGAACGCCGGCAAAGCCGGAGCGCTTATGGGAGAGGCTGTTGTTCTCTGGGCCACGGGGGATCCGATCAGAGACCGGATAGTGCGGCTGATCGAGGCAGGAAAACGCGAGCAGGCGATGTCGGAGATCGGTGAAGACACTGAAATATTACGTGACATCAAGGCGCTCATTGATCAGGCCAAAACAGAGCAGGACAAGGAGTTGGCGGCATCCATACAGGAGAATAGAGAATCGATTCGAAAAAGTCGTCTGGCAATTGCAGGTTTGTTGCTCACCGGAATGTTCGGCATAATTATCACAGTTCTGATTGCATTCCGGCGTGTCTTACGCCCACTTGAAAGACTTGTATCAGCAGTTGCCAAGGTAGGAACCGGAGACCTTAGCCAAAAAATCAAGGTCGGCAATCAGGATGAACTGGGCAAATTGGCATCAGAGTTTAACACCATGGTAAGCAAGCTCGGCAGCATGGTAGTGAAGATCGCCGGCACTTCCGGTGAGTTACAATCAGCCGCCACACAGATTGCTGGCACAACGCAACTGGTTGTTGCCGCATCCGAAATCCAGGTTATTGGGGTCAAAGAGACTTCATGCGCCGTAGTAGAAATAACCTCTTCGATCCAGAGTGTGGCACAGAGTGTGGAGAAGCTCTCCATCTCGGCAAGCGAGAGCTCAGCATCCACGCTTGAAATGGCGGCAAACATCGAGGCAGTTGTTCTCGACGTGGAGGGCCTTGACAGGTCGGTAGCGGATGTCAGCTGTTCTATCAACGAGATGGCAGCGACGGTCAAACAAATTAATGGCAGTGTCCAGCAACTGTCAGAAATAGCCGTGTCAACCTCATCTTCAATAGCTCAAATGAACTATTCTATAAACGAAGTCGAGCGCAACGCGCTCGAGACCGCTGCCATTTCCGAAGAACTCCTTTATGATGCCAACTTGGGCAAGGAATCAGTTGAAGCGACCATAATTGGGATTCAAGAGATCCGCAAGGCCTCGGGTTTAACAAGTGAAGCGATCACATCACTTGATGCCAAGGCCGGCGATATCGGCAAAATCCTTCAGGTAATCAACGAGGTAGCAGAGCAGACAAATCTTCTGGCGCTCAATGCCTCGATTATTGCCGCCCAGGCAGGTCCACACGGCAAGGGATTCGCCGTGGTGGCAGATGAAATCAAGGAACTTGCCCATCGGACCAAGATGTCCACCATGGAGATTGCCCATGTGATCAAGGCGGTTCAAAATGATACTCACAGAGCGACCGGCACCATAGTAATGGCTGAAAAAAGTATCGCCAACGGCGAACGGCTATCCAAAGAGTCCGAAGGCGCATTGCAGAAAATAGTCGTCGGCATACAACTATCCACTGAACGGATGGGGCAGATCGCCACGGCAACCGGCGAACAGGCCAAAGGAAGCCGGATGATCAGCGAATCGATTGAACACGTGTCAGAAATGGTCAAACAGATAGCCAATGCCACCAGCGAACAGAGCAAAGGAAGCGAACTGATACGGGAGTCGGCCGAGATCATGAAATCGCTCACCGAAGAGGTCAATACTTCCATCAGGGAGCAGGCTACCGTGAGTAATTTCATAGCCACCAACACCGAGCAAATCACCGATATGATCCACCAGATCAAACAGGCCACAAACGAACAGAGCGGCAGCAGTAATCAGATAGTCCAATCGATGGATGCAATCCAGACCTCGGCGCATTCCAATGCAACTTCAACCAAAGCGCTCAACGATGTAATTGCAAACCTTTCCCTGCAGGTTACCTTGCTTCAGGAAGAAATGGCTACCTTCAGGCAATAATCCGGCAGCGGAGTCTGCAGCCACAGGACTACTGCCATGAAACAAATCGCCATTATGCGGACCGCTGGTGCGGTCAGGGATGCACAACTCTTTCCATCATTCTCAAATTCTGCAGCCGAAAGTTGGACACACCCATGGATACATCTATAGCACTCGTTCGCCGCTCTCCGGAGGAGCAGACACGCCTTGAAGCGATGTTTATTGAAATTTTTGAACATCGTTTCAGCTTTAATGAGGTAATTGGTCTCCGGGTCGAGTCTTTTGACCCCGAATCACCCCGTTTGACATTTGCTATGCGCCCGGAACTGGTCGGCAGCTATCTTCATAACCGCCTTCATGGCGGCGTTATTGCAACGGCACTGGATACGGTCGGCGGTTTTGCCGTTGCGGTGGCTATTACCGAAAAATATGCAGCTGAGACGGCTGAACAGATTGCCGCGCGTTTTGGCCGCTTCGGAACCATCGATTTACGGGTGGATTACCTGCATCAGGGGATTGGCCGCAGCTTCCACGCCAGTGCCACTGTTGTGCGCCTTGGCGGGCGTATCGCCTCCGTGCAGATGACGTTGAAAAACGACGCCGACTTGTTGATCGCCACCGGCACGGCCGCCTACATCATTAACTGACCGGTTCATTACGACATGCCTCGTTTTGAATAAGCCTACCGTCCACAGGAGGCAACATGAACTCCTCTAATGACATCGCAGCATACGTTGCCAGCCTGATGGCAATCGACAAAACTACTCTTCCCGCCGATGGCGGCGAACGCTTCAACCGCTTGATTTTCGCCCGTTCCCCCTACCTGCTGCAGCATGCCGAAAATCCTGTCCAGTGGTATGAATGGGGACCTGCAGCCTTCGACAGGGCCCGGAAGGAGAGTCTGCCGATTCTGCTCTCCATCGGCTATGCCACCTGCCACTGGTGCCATGTCATGGCCCATGAATCATTCGGTGACGACGAGGTCGCCGCGCTGCTGAACCGCCATTTTGTCTGCATCAAGGTTGATCGGGAGGAGCGCCCTGACATCGATGATTTCTATATGGCAGTCTCCCAGACGCTGACCGGGAGCGGCGGCTGGCCGCTGAATATCTTCATGACTCCCGAGAAGCGCCCGTTTATGGCGGTAACCTACCTCCCCAAGCGGGGACGGGGCGGCATGAGCGGCCTGATGGAACTGCTGGCAAATATTGCCACGCTCTGGCGACAGCGTCCGGATATGATCGAACGGAATTGCCAGGGTATCATGGAGGCTCTTGAGGGAGCACGGGGACTTCAAAGGAGCGAGATAGCTCCAGACATCAGGCTTGTTACCGAAAAGTCGCTGCAGCAGCTGAGAGAGCTTTATGACCCGAAAAACGGCGGTTTCGGCACCGCCCCCAAATTCCCGATGCCGATCTACCTGAGCTGGCTGATAGACCAGGGGCTGTCCAACAACCCGGCGGCACTGGATATGGCACTTCACACCGTACGGCAGATGAGAGCCGGCGGCATTTGGGATCAGCTTGGCGGCGGTTTGCACCGTTATTCAGTCGATGAGTTCTGGCTGGCGCCGCACTTCGAAAAGATGCTCTACGATCAGGCGATGCTGGCCCATGTCGCTGTTGAAGCCTTTAAAGCCACCGGCGACCCGCTTTATCGCGCCATCACCGAAGATATCCTCACCTTCGCCAGCCGGGAACTGCACGCAACGGAAGGAGCATTTTGCTCGGCACTGGATGCTGATTCGGAAGGGGTCGAAGGGAAATTTTATCTCTGGGACAAGAGCGAAATTGACGCCTGCCTCGGCCCGGATGCCGAGCTGTTCTGCCGTTACCATGCGGTGACCGATGAGGGAAATTTCGAGGGCCAAAACATCCTTACCGCTCCGTTTGTTCCTGGCGAATTCTGCAGCCGGTACGGCCTGGACCTGAAAGAGGCGGACGAACTGCTAAATCGATGCCGGGTAAAGCTTCTGGAACAGCGAGAGAGACGCATTCGCCCGCTCCGTGACGACAAGATCATCACCTCCTGGAACGGCCTGATAATCGGGGCACTTGCCACTGCGGGCATTACATTCAACAAGCCGGAATATATTGCCGCTGCCTCCCGGGCAGCCTCTTTCATCATCTGTTCCCTCCGCCGCACCGACGGCAGACTGCTGCGCAGTTACCTGAACGGCGCAGGGGATGTCCCCGCCTTTCTGGAGGATTATGCCTTTCTTACCGGCGGGCTGCTGGACCTGTACGAAGCGGCTCTGGATCAGAACTGGCTGGTTGAGGCGCGCTCGCTTGCGAAAGATATGCTGCGCCTGTTCCGGGATCCCGACTCCGGCGAATTCACCCTGACCGGTCACGACGCAGAGCAGATGCCGGGCCGTGTTTCGTCCGACCACGACGGGGTGACACCATCGGCCCTTGCCCGAACCGCCCATACCCTCTACCGGTTGGCGTGGATCGACAACCGGACCGAACTGCTTGACCCGGCTCGCAAAGCACTGGATGGATTCCGGAGTGATATTCAGCATAATCCGTTAGGGCACCTGGGCGCTCTGCAGATGCTCACACGAGTGGATAGTGACCCAACCATAGCTACATTCGCGGGGAACACCGACTCCCCTGAAACATTCGCGCTCAACGCGGTCCTGCACAAATACGCGATCAATAATCTGGTTGTCCGCTGCGACAAGCGCCCCTCTCCACTATCCCTCTCCCTGTGCGCAGCCGGCATCTGCTACCCTGCAGTCGCCACCGGGGATGAACTGGAGCGGCTTCTTCAACAGAGCGGGTTATCCAGACGTAATCAGCAGAAGCAGCCGACCATGGAATTGTGATTTGCCAGCGGCTCGCCTAATATGATATAGCTTTAAACATATGTATACCTTGCACCATCAGGAGCTTACGAACTTATGCTGACCGGAAAACAGAAACGACACCTGCGGGCCCTCGGACACAAGCTGAAACCCCTTATCCAGATCGGCAAAAAAGAGATTGAAGGCGCTCTGATTGCAGAAGCCAATGCTGCGCTTGACCACCACGAACTGATCAAAGTTAAACTTCTCGAGAGCTGCATGCTGGATAAACATGAAGCGTCAGAGGCCCTGTCCGGAGCCTGCCAGGCCGATGTTGCCCAGATACTTGGCAAAACCTTCCTCCTTTACCGTGCGGCGACTCCACCAGTGATTATTCTTCCGAAAGCTGACACGCCACTGAAATCAGCCGCGAAATCACCCATGGATTCAACACCGGCATGACCATCCGCGCCGTTCTCTTTGATCTAGACGGCACCTTGGTCGACTCCCTGGAAGATCTGACCGATGCCGTCAATTATATCAGGAACGCCTTTTCCCTAGTGCCGCTGACAACGGACGCAGTGCGGCTGAAAGTCGGCAAAGGCGCACGACATTTAATACAGCAGACTCTGCCTGACATTTCCAGCTTCGAGATCGACCGCGCTCTCGGTATGTTTCTGGAATTTAACAAACAGCATATTGCCGACAAAAGCCGCCTCTATCCGGGAATTGCGGAAATTCTGCGTGAACTAGCAGCCCGAGACATAAAGATGGCGGTCATTTCGAATAAGAATGAAGATCTGAGCGCCCTGATAATGCGGATTCTCGGAATTCACGATCTGTTTGAAATCGTCTGTGGCGGAAATTCGTACCCGGAAAGAAAGCCGTCTCCCCTTCCCCTGCTGAAAGTGGCGGAAAAACTGCACATTGCCCCGGACGAGTGCGTTATGGTCGGCGACAGCATCAATGATATTCAGGCAGGTATACTGGCCAAGATCACCTCGATTGCGTGTACCTGGGGATACGGAAGCTCGGAGGAGCTGGCCGGGGCAGACGCTTTTGCCTCATCTCCTCAGGAACTGCTTGCAGTCATAGCAGCAGACCTGCAATAATCATTCTATGAACGGTTGGAACGGCACGATACTGCGGGTTGACCTGACAGCGGGAACGTCACACAGAGAGGAGCTCCCCCGTACACTGCTGGAGGAGTATCTCGGAGGGCGCGGCCTCGGTGTGCGCCTGATGCGCGATTATTATCACCTCGATCCGTTCGATTCCGCCATGCCGCTGATCTTTGCCGCCGGCCCGTTATGTGGCACGCCGGCACCGACATCCGCCCGTCTTTCCATAGTGTCGCGTTCGCCATTGACCGGAACCATATACGATTGTTCTGCGGGGGGAAGCTTTGCATGGCAGTTGAAAGCGGCCGGAGTTGATGTCCTTTTTATCACCGGCAGAAGTCCCCGACCGGTCGCTTTGACCATAACAGCCGAAAAGGTTGAACTTTTACCAGCGGTTCCGTTGTGGGGAGGCAACATCCCGACAACCGTTGCCGCGCTCAAAGAGCGGGGGAGCGTGGCCGCTATCGGCCCGGCCGGAGAAAACGGCGTCCTGTTTGCGAACATCATGATGGGGGAAGGTAATTCGGCTGGCCGCGGCGGATTGGGCGCTGTCATGGGGGGCAAAAACCTTAAAGCGGTGACGGTGAACGGGCAGCATACAACCGGTATTGCCGATCCAAAGCTGTTTGAAAAGGCCCGTCAGGACATCATGCGGCTTTTCAAAGCATCCCCGGTTATTTTCGGGCCTCTCGGCATCTCCGAATTCGGCACCCCGGTGCTGGTTGATCTGATGGCGCAGCGCCGTATGACTCCGACGGAAAACTTTCGCAAAACATTTTATGAACACTCCGCCAACTACTCCGGCCCTACCATCAAAGATGCCTGCGGAGCAACAAAATACGGGTGCCACGACTGCCCGATCCAATGCCTTAAATCATCCGGGACCGGCACTCCCCTCCCGGAATATGAAACCGTTTCCCATTTCGGCGCACTTAACAATACTGATTCGCTACAGGCCATAATTTCGGCGAATGATCTGTGCAATGAACTGGGCATGGATCCCATCAGCGCGGCAGCGACCCTCTCGGCATGGGGAGAAATCAGGGGAGCCTTTCCAACCGCCGGGGAGATACCCGGACTGTTGAGCGACATTGCCAGCCGGCAGGGGGATGGCACGGTACTCTCACTCGGTTCCCGCCGCCTTGCGGAGAAACTGGAGCATCCGGAACTCTCCATGCAGGTCAAATCCCTGGAATTGCCGGCGTACGATCCGCGCGGTGCATACGGCATGGCCCTGTCCTACTGCACGAGCACCCGAGGCGGTTGTCACCTGAGCGCCTTTCCGATTTCACACGAGATTCTACGCAAGCCGGTTCCGACCGACCGTTTTTCATTCTCCGGCAAAGCCCGTATCATCAGCATCGCCGAGGATACCAACGCTGCTGTGGATTCACTGGCAGCCTGCACATTTGCCTTCCTGGGCGCCAGCCTTGAGGAATACGCTGAAATCTTGACCGCCGTCACCGGAGTACCATATTCGCCGCAGCGCTTGAAAGAGATTGGTCGCCGGATAGTGTTGACCGAGCGCTATTACAACTGCGCCAATGGCTTTTCGCGAACCGACGACATCCTGCCGCAGCGTTTTTTCACGGAACCGGGCAGCAGCGGTGACGGCATCACCGTGCCTCCGCTCGACAAAGTCCGCTTTGAGATCGAGCTGGACAAATACTATCGTATTCGCGGCCTCAACCAGAATGGCTGTTTTGAAGATACCGATTTCCTGAGCAAACAGCCATAAGCAGACATTGCCCTGCTTTCAGTTACCGGTGCAACGCACCGGACGCACGGGCTGCTTCAGTACTGCTCTTGGCCCTGTCGTACATTTTCCGGTCACGGATGACCGGCAGCGAGAAGTCACCCGCCACCCGCCACGCATTTTTCAGATACACCCACGGTGCAAATGCAGAGATGGCTACACCTTTGTCCGGTTCGATCTTTTCAGAGCGCATATCCCTGATTGACAAGCCTTTTTGGTCACCTACAACCGTATGGCTGCCGCTGAATGGCGCCGCGCCGGGATCGCTGTAATCCCAGGTAACCGGCTGCCGTTGGACGCCGTGCAGGTCACCGTGGCATGAATCGCAGCTGCGGCTCTTGCCCAGTTTATGCGACATCTTGTCCATCTGGATCCAGAGCAGCGCCTTGTTGTTTTCCGGCAGTCCTCCAAAGAGCCCTACATAGGCCCAGGCATCATCGGTCCGCTGCAGGTCTGGCAGCGTTGCCGGAAAGCGCCAATGCAACCCGGGCTTATAGGGTGAGCCCAACTGGTTCATAACCGCCATCGGGAACGGCTTGACCGGTATCCAGCGCCCCTTCTGGTCTTTGATCAGGATCGGCTCCGGCATGATGCCGTAATAGGCCTTGTATTTGACATAGAGGGTTTTCACTCCTGCCATTGTGCCCGGCCCCCAGTAGGTCCCCTGATAACCCGCCACTTTCTGGATGTGACAGGCTTCGCAGGAAAGGTTTTTGTGGAGTGAACCGGCATGGCTTTTGACCGCTTCGGAGTGGCAGCGCTTACAGGAACTTCCTGCCTGGCGCTTCACCATGCCATGGCCGAGGGATGGGTCTGATTTCGAGTTATCATGGCAATCGAGGCAGCCAACCTTTGCCGTGAGATGCACATCGGGCACATTGCCTTCAGGATAGGAAAAAGAACCGCCGAAATATCCGGCGCCACGGCGGCGATCCTCGGGTCCGGCGTGGCATATGGAGGCTCGTCCGTTGCCGTAGCAGCTTAATACCGGAGGTGTTTTGGCAAAAGTGTGGCTTCCCATGACAGGATTGGCGGCACTTTTCGGCATGGGGTTGTAGTGGCAGTCCAGACACCCCACATGACAGGTATTACAGGCCTTCTGGTTGATGGTCTGGCTTTTCTTGTCCATTGGCAAAGCCGTGTTGGCCTGCATCAGGTCAAAGGTCCCCTCAAACCAGGGACCGCAGTTATGGGGGCCCCGCTTGCTGGTCCACCCACGGTACTGGCTTTGCTTGCCATTGGTTCCCATCGTGCTTTTGGTAAACTCGTTAAATTCCTTTTCATGACAGGCACCGCAGGTTTTTCTCATCACCTCGAAATCCTGGGTAAGCGTATCGGTTCGTTTGTCGTGCCAGGACAGGGCAGCTACCGAGGAATCCCTGGTTTTTTTGCCATCTCTTTCCGTTACGGCATAGACCCGGTTCGTCTGATTTGTGCCGAATGCGAGAGGAAATTTCCGTGGCGAGGTGTCTGCCGTCAACCCCTTCTTACGAACAACCAGGAGACGTGCCATGCCCTGGTGGGCTGCATCCTTTTCGCTCGCCTGGGGGTTGCCCAGATGGCATTCACTGCAGTTGGCCGCCATGTGGCTCTGTGCTTCCACCTCTTTCTGCGTGACCACAAAATGCCCGTATCCAAGCGAGGCCATTTTCCGGCTGTTTTCGTGACAGTCGCGACAGGAATCTGCCGCATATGCAGGCGCAGACAGCACCACCATCATCAACGGTATAAAATAAAATCTCATGTCACGGGCTCCTTGCTGACGTATTTACCGGCGATTGACAGGATTATGTTTTTTATGGGAAAAAGACCGTACCACCTTGAATACGCCTCAGTCAAAGCAATTTCGGGAGAATCAGGGAGGCCGTGAAAGCGGTCAAGATCCGTGTTTCGTGAGAAAATATGATAAAAAAAACAGGCCAGTGGTATTACAGTGGAACATATCCGCTGCGCCGAAGACTTCAACTCTCCGTAAGTGCTGTCAAAATCATAATCTCATGTTATAGTACTGCGCGATTTGAATCAGTCAAGGTGGCAGTCGAAGTAATGTATCCTGCTACAAATTGCTGTCAATACATGGAGAGAGTTTCTCCGCCGGAGTAAAGCAGTGGGCATCGTTAAAAACCTCATCTCAAAGATCAGCCCTCCTTCCGTACCAGGAGGCAACAAAGGCACCGGCGATCTGGGCGAGGAGATAGCAACAAACTTTATGCTCACGCACGGCTACCGCATTCTGGAACGCAACTTTCGTTGCAAAGGGGGCGAAGTTGACATTATCGCCCGTGATCCCGGGGACAAAAGCCTCGTTTTTATCGAAGTAAAAACCAGGCGGGGACTCTCCTATGGCGTGCCGCAACTGGCGGTAACCCCGTTCAAGCAGCGCCAGATTTCCAAAGCGGCGCTGACCTGGCTTGCAAAAAATCGGCTGCATGACACCAACGCACGATTTGACGTTGTTGCAATTCTGCTGCATACTGACGGCCTTCACGCCATTGATCACATAAAAAACGCCTTCGACCTTGCTTATTAGTATGTTAGAAATTAATTTCTGCGCTTTTTTAATTTAATTTTCGTTACCGCACTTATCGCTGTTATCAGGCTTAAATAAGGAGTCGCCATGGATTTCACAGCAGTTCTGGCTCAGATAAAACCGAAACTTGGTTGCGTTGCCGACAATCTGGCAATCATTGAAGGACAGATCGTAAAAGCTCGGGAAGCTGGCGCCGACCTGATTATCTTCCCGGAACTGGCGCTGTCCGGCTATTTTTTGAAAGACCTCGTGCCCGAGGTGGCGCTGCGTACCGATTCTCCCGAGATCCGCCATCTGATCGAACTTTCCCGTGGCATATCCATCGCCATCGGCTTTGTCGAAGAGACCGATGACTACCATTTTTTCAACTCGGCCCTGTACCTTGAAGATGGCACAATCCGTCACCTGCACCGCAAGGTTTATCTCCCGACCTACGGCCTGTTCGATGAGCAGCGTTATCTGGCACATGGCGAGTCGTTTCGGGCGTATGATACCAAGTTTGGACGGTTTGGTATGCTGATCTGCGAGGATATGTGGCACCTGTCAGCCTCCTATATTCTCGCAATGGATGGTGCCACAACACTGATCTGCCTTTCAAGCAGTCCCGCCCGCGGCATTGAAGGAGAGTCACTCGGATCAGCCTCGGCCTGGCAGAAACTGGTCTCAACCACCGCCCTGTTTCTCAACTGCCGGGTTCTCTACAGCAACCGGGTCGGATTTGAAGACGGTGTCAACTTCTGGGGTGGCTCGGAATACATCGCGCCATCAGGTGAATCAATCGTTCGCGGTTCTCTCCTTGAGGAAGATTTTGTCACCGCCAGGGTTGATGAAGGCGCTCTGCGCCGTGAACGCATTTTTTCACCGATGATGCGTGACGAAAACCTGTTTGTGACGATGCAGGAACTTGGGCGCATTGCGCACGAAAGGGGGCGATGATGGCTGGATTGCACGCCAATACAGATTTACTGAGAAAACTTCTGGTCGGTTTTGTACGGGATGAAGTTCGTAAAGTCGGCGTCAGCACCGTGGTGTTGGGCCTTTCCGGAGGAATTGATTCAGCGCTGGTGGCTTTCATCGCTGCTGAAGCACTGGGCCCTGAGAACGTCCACGCGATCTGCATGCCCTACAAGAGCAGTAATCCGGAAAGCGAGGCGCATGCCCGGCTGGTGGCAACGGCATGCGGCGTACATTTTTCCGTGGTGCCGATAACAGCAATGGTGGACGCCTATTTTGGCATGTTCCCTGATGCAGATACTATGCGGCGCGGCAACAAGATGGCCCGGGAGAGGATGACGATTCTTTTTGATAACTCGGCGCTGTTGCGCGCTCTGGTGCTCGGCACCAGCAACAAAACAGAACTGCTGCTGGGGTATGGAACACTTTACGGAGATATGGCTTCAGCCCTGAATCCGATCGGTGACATATACAAAAGCCAGGTCTGGCAGCTATCCGCCGCAATGGGCGTCCCGACTGAAGTCATTGAGAAACAACCCTCCGCCGATCTCTGGGCCGGTCAAACCGATGAGGAAGAACTGGGATTCTCGTACCGCCAGGTGGATGAGCTATTGTATCGCATGGTGGACCAGCGCCTGACCAAGCCGGAATTGGTTGCCGACGGTTTCGAGTCTGAGTTCGTTGAATCCATTTATTCGAAGATTCAGAACTCCCATTTCAAACGACGCCTGCCGGTTATTGCCAAGGTCTCAAACCGCACAATTGACCGTGATTTCAGATATGCGAGGGACTGGGGAAAATGACAAATTGGTCCGATAGCATCCTCGTCTATTCTTCTGAAAAGGGACGGGAAAAACCGGTAACAGCCGGAAATAAATCAACTCCTCAGCCGAGTGACGGCATTGTACGGCTTCGCCGCGAAGTAAAGGGCCGGGGTGGCGGCACAGTGATCGTTATCAGCGGCATCCCGCTTTCCGCACCTGAAATCAAGGACCTTGCAGGCGCTTTGAAGAAAAAGTGCGGGTGCGGCGGCACCGTCAAAGACGGTGTCATTGAAATTCAGGGTGATCACCGTGACACCCTGTCAACAGAATTGCAGGCTCGCGGCTTTAAGGTCAAACTGGCAGGCGGATAAAAAAACAGGCCGTATACCATGCATATCTCAATAATTTCTTGACCTATCAATGTTTATCACCTATCTTTGTAAATCTTTTAACACAAGTAAACAGCAACCATGATCAATCGTTTCATGGTTCAAGACAGATGCGAGAGTGGCGGAATTGGCAGACGCACCAGACTTAGGATCTGGCACCTCACGGTATAGGAGTTCAAGTCTCCTCTCTCGCACCATCCAAGATTCCCCGATGTTTGTTTCGATATACTCACATGCAAACATTACATTTCACTATAGAAGAGGATAGCTATCATGCAGGTTCACGTCGAAGACATTAGTTCGGTTCAAAAAAAGATTACTATCGAAATCCCCGCTGAACGAGTTAACGCGGAGATCGAGAAAGCGTATGCAGCCATCCAGAAAAAAGCCAAGTTGCAGGGTTTCCGCCCCGGCAAGGCACCGATGCAGCTTATCAAGCGTACCTACAGTGATGCAATGCGTGATGACGTCATGCGCCGCTTATATCAGGAAACCCTTTACAAGGCGATGGATGAGCACAAGGTTGAGCCGATTGACTCTCCTACTATCGAAAGTGATATACTTGAACCAGGCGTTCCGTTTAAATACAGCGCTGTTTTTGAGGTCATGCCTCAAATACTGTTAAACGAATATACCGGACTGGTCGTAAACAAAGAAACATACGTTTCCAAGCCCGAAAGCATCGATAGTGAGCTGAAAAGCATGCAGGAAAACATGGCACAATTGATTCCGCTTGATGCAGACGCTGCTATTGAAAATGGCAATTCCGCATCAGTCGACTATTCAATTGCGGTAGAAGGTTCACCGGAGGAAAACAGCGGCGCTCAGACTGCCGAGGTTGAAGTTGGTTCGGGCCGTTTGATCCCCGGTTTTGAAGAGCAATTGATTGGAATGAAGTCAGGCGATACCAAGGAATTTACTCTTGATCTTCCCGCAGGCGGCGATGAAACCGAGCCCACCGGGAAAAAGGGTTTATTCACAGTTACCGTAAATGAAATAAAGCGCAAAGAGCTCCCGGAACTGGATGATGCGTTTGCGCAACAGTTCGGCGAATACGATACCATGGACGCATTACGCGCAAAAATGGTCGAGTACCACGAAAAACACGAAAAAGACCGCATTGAAAATGAATTTAAAGAGCGGATTATCCAGGCCCTGATCAAGAAAAATCCCCTGGATGTCCCAGAATCCATGGTCAAACGGCAACTTGATCATATGTTTGAAAACCTTAAAAACCGCCTTAAAAGCCAGCAGATGTCACTGGAAATGATGGGACTTGATGCGGAGGGTTTCCGCGCGCGCTTCCGTGACGATGCCATTGACAAGGTTAAAGGAGGATTACTCCTGATGGCTTTGGTAGAAAAGGAAAATGTGTCCGTATCCGACGATGATCTGGCTGCACACTACGAAAAGATTGCCGCAGGAAATCCTGAAATGCTCGATCGCATCAAAGAATATTATACGTCCAACCCGAATGCAAAGAGTTCTATCATCTCGGAAATAAAAGAAGATAAGGCCATTACGTATCTGATTGACCATGCTGTTGTTACTGAAGTTGACGCAGAGCAACTTAAAGCAGCCTAAGGAGTTTTTCCATGTACATCCCAATGGTTGTAGAACAAAGCGGTAGAGGCGAGCGTGCATATGATATTTATTCACGTCTGCTTAAAGAACGGATTATTTTTCTTGGCGGGCCGATTGACGATACGGTAGCGAACCTGATCATCGCACAGTTGCTGTTCCTTGAAGCAGAGGATCCGGACAAGGATATCCATCTGTACATCAACTCACCAGGTGGCGTTGTCACCGCAGGCATGGCTATTTTTGATACAATGCGCTATATTAAAGCTCCCGTATCAACTATTTGCGTCGGTCAGGCAGCATCAATGGGAGCAATACTGTTAACTGCCGGTGAAAAGGGAAAACGTTTCAGTCTCAGCCATTCAAGGATCATGATTCATCAGCCCTTGGGTGGTTTTCAGGGACAGGCAACCGACATCAGCATCCATGCCAAGGAAATCCTGCGCATGAAAGACGAATTAAACGGGATTCTGGCAGAGCTGTCGGGGCAGCCAAAAGAGAAAGTTGAAGCGGATACTGAGCGTGACTTTTTTATGTCCGGCGAAGATGCAAAAGAGTATGGTTTGATTGACGCAATTTTTACGCGCAAACCGCTCACAGGAGACACACCATGAGTCGTCGCACACCAACACAGGAACACCTGACCTGCTCTTTCTGCGGAAAAAGCCAGGAAGATGTAAAAAAACTCATTGCCGGACCTGCCGTTTTCATCTGTGATGAGTGTATTGAACTCTGTAATGACATCATTGCAGAAGAGATGAAACTGGAAGAAACAACCGGTCCGGATTTGAAGAAACTTCCCAAACCGCGAGAAATAAAAGACATCCTGGACGAATATGTTATTGGCCAGGAAATGGCTAAAAAAGTTCTCTCGGTTGCTGTTTATAATCACTATAAGCGAATTGAAACCGGCGGCAAACCGGGCGATGTAGAAATGCAGAAAAGCAATATTCTGCTGCTCGGACCAACCGGGTCCGGCAAAACACTTCTTGCCCAGACGCTGGCGCGCATTCTCAAAGTGCCATTTGCAATGGCTGATGCGACCAACCTCACAGAAGCCGGATATGTTGGTGAAGACGTTGAAAACATCATTCTCACACTTTTGCAGGCAGCAGATTATGATGTCGAGCGTGCCCAGAAAGGCATAGTGTACATTGATGAGATTGATAAAATAGCGCGTAAGTCTGATTCACCTTCGATTACCCGCGATGTTTCCGGCGAAGGCGTTCAACAGGCGCTACTCAAGATCATCGAAGGCACTATTGCCAGCATTCCACCAAAAGGCGGCAGAAAGCATCCGCAGCAGGAATTCATGAAAGTGGATACCACAAATATTCTCTTTATTTGTGGAGGTGCCTTTGCGGGACTGGAAACGGTTATTCAGCAACGTATTGGGAAAAAATCACTTGGCTTTGGAGCTGATATCAAGAAAAGGGAAGAGAAAAAACTTGGCGAACTTCTGAAGAGCCTGACTCCTGAGGACCTCCTGAAGTATGGCTATATTCCTGAGTTCATTGGGCGCCTTCCCATGCTTGCCACACTGTCCGAGCTGGATGAAGAGGCCTTGGTTCAGATTCTGAAAGAACCGAAAAATTCTCTGGTCAAGCAATATCAGAAGCTTTTTGACCTCGAGAAAGTACGCCTGCGGTTTACCGACGGTTCGTTGGTTGCCATCGCTAAGGAGGCTTTAAAACGCAACACGGGAGCACGCGGATTACGGGCAATACTGGAAAATTCGATGCTTGATATCATGTATGAAGTTCCGTCGCAATCGAATGTGCAGGAAGTTGTTATCAGTGAAGATGTCATATATCATAAAGAAAAACCGATTATCGTATACGAGCAGGACTTAAAAGAGGCTGCCTGATTGTACCGTTAGTTCTGTTTCCAGAGTTGCATCACCTGGTAAATTAGCACAATTTTATTACATAACACTTATAAATACGCTCAACCGCCCATAATATGCACCTTTGCACGAAAAAACACTTGACACTATTTAAGAACATCTGATAAACAGTGACTCGCTTTGTATTCAACAATCAAACTTTGGGGGTGTCGCATGACAAAAGCAGAATTGATCAGTTCGGTAGCAGAGCAGTCCGGCCTGAAAAAGGTAGAAGCTGAAAAAGCCGTTTCCGCATTTATTGCCAGTGTAACTGCTGCTCTGAAAAGCGGAGATAAACTCAGCCTTGTCGGCTTTGGTACATTCTCTACTGCTAAACGTGCTGCCCGAAAAGGTCAGAATCCTCAGACTGGCAAGAAGATTGATATTCCTGCCGCAACTGTTCCCAAGTTCAAACCGGGCAAGACGTTGAAAGAAGCCGTAAACGTAGCACCGAAGAAAAAGAAATAATTAGTTCAGATTTACTGAGGGGTTGTAGCTCAGTTGGTTAGAGTGCCAGCCTGTCACGCTGGAAGTCGCGGGTTCGAGCCCCGTCAACCCCGCCATAACAATAAGGGCGAATAGCTCAGCTGGGAGAGCGCCAGCCTTACAAGCTGGATGTCACAGGTTCGATCCCTGTTTCGCCCACCAATTAAAACAAGAGGTTACAGCATTGGCTGCAACCTCTTTTTTTATCACGTATCCTCCCGCGTATCCTCCAAGCACCTTGCTTAACCTCGAAATATTTTTTCTTTAAAATTTACCTTGTTCATTAGAGACCTACCCTGTAAGTCATGATCATTTAATAAACAGGGGAGGTGTGGAATGAGAAAAAAAGCAATCAAGATGCTGGCTGGATTGTGTGCTGTGGCGGTCTTTGGCCTGGCTGGCTGTTCGTCAAACTCGCAAATGCTTCTAGGCCCTACAGGTGATGTCATGAGATGCTCAAGCAGCGGGTATGGGCTTGGCGGGGTAATATTGGCCGGCAATATAATGGCCGATTGCATGAAGAACTATAAAAGCCTGGGGTATAGAGAACTAGAAGAAGTCGGCGCTATTGGCCTGCAGCTTTCAGAACAAAAGGATACCGATCTCGGCCTTAAGATCGTGAAGGTATTCGATCCTTCTCTTACTCTTGTCAACGGTATCAATCCTGGGGACACTCTGACAAGCATCAATGGTGTGAAGGTAAACAAAAAAGAGGAAATTGTACTGGTCTATGGTGACATCGGCTCAACAATAGAAATTGAAACCATTCAAAAAGGCATTACGAAGAAACATCTGTTGACGCGCAAGCCATACGGCGTAGCTTTCAATATACCGGATCTGACCCCGAAACATGCTTACGAGAGCAAATTATAAACAAACAGTCTGATTTTTAACGGGGGAGGGAAATACCGCCCTCTTCCGTTAAAACATCCATTGAGCATGAACGTACTTATCTGGCTTTAATTCCATCATTTTCGATCAATTCCGATCAATCTCCAAACGCGCCGAGTTTTCCGGCCGCCTTAATTTTCAGGCCGTTGCGGTTATCCACCCTCTCGCGCGCACGCGCCCGCGGGTACTTGTCGCATAATGTCAACATTTGTCAACACGTCGCCGCGTATTACGACACCCTCCCCTTGCAGTATTCATGCGGCCCCCCGTTGGTTTCACCCTACAATTTTTTCAGGATTTTTAAGGGTGTTTTTTGCATCATTTTGCATCAAAAAAACGTTACGTTTGCCAAGGTAAAAAGCAAGATTTTTGCAGGGTTTTTTAAGGGGTCCGAAATACGCATTTGGTAAGTAGGTCGGCGCAATTTTGCGCTTACCTCTTACACGACCTTCGCGCGTACGTACCGGGAATTTAATTTGAGCATTTTGAAGCATCTTTGTAGCATTTTGAAGCATTATTTCGATCATTTTCTATCATTTAGGATATGCAAGCATTTGCAAGCAGACGAGTCCCGTTATTGCTCGTTTGACAAAGTTGTCGAGCGAGAAAAAGCCCCGCAACATCTCTGTTGAAGGGCTCTGCATTTCATCATTTTCCATCAATATCGTCCTAGTATTTCCTAGCATGCGCACAGCACTGATAAGAGGGGCTTTCGCCCTCCCTGTACCCCCTACCGCCCCACAAAGCGCCGTATTTCACGTAACTGCTGCCTGAGATCCTTCTCCTGGTATGGGTGCGTTTCCATATAGCGCTCACCCTTCCCGATGAATGACTGCTTGAGTTTGGCTTTCTCCTGGTCTGTGGCTTCCTCCCATACCTGTAGCGCCTGGGGGAAATCAAGGGATCTGGTTGCACTCACAATCAGGGGGGTGGCGGCCTTCTTTCTGATCTGCTGCTCGTCTGCTGCGGTGATCAGCTTGTCACGCTTGGCCTGCTGGATCATCATTCGGGCGCCGGGGTCCTTCTTTCTCAATGCCGTTTCGATCTGGTATTCAATCTGTCTCTGCTCAAACTGGGCCTTGGTCCTGCTCCCCTGGGGGAGTTTACCAACTACCAGTTCCCGCGCTTTTCTCTCTGCAGCTGTAGCGTTCATATCTGCCGGCGCTGGCATGACTCCAAAGAAAGGGGCAACCTGTGCCATTACCGAACCGCCCCGGTCGCGTTCCTTGGCAACGCCTCTAATCCAGAAAGGGGTGAAGGCTTTCGCCGTATGAAACACGCTGTCAAATACCTGCTTGGCTGGATTGTCTCCAGGGTGCCTGATCTCGGTACCGTAATAATCCCGGTTTTTGATGATCTCCCCGGCCAGGCCGATAACGGGGTGCGCCTTGTGTAGTAGGGTTGAAGCTGGCGCCTGGCTGTAAGCGTACATGTCTTTCATGTAGGTTGGCAGTACGTAGCGTTCCGGCTTGCCTTTCTCGTCCAGGTTACCAGTTCGGAAAGCGAGGAAGTCTTTTCCTTTCGGCATATCCCCGGTAAAGAAGAGTGTGGCCAGGCCGTTGGCAATGGCTGTGACCGCAACAAGGCTGATCGTGTAGGCTGTGCGGTCCGACAGTTCCGTTTTCTCTCCCTTGGAAAGTTTGATTATGGATTCGAGCGCATCCTTTGAGCCTCCCCCGATTTCGAAGATGGTACCAGCTGTCCACCCTGGCGCCCTGATAAGCGCCTGCAATCCGTTCTTGACGGCGTTGTGGATGAAATACCGCTCATAGACAACTTGCCCGAGCCTTGCATCTGCCCTGCTCCACTTGGCCTGCGCTGCGGTTCTCAGTTCTGCGTGTGTTGCGCCCGGGTGTGCGTCAGCCCATTGCTTCATCATCTCAACAAAAACGCCCATTTTTTGTTGAGGGACGATGTGCTCCAGGATGATCCGGCTTGATTGCTCAACGACTGCAAGAGGTGAATGTGCAACCGCTCCGAAGTGCTTTCCGTTGTTCCAGGACTGCAAGACCTTCTGTGTCTGGTCGGTCCTGAATCGTTCGTCTTGAGCGGTACGAGCTCCGGCCAGCTGCAGCCAGTCCATAATGTCCGCCATTTCTCCTTGTGGCGCTCCCCCGTTTCTCATGGCATCTAGCACCTTCTGCCCGAGCTTCCAATTGTTCACCATGGCAACAGGGCTTGTGCTGATGTATTCCGCTGCACCTTTCAGGTCTCCGGTTGAAAGAGACTTGAGCCCGAGAGAAAAGCGACTGATAACCGCCTCAAGGCTTGTAAACCCCCCATGGAACAGAGAGCCCACGCCGAGTTGAAACTGGTTCAAGGTGTTGGCTGCGCCCATGTACGCCTCAAACGGGGTGCCAATGTATTTGTTCTGATAAAGTGTCGGGCTCAGATAATTGTTGAATACCTGCGCGACTTCATCCACGGCCACATAACGATAACTCTTCATCTCCCCCGGCATCCCGCTTGCTTGGTCCTGATACGCCTGTTTCGTAACGATCCCATATTTGCCCGCGATATCAAAGAAACCTTCCGGCGCCTTTTCTCCTGCCGGTACCAGTTCTACGACTCCGCTTTCCTCCATGGCCTGCAGTCCCTTATGGGCTGCTATATACTTGTCCATTTCGGTCATTTTCAGAAACACCAGGTCAAGGGGGTTCTGTGATACCGGCTTGAATCCGGCGTCAAGTCCGGCCTGAATGTCTTCAAACACGCGCTGCTTGGTAAAGCCCTTGGAGCCTTCGAGCGGACGCTTACCCATGGCCTTGGCAATCTGCTCTTGTGGCTCTCCCTTCTCCCAGATATGAGGGAAATAACTGTCTCGGACGTTCTGCATGGCGCCGGTACCCAGGTTTTGAATCTCCTTCACTTTCGCCTGAAACATGTTATCAATTACCGCGGCAATGTCATTGAGCGCCGGCTTGTCAGCAAAATACGCCTTATCGCCGGTGTCGACCGCCTGCATGAAATCATAGGCGTCCTGTTCGTTCATTTTGCTGAACAGCTTGTCTGCTATGGTGCGCCCTGAGTTCTGGATTGCATCAAGGCCCCTTGCTACAAGCCCGGTCTGCTCTTCGTACTTCTTGACTGCGGCGTCGAGTTCACCCGAGAAGCGGACGCGGTTCATCTCCCTGACGCCCATACGCTCCCGCAACAGTTCTCCGGTCTTCTCTGCCAGGTCTCCCCGCTCCATCGGATTGACTGCGCGAAGGATTCCGTCCCAGGCTGCCCGAAGTCGGGGGGCCTCGATGTCGATGCTGCCGCGTTCGTTGTCGAGGATCTTCCAGACTCTTTCCATTACCGGACGGACTTTGGCGAACTTGTCCCCGAGGGTGTCTTTCATACCCTGGAAAAACTCTTTCCAGGTTGTGGCGCCCTTGGCTATGACGTGCCGCCCTACTGACTTCACATCGTCCATGACGTCACGGATTAAGCGAGCATTCGAAATCCGTTCATAGATCTGCTGTAATCCCAGGTTATCCAGGATCACGCCGCCGTTATGAGGAAACGTTTCAACACCACTGTTTTCGGCGTTGTTTCCAGATTCGGGATTAACCTTTTTATGCTTCCCGTCGGCATCCTTAAGCGTTCCCCGGTCGTAATTGATTGCCTCTTCATGATTCAGATCGAGAACAACACCGTCTTTGAGAGTGACACCATCGGGGCCGACGTCCGTTACTTCGAACTTCTCACCATTGCGCTTGAGTGTATCGCCTTCGTCCAGGTGGAGGGCTGATACCTCAGAAGGCTTGGCGCGTTCAGTGAGTATCTGGTTTGTATCCTGCCGGCGTCGCTCCTGGTGCATATCTTCAACCATGATTTTCTGCAGAGCGGTCACGCCGTCACCATTCAGAATATTGTCGATTGCTGCCAGTGCTTTGGTTTTGGTGTAGCCCTTGTCGCGGAAATATTCAGGGAAGGAACTTCCCCAGGAAACCTGTGTGCTGCCTGGTTCGTTCGTATTGTAAATGCCGACACGCTTCCCGGCTTCTCCGTCGCTGATCTCCTGGCGGACCGCTTCGAGGGTTCGACGTTGTGAGGGGTTCAACTTCACGTCAAATACATCTTTTCCCCCTCTTTTCTTGGCCGTGGCTGTGAACTGCTCGACGGTGCCGGTGTCAATCGGGTTTGTTTCACTGGAATCTGGAATGACTGACCCAACAGGGTTGTTTACTGGTATTTCCTCCTTAATGGGCACCGGCGCTGTTCCCTTCGGGCGCATGTATTGCTCTGACGCTTCACCCTGCAACTTTTCGACAAATTCACGACGCGCCTTACCGCTGCCCTTGGCAATCCAGACATTCCCGCCCTGGTCTTCAAAGCGGTTGTTCCTTAGGCGGGTGATTGTCTTCTGATTCGGCGCTTCCGGAAACCTCAACTCGATACGCTTATCAGGATGGTAAATTGTTTCGAGCGGAGACGGTGCGGAGGCCTTGTTGCTCTGGATTGTTTCGCGGATTGTTGCCAGACTCTCTTTCGCTTTCTGGATCGTTCCCAATAATGCCGGGTCGGTCGTGTCTCCAATCTGCTTGATAAAGTTTTCGATACTTGCGGCATGTGATTCAAGCTTGGATGTGTCACCAGACGAAAATGGGGAGTTATCCGGCTTGACTTCTCTATTTTGTGCAAGTGCTGATAAGGTGTCAAACCCGTTCGGGCTTCCTGGGGCATTTTTGAGCGTTCTATCTTCGATCAAACCGGCCGGGATTATTTGCCCGTCAACTACTTGCTGTTCAGGAACTGTTTTCGCCGGTTCTGGCGAGATCACTTCACCCTCGTACGGTTTCATGACAAAGCCACGTTCTGGCGCTGGCAGTAAACCTGCCGGGACTATTTCACCGTCAATGGTCTGTGGTTCAGGGGCTGGCTTTACGGTCGGCTGTTCTGGCGGGATTACTTCTCCCTCAGTGGCAGGCATGTCTGTGCGTACCTGCAGCGGTGAAGGCTGCCCCATTGTAAAGCCGCGTTCAGGAGATCCGTACAACTCCCCGGCAACCTGGCGAGCGTAAACGTCTGCCGGGGTTGCGCCCGGGAACATTCGGTTGACCGCCTCGATGCTGCCGAGACTTCCTACCTGGTCTTTAATAAATGTCTGGCGCTCCGGGTCAAGTCCTGACGACTGCTCCGTCGCAAGACGTAAAGAGCCGTTGCCTGTTTCAGACACAAGCGGTCCAATGCTCTCCGGTGGGCGGGTGTCGATCGGCACATCCAGGGGGCGGCCCTGGGGGTCGGTTATGGCAATTGAGGCGGGGGAGGCTGATGCCTGGTCGTCAAACTGAAACCTGCCGGCAAGGTCTGCAGCAATTTCAGGCTGAACACCCTCTTTGAGAAGGTTCTTTCTGATCACTTCCGACCGGCCGCCGCCACTCACAGACAACAGCGTGCCAGTTATGGCACTGGCGGCCACGTCTTGAGGCTGAATGCCTTTATCGGTCATTGCCTGTTCTGCTGCTGTCTGGACTCCCATTGTCCCGCCCATTACTGCGGCTTTGGGTAATCCGGATATAGCTGTGTTTTCGATACCGTGAAACACCTTACCAATGCCGACACGCTTGGTTACTTCGATTGCCGCCTTTTCAAGCGCTCCAGGGACGCCACCCTCTTGGTACCCCTCCGCCGCGCCCTTGGCTCCGGCATATACCGGGCCGGCCATGAACTCTGCCACTCCTGCGGGGGCTGCCCCAACTCCGGTATAAATGGCGGCCGGCAGTCCATCCGAACCAGCATCTTCGGCTTTATGTTGCCAGTACTCGGCACCCTCTTTGTAAGTCTGCGCCCCCTGATCCAATCCGAAAGCAGCATCGATGGCCCCGAGCGACTGATTGACGCCCTGGGCTACGCGGGCACCTGCTCCGGCAAATGTATCAATGGCGCTTTCAAGAATTCCCTTCGGCTTTGCTGGTGGGGTTGCTGGATCCGGCGCGGCATCATCAAACACAAATTGCGGGCTGGTTGCCTGCGGCTGCACGTCTTCGAATACAAAGGCCATTATTGCACCTCCAGCCAGCTTGCACCGTTTGACTGATAGCGTTTGCCAGTTGCAGTGTCTCTGATGATTCTACCGGCGTGCTGTGCTGCAGGAGGGGCACCGTTCAATGTGCCTTGGTTCTGGGGGGCAGTTTGCTTTTGTGGCGCTGGCTGCTGCTGTTTGGGTTTAGTGTGCAGGGTATCGGATGGTGATGTATCGGCGCCGACCGGCCTGGCTGCCCTCGGTTTTGGCTGCATCTTCAATCTCTGAAACTCCGCTTCTACATCATCTTTGCTTGGGTCCATTCCTATAGCTCTTGCAACTCTACCCTGTTTTTCTCGGGCGGCCTTGGTTGCCTGTTCATACAATGCCGTTTCTTCGTCGCTGGTCATAGGGCGAGTCGGGACCGGAAGAGGCGGCACCCCATAGGTTTTAGCGTCGCTGTTCAGCTGTTCGATATAATCCACGGCCTCTGCTACCGCGTCGGGGTTGCCTTTCTTTACTGCTGCCTGGTATCCCCGTTGCGCTTCGCGTAGCCTTGTGGCCACATCCCTTTTAACGAGAAGTATTTCCTTGTCACTTCCGCCGGTAGATGGAGGTGCATGCTTTCGATATGGTTTGCCGATTGGTGTCGTTTTGCCATCTGTCCCGACAATCGCTTTTTGCACCATATCTCCACCTGTTCCTATTTCCTCAATCTGCAGATTCTTGGCTGTTGGAACCTTGGCTGCTGTGATTCTCGTCACCGCCTTCTCGACTTCGGCTGTGGTCATGCCGCTTTGCGATAGCGTGGTATAGAGGCTTACTACTGCCGAGTGGGGATCATCTTTCCAAGGCAAAGCGTCTATCTGTGGCTGCATCGATTCAAGCACCTTTCCGACCTTCTTGGTTGTGAGAACGTCAGACTCCCTGGTCCTCATATTTTCATCTTCTTTCAGCATTGCTTTGTACATTTCTTTTTTCACTTCCCTGGGTGCCGCTTTTAATCCGGCCAGCTTCCGGCTTGTGATTGTTACTGCTGGATCAGCTCCGGTCTGCAACGCGTCGTCAATACCCTGAATGGTCGCGGTGGCTTCATGTTCTAAGGCTTTGAGCGGGACCATTTTAACCGGCTGGTCTACAGCATCAGTCCGATTCGTGTAAGGGGCGTAACGGATAGAGCCATCTTCGTTCTTAATCTCCATATCTGCGCTCAGATATGCGTCACCATCGTCACCACGCATGAGGTTTACATGACCCATGTTCCCGGTGATAATACCTACCTGCTGCGTTACGGGGTCAACCGCCTCTTGACCGGCACGTTTTGCAGCAGCAGGGCCAAAGACATGTTTTACCGTGTCCATGACAAACTGCGGTGCCATTTCCGGCAGCCTATCAACAGGGATTCTCATGTTGCCATTTTTGGCCACGGCGTCCCTGGCAAAAGCAACCGTCTTAAGGTTGTTGCCATAGACATACTTGCTCATTTCGACTTTTGCGGGATCTTTAATCGTTTCGACTGTGGGAGAGAAGGGATTGACTATCTCTTTAGCCACTGCAGTATCAAACAATTTACCGTCCCACTCGTCCCACTTGTTTTCATCTGCCGCGTCCCGCTTACCTTTGTCAATGGCAAGCTGTGTGGTTTGACTGGTGAGACCTGCGGCCGCCTCGGCCCTTTGATTTTGATCCTGCAACAGCTGCATTGTCTTCTGTTTATATAACGCATCATCTTCCGTTTTCTGCTCTTCTCGATGTTCCTTGGTAAGGGAGAGATATGCGTCCAGTCCGTCTTTTACCCAGTTATTTGTTGCGACCATGATTTTATCTCCTTATGAAGTTAGACACCGGTTACCACCAGTCAAACATTGACCCAATGGAGTAAATTGCCAAGCCTGCTGCTGCGACCCATCCGACGACCGGTACGACAGAAGCGCTGCCTGCTGCCGCCATGGTGCCGCCTGCTGCTGCAGATCCACCAGCAGCAGCCCCTCCCGCCGCTGCTGCTCCACCGGCTGCCGCCCCTGCTCCCGCTGCGGTCCCTGCCGCTGCTCCGGTAGCTGCTATATCAACTCCTGCACTTGCTGCACCGGCTCCGAGTAGATCCCCGCCTATTGACGCCGCCCCGATTGGAGCGGTGGAACTCAACCCTGCCGCTGCTCCCGAAGCAATAGCGGCGTCTCCGAGCGCTGCAGCCGATGGGGTCAGCATTCCAGATATTGCCCCTGCCACCGGTTTTGCTACATACGCGCCAATCGCCCCAAGAGTCGAGGTTCTGCTTTTACTTGCAGCCTTCTCTTGTGCCTTGAGATCGTCGTTGGCATTGTTCCGCTGCGTTTCCAGCTGAGCCGATGAAATAAGCCCCTGCATTGCAGAGTTCTGCATGCTCCTGCCTGTGCCTAAAAGTCCGCTGCTCATGTCTCTGTCTCCTTCCAAGTTGTTTTTAGGTTTAGGCATCCTTGCCGGGGTTATCGTCGCAAATTCAAAATAAAGACGGTTGGTTATTCCGTAATCAGCACATCAAAGCTGAACGGCTCTGACCGGTTACGTTTGTTGTGTTCCATGGCTGCGGTGATCAATGCCTCGCATTCAGAAGCAAAAGGAACTTCCCGCTTTTCCGTCCTCCCATTTGAAACATCACGATCCGCTTGAGAAGCGAGGCCGCGCAATCTGCCCCCTGGCCGTTTTCCTGCAAGGTCCGGTTTGTCAATAATCTCCTGACGTGCCGAGAAATAATCAAGGAGTGTCTGTTCTGCCTCTTCTCCGCGCTGCCGCTGCGCCTCCTGGCTCCGTAATTGGGCAATCAATTCCTTGATAAGGGCCAGTGCTGGCGGCGTTTCTTCCAAAGTCCGAAGGCATTCGGCAATGAGTTGCCGGGTTGCTTTGACTTCATCGTGCGTGACAACACCAAGAACGTTGCCGATAATCAGTCGTGATTGATCCCGCGTCAGATAATCAAGGTCCCCCCTCGCCTGGCTCGTTCGGGTGATAAGCTGCGTCTGTGCCTGCTCCAGTTGTTCAATCGAAAGATTGTCCATGTTATGCAGCCTCCTGATTTGGTGGGGTATATGAACGATAAAACAGGCTCTTCAGGATGCTGGCCCGGTGCTGTGGATTCTCGACCCTCGCTACAGAGTGCCCGTACTTGTTGCGTCGAAAAGTAACAATCGTCCCGTATGAACCGGGCACCGTCATGGTAGTATCGCCGTCCCGTTCAATTAGGCACTGGACAAGCTCGTTCTCGTTCTCAGGGACGTTTAAGCCGTTCCGCTGGCGTACCAACGCCGCTTTCTGTTCTCTGACATTATCGAAGTGAACGCATTCTTGGCAGAGTTCGCCGTCTCCCTTAAACGGAGTCTTGCATTTTGTGCATGCCTTGAGGGTGTTCTGCTGCAGATCGTCAAGCGTGAGTTCCCACATTGGCTTTTCTTCTGGCTTCCCTTCGGCACAATTTCCGCTTGAACATTTGCAATTTTGTGCTGACTGTTGCCCGAGAATAAAGCGCCGAAGAGCCCGCCCTGTGTCGGACCGTTCAAGCAAGCAGAGTTCTGCTGCCATTGGTAAGGTCAACAGGTATTCTTTTGCGGGTGTCCCTGCCCCGCGCTCGACCAGGTAGCTTGTAAAATCTTCGTTCTCGGCGTAGCCATACTGCAGCCGTGCGTTGATCCAGGTCGGAAAGTCGCGCCCAACCTCCAGCGCTTTGTGAAGCTCTCTGCCGTCTATCGCGGGGATTATTTCCGTGCCTCTTGTCCAGGTCTTAATTGTCAACATTCTGTACCTCCTGTTTTTCTGAATTCGTCCAGGCTCACTACCTTGGCTCCTGCCCTGGTATCGTACCTGATGTGCTCTATTGCCTCTTCCAGCATCTCAATCAAAGTTTCACCTGATGTGGAGGGGTGTGCGTGTATGGACATAAATGGAAGGCCGTCATCGTCAAGCGCCTGGTAGCGAAGTGTTGCGTTATCCTGGTCGCTGTTATTCATTGGCGGCCGCCCCGTTTTCTTGCGCCTTGGTGAGAAACTTCCACTCGTGTGCGTAGACTTCAACAACGCTGTTGCCGGTAATATTCACGATCAAGCGGCCAGTCCTCGGAAGGCAGCCTATTTCGCGTAGTGCCTCAGTTAACTGTTTCCGCTGCGACGAGGTATTGCAAAGAAATGTTCTGTCCCCGCTCATGCTGTGGCCTCCTGGTGGAAAGGAAGGCCCGAAGACCGGTAAACCATTCTCGCCAACTCGTCGTTTCGCTTCAAAAGCAGCTGATTTGCTTCTCGGTAGTATGCCGCCGTGCTTGCTGTATGCTGTTCGGCGTCTTGAACCTGTGCGGTCAACAGGGCCATGATGCTGATTGTCTCTTCAAAATAATGGACAACTTCATCACGCGATATTTCCGTTGATTGCTGTAGTTGCTCTACCATTTTGAGCACTTCACCCATGCGTTCATAAACACTCTTGTCGTTTTTCACGTCCCCTCCTTTGGCTTAAACGGCTTGAATTCCGTTATCGATTCTCGCTTGGCAACGAGCACAAAGTCCCACACGTAAAGGCTTTAACCGCTTGCATACCTTGCATAATCCCGTCGTGCGTTGCTTACGCTGCAGCGGCGTGTCATCTTCCTGGTCTCTGTTGGTTGCCGTTCTTCGCGGCATATCGTCCCGGCCACAAGAGATGCAGACGTGCGCCTCTGTATCGGACGTCAGCTGTCGATGCTGCATGAGACCGCCACAGGAGCACCGCACGTCAGGCAGTCACAGCTTCAAACCGCTGAAAATGCCCCATCCACACCATAGGCAAAGTAAGGTTTGCCTCTCCATTACGTTGTTTTCCAATGATCAACTCTGCAGTTGCCAAGTGTTCATAAAGCCTGTGAGTGCCGTCGTTGACCCGCTGCTTGCATTTCTCGCAATAGACGGCCTCTCGGTACGGGAAAAGGATAACGTCCGCATCCTGCTCTATCTCTCCCGAGTCCCGAAGGTCACTCAGCAAAGGGCGCTTGTTTGGCCTACTCTCAAGTGCACGGCTCAATTGAGAGAGCAGAACCACTGTAACGTCACATTCGAGAGCAAGCTGTTTGAGCCCTCTGGTAATTTCACCGATTGCCTGCACTCTGTTGTCTCGCGGGTTGATTCCCATGAGTTGAAGGTAATCAACTACCACCACGTCAAGGCCGAGCAAGCGTTTCCGCTTCCGCACTTTTGACCGTATTTCACGAAGGGTAATTCCAGGAGTGTCATCAATAGCCAATCGATACTTGGATATTTTTTCAGAACATTGTGAGTTACGCGTCCATTCCACATCTGTCAGATTGCCGCTCCTGATGTTCCCGTACTGAATGCCGCCCCTGCTGGAGACCATCCTATCAGTCACGTTGCCAGCCTTCATTTCCAGCGAGAACAACATTCCTGAAAATCCGGCTTCACAGATATTTTCCAGTACGTTGCCTGCAAAAGCAGATTTTCCCATTGATGGGCGCCCGGCAATGATGATCAGATCCCCGCGCTGCATACCGCATGTCACGGCATCGAGGGCATCATACCCAAACGGTACACCCTGAATCTTGCCGCGATTTTCATAACGGGACTTGAGGCGGCGGGCTGAGTCGATAACAAGCGCCATAGCTTCAATTGGTTCTCTGCTCGATTTGCCGGTAATAGAGGTCGTCAACGATTCCAGTTTTTCTAACATTTCAGTAGACGTACTTTCTTCGAACATCAATCCGATGTGCCTTGCTGTATCAACTATTTGTACCTTGCGGGAAATTTCTTTAAGTTGTTGGCAGTAGCGGGGAAGAAATGCCGAGGTGACTTCGTGGCCGATCCAGGTGCAAAGGTCTTCTGGCCTTACCTTCCCCTTGAGTGCCGTTGAGACAGTAACTAGATCACCACCATCGTTTTTGAGCAGGTATTGATAAACGTCTCGATAGCTCTCTTTCGTAAAGTCGTTGAGAGATAATACCGATGAAATCTTATCTATTTCACCAGGCCAAGTCAGAAGGGACCCGAGTATTGATTGCTGCAATAGATCGTGATCATTTGCCTGCATATCGTCGCTCCATTGTTTCTCTGATCTGTTCAGCGCTTAAGGTTGAGGTTTCTGGTTGTTTCGCATCCTGAATAGAGATTTTAGGAACAGGCTTCTCCCATGTGCTACGCACCGCTGCTTTCCAATCTTTCATTTTGTTTTTTCCGATCATCCAGCCTTTTGACTCGTAAAAATCTACGAAGCGCTGAGGATCAACCTCATTGTTTCGTTCCTGGCAATACGCTCTAATTTCTTCAATGGAAGGTGGTGTAAATTTCCCTATAGATTCTTTGTTTTCATTGTTCTCATTGTTGTTCATGGTACTGTTTGCGGCCCGTTTGCGGCCCGTCTGCGGCCCGCTGCTTTGATACTTGTCATAGTTTATGATTGTAATTAAGCTAGTTACGTTAATATTCTGTGGCCCGTTTTTCTGCTCTACCTGTTCAAGATCTTCCAGTTCTTCCAAGAAGCGGCTTACCTTCCCCCTGGACCATCCCCAACGTTCAGCCAGTTGACGCTCTGACCATCCAACCTGACCTCTGGCAATAGTTATTTTTATTCCACGTTTTCGGACAAAGCCCTCTTTATGGTTCGCCAACAAAAGGAGATCCGCCCAGGCTTGCCCCATGGAAAAAGGTTTCTGTGTCCATAGATCATGTCCTATCAAACTTCGATGAAGGCATATCCAGCCGTTGTTGTCGTCCATACTTGATCCCCTGACCTGTACCCTGGAAGAATCTGCACGGCAGGCGGCCCAGGGGTGCCGCTCTTCGGTTGCAAGCCTAGCCGTGCAAGCTGGTTATGCGTTTACTGCGGCATAAGCGGCGATAGTGCCTGCCTTGATGACTGCCTTACACGCCATACTCCCGCCCCCTGGTAACGATGCTAGAAGGTTTGCGCGGCGGAATTCTTCTGTTATTCTGTTCTGCATCTTCTGGTTGATAAAATTCTGGCGCATGAGTGATCTCCTGTATCAGGTGATTGGAGGCACTCATGCGCCATTGTTTCTTGGTAAATGTTTTTTATGAGGGGACTACGGCTATGCCGCTTATTGAACTTCACCAGCTACCAATGCTTTAATAACCATGGTCTCCTTAAAAGTATTTTCAGTCTCTGCCCGGATCATATCGCTTATCGCACAACAAACTGCCGCCGCACCTTTCTGGCCGTATTCATCCATGCTTTCCCCGGACTCTGCTCTCGCTTCAAAACAGTCCCGAAGAAATGTCATGGCGGCATGTGCTCTATCCAGACCCTTGAGAGCACGATCAGATGTCTTGAATATCGCATCCATTGAGACGTGTTGTTTCTCGTCTTTGGCTGTATGCTGGTACGTGAAGTTTTCTCCGGTTTTGGTGATCTGCACAAACTTGTTTACCATTTTCAAATTCTCCCCATTGCGATGTTCACGGCGTACCGTGTTGCTGACCTACGAAGTTTGAACTTCAACCACTGATACTTGATCTCGTTGATTAACTTTTGCATGGCCAATACTCCTTTTGTTACCGTCTATGCAGCAGCTTGATAGCACTGGTTAACGTATGCCTCTGCTACTTCCAGGGGGATTACACGTCTCCCTGGTGATACTTGGACCTGCAGAATTTTCCCCGCCATTACGAGACGGTGAAGAGTGCTGTAACTTATTCCAAGCATCTTTGCCGTTTCCTTGATCGACAACATTGTTGAAAACTTCAATTGACCCTTGTCTTGTTTGTTAGTAATAGCTTCTGTCGTCATGTTACCCCCCTCTTTGAATCATGTATGTATTGCTAATGCTTTCATCTTTTCCATTGCCTTTCGTTTTGTCGTAATGTAATTTCGTTTTATCGTAATGTCAAGAATATATTTCGTTTTATCGAAAGGGGGATATTTTGCCAAAAGGAAGAGGAAGCGGAAAAACTCCGGAAAGGGTTGTGGAACTTTTAAAAAAGGCTGTGGCTGAAAAAAGCCAGAGTGCCGTTTCTAAAGAATCAGGATTAGGACTTGCTACAATTAATTCTTATTTAAAAGGCGTGGGTGAACCTACAACAGCAACCCTAGAGACACTTGCTTATTACTTTGGAACATCGGTAGCTTATTTGCGGGGAGCAAAAATAATAACAAATAAAAATAGACCGAATGATGACCTTGATTTTGATGAAGCACCTTCCTTAGTAAATATGGCTGATGATATGATTAAGGTTTACAACATGGTGCCGGATGATCTTAAACCCACGCTTGAGATAGTTATTTGTGGACTTGAAGATGATATTAGAGATGTTCTTATTCAGAAGGTGGCAGGCGTGCAGATCGAAAATGAAGAGATAATCAACGAATGTTTAATCCGACTTAAACCTATTGTAGATAAATACGAGGCCCGTTGTGAAGCGGCTTTAAAAAAGCCCGAATACTCATAGCAAAAGGCCACTCTCTCGGGTGGCCTTTTGGTTCTTACAGCTGTCTTGATTTGTCTGTTTCAATTGTTCCATACTGTTCTAACAAATACTTATTTAAAACCGACTCCAAACACCCGAGACGCCCATCGCCGCGCTTGATCAGATTTGGAAGTTTGAGTTTGTGGGAAAGTCCTCTCGCTCTATAGTTGTGAACGGTTCTTGGTTGGTAACCTGCCCGTTTGCAAAGCTCAGGGAGTGTCACAAATCTATCTTGAGGTTGATTTTCCTCATAGTGATTACTGTCCTTTTGCGACTTTGCTTGAAAGTCTGGAGTTTTGGTCCGCTCCAAACATTTCGCGGCTGAAACAGGAACAGCCAACCGCTCCCCTACAATTGATTTGATTGCCTCAACCATGGCAGCCGGGCTTACCTTGCCATTTACAACATCTCGGATCAGCACTACCCGCTCTGCGTCGGTCACAGCAATCCTCTATAATCACAATTTAGCGCCGCCGCCAGCTTAAGAGCATTCTCCTTGCCGATACCACGCTTTCTGTTCTCCATCTCTGAAAGGTGACGCTGCGGTATGCCGGTTAACTTAGACAGTTGATGTTGGGTAAGGTTCTCGCGGTAACGATATCCTTTGAGCGCAACCGATCCCTTTGTCTGGCCAGAGAAATGCTTATCAAAAAACTCGTCAACCGTGATACCTTCACCACTTGGCTCAATCGTTTTGACAAAGCGGGTAATCCTCTCAACGTTAGCCGGGTGCACCATAAACTGGAGCGGAACAAGACTGGATTCAGTAAGGTGCTTTTTCGTGTGTGCCTGCATAAATAATCTCCACGGTTATAGTTTGCTTGTCCTCAGTCCACACGGCAACGTATGTTGGGTGGCCCTTCTTCAAATGGCAATGATGCCGAATACCTTCCAGCTTGCCATAATTCGGCCAGTCACCACGCACAGGACCGCTTTGCTGAATGTTTTCCATAAGCAGATACAGTGCCGCGAGTGCCGGGCGTGGCAGCTTCAATGCAAGTTTTTCAGTTTTCCGATGTAACTTTACAATCCATGCCATAAATTACCTTATACCTTTGAATAGTATAAACCAAGTGTGTTAAAAGTCAAGCAGCCTTGCTCCCTATCGGTATCACCTTGCACTCGCGACCGGTAATGATGCTGTTCAGCTTCCGTTCCCAGGCTTCGAGGGCCTGCTGTTTCTCTTTGTCGTACCGGTTGAGGTTATAGGTTCTGATAATGCCTTGCTTGGTATGATTCAGCACTGAGTCTATGATCTCGTCCATAAATCCGAGTTGTGACATGAATGTCGCTGCCGTCCGTCTCAAGTCATGTGGAGTGAAGTCAGCAACACCGAGTTTATTTTCTGTTACCGGGTTTCCTTCTTTGTCGAAGACCTGTTCTCCATTGGCCTTGATCGGAACCGCAAGACTACGAGAAACAGCCTGAGAGATTGAAAGACGCTTTGCGGGTTTGTCCTTCTTGACACTGACGCACGGGAAAATGAACTCTTTCGGCTTCATCTCTTTTGTTTCTTCATCCATAACCTCAAGAGGGCCAATCAGGTCAAGCGCCGTTGGCGTCAGATAAACACGGTGAGCCAGTTTGTTCTTTGATCTCTCAGCCGGGACCGTCCACCATTTACCGTCTATCTCGCTCGTATGCATTCCTATCACTTCACCTGGTCGCTGTGCTGTGAGGATTATCAGCTTCAATGCCCGCTGGATATCGTCGGAAATCGGGCATGCTGCCATGTTCGCCCATAGCGTTTTTATTTCGTCCGCATTTAAAGCACGATCGCCGCGGTTCAGAGGTGCCGGCATCTTGACACCCACACAAGGATTATCCCGGTGCTTGATAATGTCCTTTTCTACTGCGTAATTAAACATTTTCCGGATGATTTTGAAGTTATTGTTTGCAGATCCAGGGGAACCACGTTCAATAATGGATTCGAGCAACAGCACAACATCACGTTTTGTTATATCAACCGCCTTTCGTTTACCCCACACGACAAGCGCGTCCTTATTCAGTATCCGCTCGTCCTCGCTCCAGCTCCGCTTTTTAGGTTTGGCGTGTTTCTCGATGTACTCCGTTATCAGCCTGGATACGGTCAGGGCCTTACTTCGTTCATCCTTCGCCTGCTCCTGTTCGGCCAATGGATCGGCCCCGTTGGCAAACTTCTTTTTAGCGTCCCCGTGTTTCTCTCTGGCTTTTAAAAGGGATACGTCAGGATACGTGCCGAGCTTCATAAACCGCTTGCGGCCCTCAAAGGTGTAGATGTAGTACCATGCCTTTTCCCCAGAGGGGTAGACTCGGATAGCGAAGCCCTGGCCTTCTCTGAGCCAGTATTCCTTTTCGGCAGCCTTAAGCGCCTTGATACCTTTGTCAGTAAATCCGTTTGCCATAATGCCCCCTCAAAAGGATACGCAATTTCACACGTATCCTCTCACGTATCCGTATTTTTCTGAAAATAAATGATTAACCTGAAAGACCATGAATACAGATATAGCAATAAAAGCGGTATTGTCAAGCATTTATGGGGGTTTTACTGGAGGGATTATTTTTCACCAACTCTCAACAAAAAGCATGTTACCCGTACTTACAAGCTGGATGTCACAGGTTCGATCCCTGTTTCGCCCACCAAATAAAAAAGCCTGCCATATTCTGGTCGGGCTTTTTTTATTCTATTCAATGGAATTCTGTAACAATCTACTTCAGCTTAAAACATGTTTTGTGCCGCGGTCTCTATTTTAAGGATGAAGACAAGGTTCAAGCAAGCCTGAGAGCCGAGAAGATCATCTTCCAGACCGTAATCAGCGTAAACAGCAGATAACAGACAAGTGTAATCAGGACAAGGCGGCGCTGAATGTCCGGAATAATACGGACCAGACTTCCGGTTTTTCTGAACGGCAGTAACACCCCGGCTCCGATCCCGGCCACAGCACCGCCAAAAAGGGTCGCATACAGGAGATAGCCCACATAATGGTATTCCTTCTGCAATATACAGAACGGGCAATGATGGGTGGGCAGTTCGTAGAAATAAAGACAGATAAATGACACCACAGAGGCACAGGCGACCAGAAACGTGACAGCCGCAGCAATTGAGAACAGATAGCCGCCACCACACTTCAGAATAGCAGAAAACATTTTCTGCACTTCTTGTGCAGCAAACAATCCCGTTAACGCTCGTATCCTGTTTGTCAGGGCTACGTAGAAAACCAACCCGCTGCATACCGTGATTGCCATGCAGATAAAAAAAACAATACGCGTCGGCCGGTACGGTAGAGAAGCTAGATCACCGCTGAAGCCGCCGGACTCGTGACTGAACAAACTGCCACAGCAGGAGGTAATGATGTCCGGCTTCAGTCCGGCAAAATAGGCAAATAGCAGAAAGCTCTCCAGGAGCAGGAGCGGTACTATCAGAGTGAGCAAAATATATTTGACCCGTATCAGCGGATAGTCATACCCCCTGTTATCGGTATAGTTTACGATTAGCCAGATGCCTGCCAACACAAAGTTGATTATCTTGATCAGCAGCGTCGGATAGCCGAAGGAATTTACCGCCAGCGTTCCAGCCGCGCACATGGCGCCGGTAAACAGTGTATGAAGATCGTCAGCAGTATAGATAAACAGGAACAGCGATATAAGCTCAAAGCTGAGGATATAGCTCATGATTGTTGATATGAGATAGGTTCTGCGTTCAAGCTCCAGTTGCTGTTCGCTGCCGCAGGCAGGATTCCAGTAACGAAGGATTCGTATGCCATAATATCCGGCATAGATTCCCATTCCAGAGACCAGCAGTGCAATCAGCATCAACGCCAGAGCAGCGGGATGTAAAATCACCGGCAACTCCGGATATCTACAATAGCGCCGTCGCGCATTTCAACAAGCGAGTCTATCAGTGGCGAATCATATACGATAGGGTCGTGGCTGGCGATCAGCACGCTCTTCCCCTCCCCCTTCAGCCGTCCTGCAATGGCCATAAACTCCTGTGACAACTTTGAATCCAAGTGGGCCGTCGGCTCATCGGCAATAATAATGGAGGGGTTGTTGATCAGTGAACGGGCGATTGCTACCCGTTGCAGCTCGCCACCAGAAAGCAGCTCCACATTTTGCCCTGCAAGGCGTGATATACTGAACTGTTCCAGCAGATTCAAGGCACGGGCACGAAAGAGAGCACGTGCCTCACCGGTCGGGTATGCAGGCAGCATGACATTTTCCAGAACCGTTATTCCTTTGACCAGATTGAACTGCTGAAAAATGAAACCGAATGTGGAACGGCGGATCTCGTTTAAAAAGCGCTCCGGCAAGCTGGTGATTTCGACCACCTCCAGCCCTTCCTGTTGAAAAGGCATCGCAGCCGCCACCCCGCGCAGAAATATCCGCCCGGATGTTGGACGGGCCATACAGCCGATCATCGTCAGAAGCGACGTTTTGCCGGAACCGCTCGGGCCTTTGAATATCGTTATCTGGTGCGGATGCACCGTGAGGGTGACATTATCAACGGCGGTAAACTGGTTCGGCTTGCCGCTGTTAAATGACTTTGTAATGCCTGACAGCTCTATCACATCAATACCTCATGGCGGCATCAGGGTCGATTGTTGCCGCCCGCCAGCAGGGTATAATCGTTGCGGTCGTATAAGGCACAACCGTCAGGAAGAACAGCACCGACAATTGATAGGCATCAACGACCGGAACCAGCTGAAAACGGGGGTAAATCACCGACCACCCCTTGAGTGCCTGAGCGAAAAGTGGCGCCGAGAGAAGAAAAACATGTCCGTAGGCCAGCACAACCCCCAGCAAAAAAGCCGTGAGCGAGATTACCAGTCCTTCCCAGAATTTAAGCAGCAGGACATCAGAAGTTTCCCACCCGATTGACTTGAGAATGCCTATTTCCTTGCGCTCATCAGCTGAAAGGCCGGTGGCTTTGTCCCAGGCAAAGATAATAAATGAAATCAGTGCCGAGGTCAGGAGAATCAGTGTCATTCCTCCGCGCCAATCAAAAATTGATTGGTAGGTGCGCTGGATTTCGCTCTTCAGAATCGGGCGGGAATCAGGAAACGTACCGGCGATCTTGGCGGCAACGGTTGACATTTCTTTTGGATTACGCACGGTTACGGCCAAATCAGTTGCCTGGCCACCCGGAAAATTGAACAACTGATGAAAATCGACCGGAGATATGACGATCAGATCCGCGGCAGCAAGATCGGCGCCATGCGGATATATCGAATTGATTTCCAGCATCACCGGAGATTTGTCATAACTTATCAGCGGCAAGAGATCACCAACCGCCAGATTACGGGCTTTTGCTACACCCGCGCCAATGGCGGCACTCCCCGGCACTACAGCGGGATCCTCACTGGCCATGATCGTATAGTTAGCACCGTTCAGAGCATCATAGTAATATCCCCACAAACGGGGTCGCACCGCCGTCACCCCTCTGATCTTGGCTATTTCAACGGCATAATCAGCCGGCACCAGATCCTGCCGGCCTGCCATCAGTCGTTGCACGATCATATCGGGGGCATCACTCAAAATAATGGTGGCCTCCTTCTTCAGTGCCGTCACAAAAAATGCCAGCGATGCCAGCATAAAAACAACGAGCAGATATATTGCCAGAAGAGACAGGTTTTTGGCTCTTCTACGCAGAAGCGACGCAAGGGTGAAATCGAGGATATTCAGATGGCGTTCGAGAGCTTGTTTCATGGAGTATCACGAGTAAGAAGATGTGGCAGGATCATTGAACCGGAAGGAAAATGTTCCAGGGCCAGGGGATGCTCCTGAAAAGGCGCATGACGATCAGCCAGGGCAAGATGGCGGGTGTAGCGGGCTTCTGTGGCCAGACAGAGATCTGTCACATGGAGACGCTGTAATTTCGTCATCTGCAGTTTTATTTCGTCTCCGGAGTGGTGCTGGATATAATGAGCATGCAGCGGCAGCAACAGAAAGAGGGCCAGAATAGCCGCGGTAAAAAGCAAATACTTCACTGAACGACGCATACTGAATCCTTAATTGAGTGATTGTATGGTCTGCCGGGTAATCTCGTTGAAGCGCAGAATGTGCTTACCTTTGTGATCAAGCTTGAAAGACCGGGCATCCTTCTCCGTTTTAAACGGAACCAGTTCATTTCCCATCGGCCCATAGACGTCGCTGCCGGATACAAAAAAAGCGGTACGCGCATCGATCCTTTCCAGCGAGTAATATTCCTTCACTGACAGCGCAACAATATCAGCCTGCTGCTTCCCGGGGGTATACCGGGATGTATTTAAAAAATGACTGAACATATCCTTCGGCCCGTCATAATAAAAAGTTGTGCCATCCTTGAAGCGGGCAGTTGCCGTCCAATCGGGGAATTTGGCAACGAACATCCCGCAGACCGGGCACTTGGCTCCAGGTGGCACGACGACAGGAGCCGTGCCAGCCGCCAGACTTACTGACACCATCAGAAAACAGCTCAGAATAACTGCCGGGATAAGTCGTTTCATAAGACACCACATTTTCAGTTATTTTCTGCCATGTCCAGCGCTTCTTTGTATGTAGCCAGCTTACCACCGTACTTTGCAACAAATGCAACAGCGTCAGCTTTTTTTGCAAAGGCCCATTTTGGTACTCGTGTCATGACACCTTTCTTTTCGCCTCCAAGAACCCAGGTAGCTTTTTTAGCGTCAACCAGTTTTTTGGTATTTAAATCAGCAACTTCGATAGACTTGACCACTTTGTTTTTTTGGTCTTTCAGTTCCGTAACCGCACAATGAATGCTGCATACGCCAACAGACGAACCATCGGCATAGGTAATCAGCATTCGTGAAAATGCAAATTTTTCCCGATCCATACCGCAGTGCGCGCACGCTTTATGTTTTACAACATCAGCATGATTTGATCCGACGGCAGCTTCTGTCATGTGGTCATGCCCGTCATGACCCAGCATTTGTCCCGCCAGAACAGTGCCGCTACTCAGTAGCAACATTGCAACAATATAACATGGTAAAAACTGTTTTCTCATGTTTACACCTCCCTTGGATTAATAGATTAGTGAACTCTACATCATTTTTTTTAACCGTGCAACAGCGGCATATCGTTATTGGTGGAGCATGATCGAGTTAAAAGTGCGCAGAATTTGCTTTGACGACGGCTTGCACGGGGTGATATTGTACCCAAGTAGAAAAAACAAGTTATAACCATTTATAGCCCATATCATTCAAACGTATCTACTACAATAAATGCGGTTTTCCCGGTTAACCAAAGGGTACACAATCAGGAGCAGAGCTGAACACCTGGTGCATCCAGACAAAGAAACAGCAGCCATTCAAAATCGCAGCAATCGGAGATTTTTTGTTACGCATGCAAAGCCCTCCCCTCGCAAAAAAACCGTGGTCTGATTCAGCCAGATTATTTCTCGCCATTTTTATTTTTATAACTCTTGTCATTTTTGTCTCTTATAGCTTGATCCAACAACAAAAACAGCTTTTACTCACCCAAAAATACGAAGAAATTTCAACCATTGCAGACCTTAAGACCTCCCAGATAGCACAATGGCGCAAGGAGCGCTTTGCCGAAGGTGCATCAATACGTGCAAATGCGATGATGGCCCGTCGCATCAATGACTACATTGCTGACAAGAGCAAAAAGGTAATTCTCCAGGAATGCAAACTTTGGCTGTCGAGCCTGGTTGACCTTGGTGAATACAGTAACGGAATCATCTTTTCCCCCGACGGTGAAATAATTACTTCCGATTCAGCGGTGCCTTTGCCACTGTCGCAGCATTACCAAAAACTGGTTTCTGAAGCTGGCAAGGAACAAGAATTAATACTTTCGAATTTTCATCGTGACACTGATATCGGAGCCTATAACATAAACCTCGCCATTCCGATCATGCAAGCTGGCCGTTGCATTGCCGTACTGGTGCTCGACATCGACCCGGCCAAACGTCTTTATCCCCTTGTCAAGTCCTGGCCAACCGCCAGCTCATCAGCGGAAACACTGCTTGTAATGCGTGAAGGTGATTCCGTTCTTTTCCTGAACAGTCTCCGCTCTCGAACAAATACAACGACTCCATTCCAGATTCCGCTCACCAATCGCGCCGTACCGGCGGTGAGGGCCGCACTTGGGCAGGAGGGGAGCTTTGAGGGGATCGATTATCGTAATACCAGGGTGATTGCTACGACCAGAATTATACCCGGTACGCGATGGGGAATCGTTACTAAAATTGATGCCAGTGAAGTAATGGCACCACTTTTAAAGACGACCTTGATGGTGTCGTTTGCTGGAGTGGTATTAATTTTCACCGAAATTCTCGGCATCTTCCTGTTGGGCACCCGCAAAAAAGCGGAAATGCTTCGCAAGATGGTTACAATTGAGCAGCACCATAACCTTGAACTGAAGAAATCAGAAGACGACTTGATCCAATCACGTGACTACCACATGAAATTGCTGGAAATTTTCCCGTCTCTCATCTGGCGTTCAGACTCCAACGCCCGTTGTGATTATTTTAACCAGACGTGGTTGGCTTTCACCGGACGGTCACTTGCACAAGAGTTGGATGACGGCTGGATGGACGGAGTTCACCCGGAAGACCTGGAGCGGTGCGTCACCATCTACAGGGAGGCATTTAACAGCCACCACGCATTCAGGATGGAGTATCGGCTGCGCTTTAATGACGGCAGCTATCACTGGATCAATGATCATGGCTGCCCCTACTATGACCTGAATGGTGATTTTGCCGGCTACATCGGCAGCTGCTATGACATCACTGTCCAGAAGAACGCCGAATCAGAACTTCAAGGTATCCATGCTCGTCTGGAGCAGCAGATTACTGAACGGACAGCCGATCTTTCAGAAATCAACTCACTGCTCCGCCAGGAAATAGTTGAACGGGAAACCCTTGAGCAGCGGCTGCTCAACGCCAAACGACTTGAGGCTATCGGTCAGATTGCCGGTGGTGTTGCCCATGAAGTGCGTAATCCGTTGAATGCTATTCTCACCATAACCGAGGCCCTGTTCAGGGAGAAAGAAATTGTCTCCAACCCTGAACTGGAACCGTTCATCCAGCATATCAGAACACAAGTCAACCGTCTGGCCCACCTGATGAACGACCTGCTTGACCTGGGAAGAACGATTCCAGCAGCCAGCATGCAACCACTACCACTTACCCAGGTATGCTGTGAGGCGTTGGATCTCTGGAAGTCCACCGGCGCATCTGAAAACAAGCAGGGTATCTTGACCTCCGAAGATAACGACAAGCCAATCCTGGTTTTAGCTGATGGCCTCAAACTGCAACAGGTATTTTTTAATCTGCTGGAAAACGCCGGATCTCACACTCCAGGCAGCAGCAGAATTTTGGTTCGACTAACCCATAATGGCCTTGATAGTGCCAAAGCCATGGCAGTCATACAGGTAATCGATCAGGGGACCGGCATACCTGAAGAGAAACTCTCACACGTTTTTGAACCCTTCTATACCGATCGAAAAGGGGGCACCGGTCTCGGCCTCGCCCTTGTCAAACACTTTATTGAAAACATCGGCGGAACTGTACAGATTTGGAACAATAGCCCACCACCAGGATGTACCGTTGAAATTTGCATCCCGCTTTACCAGGAGGAATCACATTGAAACCCAGCGTACTATTAATTGAAGACAATGCTTCCACCCGTTTCGGCTTTGTCCGCTATTTTTCCAAAGATGGCTATGAGATCCATGAGGCGGCGAATCTTGCCGAGGCGACAGCCATTCTTGCCGCCCGACGTTGTGACATCATAGTTCTTGACATAAACCTGCCGGACGGGAACGGAATCGACTTTATCCACACCGCACGGACACAAGAGCCGTGCATTCCGATCATTGTTATAACCGGTGAAGGCGATATTCCTCTCGCCGTTGAGGCCATGCGGCGCGGGGCGGACAACTTCATGACCAAACCGGTTGATAATGCCGCTCTCGCTGTATTTATGTCTAAAACACTCGAAATCGGCATCCTGAAAAAGCAGCAATCGGTTCGAAAACGACTCGAAAAGAAGGATATTTTCTTTGTCGGCAGCAATAAAATCATTCAGGAAGTGCATACGCTGGCACTTGCGGCTGCAGCCAGCGACATACCGGTACTCATTACCGGTGAGACCGGCACTGGCAAAGGAATGCTTGCCCGATGGATTCATCAGCACAGTTCTCGCGCATCAAATGAATGCGTTGAACTGAACTGTTCCGGCTTGCGAGGAGAGATGCTTTCACGAGAAATTTTCGGAAATGTCAAAGGCGCTTTCACTTCTGCCGACCAGGACCGCAAAGGACTGCTTGATGCTGCTGACCGTGGGACACTGTTTCTTGATGAAATCGGCGACATGAGTATTGATGTCCAGGCACAGTTTCTCAAGGTACTGGAGGATAAAAGTTACCGCAGACTCGGCGATATAAAGCTGTTGAGAAGCAATTTTCGCCTCATTTGCGCGACACATCACGACATTGATTCATTGGTGGAATTGGGGCAGTTCCGACGGGATCTTGTATTTCGGATCAACATGATGAAACTGCACTTGCCGCCTCTCAGAGAGTGCATGGATGATCTTCCGGCATTGACCTCATATCTGCTCCGCTCGCTCGGTTCAACCTCGGACGTGCTTTCCGATGAATGCATGAAAATGCTCCGTGCCTACCCCTGGCCCGGCAATATCCGGGAGTTGAGAAGTGTTCTTGAGCGGGCCCTGTTGCTTACTCCGCCCGGTGCAATAATTCGCCAGTCGGCATTTTCAAACCTGGCACCTCATCGCCCCCCCAAACCGGCACAAATCCAGCGCACAGTGCAGGAGGTTGAAGGAGAACATATCAGAGCGGTTCTCGATCAGGCGGGTGGCAACATTGAAAAGGCAGCAAAAAGCCTCAATATTTCACGCGCGACCCTTTATCGGAGATTGAAACAAAATCAATAGAACAACAGACACACCCGCCATTCTCACTCCACTTGTCTCAAACTGAGATTTTTTCTCCTTTTGAGACAATTCAGAATTTGTTCAATCGAACAACCTGCCGATTTCATTCACATCACAAACAAAATCACGTCGGCACAATTCTTGATGAGCAGATAACAATGAGCTATCAAGAGAGTCAATATAATTCACCGTCAGGTGACAATACTAAACCGGAACTCCATCGAGTTTTGATCGTAGATAATGAGCCGGCAATCTGTTTTGCTTACCGCAAGTTATTTGCAAGTGAACGTTTTGGTTTTGATACGTGCGAAAGTATTGAAACGGCAACGGCTCTTTTGAAATCCAATGATTACTTTGCCGTTATTTCAGACGTACGCTTTGCAGGATCCGATAGCGAAGAGGGTATTTATTTTGTAGAGGAAGTGCGAAAAGAGCAACCGTACGCGAAGGTGATTCTCGTAACAGGTTATGGCAGTGACGAGTTAAAAAAGACCGCACACGAACTCGGTACCTACCACTACTTTGAAAAACCTGTCAAACCGTCACTGATTCTGTCGATGTTACGAACGTTGCATCTGCTTGCAGATGAACAAGAGAAAAATAACTATTTATGCCTTTAAAGAGAGGTGTCTCTTGGCACACGTTCAATGTGAACCCCAAAAAAATCGAATAAAAATCCGACAAAGCGCATTAATTCTCTTTGCCGGGGTACTATTCTTGCCTCACATGGTTTTCGCGGCTAAAAACTGCCGGGTAATCGAATATCAAGATCATTTTGAAGCGGTGTGTTTCGGAGACCCTAACTATACACTTAAACAACCTGAACATGCTGCCCCAAATTCTGCCATTACAAATGGCGCTCAGGTATCAAGACAAAGACGGCGGATCGAAGAAATACGTTCGCTTAACGCCCATCGATTTGACGCAGTAGAAGCAAACCCGTCACCTGACGGTTTTGAAAATAAAAAATGAAAGCACTTGAACCCACATGGGAGTACTGATGAAAATGATATTAATGCTGATTATTGGCCTTGGTCTTATGGTTACCCAGGCAGAAGCAAATGAGCTCCAGCCCTTCAAGTCTCCGATGGATAAAATAAATTATGGCATTGGGGTCGAGGTAGTCAGAAACTTTAAAAACCAGGGCATAAATTTTGATCTCGATATGGTTATCAGGGGCATGACAGATGGATTGTCCGGAAAGTTACTTGTCTCAGAAAATGAACTGCGCAAGTCGATGGCAGACTTCCAAGCCGAGTTGCGGCAAAAGCAGGCCGCTACCAAAAGAATTTCGTCAATTGACAACAAGAAAAAAGGTGACGCCTTTTTGGCTGAAAACAAGTCTAAGCCTGGTGTAGTAACTTTACCAAGCGGGTTGCAGTACAAAATCCTCACAACGGCGAAAGGAAAGAAACCAACAAATTCCGACACTGTGGAGTGCAACTATCGTGGTACTCACCTTGATGGGACTGAATTTGAAAATACCTTTGTGACGGGAAAACCGTTGCATGTCAATATATCGGATGGCGTCATTCCTGGCTGGAAAGAGGCTCTCAAACTTATGCCGCTTGGTTCGAAGTGGCTACTTTTCATCCCCCCCCAGCTTGCCTACGGAGAGCGGGGAGCGGGCTATTCCATCGGACCGAACGAGGCCCTCATTTTCGAGGTGGAGCTGTTGGCAATAAAATAATTGTGATTACTGTTACCACGACTTTTTTCGACCTGCATTTACATACCAGCTGTCAAGAACGCACTATAAGACCAACGAGGAGAGAGGCGACATATGAACAGACAAATTTTCTGGAAACTACTGAGCGTGCTGGTGGTACTGTTTACCGTTCCATGGGGCATAAACCAGGCCCAGGCAGGCCCCGGAGGTGGTACATACTATGCCAACAGCCCATCTGGAGGAGCATCAGGAACGGCGCTCCGAAAGTTTGTTGATTCGCTGGCCGGCCTGGGGGCTGCCAACAAGAACAACCTCGGGCAGTACATTCCCATTGCACAAAAATTTACGCCAGCACAACTACCGGCCGGAGTGCCCAACGATGGCGATTATTATGAAATCGGGGTCGTTCAGTATGGAGAGAAGATGCATTCCGATCTTCCCAAGAAGACCTTACTCAGGGGGTATAAGGATCTCAACCCTGTTTTTTCAAACATGTCCGCCCATTATCTTGGACCGTTGATCATAGCCAAACGAAACGTGCCGGTCCGCGTCAAGCTCGTAAATCAACTCCCCACCGGCACAGCCGGCAATCTTTTTATACCGGTTGACAACACACTTATGGGGGCCGGAACAGGACCACTAGCCGCCGATGGTACCCCGTGTTCCGTGCTCCGCCCTGATCCCAGTAATCCAACACAAAACATCTCGGAAAACTGCCCGACTAACGTGTCATACACCCAAAACCGGGTCACCGCTCACTTGCACGGCGGCAACTCGCCCTGGATCAGCGATGGGACACCCAACCAATGGACTGTGCCGGCCGGTGAAACGACCCCTTACAAGAAGGGCGTAAGCACACGGGACGTACCCGACATGCCGCCTACCAATGACGGGGAAATGACCTTCTACTGGACCAATCAGCAGAGTAACCGGTTGATGTTTTATCATGATCACTCATTGGGCGTCACGCGTCTGAATGTCTATGCCGGCGAGGCCGCAGGTTATCTGCTGACAGATCCGGTCGAGGAGAATTTGATCGACACCGGTATCCTTCCCAATATTTGCCCCGGCGGTCCGACGGCGACCTGCGAGTACCGTTACGGCATCCCTTTGATTATTCAGGACAAAACATTCGTGCCCAAAAACATCGATGTCCAGGATGCCTTGTGGACCAAAAATTCCAAAGGAGTGGCAAACAATTGGGGAAGCTACGGCGACCTGTGGTTCCCGCATGTCTATGAGCCAAATCAGGACCCTACCAGCCCGGCGGGGGCAAACCCCTTTGGTCGCTGGGATTACGGCCCCTGGTTCTGGCCCCCCATTTCAGTTCCCGCAGATCGCTCGACACTGCCTGAGCCATCAACTACCCCGGAAGCCTTCATGGATACCCCTGTGATCAACGGCACCGCCTACCCCTATCTGTCGGTGGAGCCCAAGACCTATCGTTTCCGGATCCTAAATGCCAGTAACGACCGCGGCTACAATTTGAGTCTGTTTGTCTCCGATCCCAACGATCCTTCCAATACCGAGGTCAAGATGGTCCCGGCAGGTCCGAACCCTTCCTTTCCGGCGGGGTGGCCGACAGATGGAAGGGATGGAGGAGTCCCTGATCCCGCGACCAAGGGCCCGAACATAGTCCAGATCGGCAGCGAAAGCGGCTTCCTGCCCTATCCGGTCGTACATCCCAATCAACCGGTCAACTACAACTATAACCGCCGTGATATTGTTGTGTTGAACGTCCAGGAAAAAAACCTTTTTATGGGCGCTGCGGAACGGGCCGACGTAATTATCGACTTTTCCCAATTTGTCGGCAAAACCGTCATCCTTTATAACGATGCCCCTGCTCCCATACCGGCGTCTGATCCGCGCGTCGATTACTACACGGGCAACCCCGACCAGACGGTAAACGGCGGTGCACCTTCTACCTTGCGGGGATACGGCCCCAACATGCGCACCATCATGCAATTCCGTGTAGCCGGAACTCCAGCCACGCCGTTTAATCTTGCTGCGCTGCAAGCCGCGTTGCCAGTAGCATTCAAAGCCAGCCAACCGGCGCCTCTGGTTCCAGAACCGACACATCCACTCGCGTCCGGAGGATATGCGCCGACAGAGCAGTATGCGAAGATTCAAGATTATGCCATGACCCTGAAGCCGCTCAATAGCGACTATACCCAGAGTGCTATTCCGGTCACCATTCCGTTCCACCCCAAAGCAATACAGGAATTATGGGATCCCTACGGTCGCATGAACGCTACACTTGGGGTAGAACTCCCCTTTACCAATCAATTTAACCAGACGACTATCCCCATGGGCTACAACGAGCCGGCCACCGAGATAATTACCGATGGCCAGCCACAGATATGGAAGATAACCCACAACGGCGTTGACACCCACCCGGTTCACTTCCACATGTTCGACGTTCAGGTGATCAACCGGGTCGGCTGGGATGGCGCCATTCGTCCGCCTGACGAAAATGAGCTGGGCTGGAAGGAAACCGTCAGGATGAACCCCCTGGAGGACATCATCGTAGCCATGCGGCCGAAGTCACAAACCTTGCCCGCTACGTGGGTGGCTCTGAATACCGATCCAGGTGCTGCAGGCCTTCCGCTACCAAGAAGTATTCGTAATATAGACCCTGCGCTCCCTGATAATGCGCGTATTATTGCCACTGACTTTGGAAACATACCGGGAGGAACCGGGACACCTGTCGCCGGTGTCGTCACAACTGTAGCCAACAACGATCACAATTTCACAGACTACGGTTATGAATACGTCTGGCACTGCCACATCCTGGGGCACGAAGAAAATGATTTCATGAGGCCAGTTGTCTTTAAAACCTCAATAACAGCAGCAGCAGCACCATCTTTTGCCCCTGCAGGTGGCGCCTTTGTCGGTGGCGCTACCGTGCCCGGTAAAACGAGTTATATCACCTCGTACGTCAACCCAAATGTCAATCAGGTTATCCTTCAATGGAATGACGGTGCGCCAATTTCAGCACCGAGCAGTTTCCGTATTTTACGCGACAACACCCCAATTGCCGAAGTATCATACTTACCGGGATACCCGCCCATCTATACGGATACATCGGTTAATCCCGGGACGACCTACTCGTATCAGATCATAGCATTCAACGCTGTGGGACCAACAAATTCACTTGACGGCCCTGTCACCGCTACGACCGGTTCCTGGACGGATGCCACAGCAGTAACTGTCGTCGATAGCAAGCCGATTGGCCACGTGGTCGGTACTAATGTTCAGTTCGTTGCAACCGGCTCCGGAGCAACGGTTACTCAACCAAACCCGGCTCCTACCCCTCCGCTTACTGCACAATATCAGTATCGGTTCCTACTCAACAATGTGGAGACACAAGCATTCAGTAACAACAATATGTGGACCCTGCCTGCCACGACACCTGTCGGCACGTATACCATTACTGTCGAGGCGCGTACCAGTCTTGGACAAAATCCGGTTGCAAGCACCACCATAACCCATGTTGTCAACGAACCTCCGCAGCCTCCGGTAACCATAGCCAGCCCGGTTCCTGCTACCTACTCCGCTGCCCCAGTACTGGTAAGCCTGACGGCAACGACAAACGCACCGCCAGCAACAATCTACTACACGATCGACGGAAACCTGCCGACTACGGCATCACCCATTTTCACTACGCCGATTGTGGTAAATGGGACTACCAACATTCAATACTTTGCCGTTGATGTGAACGGAACAGCAGAAGCTGTTCATTCGGACACATGGTACATTCATGATCCGGACCTGATTGCCACGGCAAGCATCAATAATGGAGCAACATCCACAAACAACCTTACAGTCAACCTGACCCTGAATGCGTATGACCCGACCGGCGTTGACACCATGCAGTTTTCCAATGACGGTTCCGTATGGCCTTTTATTGAAGAGCCCTATGCTACCAGCAAGTCCTGGACTCTCGCAAACGGCAGTGACGGCCCAAGAACTGTCTATGTCCGATTCCGCGACAAATCGCTGCCAACCGGCGTGCAGTATCCACCGATCACTGCCGCCATTGCCCTGGACACGACTCCGCCGGTCACCACGCCTAGTCCGATCCCCGGCTCATACACCAATGGTTCTCCACTCGCGGTGGCATTGAATGCAAACGAAGCAGCAAAGATTTATTACACGGCCGACGGCACGACACCGACCACGTCGTCAGCGGTTTATGCAACTCCCATTCAAGTCAATTCGGCTGCCGGTTCATCAACCACCATCAAATACTTTGCTGTCGACAATTCCGGCAACCAGGAAGCGGTAAAGACCGGCGTGTGGAGTATGGCCACGATTGATTTGAAGGCCAGTATCAATATCAACAACGGGGCTAGCTGGACGCCGATCCCAAGTGTCACTTTGACACTGAAAGGTTCCGACCCTACCGGTATTGCCAGTTATGAACTTTCAAACGACGGTGTAACCTGGTCAGGCCCATTCCCCTCACCGGACACGACTGCCGGAGCCACCATAACAATAACTCCAAGTTGGACCTTAACCGATGGTGAGGGCTCGAAAACTGTGTACGTAAGATTCACCGACACCAATCTGGGTGGTGGTACAACATATCCACCCATCACGGCCACGATCCTGTTGGGCACCAAGGATGGGTTGATCCCCGGCTCGACAGGGTATATTGCAAGCGCCCTTAAGGCACTGAAAATTGCCAGCGGATTTGTTGCCCCAACAGCTCTGGACTTGGTTCATGCTGACGTAGCGCCATATTCCGGCGGTGCGGCACACCCAGACGGTAAAGTAGACCTGCTGGATGTTTACACCATCATGCTACGTAGTGTTGGCCTGATATCAACATTCTAACGGCATGGAAGGCCTCCTCCCGTCGATGAGGCCTTCCATGCATACCCAACCAGGAGATTATTCTATGAAAAAATATGTCACGACAACAATAATCTGTATTTTTTCTGCTCTCGCACTTGCCGGATGCGGTGGCGGTGGTGGCGGTGGTGGCGGAGCGGCTAAAGCAACAACCAAAGTCTATCTGTTTGGTAATATCACATCTGCAGCTAACATTGTGGGAACGGTCAGGACAACGTTGAATATACCCAGCGGTGTATTAGTAAACTACTCATCTGCACCCGGTGCCACATCTGGTCTCTGTAAACTACGTAAAGGGGTACTAGTTCCGTCAGGGCCGGTTATGGTTTCGACATCTGATTTTAACTCCAGTTCATACGACATCGCCAGCAGGGTGTTAACCCTCAATCTTGTTAATTCTTCCAGGGTTTCTCTGAAAAGTGGTTCAAGTGGCAATGGGAAGGAAATTGCTACAATTAATTTCAGCCTTGCGACAGCGGGAAATATCCCTACTTCCATGCCGGTATCAGACAGCTTGGCAGAAGTCGGCCAGGAAGTTTTATCAACTCACGATACAAGTTATCCGACCGGCAGCAAAACCAATTTTGTAACAACCTATCAATAAGTTTTGTAAATCGGCTTGAAGAACTGGTAGCGGTGGTATAAATAACCGTTACCAGTTTTTTTTGACGCCACGAACCAGAAAACTCGTAATCAACAACAGCAGGAGAATTTGCATGGCGCCTAAAACACCGTATATTCTCATTATCCTGACAATCACCCTGATCCTCTGTGGCACAAGCCAGGCTTATTCCGCCGAGCAGAAATACAAACGCACGATTGAAAATTACACTATGCCCGATGTTGTTCTGATCAACCAAAACGGTGCTAAAGTCCGCCTAAAGGACTTGATACAATCAAACAAACCTGTCGTTGTCGACTTCATCTTTGGGACCTGTACAACAATCTGTCCAGTACTGTCAGCAGGATTTATAAATCTCCAAAACAAACTTGGTCTTGACTCACAAAAAATCCACTTGATCTCCATTTCAATTGACCCTGAAAACGATACTCCAAAAGTCATGAAGGAGTATTTGAAACGATATAGGGCAAAACCGGGGTGGGATTTTCTCACTGGTTCGCGTAAAAACATCGATCGCGTCATGTATGCCTTTAATGCCTATATCCCCAACAAAATGTCCCACTATCCACTGACCTTTATTCGTTCGCCGGCAGATGGTACATGGGTCAGGATTTTCGGGCTCATGAGCAGTTCGGAATTCTTGAGCGAGTTCCAGAAAGTAGGGATAAAATGAGTCGATGGAACAACAGGCCATATAATTTTGTAACCGTTGCACTCCTTTGTGCCATGTTATTTCTGTTTTCTGTCATGGTACCAAGCACATATGGTGAATCAATACAACCGCCTCGTTCTTCCCAGGAAATTCTCCAGCTGGGAGAACGGTTATATCGTAGTGGAATCCTGCCCTCCGGAGAACCAATGACCGCTTTTATAAAAGGTGATCTCCCGGTACCAGGCACAGCCTTCTCCTGTGTTAGCTGCCATATGCAGAGTGGGCTCGGGTCAAGTGAGGGGGGGGTATTCACACCTCCAACAAACGGAACGATACTCTACAAGCCGTTCCGGGTTCTCTTCAAAGGTCTTGAACAAAAATATTTCCCTTTTCCTGACCGCCGACCGGCATATAATGATACAACTCTCGCCGAAGTTATTCGGAGCGGCGAAACCCCCACCGGTGGCCATCTAAATGACATCATGCCCCGTTATCTGCTCGAAGATAATGATATGGCAATCCTCATTTCTTATCTAAAATCTCTCTCGACACAATTTTCTCCTGGAGTTTCCAAGATGGCACTCCATTTTGCGACCATTGTTACCGATGATGTAAGCCCCCAAGATCGTGCGGCTATGCTGGCTCCGTTGCAACTGTACATAAATATTAAAAACAGTCAGGCACGAGCGTACCAACGGCCATCAGGAAGAAAATCACGCCTGATGGCGGAAAATATGTTTGTTTCAAAAGAACTGGCAACACGCACCATGACGCTGTCGACCTGGGTCCTGAAAGGCCCCCCGGAGACCTGGCGCGCCCAACTCGAAGAGTACTATCGCACAGAGCCAATATTTGCACTACTTGGTGGGATAACCTACGGCGACTGGAGCGTTATCCACAAGTTCAGCGAAGACAAGCAAATTCCCTGTATCCTTCCCCAGACAGATTTTCCGGTTATTTCTCCCACTGACTGGTATACCTTGTATCCGTCAAAAGGCTATTTTCAGGAGGGTGAGGCGGCGGCCCACTATCTTAACAACAAAGATGATATTAAATCCGACAAAATGATCGTGCAGATTGTCAGGGAGTCACGCGAGGGCCGTGCACTTGCCGCCGGTTTTGACCAGACATGGGAGAACACAGGACACCACGCGGTAGTAACAATTAAATTGAAGCCAGGCGAAAAGATCACAAGACAATTTATCAAGCAATTACCGGTTACCGGAAAGCCGGTTGTATTTCTCCTGTGGGATAGTTCAGAAAGCCTGCTGGCGCTGGACATACTGTCTGAGAGCAGCACGAGACCTGAACTCGTTTTTGTCTCAGCGCGTTATCTGGGAAGAAAAATACAATTACTACCTGAACGGTCGCGCGCATTTACCTATATCACATACCCTTACTCATTTGCCCGGACTGTAATCTATTCTTCCATGGGCAGTACAACCGTGGAAGATGACTCACAATGGCAGACCCCCCTGAGGAACAGCCCGATAAACAACCGCGCACAGGGCATTTCCAGCGTAACACAATCACTTACCGAGGTACTGACAATGGTCCTGATGGACATGTACGGCTATTATTATCGCGACAAACTATTAGACGTGATCAGCATGGTACCGGACCAACCATCTTCGATCTATGCCCGCTTCAGCTTCGGACCGAACCAACGATACGCATCAAAGGGATGTTACATTGTCCAATTGTCTCAAGGATCTGAGCCTGACCTGATCAGAAAAAGCGATTGGGTAATTTACTGATTTTCATTTTTCTTATTTTCATTCAATTCCATTAGTGGCAGACTTTGCTTGCCACTATGTTTAAAAAACACCTTAGTGTAAAAGAGAGGCAACAATGTTTAGATACCTCATACAATATGTTATTGCCGTATTTCTGCTGTTGTTCAGTAATTCAATGGTTTTCGCAGCGGCCATAACAGTACCGCCATCCAACAGCGGAACCTACATAGTTCAAGGTAACAACATGGATGGAGTATCCGGAATAGAGTTAAACATCACCTACGACATTTCGACACTGGCATCACCGACAGTTACGAAAGGCAGCCTTATCGGCGATGCTCTGTTTGCTGCCAATACAAATATTCCAGGAACTATCAAAATAGCAATTATCAGCACTACGTCGTTTTCGGGAAGTGGACCGATTGCCACTGTTTCATTTGCAACACATAAAGGAACGTCTAGCATTACAATAACATCTGCCAACATGATCGACAGCAAGGCATTACCGGTAACAGCAGAAACGGGCTCCTCCTCATCCACAACCGGTTTCATCTCGTCACCAGGCATCCCGTTCAACCAACAAAATTCCGCTACAACGGCAATCACCCCTGCCGCCGGCTCCACAGGAGCATTATCCACATCCACTCCGCCTGCTTCATCAACACCGGTCTATCTGGGTACCGTAAGCCTGCCGTCTGATGCTCTGACCAAAAGTGAGGTAAAATCGGCAGACACAACCAGTGCACCTCATCAACCCACTGAATCAGCATCTGCGGAACCGACTGAATCTCCTGCAGAAAAACCGTCGGTTTCTGAAGCAAATAAATCAAAGGAAACTGTAATTACATCCTACAGAGGAACTCTCGATAACTTTCGTGCTTATCAGGGTGCAAAAACTCCTGATATGTTTATTGCACTTTTTAAGAAAGAAATTGCGCCAAATATTCATCAGCAGCCTGCCATTGCACTGAGTGATGGTAAGACCCTGCTGAAAATTGTGGTAAAACTTAAGAGCAACAGCGATAAATCACCAAATTTTGCTCTGAACGGCGCTAAGCTGGTATCAGTTCATAGGGATGACGCCTCTTTAACGTGGATGATTGAAGCCCTGCCTCAGGCAGGCGTTATACAGGCTGGCCTGACAATTCTGACTGATACCGATATTATCGAATACCCTCTCACTTTGGCTCCACCTATCAATGGTTTTTCACCTTCTAAAACGAATTTTATAGCGTTCACAAAAAATAACGGGCCCGTAAACCCCAAAAAAGACACCAACAGTGATGGCAGACATGACTATCTGGATGACTATATCTATACCGCAAATTATCTAGTCAGGAAGGAAGCGACCGCCAATACGAAGAAATAGTATAGGTGCCGCATAAAGTATTATGAGTATCAGACTTGGGGAAGTGGGGCAGAAGTTGAAGAGTTATTGAAGATATAAAATATGGAATTTGTGCAAGAAGATGCAAAAAAATAGCGGGTTCACAGAATCTCTGTAAACCCGCTTAAAATGGTCGGTGCGACAAGATTTGAACTTGCGACCACTAGACCCCCAGTCTAGTGCGCTACCAGGCTGCGCTACGCACCGATAAAACTATTCTACAGTAAATCTCGTAATACTTTCAGCTCGTTCCGGACTGCCTTCAAGACCTCGCTACATTCCAAAGCGGCCCCTTTATCAAGAAGGTCTTCCGTTTTAACCAGCTTACCTTTTGAAGTGATACGCTTCTTAACACCCTCAATTGTAAATTTTTCTTCGTACAAGAGGTGCTTGACCTGCATAACAAGGTCAACTTCATTTTTTGAATATAATCGCTGGCCGGAACTGCTTTTCACTGGTTTTAGAAAAGAAAATTCAGACTCCCAAAAACGTAAGACAGAGGTTTTAACGCCGGCAACTTCAGCGACTTCGCCGATTTTATAATATATTTTTTCAGATAAGGTTGAAGCCATAATGATTAAACTGTCACTGCAATCTATTTGGCTTCAGCATTTATTGCATTTTTAAGAACCTGACTTGGCTTGAATGTCAGGATTCTGCGCGCATTGATTGTTATTGTTTCGCCGGTCTGCGGATTTCGTCCGCGACGATCAGCCTTTTGTTTTACAACAAAATTGCCAAATCCGGCAATCTTGATTTTTTCTCCGGATTCTAATGTTACCTTAAGAAGCCCAAAGACGGTTTCTACCATTTCAGCTGATTCTTTTTTTGAAAAACCGATTTTCTGATGAATACGTTCAACGATGTCTGCTTTTGTCATAGTTACCTCAATCTGTTATCGGTTAATACACTGAATCAAAAGGAGAAATTTTATAGCACAGAGGCATCTATTACGCAATAATTTTTATCGCACTGTTACCCGTAATTTACTTATCAGGTTTTCAACTATTTTATTATGAAGCAAGGCGATCTCTTCTTCGGCTAATGTACGCTCAAAGGATCTGTATTTAATGCGTACCGCAATACTTTTGTGCCCATCAGGGACACCGTTGCCGCGATAGACGTCAAAGATCTGAACATTTTCAATTTCTTTTGATTTTTCTGCTCTGATACACTCAACGATCTTGACGGCAGCAAGCTCTTCCGGAACCAGCATGGCAATATCGCGACTGCTGTCAGGGAACCGGGAAGGGGCAATGATAGTTTTTTTGGTTCTGGACAGCTTCACTATTTTTTCAACGTTGAGCTCAAAACAATATACGGGCTTTTCAATGTGAAAGTTTTTTTGTACCGATGGGTGCAGTTCCCCAACCGACCCGATATATTCACGACCGGCATAAATCCGGCTCGACTTCCCCGGATGAAAATAAGTTTCCGGATCTTCCGTTTTCCATGACACCCCTCCGATGTCCAGAAAATCCAGGACTGTCTCAATAAGTCCCTTTGCATCATAAAAATCAACCAGCTCATTGGGACGACTCCACTCGTCTCCGTCCCGCGATCCGGTGATAGCTCCTACGAGGCACAGTGGTTCTTGGGGCATAGTCTCCGCCTCGCCGGGAATGTAGACGCGCCTCATTTCAAAGAGCTTGAGATCCAGTGAACGGTAATTAATATTTCTTGCAATGGTTTCCAGAAGCCCGGGCAACAAGGTAGTACGCATTACCGACTGTTCATCGACTAGCGGGTTGACCAGCCTGATCGCAAGGTGTCGCGGATCATCATCTGTCAGCAGTAGCTTGCAGGCTGCGTCAGGAGCGGTAAAACTGAAATTGATAATTTCAGTCATTCCATTATTTACCAGAAGATCTCGTATCTGCTTTTCAATTTCCTGATGACGAGTTGCTCTGTCTGAGACGACTCTTGCATGCGGCATGGTTGCAGGAATCTTATCATAACCGTTTAAACGGGCTATTTCTTCAATTAGGTCAATTTCACGCTCTATATCGATACGATAGTGCGGTGGCACTACCAAAACAGAACCATCAGCACCCGGAGAAACCCGGCATTCCAATCGAGTCAGAATGCCTATAATAGCATCCCTCTCCAGGTCAATCCCGATCAGTTTATTTGCTTTTTCGGGTCGAAACGTGATTGCAGCACGTTCTTTTTTATCCGAATAGACATCAATGCATCCGTGAGCCAAAACACCACCAGCCAGCTCGACGATCAACCCGGCTGCCCTGTCAAGCGCACGGGCTACATTATCGATATCTATGCCCCGCTCAAAACGGTGTGAAGATTCAGTGTGCAGGCCGACTCTTTTACTGGTTTTACGAATTGTGGCCGGTTTGAAAAAAGCGCTCTCAAGAAGAATTGAAGTTGTCGTGTTTTCAATTTCAGAGTTCAATCCGCCCATAACGCCCGCCAGAGCGACAGGGCGCTCTGCATCGCAAATGACAAGATCAGTTGATGTCAGAATGCGGAGTTGATTATCAAGAGTCGTAAACTGCTCTCCCTCGTGTGCGGTACGCACAACAATCCGGTGTCCTGCAAGCCGGTCACAATCAAAGGCATGCAGCGGCTGCCCTAACTCCATCATGACCAGATTCGTAATATCAACGACATTGTTGATAGATCGTACACCGATTGTGTTGAGACGTTTTACCAGCCATTCCGGTGAGGGAGCAATCGTGCAGCCGGAAAGATATCGGGCAGCATAACGCGGACAGTTGTCAGTATCCTCTACCGTTACTCCGATTATCGACTCAACCTTCTGAGCGCCTTCCACCACCGGGGAACCAGGGTACTTCAGTTTCAGATCGAGCTTGGCGGCGATATCACGCGCAATCCCGATCGCACTCAAACAGTCCGAACGGTTAGGAGTCAGGCCAATCTCAAACAGAGTATCTTTAAGCCCAAGAGCGGTAAAAACCGGCGTTCCGAGTGGTGCGCACTCTGGAGGCAGAACTATAATACCGGCACTCTCCTCAGCCAAACCCAGCTCCTTTTCAGAACAGAGCATTCCGCATGACTCTTCACCGCGTATTTTAGATTTTTTAATTTTAAAATCACCGGGCAGCACGGACCCAATCTGGGCTAACACAACGGTATCCCCCTGCTTGAAGTTCTGGGCTCCGCACACGATATCGAGTAGTTCCGTCCCATTATTCACCCGACATAACGAAAGTTTATCGGCATTAGGGTGCTGACGTTTTTCTTCAACCAGCGCCACGACAATACTATCCATTCCTTCGCCAAGCTTTTCCATTGACTCTACTTCGAGCCCAAGCATGGTTAACAGCGCAGCAAGTTCTTCAGGGGTTTCATGGAAATCGACAAATTCTTTTAGCCAGTTGTACGTAACATTCATATCAATGCACCATAATATATAGTGGGATTAGAACTGCCGGAGAAAGCGGACATCATTTTCGAACAGGAGGCGCATATCAGAAATGCCATACTTAAGCATTGCAATACGTTCGATCCCCATTCCAAAAGCAAAACCGGAAATATTTTCAGCATCATACTGAACGTGGCGGTAGACTTCCGGATCAACCATGCCTGCCCCGAGAATCTCGAGCCAGCCGCTGTTTTTACAAACCCGGCACCCTTTGCCGCCACAAATGACACAGGCAATATCCACCTCAGCCGATGGCTCCGTAAAAGGAAAATAACTGGGGCGAAGCCGCACTCCGGTTTTCTGCCCGAAAAGCTGGTTGGTGAACACGGTCAGAATGCCTTTCAGATCGCCAAAGGTCACGGCAGAATCGACCATTAGACCTTCAATCTGATGAAACATCGGGGAGTGTGTCGCATCTGAATCGCAGCGATACACGGTCCCTGGAGCGATAATGCGTACCGGAGGCTTTTGCTTGAGCATGGTACGAATTTGCACCGGTGAGGTATGGGTCCGCAGCAGCAAGTTGTTTTCAACAAAAAATGTATCCTGCATATCACGGGCAGGGTGTTCAGGTGGAAAATTAAGTGCTTCAAAATTGTACCAGTCATGTTCAATCTCAGGCCCTTCGGCAACCGCAAAACCGAGCCCTGCAAAAATAGAGCAGATCTCTTCAATAACCAGCGAGACTGGATGTTTAGAACCCTTGACCGGGCGACGACCGGGAAGAGAAGTATCAATGCGCTCTGATCGAAGGCGAGCTGCAATAACCTCTTCCTGTGCCGACATGATTGCAGCGCCAAGAGACGATTCAATTTCGTCACGTACTGCATTAACCATCTGCCCGACTATTGGACGTTCTGCAGCCGATAGAGCACCAAGCCCTTTCATCAGAGCTGTCAATTCGCCTTTGCGCCCAAGCATACTGATACGTATTTCCTGAAGTTGCTCCACTGAGGACGCGGCGGCAATGGCCTGCAAGGCGCCACTTCTCAATTGCTCAAGTTGTTCCCGCATAGTTGATTACCTTCGAGACAAAATAGTAGTAACAGCATATATGCTGTACAAAAAAGGGAACAGGATCCAGTCCCATTCCCTTTCCGTAAAATAAACTTACAAAGCTCCTAGATACCGGCTTTGGCAAGCACTGCAATCTGTGCAAATCCATCCGGGTCGGTCACAGCAATGTCAGCCAGCACCTTGCGATCAATCTGGACATTGGCTTTTTTGAGACCAAAGATGAACTTGCTGTACGACAAACCATTAAGACGCGATGCAGCATTAATGCGAACGATCCACAGACTGCGGAAATCACGCTTTTTGACGCGCCGGTCGCGGAAGGCATAATTTAAAGCCCGGTCAACCGCCTCTGTCGCACTGCGAAACAGCTTACTGCGTGCGCCACGATACCCCTTAGCCAGTTTCAATACTTTGTTGCGTCTGCGTCTCGCTTTAAACCCTCTTTTTACACGTGCCATACGTCACTACTCCTTCGTTGCTGAATTGGCCAGATCCACAAGGGGAGACAATTTCCTCATGGTTCGTGGCATTATGCATCCCCTCACATACGTGAGAGAATATTGTTATTTGTAAGGGATCAAACGGGCTATATTCTTCTGGTCAACAGCTGCGACCATTCCGCCCATGCGCAGGTTCCGTTTGCGCTTCGTGCTCTTGCAGGTCAGAATATGACTGGTAAAGGCTGCGCCGCGTTTAATACGTCCGGACGCTGATTTTCTGAAGCGCTTGGCAGCGCCACGATTGGTTTTAATTTTTGGCATGTAAAACTCCTTCTTCGTTATAATAGCGTAACTATAATGTTTATACGTCTTTATTTCTTCGGTTTTGGAGCAACAATCATGTACATATTGCGCCCCTCAACCCGAGGTTGGTTCTCTATTACACAGACATCCTGCAATTCTTTCGCAACCTTTTCAATAACCGCCCGACCGACGTCCATATGGGTAATCTCGCGGCCACGGAAAACGAGAGTAATCTTGGCCTTGTTGCCCTCTTCAAGAAAACGTTTAACGTTATTTATTTTAAATTCCAGATCATGGCTATCTGTCTTAGGGCGCAACTTCACTTCCTTTAACAGCACATGCACCTGTTTCTTTTTTGCTTCCTGAAGCTTTTTACTCTGCTGATATTTGAACTTACCGTAGTCCATTATCCTGCAGACAGGAGGGACTGCAGTTGGTGAGACTTCAACAAGGTCAAGCTGTTGTTGTTCGGCCAGCTCTAATGCCTGTGAAAGGGTAAGCACACCAAGCGCCTCTCCAGTTGCACCAATTACGCGAACTTCAGAAACCCTGATGGCCTGATTGATATTGACGGTCGGTTTTGCTATGGCGACACCTCCTGATAGCAGATTATTCTTCGCTACTATCTGACTTACATCTATTTATAATTCTTGCATTCCCGGGTTACAAACTCGACAAATTCTTCAGGTTTCATAGCCGGGAGATTCTTGCCGTCGCGATAACGAGGTGTAACCATACCCTGTTCAACCTCTTTATCACCGATAACCAGCATGTAGGGTATTTTCTGCAGCTGTGCCTCACGGATTTTGAAGCCAAGCTTTTCATTACGAACGTCACGTTCAACGCGTATTCCGGCATTACGCAACAACCTGTACACATCCTGGGCAAACGGCACCTGGTTATCCGTCACCGTGACAACAACTGCTTGAACCGGAGAAATCCAGAGAGGAAAACTGCCGGCAAAATGTTCAATAAGAACACCGATAAAACGTTCAATCGAGCCGAGGATAACACGATGTACCATGATGGGACGCCGACGTTCACCGTCAGACGCTACATACGTAAGATCAAAGCGCTCCGGCAGGGTAAAATCACATTGGATAGTAGCACACTGCCATCTCCTGTCAAGACAATCGCGAAGCTTTATATCTATTTTAGGCCCGTAAAACGCGCCATCGCCCTCATTTATCTCATAGGGTCGACCGGAATCCTTCAGAGCCGACAGCAATGCTTCTGTCGCTTGCTCCCAATCTGAATCTGATCCGATTGATTTTTCCGGTCGAGTTGAAAGTTCCATTTCATATTCAAAACCGAAAATTGTCATCACGTCATTGACAAAGGAGAGAACACCTTTGATTTCGGCATCAAGTTGTTCAGGAGTGCAGAGTATGTGGGCATCATCCTGAGTGAAGCATCGTACCCGCATAAGACCATGGAGCACGCCGGCCCGTTCATGACGGTGCACCGTTCCGAGTTCAAAATAGCGGAGCGGAAGATCCCGATAACTCCGCAGTTGGGACTTGTAAATCATCATATGGGAGAGGCAATTCATCGGCTTGATGCCGTAACTCTGCTCATCCACCTCAGTGAAATACATGTTTTCCCGGTAGTTCTCGTAGTGTCCAGAACGCTGCCAGAGCTCGCTCTTGAGGATCTGCGGTCCAACAACTATGTCGTAATCCCGTTTCAAATGTTCTTTGCGCTCAAAATCTTCAAGAATAGTGCGCAGCATGGCACCCTTGGGATGCCAGATAGGGAAACCGGCGCCAACTTCATCAGAAAAAGAAAACAGATCCAGCTCCCTGCCGATCTTGCGGTGGTCACGTCGCTTTGCCTCTTCAAGGCGGTGGAGATACGCTTCCAACTCTTTTTTGTCAACAAAGGCGGTTCCGTAGATACGCTGAAGCATACGATTTTTTTCATCACCACGCCAGTACGCACCGGCAATCGAAAGCAATTTAAATGCCTTGATCCGCGCGGTGGACGGAAGATGCGGGCCACGGCAAAGATCGGCAAAAGAGCCTTGGGTGTATACCGATACACGTTCAACACCGAGATCATTAATCAATTCGGTTTTATACGGCTCTCCCATGGCTTCAAACATACTGATCGCATCGGCGCTGGTATACTCATGCCGTTCAATTTTCTGATCTGCGGAGGCCAGCACCTGCATCTTTGCCTCAATACGCTCCAGATCTTCCGGTGTAAACGGCTTATCTACATCAAAATCATAATAAAAACCGGTCTCTATGGCCGGACCAATCGTAACCTTGGCCTGAGGAAAGAGCTCCTTGACAGCCTGAGCCATAAGATGCGAGGTTGAGTGACGCATAATCTCAAGTGCTTCCGGACTCTTGTCAGTAACAATTTCAACACGATCACCATCAGCCAACCGGGAGTACAGATCTACCAGCTGCCCGTTAATTTTTCCCGCCAACGCCGCTTTGGCAAGACCGGCACCAATTGAGGCAGCCAGATCATATACAGTAGCGTTCTCGTGAAGCTCACGAGAAGAATTATCCGGAAGTGTGATTAAAATAGTAGCCATAATTTTCCCTTTAAGAGGGCAAACAGAAAAGGCATCGATACATCGATGCCTGCATCCTGCTCGCTTCGCTCTGCTTAATTAATGGTAGGCGCGGGCGGTGTCGAACCGCCGACCTCTACCGTGTCAGGGTAGCGCTCTCCCGCTGAGCTACGCGCCTACATCAAAAAGCTGGAGAGTAATAGCAAGTTACGCCATAGATGTCAAGCTGATTTTGCTGCCAAAATTATCTCGTTAGCTCTAACCTGGCAACATTCTCAACATGTACCGTCTGCGGAAACATATCAACCGGTTGAATCTCACAACAGAGATATCCCAGATTGTTCAGGATATCAAGATCACGCGCAAGACTTTGCGGAGAGCACGAAACATAAATAATCGATTTTGGCCCGAGAGCGACAACACGCTCCAACACATTTTGATCACACCCTTTACGGGGAGGGTTTAGCACCGCCACATTGACCTGGAGTTGATCCGCCGTCATCTCATCAAGCAGGTCGGCAACATCTCCGGCTTCGAATTGGCAGTTTTTGATGCCGTTTATTCGAGCATTCATACGTGCATCGGCTACAGCCTCTTCAACGACTTCAACCCCGATCACATTCTTGGCGGATCCGGCCAGAAACAGCGCGATACCGCCAATGCCGCAATACAGATCGAGAACTGTTTCAGAACCGGTAAGCCCGGCCCATTCGCGCACCTTACTGTAGATCAGATTGGCACCGCTGTTATTGACCTGGAAGAATGAACGGGGGGAAATCCTGAAAGCGACTTCACCAATCCGTTCCGTCAGGTACAGTTTCTTGGTCAGAAAATAATCTTTCTGCCCCATAATCACATTACCTTCAGTTGCATTTACATTCTGGACAACAACTTCAACCTCGGGAACCAACTCCTGCACAAAACGCCCCAGGTGATGAATCTCGTTGAAGGAACGCTTGGAAGTGACAAAAACAACCATCGCTTTTTTCTCATGTACAGAGACACGTACTACCAGATAGCGCAGCAGCCCCATCTTACTTTGGGGATTATAAACCTGCACCTTCCCTTTTTTGATCCCCTTCCTGACCGCTTCAACCACCTTGTCAATAAGCGGATGATGAATCGGGCACTGGTCCAGATCATAGACATCGTGACTTGCACGTCGGTAGATACCGATAAACGGCTCTGAAAACTTGCCGGCAACCGTCAGCTTCGCTGTCGTGCGATAATGGATCAGATTATCCGGTGAAAGCAGCGGATGCACGACGCTATCCGACAAACCGGGATATTTGGCCATTTCAGCCAGAATCATGCCCCGTTTCCAGTTTTTCTGCTCGGAATATTTCATGGCAATTAATGGGCAGCCGAAACAATCCGCACTTTCGCGACAAGGAGGATTGTTACTTCGCAGCTGAGATGGCTGCAACAGCTTTTTTACATGGCAAAAGGCTGTGCCACCGGCAACGTGATCGATGCCGGCCAGCACAAGATCACCCGGCAAGGCCCCGCCAACACGAAGCGTCATCCCGTCTTCGTTGCGGGCGGTTCCATAGCCGTCTTCATCCAGGGAGGATATGCGCAACTCCAGGACATTTTTACGGGTCAAAGGCACAAATGGTTTGTCTGCAGCCATCGTTTCAGCCGCTTTGTGCGATGGAATACGTGCCGTTTTTGTCTTTGTACGTTCGAACTTAGTATTTTTCAAAGTGTTAATTCCTTTTTCGCCGATCTGCCTTTACCAAAGAACATGGTACTTCATCGTTTCATCGTTTCAAGATATTCCCGGAACATTCCAAAAGCCCGGGCTCGGTGACTTACCGAGTTTTTTTCTGCCAAAGTAAGTTCTGCCATGCTGCGTTCAAAACCATCCACCAGAAAAAGTGGATCATATCCGAAGCCCCCCTCCCCTCTTGGTGCAGAAAGAATCCGTCCAGTAACCCTGCCGGTAAACAGTCGTTCCACACCCTCCGGAGTCACAAATGCCAGCACACAGACGAAAGCCGCTTGGCGGAGAATGTCAGGTACATTTTGACATTCCTCCAGCAGTCGGGCATTGTTGGCGGTATCACCGGCACCCTCGCCGGCATAACGAGCCGAAAAAACTCCGGGACGGCCACCCAGGGCATTAACAACCAGACCCGAGTCATCTGCCAGCGCCGGAAGCCCGGTAAAACAAGCCGCTTCCCGAGCTTTTTTAAGGGCGTTCTCTTCGAAAGTGGTTCCATCTTCAACAGTCTCGGGAAAATCGGCATGGTCTGCAGCACTACTGATCTGATCGACCAAACCTGTCAGCAGTGCATTTATTTCCACTATTTTACCCTTATTACGAGTCGCTACAACCAAATGCTTCATCCGGCAAGCACCTCTTGCTGAAATGCAAAAAGTTGTTGTACGCCCCCCAAAGCAAGGTCACGCATGGCGTCCATCTGGGCGCTCGTAAACGGCTCGGCCTCAGCCGTACCCTGCACTTCCACAAAACGGCCACTGGAGGTTATGACAAAATTCATATCAACTTCTGCAGAAGAATCCTCTATATAATTCAGATCCAACAGAGCTTCCCCCCCCACAATGCCGACACTGACAGCCGCAACAGCTTCCTTGAGCGGGATTTCAACCAATAGACCTCTGGACTTCAGCGTTGTAAGTGCATCAATGAGAGCAACATACGCGCCAGTTATTGAAGCGGTGCGTGTTCCACCGTCGGCCTGTATGACATCGCAATCTATATAAATTGATCGTTCACCAAGCTTTTCCAGATCCGTTACCGCTCGTAAGGATCGACCGATCAGACGCTGGATTTCAAGCGTACGCCCGGTTTGCTTCCCTTTTGCCGCTTCACGTTGCGAGCGGGTATGAGTGGCTCGCGGCAACATGGCATATTCAGCAGTTACCCAGCCGCTGCCTTTACCCCTCAGAAAAGGGGGTACGGATTCCTCTACCGATGCCGTACACAGCACCATTGTATCGCCAAATTCTACCAAAACAGAACCTTCAGCATGCCTGGTAAAACCGCGCGTCAATTTCACAGGACGTAACACAGCGGCACTCCGACCGTCATTCCTCATTTATAATACTCCTCAACTTCAAAAAATCAAAACGTGGAGCTGTTCATTAACCTGTCAACAGTGTCGTGTCAAACAAAAAGGGAACCTGATATCAGGTTCCCTGGAGACGATTCAATTAGAATCCGGTACGATCAGAGCTACCCGAGGTGATTGTTGTTGTTTCTTGCCCGATTTGCAAGAATGGTCGAATCCAGTAGCTCTCCGCAGCAGGTACACTTCCAGGCGTCGAAGGAGCGGACAAAATCATAGAACTTCTCAGCAAACATTCGGCCTTTACAACGTGGACAATGCATACAATTCCCCCCTGCTACTGTAATAAAATAGAGATAGCGGGACAGATACACCTTGTATGCCAATTAATATAATTTATTGGCCAGTAACAGTATAAAATTAAATTATCTAATATTTTAAGACTGTTGGAAGTAGTTACGAAGCTTCTGATATTTCATTTCACCGATACCTTTGACTCCAAGCAGGTCTTTGACGTGCAAAATACCGCCATTATTTTGACGATACGCAACAATTCGCCCTGCCAAAACAGGTCCAATTCCTGGCAAGCGATCAAAATCGGCATCACTCATGCTTGAAATATCAAGTGGAATTCCCAGGACCACCTGCTCGGCAACAGTCATTCTCCCTGCTGTCAGTAATGATGTCCCGTCTGGCTGAACGACAAGCTCGACCGCCGAACCATTGTGCAGAGGAGTACCGGCAGAAGAGCTGACCTTGTACTGTTCCAGAGGGCGCAGCGGCACCGCCATATTTATGACGCTTTCCGCCAATGAGTTGGCGGGCACTTCATATATGCCCGAATGAAGGACTTCACCGCTTATTTTGACGGTTATCCTGCCACTCGATAAAACACGAAAAACCGCAGGAGCAGGAATATCCTGACTCATGCGGTTTTTGATTGAAAGCGGCACTAAAAGAAGCGCCGCACACATAATCACCACGACCCGCCGCATCGTTTCCGCCTTCAGTCTACTCCTCCGACTTGTGCAGTTTATAGTCGATACTATCGATAAGTGCTTGATAGGAAGCGTCAATAATATTATCGGAAACACCGACGGTGCCCCAACGGCTCTGCTTATCACCGGATTCAATCAGCACGCGAGTCGATGAGGCGGTGCCCTGACCAGCAGGAAGGACACGTACTTTATAGTCCAACAATTTCACTTCCTTCAACTTGGGATAGAATTTTTCCAGTGCCTTGCGAATGGCGTTGTCGAGGGCATTGACCGGACCATTGCCTTCAGCGGCGGTGTGTTCCACTTTCCCGCCAACCTTGACCATAATGGTTGCTTCAGCCAGTGGTTTTTGATCCTCACCCCGCTTTTCATCAATCACCCGGAACCCTAGAACGCTGAAGAACTTTTTATGAGCGCCAAGCGCTCTTTTCATCAATAATTCAAATGAAGCCTCAGCCCCCTCAAACTGATAACCGCGATTCTCCATATCCTTGATATTATCAAGTATCTCCAGAGTGACAGGATCCTTGCTATCCAGATTGATGTTAAATTCTTCAGCCTTTGCGAGGATATTGGAACGACCGGACAGATCGGAAATCAGCACTCGGGTGCAATTACCAACCAACTCCGGCCGCATATGCTCGTACGTTTCCGGATGGCGCTGGATTGCACTGACATGAACCCCGCCTTTATGTGCAAACGCCGAATTTCCAACGTATGCCTGATGCTTGTCCGGCGATATATTGGCCAGCTCGTACACATAGCGGGAAACGTCGCGCAGATGCCGCATCTGCTCGTCGGTAATGCACTCTTTCTTCATCTTGGCCTTCAAAGCCGGTATGATGGAGCAGAGATTGGCATTACCACAGCGTTCACCAAATCCGTTGATAGTGCCCTGCACCTGAACAATACCCTGTTCGACGGCAATCATGGTGTTGGCGACGGCGCATTCGCTATCATTATGGGTATGAATACCGAGTGGCGTCTTGATATGTTTTTTTACCGTTTTGATAATTTCGGCAACCTCAAACGGCATTGTTCCACCATTGGTGTCACACAGAATAATACAGTCCACGCTGGCATTTTCAGCAGCCTGAAGGGTCTTTATGGCATACTCGGGATTAGCCTTATAGCCGTCAAAGAAATGTTCCGCATCATAGAAAACTTCTGGGGCATGTTTTTTGAGATATTCGAGTGAATCAAAAATCAACTCCAGATTTTCTTCCAACGAAATGCGCAGCGCTTCTCGTACATGAAAATCCCAGGTTTTGCCAAAGATTGTAATCGCATCCGGCTCGGCTTTTATCAACGTGATGATATTGCTATCTTTATCAGGAGTAACCTTGGCGCGACGAGTGGAGCCAAATGCGGCGATTTTGGCCTGCATCAGCTTCTCCTTCTTTATATCCTTAAAGAAAGAGACATCTTTGGGGTTGCTCCCCGGCCACCCTCCTTCTATATAATGAACACCCAATTCGTCGAGTTTGTGGGCAATGCGAATTTTATCCTCAACCAGAAAGGAAATATCTTCAGCTTGGGTACCATCCCGCAAGGTTGTATCGTACAACGTGACTAAACTCATGAATGCCTCCTGAAAGTAGTAAAATTACTTATTTTCCTGACAAAATAAAAACGTGTTCCGTTTTAGCCGTTTTTTCAGTATTTTTCAACTAAAACGGCTAACTGTTTTTTCTTGACCAGTAGCACGTGACACCTTACCCTGCACACATGACTTCCGATCTGACATCCGCATCAATTTCCACCCTCGTCAGACGCCTGGCGATACCGGCTGGAACCGGTTTTTTCTTTAATACCATGTTTAATGTTGTCGACACCTGGTATGGCGGGAAACTTTCAACCAACGCGCTGGCCGCCATGTCGCTTTCTTTCCCGGTTTTTTTTCTGCTTCTGGCGGTTGGCAGCGGCGTATCGACTGGTGCTACCACCCTGATCGGCAATGCGCTCGGCCGCAAGGATCACAATGAGGCCAGGCGATATCTGTCCCAGTCACTCTCTTTTGCCCTGCTCCATGCGCTGTTCCTCACTGCTGCGGGAATAGTGCTGGCCCCTAGAATTTTCATACTGATGGGTGCACAAGGAGAGTACCTTGCACTTGCGCTGAGTTATATGAACATAATCTTTGCCGGCAGCATCTTTTTTCTCCTTAACTTTGTTATGAATGCCATCCTCAACTCACACGGCAATACCGTGGCATACCGCAATTTTTTGATCGGAGGCTTTTGCCTCAATCTTGTCCTTGACCCGTGGTTTATGTACGGAGGAGCAGGATTTCCGACGCTTGGCCTGGCAGGAATTGCCCTGGCAACTGTTTTTATCCAATGCCTCGGGGTTTTTTACCTTTTCAGACAAATATCGAAAACCGGTAGCATGCCATCCTTCCGCCTTGCCGACCTTCGCCCGCGCTGGAGTTATTACCGGGAATTGTTCAGACAGGGATTGCCATCAGCCATGAATATGATGACAGTCTCGCTCGGCATCTTTATTATCACCTGGTTCGTAGGGCACTATGGGAAACATGCCGTAGCAGCCTATGGCATTGGAACACGTATTGAACAGATCGCCCTGTTGCCGGTTATGGGACTGAATATTTCAACCCTGGCTCTAACCGCACAGAATTTTGGAGCCGGAAGAATTGACCGCATCCGGGAAACAGTCCGTGTCTCGCTCCGCTTCGGTGTCCTGTTTGCCCTGTGTGGAACGGCTGCTGCATTACTGTATCGCCGTGAATTAATGGGATTCTTTACCAATGATGCCTCGGTAATTAACGCAGGGGTCGGATTTCTTGCTATAGAAGCATTAGTAATGCCGGCATATGTTCTACTCTACATCTCTATTTCTGCCATGCAGGGTATACGGATGCCCCTGTTCGGTCTCTTCATCGGACTCTACCGCCAGATTGCCGGACCCGCCTTTGTGTTCCACCTGCTCACAGTTGTTATGGGATTAGGGCTTATCGGTATCTGGTGGGGAATATTCGGCATAACATGGACAGCGGCACTGGTCGTTGTTATCTATGTCAGCAGAACTCTTGCCAAGCTTGAAAAGGATCTGGTAAACACATGAAACGCGTAGCCATCAGTACTCTGGGGTGCAAAACGAATCAATTCGAATCTGCCGCCATGATTGAACAATTGAAAGCCGCAGGATACCGTATTGTCCCCTTCAGCGAACCATCCGACATTTATATCATCAACTCCTGCACGGTCACTGCCCGAACAGACGCGGAAACCCGTCGCCTGATCCGGCGCGCCCGCCGTCTGAATCCCGCGTCACGCGTTGTGGCAACCGGCTGTTATGCCCAGGTATCGCCCGGCGAGCTGGAAAAGATGCCCGAACTTGATTGTATCCTCGGCAATCAGGAGAAGCAGAACATCTCCGCCCTTCTTGAATCCACCAACAACGCAGTGTCCGATATCGCCGCAATCGGCCAGGCAGAACCGCTCAAGCTGACCAGCTTTGCCGAGCATACCCGCGCGTTTCTCCAGATTCAAAACGGATGCAACTCGTTCTGCGCGTACTGCATTGTCCCCTATGCCCGTGGGCGCAGCCGCAGTGTCAGACCTGATGACATCCTGCGAGGCTTACAATTTCTTGCCGACAACGGCTTCAAAGAAGTCGTACTGACCGGCATCCATCTTGGTGCCTTTGGCCTCGACCTGACACCACCAATATCACTGACGACTCTGGTCAGGGAGATTGATACCGCCGGTATTATGCCCCGCGTGCGAATCGGTTCGATTGAACCAAACGAAGTCAGCGAAGATCTTCTCAAACTGATGGCGACATCGCACAGTATCTGTCCGCACCTGCATCTGCCGCTGCAGAGCGGCAGCGATTCGGTATTGAATAGAATGGGGAGACCATATACTTCAGATGTTTTCCGGAATCTTGCAGCACGGATTACCACAGCCATGCCGGATGCATTTATCGGTGCTGACGTGATCGCTGGTTTTCCGGGAGAGACAGAGGAGGAGTTCAAAGATACGGTCAAGCTGCTTGAAGATCTGCCGTTCTCCGACCTGCATGTATTCCCCTATTCCAGTCGCCCCGGGACCAGAGCGGCAGAAATGGCAGGACATATATCAGCTCAGATTATTACTGAGCGGGCAGCCATCCTGCGAAGCATCGCCAAGGTGAAAAAGACATTATTCCTGAAACGTTTCACCGGCAGGACAGTTTCAGTGCTGGTTCAAGGTCATAATAATAAGACAGGAGAGTGCAGAGGGCTGACGCCTAATTATATCTCTACCTCGTTCTCTGGTGAGAAGTCGCGTGTTAATCAGGAAGTAGACATCACGATAACCAGCTGTAATGACGAAACCTGCTCCGGGGAGTTAAAATCTGTCGTAGCCTCATAACCTGATCAGGTCCTCATGTTCCTCGTCATGAGGATTTATATGAATCATCACATCCCCGACGCCGGGATAACGATCGAAAATAAGTTTTTTTACACGAGTCGCAACATCATGTGATTGCTTGACCGTCATATTCGGGTCCATTTCTAGCTTCAGGTCAACAATCATATACTGCCCGGAGCGGCGGGCACGCATTTCATGCACATGCTCAACATGTTCTACACTTTCCGCAAGACCCTGGAGTGCATCGATAAAATCAGCCGGGGCTGTTCCGTCCATCAGATCATGGGCGGCTTCACGAAACGTCTGGTAACCGACATGCAGAATAAAAAACGAGGTCAGACCGGCCGCCAGCGGATCCATGATCCCCCAACCGAAAAAGGCACCAATGACACCGATCAACGTTGATATTGAGGTAATGGCATCTTTTCGGTGATCTTTGGCAATTGCCAGCAGCGACGGGCTTTCGAGTTTTTTACCCGTACGTTTTGTAAAACGATAGAGCCATTCCTTGATCAGTATCGTCGCGGCAGCAGCAGCAACTGCGATCCATTCAGGTGATTTGAAGTCTCCGTCGATGACACTGGCAACGGAATCATACAGGATCCAGCCGCCGGTGGCAGCAATCACCAGTGAAATAAGCAACGCCGCCAGACTTTCAGCGCGTCCATGACCGTAGGGGTGGTTGGCATCAAAAGGCTGGCGCCCCAGTTTAAGGGCCACCATGGTAGCAAAAATCGCCACAAAATCGCACGCGCTCTCGATACCATCGGCAAAAACCGCATCCGAACGTCCCCAGTGACCGGCTGACAACTTCATAACCATCAATACTGCGTTAATCCAGAACCCGATTTTTATGATCCGGTCGGCACTGTCAAAGCGTTCACTCCGTTGCATTATGCCTCCGCCCTGCGAATTGCTTTAATCCGTAACTGCAGTGTCGTTGAATTGTTCCAGCAGTTAAGTTCCGGGAAAAAGGCGATATCCAACAGCCCGTCTGTCGGAGATTCTGACTGCCGGAACGCGATGGCATTGAAGGTCTGCCCGGCAACCGTGATACGCAGTTTCAAGTGTCCATCCCCGACAATCCGGCGTTCCACCACAGTGACACTGCGCAGCAGCAAGGTCGGTTCCGGATTTCCGGCGCCAAACGGTTCCAAACGCTGTAACTCTTGGGTAAGTGCAATATTGACTTCTGCAGGGGCCACGTCACCATCTACATCAAGTGCCGGCACAAGATCGGAATCACCAAGTGTATGCCGAGCCGCACCTTCAAAAGCGGCAGCAAAAGCGGTAATGTGCTCTGACTGCAAACCGACGCCGGCGGCATAGCGGTGTCCGCCATAACGTTCAAGAAGCTCAGAAGAGGCCGTAAGTGCGTCCAGCAGGTGAAAACCGGGAATGCTGCGACCGGAACCTTTCGCGGTTCCCTGTTCGTCAATTGCAATCAGTATTGTCGGCCGATGATAGCGTTCGACTAACCGGGAGGCGACAATGCCTATTACCCCCTGATGCCAGGCAGTAGAAGCGAGCACAATGCTCCTGCAGGCCGGATATTTGCCGCCGCTATCAACCATCCCGGCCGCCTCTTCAAGAATGGTGCGTTCCACAGTCTGGCGTTCAGTATTTGCCGTATCCAGTTCGTCAGCAATAACGGTACATTCTTCCGCATCTGCACCAAGCAGTAAATCAACCCCCGGCACCGCGCTTTCCATGCGCCCGGCGGCATTGAGACGGGGAGCCAAACGAAAGCCAACCTGGCCACAGGTAACGGCATCCGTGATCCCGGCAACCTTTTTAAGTGCCGCAATGCCCGGTCTGCGGCTATTTTCAAGACGTTGCAAACCGAAGTACGCATATATCCGGTTTTGTCCGACGAGTGGCACCACATCGGCAATGGTTCCGAGTGCCACCAGATCGAGCCAATCCCGAAGGTCCGGCTCATCACCCACTCCAAAAAGCCCCTCCTGCCTCATGAGGCTCCGTATCGCGACAAGAAGATTAAAGGCGACACCGACGCCGGCCAGCATTTTAAATGGATACGCACATCCGGGCTGCAGCGGATTGACTACAGCAGCGGCGACCGGAATGCTCTCCTTGGGCGCATGATGATCGAGTATTATCAGATCGACTCCCGCCTGTTGACAGTAAGCCGCTTCCTCTAAAGAGGTAATGCCGCAATCGACAGATATAATAAGCGTAGTACCAGAATCTATGATCCGTTGAAGCGCCGCTTCGTTAAGACCATAGCCATCATCAAAACGATTCGGTATGAAATAATTACAGTTTAAGCCGACCTGCCGCAGAAATGACACCAGGAGCGCTGTGCCTGTAATGCCGTCCACATCGTAGTCACCATAGATACAGACAGTTTCGCCACCTTTCAAGGCCATCAGCACTCGCGCAACCGCAGCCTGCATACCTTTCAACAGCAGCGGGTCAACCATGGCAGAAAGAGTTGGAGAGAGAAACTGCGTAGCTACATCAACGGAGTCAATACCCCTGCCGATCAAAATACGAGCGGTGGTGGAGCATATGCCGAGAAATCTGGAGAGTTCTCTGACTTTTGCTTCATCAACAGTCTTGATATGCCATTTTTTCTCCATCCTGCTTTGCATTGATGCACGCCTTTTGCGAAAAAAAACCCCCGGCAAGCGGGGGAATTCATTTCAGTTATTTCATTGCCGGCTTTCTGGACTTGTCAGGATCTTTCATCATAGCTTTAATCTGAAGTGCGGTCTGGCTGCTTGAATCAAGTTGAAGATATCTCTGCCAGTAATGCGCCGCCTTCTCAGGCTGCTTCAGGTCGACAGCATACACAAGTCCGGCATTGTACAAACTCTGCAGATGATTTGGCTCGATTTTGTTGGCAGTGTCAAAATTGGCAAGCGCCTTATCATACCAGCCAACTTTTCTAAACATAACGCCTTGATCGGTCAGTACATTCGGATTATTCGGCTGAATTTCCAGAGCTTTTCCATAGGCGTTGATTGATTTCTGCACTTGTTCAGTATCAAAATAATCATTGCCAAGCGAAACCCAGGCATTAAAATTTTTCGGATCCTGAGCGACAATCTTTTCGGCCTGGACAATACGCCGTGAATAGTCGATTGGTGAACTGTTAACGGCCGAAACAGCTCCATCCGTCTGGCCGGCTTTACCGGCAGTGCTGATACTGAAGATCAAATATCCACCCAGCACGCCGACTATCAGGGCAACAACAGTAATCAAAATTGAATCTTTATTCAAAGGGACCTCCCCATATGGTGGATTGAACCGTTCAGACCGTTTTTACCTTTTTTGCCACAGCACGATTTTCAAGGAGCACCACGATTGGACTTGCAACAAATACCGAGGAATAAGTACCGACAAGCACGCCAATCAAAAGGGCCAATGAAAAGTCATGGATAACTTCACCTCCGAAAAAGAAGAGTGAAGAAGCGGCAAGAACAACGGTCAGAGAGGTAACAATCGTACGTGAAAGCACTTCATTGATGCTGTCGTTGAAAACGGTGTTCATTGAACCTTTCAAGTTTTTATGCAGATTCTCACGGATGCGGTCAAAGACAACGACCGTATCTGTCAGTGAATAGCCGGCTATTGTCAGAACGGCAGTGATAAAAAGCAGGTTGATCTCTTTGTTCATAAGATAAAAAACCGCAAACATGGCAAGACAGTCATGTATGGTCGCACAGGTCGCACCAACTCCAAACTTGAAGTCAAAGCGCCAGGCAATATACATGATTATCCCCAGCATCGAAATGACTGCCGCAATCAGCGTATCTTTGCGCAGCTTGTTACCAATGGAAGGCCCAATTTCTGTTGAGCTTTCTACGGTGAAGGCATTGTCCGCAAATTCCTTTTTAAAGGCGGCCTGCACCATTTCAGACGACTTTCCGACTGTAGCTCCGGCCATCTTAACCAGCAGTTTATTGCTGTCCTTAATTTCCTGCAGATCGGCTTTAGCTATGCCGTTATTGTGCAATGCCGCTCTGGCATCGGCAATCAAGATCGGCTTGCTGAACTTCAGCTGCATCGCGGTGCCGCCTGAAAAATCAATGCCCATATTGGCTGCACCACGGCCGACCTGAATAACCCCGATAATACCGACAATCGAAATAATGGCCGAAATGATGAAAGAAATTTTGCGTTTACCAATAAAATCTATTCTTGTTTTTCCAAGAAGTTCCATGAAAGGTGTTACCCCCTATATGCTCATTTTTTTAACTTTGCCCTTGTGCAGAAACAGGTCAAAAGTCACCTTTGTTCCAACCAGTGAGGTAAACAGATTAATGATAACCCCCAGACTTAAGGAAACTGCAAAACCTTTTACCGGACCGGTGCCAAACTGGAACAATACCGCTGCAGTAATCAGGGTAGTGATATGGGAGTCCATAATGGTCAGGAAAGCCTTGTCATAGCCGGCGTCCAGGGCTGATTTGGGCGATTTCCCCAACTTGAGCTCTTCGCGGATGCGCTCAAAAATAATTACGTTTGAGTCAACCGACATACCAACCAATAGAACAATAGCGGCGATACCGGGCAGTGTAAGGGTTGCACCCAATGCAGCCAAGGCACCCATCAAATACACAATGTTCAGGACCATCCCCAGATCGGCAATCAAGCCTGACAACTTATAGTAAATCGCCATAAAAACAACGACAAGCAGCACTCCGATCAGACCTGCATACAAGCCTTTATTGATGGAGTCCTGTCCTAAAGACGGACCGACAGTCACATTCTGAATAATCTTAACAGGTGCAGGCAACGCCCCGGCCCGAAGTACAATCGCAAGATCGGCAGCAGTTTTTTCGGTAAAATTACCTGATATCTGCGCGCTCCCTCCGGAAATTCTCTCACGTATAACAGGAGCAGAATAAATATTATTATCAAGAACGATCGCAAAACGTTTGCCGACATTTGCAGCCGTAACCTGGTCAAACAGCTTGGCGCCTAAAGAATTGAATTCAATCGCCACATATGGTTGGTTGAACTGTGAATCGATTCTTACCTGAGCGTCAGTCAATAAATCACCGGTAATCATCGATTTTTTCTGCACTACAATCGGAATTTCCGTGACTGCACCAGTGACAGGATCAACACTTTTTTCCTTCAGTACCTCAGCATCATCCGGAATCGTTCCTGTCGGTGAAATATCCTCACGCACCATTTTAAAATCCAGCCGTGCAGTCCGACCGATCAGATCAATCGCCCGCTGCGGATCTTTGATGCCGGGCAACTGGACAACAATATTATTTATACCTTCCCGCTGGATGGTAGGTTCCGAAACACCGAATTGGTCAATCCTGTTACGGATAGTCTCCAGTGCCTGCTGAACTGCTTTGTCCTTGCGCTCCTGGGCATCCTTCTCGCTAACCCGCAACGTAAAGGCGGCATAACCGCCTTCATCAAATATCGGACTCTGTTCATAGGAGGGGTATTTATCCTTAATCAGTTTTTGTACGGTTTCGGCAGTCCCCTTTTCATACAGAACCACCGACACCTTATCTTCCCCATCCCTGGCAATATGTTTGTAATGAAGATTTTTGCTGCTCAACGTATCTTCAAGATCTGTAGCAACAAGGTCAAGAGACCCTTCAACCGCTTTCTGGGTTTCGACCTCCATTACCAGATGCGTGCCACCCTGCAGATCCAGTCCGAGGTGAATCTTATCCTTTGGCAAAAAGGTTCCCCACCATGACGGCAACGTTCCGACCAGAGTTGGAGTCAGGTACAGAAACGAAAGTGCTACAAAAACACATATCAGGCTTATACGCCAGCCAGTTCCTTTTGGCATAAGGCTTGTTCTCCCTTCCTTCCGGATTGTTAGCTAGTCCTTCTTGATTGCTGCGATATAGCTCTTGGTGATTTTAATATTGACGTTATTTGCAATTTCCAACGTCACGAGGTCGTTCTCTACCGCAGTTACTTTACCATGAACACCACCGGCAGTTATGACATTATCACCTTTTTTCATCGCTTCAAGCAGTGCTTTATGCTCTTTGGCCTTCTTTTGCTGCGGACGAATGAGTAAAAAATAAAATATCGCAAACATGAACACCAGCGGAATTACCTGCTGAAATGCCGCCATTCCGCCGCCAGCCCCACCGGCTGCCCCCCCGGGAGCGCCTCCCATCGCAAAAGCCAATCCAAACATGTCATCACCCTCCCTTTAGTTTATTACTTCTGTAGCATCTTCGATTTAAACTGTCTGCGAAATTCGTCAAAACCATTATGCCCGATTGCCTCACGGACCCTGCGCATAAGGTCAAGGTAGAAGTGCAGGTTATGATAGGTATTCAACTGCGACGCCAGAATTTCACCCGACCGATACAAGTGCCTCAGATACGCCCGTGAATAATTTTTACAGACCTTGCAGCTACACTCCGGATCCAGTGGCCCCGCATCATCTTCGTAGATTTTGGACTTGATATTAACCCGCCCCTGGCTCGTAAAGAGCATGCCATTGCGGGCATTTCTTGTTGGCATGACACAATCGAACATGTCATACCCATGCCAGACAGCCTCTACGAGATCTTCGGGCGACCCAATTCCCATTATGTATCGCGGGGCATCCTGCGGCAACAGGGTGGAACAACACTCCATTACCCCGTACATCTGTTCTTTTTCTTCGCCAACCGACAAGCCTCCCAGCGCATAACCGTCAAAACCGACCGAACATATATCATTCACACTGCGGGCCCGCAAATCGTAATGCATGCCGCCCTGAATAATTCCGAAGAGCTGTTGATCGGCACGGGTATGAGCATCTTTGCACCGTTTCGCCCACCGAGACGTCAACTCAAGAGAGCGACTTACATATTCGTAATCTGCAGTGGCAGGAGGACATTCATCAAAACACATGATGATATCGGCACCCAGAGATTCCTGAACGGTGGTTGCCAGTTCCGGCGTCAACATGTGATAGGAGCCATCCAGATGAGACTGGAATTTGACCCCTTCTTCACTGATTTTACGTAACTCTCCGAGACTGAAAACCTGGAACCCGCCACTGTCGGTCAGAATCGGTTTGTCCCAGTTCATGAAGCGATGCAGCCCCCCCATCTGCTCGACCAGGCGATGCCCCGGCCTCAAATAGAGATGATACGTGTTCGCCAGGATAATTTGTGCATTGACCGCGGACAGGTCTTCCGGCGTCATAGCCTTAACAGTAGCATTAGTCCCCACCGGCATAAATATCGGTGTTTCAATCCCACCATGAGGTGTTTTCAGGGAACCAAGACGTGCCTTGCTGGTTGTATCACGATGAATAACTGAAAAAGTTTCTGGCACACGTCCCCTCAAAAGACAAACATAGCATCGCCGTAACTGTAAAACCTGAAGCCACGTGAAACCGCTTCACGATAGGCTTCAAGCACATATTCACGCCCGGCAAGAGCAGAAACCAGCATGAGAAGCGTCGATTCCGGCAGATGAAAATTAGTGATCAGGGCGTCGATTACTTTGAAAGAATAACCGGGATAGATATATATATCAGCCTCTCCGCTGCCTGAAACTACGCACCCCGATTGCTGTGCTGAATACTCCAGCGTTCTGGCGGATGTCGTCCCAACAGCAATGACCCGGCCGCCCGCCGCTTTCGTCCTGTTGACCGCCAAAGCGGTATCAGGCGGAATAACAAAACGTTCCGTATGTATCTGGTGTTCCTCAACATGTTCAACACGTACCGGCTGAAAGGTGCCCAAACCCGTGTGCAGCGTAAGAAAGGCGGTCTCAACACCGTACGATGCCAACTGTGCCAGCAACTCTTGGGTAAAGTGAAGTCCGGCGGTCGGCGCTGCAACCGCACCGGGTTCACGTGCGACGACAGTTTGATACCGTTCGCGGTCGCCGGAGCAGTCATCACGTTGCAAATAAGGGGGCAAAGGGATGTGGCCTTCACGCTCCAGCCATACGGCAAACGGCTCAGCCCCGATAAATTCAAGCAGCCAGTTTTCTGAAGCGCAGCGTGACAGTACAACAGCAGTCATGCCGGACTCAAGAAGAATATTCTGCCCTTCCCGAAAATTTTTCGATGATCTGAGCAAACATTCCCATCGTTCTTCACTGCCGGTCACGCGGCGCAGCAGAAATATTTCAACCCTTCCACCGGTGGGCTTGCGCCCAAACAACCGGGCTGGAATGACTCGTGTGTCATTCATTACAAGGAGATCACCCGGCCGCAGATAGACCTGAAGTTTTTTAAATATATCTTCAGTGACACATCCAGCAGAACGGTCAAGCAGCATTAAACGCGACTCGCCCCGCTTTTCAGGCGGGTGCCTGGCAATCAGCTCCTGAGGCAGATTATAGGTAAAATCCTTAACGAGCACTTAGTTCAGGTTCCATTAATATCAGAGAGCTTTTTCAACTCCGTGCCAGGGTAGTAATAGGAAAGAATTTCTTCACAGGAAAAACCGGCGAGTGCACGCTGCTTGGCGCCCCATTGGCAGAGCCCGACACCGTGTCCATTTCCTCTTCCGGAAAAGCTGATTTCGTTCTTTGAGTTCTTTATGGTAAAATTGGTGCTCTTTATGGCACCATACCCAATCGCCTTACGAAACTGTTCGCCGCTTACCGTACTGCTGCCTCTCGCTGTCAGCAGGACAACCTGTTTCAAACGGCCCCGTGCATTAAGCCCCCCCGGTTTTATATCATACAGGCCCGATACGTTGTGTCCGGCAGCCTGTAGCCGAGCCTCAAGCTCTTTTAACGAAAGTTTGTATTCCCACGCAGTGGCCATCGGTGAAGTCAGGCAATACTGGCATTCAACGCCTTTTAGATATGGCAACGACGCTCCCCAGACATCTTCGGAAGATTCGGTTCGTCCGCCGCAACTGGAGTGATAAAACGCCTGTATGATACTGCCACCGAATGTCAGCACCTCTCCTTCTGTCTCGAGAACGGCGCGACGGGCACGGCTGTCTTCAAGCAGACACCCCCCGTACACCTGATCAACAACTGATGACTCCAAATGATATGGGGAGTCCTTGCGGGCCATTTTTCTATTCATGGCATACGTTCTGGCAATAATGGCCTGGGCTTTTACCGCTTCAATCGGCCACGCGGAAGATATTTCGCAATTAATAAGTCCAACCAGATATTCCTCAAGCGGCAACTGGTTTACCACCAGAATTCCCTTGTCTGCCACTGACAGCTCCGCAAGCCCCCGATACGGTTTATTGTTCACATACACCGCGGAAGAGGCAGAGAACAACAGGCGCTGAAACAGTTTACCTTCGACCAGCAGACCACCCTGTACCGGCTTTACTGTAGCCGGAAACGACATAAGAAGCGCATCGCCTCTCTCATTCGTCACAAGTAGCCCGTCACCGGCTACCGTTACTTCGGAAGCTGACTTCACAATTGCAATCCGGATGGTTTCATCCAGAACAGCAGCATTTACCCTGCTCACTCCCGGCCACAACAAAACGACTGTTGCCAGTGTGAAGAGGATAAGTATATGGATACGATATGATGTCTGCAAAACCTGACGATAGAAACATATTATGCCGTATCGTGTCAATTTTTTTGATTATCCATTCTTCCTGCGTATAGTGACCAAAGATCGCTATTGCACAATATGGTGGATATACTGTATCTATTAGCTGCCATGAATCGGCCATCTATATATTTTGGTTTTGTATATTTTTGCTGAGAAAAATGAAAAGAAGGTATTTCCATTGATTAACAGTTCAACAAATATCAGATTGACAAGCAGCCCGCTTCATATCTCCGGTATGAACCTTTTATCACCGAGTTCCCTCCTGTGACAAAATTGCTTTCATTGCATAACCTGCAGGTCTCCTTTCCGACAGAACAAGGCATTTTTCATGCCGTCCGGGGGATTTCTCTTTCTCTGGCACCCGGCTCTGTACTGGCATTAGTCGGTGAATCCGGGTCGGGAAAGACCATGACGGCCCTCTCGATTATGCGGCTTATTCCGCAGCCAGGGTTTATCAGTTCAGGGGAAATTGTTTTTGAGGGGAAAGATCTGCTGTTGCTCCCGGAAGATGCTTTGCGTGACATCAGAGGACGGCGGCTTTCAATGGTTTTTCAGGAACCGATGACCTCGTTGAACCCGGTCTTACGAATTTCTGACCAACTCTGTGAGCCACTGATGCTTCATATGGGCCTGTCCCGCCATGATGCTCTTGAGCGTGGAGTCGAGTTGCTGGCACATGTCGGTATTCCATCCGCCAGAGAGAGGATGCGTGATTACCCTCATCAATTGAGCGGCGGGATGCGCCAGCGGGTCATGATTGCCATGGCGCTGGCATGCCAGCCCTCGTTACTTATAGCTGATGAGCCGACAACAGCATTGGATGTCACCATCCAAGCTCAGATACTGGAACTTCTTGATGCTCTGAAAAAATCCAGCGGATTGTCAATTCTCCTTATTACGCATGATTTGGGAATCGTTGCCGAACGCGCCGACCAAACTGCGGTCATGTATGCCGGTCAGATTGTTGAGTCAGCTCCAACAGGCCTTCTCTTGGAGTCCCCACGGCATCCGTATACAAAGGCGCTTCTGGCTTCTTTACCTCAGTATGCAGAGCCGGGCAGGCCACTGCCGACCCTGACGGATCAATTGAACAACCGGAGTGCGTCTGCCGATGGCTGCAGTTTTGCGGAACGGTGCCCGTTTGCAACGGCGCAATGCCACACGGAATCTCAAGAACTGCTCGAAATTGCTCCGTCACATTTAGTACGGTGCTGGAAAAACTTATGAACCTGCCCCCTCTTCTCAGCGGAAGCGAATTATATAAAACATTCAGAGTTTCCGGACAGCGTCGTTCCTCTAGACTCTTGACGGCACTGGATAATGTTTCATTACGACTTGCAGCGGGAGAAACACTCGGAATTGCCGGCGAGTCCGGCTGCGGCAAGTCAACCTTGGCAAAGGTCATGGCTGGACTTCTGACACCCAACAGAGGGAATGTGTTCTACAAGGGCACACAACTGTCACTTCTTGGATTGGACGACAAGACCGTTTTCCGGCGTAAAACCCAGATGATTTTTCAGGATCCATTTTCATCCCTCAACCCCCGTATGCGCATTGGGGACAGCATTTCTGAACCACTCAAGATCGCAGGCCTGTCAGCACCTCGGCAACGCACTGAACTCGAACGTATCATGGCGGCGGTCGGTTTGCATGGCGATGCAGTCAATCGCTTTCCCGATGAATTTTCAGGAGGGCAGCGCCAGCGCATCGGTATCGCGCGAGCCCTGGCGGCTTCTCCAGAAATTTTGATCGCCGATGAACCGGTTTCATCTCTCGATATTTCAATTCAAGCTCAGATAATCAATATCCTGCTGCAGATGAAGCGTGAATTTTCGTTGTCCATGATGATTGTTTCCCACAATATGCTGGTATTACGCCACATCTGCGACCGAATTATCATCATGTATCTTGGGGCGATTGTTGAGTGTGGACCCGCTGCAAAACTATTCGATCGCTGCCGACATCCATATACCGAAGCTCTCATTGCAGCAATTCCCGGCTTTCACGCGTCATCCACCACCAAAAGTGAATTGCTCCACGATGACCTGCCATCTGCCCTGTCAATTCCGCCAGGGTGCAGATTTCATCCGCGGTGCCGTCACGCGGTTGATCGATGCAGCTCTGAGGTCCCGCGGATGGAAGAATATGCGAACGGCCATACCGCCGCCTGCCATCTCAGCAAGCAGTTGTACGGATAATGAGCCCGGATCAACCTATTAACGTATAAACTCCAGTTTTAGATTGACGAGCGCAGATTCCATATATATGATAATCAGAAATTTAGTCCTAATACAGTGATACCTTCATTTAAGAAGGTTTTTTCACCTGAAAACACCGCAATACCTTTTATCTTACGAATGGGAGCTCACTCAATGGCCTTTGACAAAGAAAAAAATTTTTCAACAGAAGCAGAAGTGTTAAAGGTGCTTGGGCATCCGATCCGGTTGAAGATTATTGCCGGGCTCTGTACCCATGAATGCAATGTCAAACATATCTGGGAATGCCTTGGACTTCCGCAGGCAACAGTTTCGCAACATCTGGCACTGCTTAAAAACAAGGGAATAATTGATGGGAAGCGGGAAGGCGTTGAAGTACATTACAGCGTCATTAATGATTTTGCTAAAAAAATAATAAATTCACTGTAAATTCAAGCAGGATTCATGCGTTACAATCAACCATGTGATTGTAACGAGGTTCGAGCAGAAATATATAACACCTTATACGTAGCCGGAATTCTGCCATTTTCTTCATACCGCTCCCGGTACAACCGGGACGTTTCATTCAATATTCCCCTCCAGCCCAGACCAAAGTGTCTTCCAGGCCCGCCGGATGCTGTTCCGGCTCCGATATTTTTGATTGACCGCAGGAGTGAATTCAGATCGTCATACCAGTCAACCTCAGTTCCAACACTGACCGCACATCGTTCAAAATCCATTCCGTTCAACATTGACTTCACATCGTCAACACCCCGGAAACGGTGCAGGCGGGATATTCTCTGGCCGCTGTCAGAGCTGCTCCGGCTGGCCGCTTCCCGAAAACAGTCCTGCAGCTCGTACAATGAGCCTTCACAAAAAAAAGCCAGGCTGATTCCGCCTCCCGGCCGCACGACTCTGCATATCTCATGCAGCGCTGCAGACAAATCGCCCACCCACTGCAATGCTGACGCCGAAACAACCAGATCGAATACTCCGGTTCTGAATGGAAGATGCTCGGCATCGCCGTTAACCGCCTGGCAGATCGTTCCCAGTTTCTGCATTGTCTGCAGACACATATTCAGCGCAATATCCACCCCCGTCAGGCGTGCTGCCGGATAAAGAGAATGGAGCTTTTCAAGCAAAGCTCCTGTACCCGTCCCAACATCAAGAATTCGCTCATACGCTTGGATCTGCTGTGAGTCCACTGATCTGGCAAGAAGCTCCACAATCCGTTTCTGTACAAGAACGTGCTGGTCATACTCGACCGCTTTTTGATGAAATGCGGCAGCAATCTTGCTGGTTTCAGGCATTTTGTCCACAGACGCTCCTTGTAAAACGAATAAGCTCGGCATTGAATTGATGGCTCTGCGTCAAGAACGGTGCATGTCCACACCGGGAGAAAACAACCTGTTCAGCGCCTGGAATGTGTTCTTTCAGATAATTTGATGCCTGAGGCAGACAGACCAGATCCTGTCCGCCGTTCATAATCAGAGTCGGAATGGCTATCGAAGCCAGCAACGGACGCATATCTGCCCGGGCAAGAGCGTCAAGTGCTTCAAGCACGGCAGCGGTTTCGGGGAGGGGAATTGACAATAGCATCTGCCTGATTTCAGAAGCTGCAGCATTCTCTGCCAGCTCTTCCTCAGTAAACAGGCGAGTAAAAAAACCATCCAATGCACGTTGCGTGTTTCGCTCTACTTTGAGACGCATGCCAGCTGCTTCTTTCCCGGCGAGACCGTAGGGAAAATCTTCCACAGCGGTAAAACAGGGAGTTGCCGAGGCCAGCACCATGCCGACAAGCCTCCCCGAGAGCTGGGCATATGATTGCAACGCAATCTGCGCACCCATCGACCACCCAAGCAGAACCACCTCCGATAGATTCAAGCACTCGAATAAATCGGCAAGATCCGTGGCAAAACCATCAAAATTCAGGTTGCCGGATATCCCACGGGAGCGACCATGACCACGAAGATCTGGCGCCAGAAGCCGCACTGATGACGAGAGACAATCGAACTGATACTTCCAGACAGCTGAAGACATGCACCAGCCGTGTACCAGTACAACCGGACATCCTGTCCCGCCATCTTCATACCATAAAGACTCCCCACTGCGATTCTCGTACCACGGCATCACACCACCCCAAGACGCCGACCGACATGACAGATACGCTCAACGGCGGCAGCCACATCAGCATGAGTATGAGTAGCCATCAGGGTAAAGCGAAGACGACTGGTGCCGGCTGGCACCGTTGGAGGACGTATTCCTTGAGCAAAGAGCCCTTCAGCCAGGAGAGCTTCCGAAAACTGCATTGTGGTAACTGCCGAACCTATGACTATCGGCACAATCTGGGTTGAACCTTCAGGTAGTTTAAACCCGGCATCCGCGAGACTGTCCCTGAAAAAGCGGGTATTGGCATCCAGTTGTTCTCTCAGCGTATCTCCCTCCGGTGTCTGTACAAGTTCGACAGCCGCCAGCGAGGCCGCCAATACTGAAGGAGGCAAGGCAGTTGAAAATATGAAACTGCGAGCACGATTGATCAACAGGTCGCGCAATTCGGCAGATACGGCAGCGTATGCACCAAAACTCCCCAGCGCCTTGCCAAACGTTCCCATCTGAATATCCACGTCATTTCCGACACCACACAGGTCGGCGCTCCCACGCCCCCGCTCCCCCAGTACACCGCTACCGTGGGCATCATCGACCATGAGGAGCGCTCCATACCTTTGCTTGATCTCTGCCAGCTCGGCAAGCGGTGCAATATCACCATCCATACTGAACACACCATCACTGACGATCAAACTGCGCCCCTTGGCATGTTTTTCCATCAGGTGAGACAGCGCGCGATAATCATTGTGGGGATAGCGCACCAAACGGGCTCCGGAGAGAATTATTCCGTCAACGATACTGGCGTGGTTCAGTCGATCAGAAAAAACAACATCACCCCGGCCGACCAGGGCCGGAATGATGCCGGTATTTGCGGCATGCCCGCTGTTGAAGACAAGTGCCGCTTCAGACTTTTTAAAGGAGGCAACAGCACGCTCCAGCTCTTCGTGCAGTTCCATAGTCCCTGACACCAGCCGGGAAGCGCCGCTCGATGTGCCATATCGCTGGATAGCCGCTATTGATGCGGCGGACAAGGCAGGATGATCGGCCAATCCCAGATAATTATTGGAACAGAGCAGCAATACATCGAGGCCATTGCACATAACGCGTGCCGCTTGTCGACCGCTGATCACTCTGGTGCTTCTCAGTAGTCCCTGTTTTTTGATTTCACCAAGTTCGTTCTGTATGGTTCGTTGCATAATCGGCCTTCTCGATGGTCAACCGATTTAGAAAATCCGGTTGACAATGGACTCAAAAAAAACTGTTCGCCCGAGGCTACAGCACTATAGATATGTCGTCAGTCCGGCGGCTCCCAATTGTTCGACCACTTTTTTTACATCCTGGCACCTGTCGCGGTCACACACCAAAATGGCATCCGGCGTGGATACGACAACAATGTTGTGAACGCCAACCGTAGCAACCAATCTCTGATCGGCATAGATGAGGCAGCCAGAAGAATCTATGGCAACATGCCCGGCAGCATTGACACAAACAGTCCCGCTACTATCAGGCTCCACCACTTCCGGTAAAGCGCTCCAACTGCCGACATCACTCCACCCCATCTCAACCGGCACCATCTGAACCTTGGAAGATTTTTCCATAACGCCATAATCAATCGAAACACCCTCGATATCCTGGTACAGCGCCGCAATCCGCTCCTTCAGCCGTGCATCTTCTTCCGGAGCGCTGATTGCCATGAACTGCATGAGCTTTTGGTGCAGGGCCGGCATAAATGCTCCCATTTCCTCGAGAATTGCATCAGCCCGCCAGATAAACATGCCACTGTTCCAGAAATAGTTTCCATCATGCAGATAGCGCACAGCCTCTGCCAGCGGCGGTTTTTCTACAAAGCGCCTGACCGGAAACGGCCCCTGTTCATGCACCATTTCATTGCACTCACTGGGTGAATCCAGCCCGGCTTCTATATAACCGTATCCGGTCTCGGGACGTGACGGTAAAATACCAAGCGTTACCAGAAAACCGTTACGAGCGGATTGTCCCGCAAAAACCAGAGTATCGCGCAATTTCTGTTCGTTTCTTATAAAATGATCGGCAGGAAGAACCACCATAACTCCGGAAGGGTCTATGGCGGCAATGCACGCAGCGGCCAGGCCGATAGCCGGAGCGGTATTGCGAGCGGCAGGTTCAGCGATAACGTCAATCGGTACCGAGTCATACCGCTGCATCTGGCGTTCGGTTTCATCCGCCTGGAGATGGTTGGTTATAATCAGTATCCGCTTCGGGCCAAGGGGCAATATTCGCTCAACCGTTCTCTGCAGCATACTTCGATCACCGGTGATCGAAATCAGCTGTTTTGGGCGGGCAGCCCGCGAAAGCGGCCAGAACCTGGTTCCCGACCCTCCGGCCAGAATGACGATGTACATAGGTGCCGCTCCTTATTATTTATACTGAATCCGGTCGATAAAATCGGCTATTTCGCGGCCAAGCTGACTGATCGATTCGGTGGTATCAAGAACATCCCACAGTGTTTCACGAAAGTAGGCCACCTCTTGACCGCTGCCGCCATCGCGCAAACTGACAATAACCGATATTTTAAAACGTCCAAGACGCTTGAATTTGCCGGTAAGCAGCAATGTCGAAGCATCCGGTTTCCCGTCACGGGAAATATTTTTATAGATGTTATGAGACCTTACATAACGTTCGATATGCTCGGACAACTCTCCGGGGAGCTTTGCATAGCGTAAATCGTGCTGGCTCATTTCGGAAGCGGGAGAATCGGAATATAATTCACGCTTTAGCTCAAGATCCCGAATTATGAGCGATGTATAGTTGTACATCGGCTTAGGATTGGTAACGACTTCCTCATCAACGATTGTCGTAGAGGTGGCAGCACATCCCGCAGAAAACAACAGCAGGCAGGAGGAACAAAGAACCAGCACTATACGCAGTAAAGAACCGGTGCGATACGACATGGGGACATTAAATATCATTTTCAGCAGTTTTTGCGCAGAAAATGATCTCGTCGACGCACGTATCCTTTTTGTCAGGGTTTTGATTTTCACAGCGATTGTAATCATCATTAAAACGGACGATATCGTCTTCACCCAGATACTCTCCACTCTGGACCTCGATAATCACAAGCGGTATCTTGCCCGGATTTTCAAGGCGGTGGTTCTGGCCGATCGGTATAAAGGTAGACTCATTAACGTTAATAGTCTGCTGGCTGTCACCACAGGTAACAAGGGCCGTGCCGGACACTACGATCCAGTGCTCGCTCCGATGGTGATGCTTCTGTAGCGACAGGCGTTGGCCGGGTTGGACTTCGATTCGCTTTATTTTGTAGTTCGTGTTTTCATCGAGAACGGTATAGGTTCCCCACGGGCGTTCGCCACGTTCCATTAGTGATCCTTTCAGTACGAATTTGAGGCGCGAAGTTTTAAATATTCCCGCAGGGCGGTGCGCCATGCCTGCGGCCTGAAACCGGTGTCGGCGGCCAGCTTACTGCACTCCAGAGTCGAGTAGAGCGGCCGGCGGGCGGGACGATTCAGCTCCAATGTTGTCATCGGCTTGACCGTGACGTTCAAGCCGGCTTCTTCAAAGATAGCTTGAGCAAAACCATTCCACGAACAGTATTCAGAGTTGGCTGCGTGATAGACTCCTCGGCAGCCGTTATCGATCAACGCAATAATTGACCGGGACAGATCCACCGTCCAGGTTGGTGAACCTATCTGATCATCAACCACGGTCAGCTCGTCTTTTTCAGCTCCCAGACGCAGCATGGTTTCTACAAAATTCTTGCCATGCAGACCATACAGCCACTGTGTCCGCACAACCAAATGCTCCGGGGAGAATGAGGCATTCATTTCCCCTGCCAGCTTTGATTCACCGTAGACGCTCAGCGGGCATGGGGCATCATCCTCAACATACGGAGTTCCTTTGCCGCCATCAAAAATATAATCGGTGCTGACCTGCACCAGCAGAGCCCCGATGTCCCGACAGGCCATTGCCAAATATGCCACCCCTTCACCATTGACCGCCATTGCCGTTTCAGTATTGCTTTCACAGCCGTCGACATCGGTATAGGCAGCGCAATTAATCACGACCTCCGGTTTCAGCTCTCCGATAACCGTCATCACCGATTCAGGGGATGTAATATCAATATCTTCAATATCGATGCCGTGGCCTCTGTCGCCCAGAAGCGCAATCAGGTCACGCCCCAACATGCCGTTTGCCCCCACAACCAGAATCATAAGACACCTCCGCCATACTGAGCCGCAACGTATTCGCGGTACGCACCGGAAGTTACCTCAGCCACCCATTCCTGATTGGCAAGATACCAGTCAACCGTCTCGGCGATCCCCTGTTCAAAGGTATAGGCAGGGTTCCAGCCGAGGTCAGCTTTGATTCGCGCGGCGTCTATTGCATAGCGGCGGTCATGGCCGGGGCGATCCTTGACGAAAGATATCAACGCGCGGTTCTCTCCACACGCGCGGCCAAGACGTTCGTCCAGCAGATCGCAGACCAGATTGACGATGTCGATATTTTTCCATTCGTTGTTACCGCCGATATTATAGACAGAACCGGGCGCCGCCTTTTTTAGAACAGTCTCAATAGCCACGGCATGATCGCGTACATGCAACCAGTCACGGATATTCAATCCATCACCGTAAACCGGCAGCGGTTTTTTATTGATGATATTATGGATCAGAAGCGGGATCAACTTTTCCGGGAAATGGTACGGACCATAGTTGTTTGAGCATCGGCTATTCAATGTCGGCATGCCGAATGTTTCATGGTAGGCGCGCACCAACAGGTCAGCTCCGGCCTTACTTGCCGAATAGGGAGAATTCGGGGCCAGCGGCGTTCCTTCGGTAAAGTAGCCGGTGTTTCCCAGGCTGCCATAGACCTCGTCAGTCGAGATCTGAAAAAAACGAAAATCAGCGACGGCACCTGACTGCCAATGTTTGCGGCTTTCTTCCAGTAAAATCTGCGAGCCAAGCACGTTTGTGCGAACAAAAATTTCCGGGCCGGTAATAGACCGATCGACATGGGACTCGGCGGCAAAATGCACAACTGCATCAATTTTTTGATCGGCCAGCACGCGGGCCACCAGAGAGGCATCACCAATATCCCCTTTAACAAAGCGATAATTCGGATTGCCTTCAAGTGCTGTGAGGTTTTTCAGGTTGCCGGCATACGTCAGACAATCCAGATTGGTAACCGTGCACTGGTGGTTATTGGCCATAAAAGAGTGAATGAAATTGGACCCGATAAAGCCGGCTCCACCGGTAACAAGAAGTGCTGCAGGTTTAAATATCACAGTATTAATGTCCTTTTAATAAATTGTAAAATTTTCCTGAGGTATTTAAGCAGAAAATAATTTTATTACCACACGAAGCGTTTTTCCAAGAACAGGAAGTTTTGTCAGCGTCCGGACTATTTTCTTTTTTAAACTGTTCTGGTATTGTATCGGCAGTTTCAACAATCAGAGATCATTCTCAAGGAGAATCATTATGACTGGCAAGCCCACATGCCGTTGCGGAGCTGATCACCACGGCCATCTTTGTATGTTGAGAAGCAACGGGTTGTATGATGAAATAGCCAAGGTAAACAGTGATCCTAAATTTTACTGTTTCACCTGCGGCGGTGAGGCCAACTGTGCGGAAAACCTCTGCGAACCGGCTCCCATAGAGTAGAACGCATTTCCATACCGGGCAACAGAGTATCCGGAGAGCTTGCATACATCACCCCTCCAGCGCAGCGTCCCGGGAGTCCTCCAACAATGCCTCAAGTTCAACAATCTGCGTATCGGTTATATCAAGTATTTCCGCTTCTTGCGTGTTTATCAAAACAAGATCCGGCTCATGTATCAGGCCAAGCCCGATCCGATGACAGGACATGTTCACAAACCGCACGATTGCCAGCATCTTGTTGACCGTATCCCATTCTTCGGCGTGATGGTCACGGATTACGTCACAGTACATCGCCGGGAAATTCCAATGTTGCATCATGCGGTATCCCTGTTCCACATGCATTGCATCAAAGATTTCCATAATCAGCTCATCGTCGAACAGTGAATTAATCACTCCTGCCGTCACCAGCTTCTCAATTGATTTCAGCAGGTAGAGCTTGCCGACATCATGCAGAAGCGCTGCCAGATAGGTTTCGTCGGCCACCCCACGCATACCGCAGGAATGGGCCAGCCAGCGAGCCCCAAGCGCGCATCCCTGGCTGTGCAGCCAGAGTTCTTTCATGTAGTGGTCAAGTGCCGGATTGTTCGACGCGTGGGCTGATGCCTGAGAAGCCGCAATCACCAGATTGATAACCTGCTGTGCTCCGAGCCTGATTACCGCTTCTTTGATTGTTGCAACCTTGGAGCGCCCCATGTACATAGGAGAGTTGGCAATTTTAAGCATCTGGCTGGCCAGCGACATATCCTCGTTTGCAACCTGTGAAACTTCATCGACCGTAAAATCATAGTTGGAAAGCATCCTCTGAAGTTTTAAGGCGACAGGATGAAAGATCGGCAATTCAATCGGTTGTGAAGCAAGTAACCTTCTAACGGTTTCCGGAATAGTTGCTGATGACATTGCGGATCTCCTTATGACAATACAGGGGGGTAACAATCACAGTGTACTTCGCTCTGAATACCATTGCATGTCTGGCTTTCCAGCAGCAGGCGCCCTTCCAGGTCATCAATAAACTGCCGTGCGGAACGGCCGCTCCTGCGGGCAACGAGCCCGGCCCATTTCAGAGCTTTGTCGCATAATTTTTCGTCCGAAAGGGAAATATTTCTCGAAGCGGCATACGCACGTACTACAGCCAGATACTCGTCTTGGTCAAATTCATAAAATCCAAGGGAAATGCCAAACCGATCAGACAAAGCCAGCTTCTCCCCAACTGCCTCCTCCGGGTGTATTTCAGAATCAGAGCCATTAGCAGACATCCGTTCCGGCATGAGATGCCGACGATTGGAAGTCGCGTATATCAGAATATTTGACGGTCGCTCTTCAATATCTCCATCCAGCAATGTTTTTAACGCCCTGAAATCCCCCTCTCCTTCGTCAAAAGAAAGATCGTCACAGAAAAGAATAAAACGAAGCGGGACATCACGCAACAGCCCGATAATCTGCGGCAGGGCCATGATATCCCAGCGTTTCAGTTCCACGATCCGCAATCCACGGTGTGCAAACAGTTTCAACATCCCTTTGACCAGTGAGGATTTGCCGCAGCCACGTTCTCCCCAGAGCAGGACATTATTGGCAGGAAGTAACTCCACAAACTGCCTTGTATTGCGGACAACCTCATCCCGGATATTATCAATACCAACCAGTTCACCAAGGTCAAACAGATGCGGATGAGTCACCGCAATCAGTCGGCCGGTATTTCCTGTTTTTTCCCATCGAAAGGCGAGATTGTCGCTTAAGCTGACAGGTTGCTCGTCAACAGGCGCCAAGCGATCGACCAATGCTTCAATTTTATCAAGCAGCACGTCAAGCTTATCAAACTTACTATCCATTTGCATTCCGGCCTTAATATTCCCAGACAATACGTTATCAAAATACTCTGTGTTTCCCGTCAGAAACTACTGTGTAGTTCAGCGTGCTAACATCCGCAACCGCAGTTATGGCAAACTTTTCTGAATTCACTGGACGGGGCAATCGTTTCAGGAGCAAAGGCAACTCGTCTGACAGCTGTACCGATATCTTCCATAATATTCAGCCCCTGGCTTTTCCCAATAACATGCCCCACACACTGATTGCTATGACCATCTTGCAGAGAAGATATTTTAACCACATTCAACAGATCGGCGTAACTGTTAATAGTGATAACTGCGTCCCGGTTGCGCACAACAGACAAAATCACCCCCAACCGTTCCATATCTCCCATCAGGTCAGTCAGAAAGTTCTGAAACTGTTGGCCATCGAAATCAAAACACCAATCATTTCTCAGGTAATTCTGATTGTAGATCGTGATGACCATCTGCTTTGTACTCATTTGCGCCATAATTATCACTCCGTATCAGTTGTCACAATGCTGCCTTGCATATTGCATCCCACGCCACAAACCCATCTCCGGTAAGATTCAGAAATGAATCGATCCGCTGGCGGTAAAAATCAAGCTGCCCGGCCTCGTCAAGTAAATATGAGAGTTCATCAACAGAAATCAGATGCTGGCGGTGCATAAACCGATACAATTCAGAAAGTGCCGTCAGGTGGCGTTCCAAAACAGCAAACTCCGGATCCAGGGTATGAGTGATAAACCAGGAACCGGCAAATTTAGTGATAATCCCCGGCTGGGGGCGGACAATATTTTGACGACCAAAATCAATCAGGTAATCCCGCAGATAGAGATCGGCACTGAAGGCCAGTTCGGAAGCCTGTTCAGCCGCCATACCCTGCTGTTGAAGAAACAGATAGAATTGCTTCAGAATTTGTTGGCAGCGACCGTCAACCAGCAACTCCTCGTCTATTGTTTCAAATTCGAAATCATCATGTATAAATTCAATTACGGGATTCTGTGTCATAATTTCAGTACTCACTTCAGGCAGGATTGAGCTCCAGCAGCTCTTTGTGGGTAAAGCGACCATTCTTCTGGATCAGGACGTCATCGAACCAGATTTCACCATCGGCAAGGATCCGCACCAGGTCCCAGTGTACTGAGGACCGGTTGCCATTATCACACTCATCGTATGCCTGTCCGGGAGTGAAGTGAATTGATCCAAATATCTTTTCATCAAAAAGAATATTACGCATTGGCCGGCGGATCCCCGGATTGACACCAATCGCGAATTCTCCGATATAGCGGGCTCCTTCATCGGCATCCAGAATTTTGTTAAGGGCGGCATCCATATCACCTTCAGCAGTGGCCTTGATGATTTTGCCGTCAGCAAATTCGAAGCGGACGCCATTATATTCCCTCCCCTGGTAAATACTCGGGCAGTTATAGCGGATATGCCCTTGAACAGAGTATTTAACCGGGGCGGTAAACACTTCACCGTCCGGCATATTAAGGCGGCCATCGCACTTGATGCCGGGCAAACCATCAATACTGAAACGGAGGTCCGTATCAGGAGCCACAATCCGAACCATTTTTGTTCGGTCGACCAGCCTCTTGAGTTTCTCCTGCTTTTTTGATTCAGCTTTCCAGTCGATACAGCAAGCCGAGAAGAGGTAATCCTCATATTCATCAAGGCTCATGCAAGCTTCCTGGGCTGCGGCATGAGTTGGATAACGGGTCACGCACCAGCGGGTGTGCTTGACCCGCTGGTCGACCAAGGGCCTGGTAAGCTTTGAATATGAAACCACCGCATCCTGGCGCGCATTAGCCATGACCATTGAATTATTACCGGCTGAAATGCCAATATAGACCGTCACACTTTTATAGAAATCCAGTTTATGTTGCGGGAAATAATCAAGCTGCTGCTTAGAAGCAGTATTGTAGAAGAAACGATCAATTTCCGGAACTGAAAAGTTGTATTCTACATACTTGGCACCCCGCTTAAGGCAGAGTACATACAGTTCCTTAACCAGCGGCAGTGCTTCCATGCCGGCGGCATTAATAAGAACAACGTCACCCCTCTTCACCCTGGTAGAATAATCCACCAGTATCTCGGCAAATTGACTAATTCTGGGATCGTTCATCGGTACCCCTCCGGACAGTAGGAGATTTAATGCATCATCATTCTGGTAACGCCAAGGACAAGGGCACTTTGCGGACCGGCCAGCAGATGTACGCCAATTTCAAGAACCGGAGAAATAACGTACGAAAATATGTCGGTAAAAAACACCAGCACGATAATAATTATCATCCCGTACGGTTCAATGCGGGACCACGCCGCGGCCTGCCTGTACGGCAGCAATCCTACCAACACGCGCCCCCCGTCAAGAGGTGGCACCGGTATCATGTTGAAGATAGCCAAGAGAAGATTAATATACACCGAAAAAGCCAGCATCAGAATTACCGGTTGCACCAGCATGGCAAGCGGCGAACCGGGAGCAGACGGAGTATCAAATACCATCAGGCCTCGAAGCAGCAACGCCGAGACCGTCGCCAGGACAATATTAGTAATTGGTCCGGCGGCTGCCACCCAAATCATGTCGCGTTTGGGATTACGGAGATTTCCAAAAACAACCGGCACTGGTTTGGCCCAACCAATTCCGATAAAGAAAATCATCAAGGTACCAATGATATCAATATGTTTAATAGGGTTAAGTGTCAGACGGCCCATCATCTTGGCTGTCGGATCACCAAAACGTGAAGCGACATAGCCATGAGATACTTCGTGGCACACAATTGCCAGCATACCGGGTACAAGCATTACTGAAAGCTTAAGGAAGAAACTATCCATCAGGAGTCCTTTAAAATCGAATAAATCTGCACTTCTTCTAACAGAGTAGGCCAGTAAAGTCAATTGCACAGCGCCACCCAAAACGCATGAAAGGCGGGATCGCTCCCGCCTTTATACCTGTCTAAGGTCTTGAATATAGTAATAACTCTCTCAGCATAGCAAAACTGCTAATGTTTTTGCTAATGTCGAGAGGTGAAAAGTGGATTGTGTACGCCGTAGGGGTAAGGTATATTGCGCTGTTATATCAGTTCCCGTTGATTTAAGGCTGCTAGTCGGAAAAAAACAAATTTGGCGACCTCTAAAGACCAAAAATCACTCGGTTGCAAGATCACAAGCGCGGAAACTTCTGCTGGCAGTCGATCAACTATTTATGCAAATAAGGACAACTATACGAAACAACATATAAATAATAATGATGAAAGTGTACCCCCATAGCTGTTTTTCATAAGGACAAAAGGAGAACATCCCACTATATAAAAATTATTGACCGCAACGTTAGCCTGTTCAACTGCTCACGGCCAATCTTAAGATCGTTGATTATCTTTTGAGTTTCTTCGTCATCTTGAAAACAAACTGAGATGCATAGACATTGTCGCCAAATTCCTTGTGGCATCCAATTAATACAATCACGATTGCCAGAGCTATAAGTATCAATATAATAATCAGGTACAAAACAACCTCACTTGTAATCCAGTAAACCTAACGATCATGAGGCTGACCCAACCGACCGGTTCTTCGGGCGGTCGGGTCGTGCCGCAAGTTGGAAGTCCGGTCTTCATTACACTCTATTTCTTTAGGACTTGACCTGTGTAAACAAATTGTTTATATTGTGTTCATGATTTCGTCATTCGCGAACAAAGAAACTGAAAAACTCTTTACGACGGGGAAGTCCAAAAAACTTCCTCCAGAAATCATCACTCGTTCGATCTTGCGTTTGACGCAACTAGACAATGTATGCGAGGTAACGGATTTGCTGATACCTCCGTCAAACCGCCTGGAAACTCTTTCCGGTGATAGAGCGGGACAGTGGAGTATCAGGATTAATGACCAGTGGCGAATATGCTTTCGGTTTGCCAACGGTGAAGCAACTGACGTCGAAATCACCGATTACCATTAGGAGAAACTTTATGGCTATCAAAAACGGACTTCCCCCCATACATCCAGGGGTCTTCCTGAAGGAAATTCTTGATGAGCTTGGCATGTCGCAGAACGCTTTTGCTCATGCAATTGGCGTTTCACCAATGCGAATATCTCATGTTATCAAAGGTTCAAGGCCTGTTACGGCAGAGCTGGCTGTTCTTTTCGGCAAAGTATTCGGTCAGACACCTACCTACTGGATGAACTTGCAAACCAGCTATGACCTCAAGACCGCTCAAAAAGCGATGGTACAGAGGGTGCAACAAGTACAGCCACTTTTGATGGCTGCATAGAGGTTTGTTCACCAGGATAATTTCCTGTGCTCAAGATCAATGACAAATCTCGTTGATGAACCTATCGTTCCGTCAGGTTTCTCCTTCTTCTCGCAAATACACGCTTCACCGACACCTACTCTGTTTGGTGGAATGTAATTACCTTGTAGGTATCCTTGTCTTTTCGCCTCTCTACTGCATTTCCATTGGTTGATTTAAACACCGCCAAAAGCTATCAAAAGGGCACCTCCAAAAAGAGGCAAAAATACCCATTTTAATAACCATGGGGTTACACGATCATCCACGGCAGTGTTCTCCTTTCAGGTTGAATTTGTGTTTAGCGACTAAATTCTAACTGATTCGAGGCACTGCCGTGACTCTTTTTAAAAAAGCGAAAAATATTTTACGTTATCGGTTAAACTGCTGTTCGGATGTGGTCTGAGGCTGTTCGAGGGACTGCAACTACGGGTGAGGGGTGTACACAATCCATTTTTCGCCTCCTCACATTAGCAAAAACATTAGCAGTTTAGCTAGTTAGAGAGGCTTATTAATATTTTCAGGAAGTTAGATGCGCAAAAAAGGCGGGAGCGATCCCGCCTTTTTTGGCTGCAGTCTGTAACTGAAATTTTAATTAAATGTCGTAGTACAGTTCAAACTCAAGGGGTACTGGACGCATGCGAACAGGATTTACTTCGGCTTCGGTCTTGTACTCGATCCACTTTTCGATGACATCAGGAGTAAAGACATCACCTTTCAGAAGGAATTCATAGTCATCGTTGAGGCATTTCAGAGCTTCTTCAAGAGTACCCGGTGCGGATGGAATATCTTTCAACTCTTCAGGTGACAATCCGTAAATATCCTTATCAAGCGGTTGGCCGGGATCAATCTTGTTTTCGATGCCGTCCAGACCAGCCATTAACATGGCAGCAAAGGCAAGGTACCCGTTGCAGGAAGGGTCGGGTGTACGGTATTCGACCCGCTTGGATTTGGGGTTATTCGAAAACATCGGAATTCGCAGAGACGCTGAGCGATTCCGGGCAGAGTATGCCATGTTAACCGGCGCTTCAAAGCCCGGGACCAGTCGCTTGTAGGAGTTGGTGGTCGGGTTGGTGAAAGCGCAGAGAGCTTTTGCATGCTTGATAATCCCGCCAATGTACCAAAGAGCCATTTGGGAGAGGCCGCCGTATTTATCCCCGGCAAACAGATTCTGTCCATCTTTCCAGATTGACTGGTGGCAGTGCATCCCGGAACCGTTATCGCCATACAGTGGCTTAGGCATGAAGGTAGCGGTTTTGCCATTGCGATTCGCCACATTTTTTACAACATATTTAAACCACTGCAGATCATCAGCCATATCAACCAATGAGTTGAAACGCATATCAATTTCTGCCTGACCACCCGTAGCGACTTCATGATGCTGGCACTCAACCCGGATGCCAACATTCTGAAGCTCTTCAACCATTTCGTTACGCAGATCATTTTGTGAATCTGTAGGTGAGACAGGGAAATATCCTTCTTTGTGGCGTGGTTTGTAACCGAGGTTAGGGAATTCTTCGCGACCGGTATTCCAGGCACCCTCAACGGAATCAACGGCATAGAAGGATTGATTCGCGCTGGAATCATAACGCACATCGTCAAAAATAAAAAATTCTGCTTCAGGACCAAAGAATGCAGTATCACCTATTCCGGTTGATTTGAGATACGCTTCCGCCTTAATTGCGATATTACGTGGATCGCGGGTATATCCTTCCTTCGTAATAGGGTCAAAAATATTACAAATCAGTGAAAGTGTCGGAGTTTTTACGAAAGGGTCCATTTTAGCAGTTTTTGGATCAGGAACAATGATCATGTCAGAGGCGTGAATCGGCTGCCATCCACGAATAGAAGAACCGTCGAAACCCTGACCTTCTTCAAAGGTATCCTCACTGAACTCACTCATTGGTACGGAAAAATGCTGCCAGATACCTACAAAGTCCATAAATTTAAAATCAACCATCTTCGCGCCATTTTCAATGGCAAATTCTACTACTTGCTTCGGGGTCATCTGTTGCTCCTTTCGAAATTTTTTAATTATTTACAGTGCGTCTTCTCCGGTTTCACCCGTTCTGATACGAATTACTTCTTCTACAGTGGTAACAAATATTTTCCCATCACCAATTCGACCGGTTTTAGCAGACTTTTCGATTGTTTCAACAACTTGTGGAAGGATTGAATCCGCAACAATGATTTCTATCTTAATTTTGGGGATAAAATCAACTACATATTCTGCTCCCCGATACAGCTCTGTGTGACCCTTCTGACGTCCAAATCCTTTAACTTCACTTATTGTAATTCCTTGAATGCCGATTTCATTCAATGCTTCCTTAACTTCATCCAGCTTGAACGGCTTTATGATCGCTTCAACTTTTTTCACGACATTACCCTCCCGTTACATGAGATTTATGAAAGCAAGGAAAAACAGGCTTCATGAGACTGATACCCAAGTCTGTCCATTGCCTCAAAAGCAAGCTCCTTGCCAATTACTTATCTGGTTACGTAACAAACGTAGATTTAAACAGTTAGGAAACGAACTACCACTGGCACAGCATTATGCCAGACACCAAGCTGCACAAAAAACAGGCACACACACAACATTATTGCCATAAACATAGGCACGCACAGATTAATAATCATCAAATATTGATATCCTTAAGTTCCTTGATTATCTCAACTTGACGCTGGTTAATATAGTATGCAATTTGCTGTTGAGAATGCTTTTCCGCATGAAGCTCCACTATACAGGTAAATGGAGCGTTCGTACCAATAATTTTGACAATTGTCGCGCTCATACCTACCTCATGCATGGAGTTGCCGGTAAGGTCAGGCAGCTTCAAAAACATGTTAATATCAAGGCCCGGCACGAGAAGGTCATCAGACGTAGTACTGATGGCGGCCCCTCCAAGTGAAATATCTTTTACACTGCCCTTTAAAACATCTCCTTCAAAAAGCAGCTCCGCCTCTACCGGATTATCAAGAAGTACCCGCACGAACCGCCTCATATCTGAGCGTATTTTTGCATAACCATAATTGCACAGGATAACACGTTTTTTTGCGGAACTTACATAAAATGCTTCACCAATCATATCTTCAGAAAATGTGCTCAAATTATGTGAATAAATAAGCGTTTTTTTCTCTATATTTATAACTTTGGCTTGATATTCATGAACTTCAAACTCTGCCATTTCGTTTTCAACAGTCAGCAAGGTTGCATTGTATGAAACAGGAATTTCTTTGTAGTAGTTTAAAAATGAAAACTGCTGCCCGATCATTCCCTGCAAAAACTGAAGAATAACCAGCGAATCTTCTCGTTCAGTTCCCCGCACGGCTTTGTCGTAATATGGAAACACCCCAGGCACCCCGACGATGATGAATTGAACTATTTTTTTAAATAGGCTATGAGCAAAGAATGAATTTAACTATCAGAAAATGTTCCGAACAACAAGCACAATTGACATACTCTGTTAAAGAGTCTCACCCGTTTCGGCACAAATTCTTCTATATGCATACGCTGCTCCTGACCTTCATTTTTTGCCTGGTCAGCTCTTTTTCAGGAGCAGATATCTATCGTTTTGTCACTATTGATGGAGTTGAAACTTTTACCGACGCGCCTAGCAACAAGAGCGCTACGGTTGTTATCAAGGACCGCCCGTCACCCGGAACCAAGCACCACAGACCATTAAAGAAGCAAAAAACTCATACCATTTCACTCGATGAAGTTGTCCAAAAAACTGTTACCGCAACGTTTCACCCACCCGGAGCGGAGCAAAGCAGCTTTAAACCTCATCTGCCGCACGTCGGTGGGACGATAACTTCACGGGTCGGAATGAGGATCGACCCGATTGATGGAACATGGCGCCATCACAACGGCATTGATATAGCAATCCCTGCGGGCACCCCGGTCAGACCGGTTGCCCCCGGCACGGTGGTGTACAGCGGTAATCGCTCGGGATATGGCAACACCGTCATTGTCGAACATGACAACGGCATCGTTACCTTGTATGCACACAACAGCCGCATTTTGGTGATCGAGGGAGAAGCGGTGACTACCGAAAGCACCTTGGCGCTTTCCGGTTCGACCGGAAGATCAACCGGGCCACACCTTCACTTTGAGGCATGGCAGGATGGAACAAATGTCACCGAAGCCTTTCTTCCCGACGGTGGTATGACATTGCCGAAGTCGACACTGGTCGCCAGCAGCCATCGGGAGTCCCATTTCCGGAGAGAAACCCTTTCAGACGGCTCGATCCTGTTCACCAATATCCCCGCATCGACTCCCTGATGTACGATCAGATCGAAAAATACTCTGCCAAACTGATTTCAGATCGTTCAGCACACGCCGGGCAGATTGCCTTTGCCGCCCAGGATGACGAAATAATTTCAATGGGTGAGCCGGGCCTGGCATTGCTGTTGGAATCAATACTTTCCCGCCTCGATTGTCTTGCCATTGCTGCAGCCATACCTTCTCTCCCCTTTACCGATCTTCTCATTCAGAGAGCTGCATGCCATGAGCAAGAAATTATCCCGCGAGACACCGAAACCCGTACATTTCTGCATGATATTCCAATTGTACGAAAAAGTGAGACCGGCGCTTTTCCGGCGGAGGTAATTGCCGGGCTGCTGGGGAACCGCAAAGGAATTGTTGTCGAAGGGGTCGGGATCATTGCTGCCGGAGCATTAACAATTGAGCAGGCCTATATCAACTGGTCTTCGGTCTTCCATTCAACGTATGTTAAATATCTTGAAGATCTGCTCGAAGACGGCTTCAAACTGCCGGGTGAAGAAGATGCATTTAATCATTTTCGCCACAAAATGCTTGTTCCGCTTTCATCTGAAGGCCTCGAATTCCGTGAAGGGCCGTTTTTTGAAAAGAAAGATATCCTGGAAGAGATGGCACGTGTCGGCTCATATACCGTCAAACGGCATCTGGTTGATTCATTTTTCGGCAACATTTCATATTCAAGCGGAAACCTGATCTATATATCACAGACCGCATCCAGCCTGGATGATCTTCCCGGATATATTGATCCGGTCCCCTTTCAAAACAGCTCAACGGTCGGAATAACCGCCTCCAGTGAACTGGTCGCTCATCGCTCCATTTTTGAAGCAACCGGCTGCCGTGCCATTTTGCACGGCCATCCGCGCTTCGCAGTCATCATGAGCATGGTATGCACTGAAAAAGAGTCGTGCCGCGTTACAGACTGCTGGAGAGATTGCTCAAAAGTTCGTTTTTTGGGGGACACTCCTGTGGTGGCAGGAGAAATTGGCGCCGGCGGCATTGCAAAGAATGTCCCGCCGGTGATCGGAAAAACCGGGTCAGTTATTGTCTACGGTCATGGTGTATTCAGTATCGGTAAGACCGATTACCGCGAAGCGTTCCAGGCGCTGGTTGATGTCGAGAACTGGTGCCGCTCGGAATATTTCAGGCTCATTGACGAAAAGGAAACAAAAATCTAGCCCCGCACTTTCCTGGCGATTTCAAACAGTGCAATCCCTCCGGCAACCGAGGCATTCAGAGAACTTACCCCACCGTACTGCGGAATCGACATCACAATATCGCACTGCTTGCGCACTAACGGCCTGACCCCCTCGCCTTCTCCTCCAACCACCAAAGCGATGTTCCCTGAAAAATCCGTATCATAGAGCGACTGCCTGGCAGAGCCATCAAGACCGTACACCCAGTAGCCGAGTTTTTTCAATGTCTCAAGCGTTTGCGCAATATTGGTAACCATGGCCACCGGAACGGTTTCTACAGCGCCAGCCGACGTTTTTTCCGCGGCGGCAGTGACACCACAGGCACGGTCTTTGGGAATAATGACGCCATTAACGCCGGCGCATGCGGCCGAACGAATTAATGCACCCAGATTGTGAGGGTCCTGAAGAGCATCGAGAATCAGAAGAAAGCCGGTCGAACCGGACTGGCTGATTGTAGTCAACAGATCATCAAAATCGGCATACATGAAGGGTTCTACTTCAAGTGCAATACCCTGATGGTGTGAAGATGCACACATCCTGGTAAGATCACCTTTGTCCCGGCGGTGTACCGCGACGCCCCGTTCTTCTGCCAGCGTGATAATCTTTTCAACCCGATGATCGGTCGCGCTGATCTGTACATACAGGTTGAAAGCGCCACGTGTTCCCTGGAGAGATTCTTTTACCGGATTGACACCAAATATCAGTTCACCTTTCATGCCGCACCGTCCAAGATCTCGGCTGCGATCAATTCTGCCGCTTGAACGGGATTCGCCGCTTTGGCAATCGGACGACCAACTACCAGATAGTCAGCTCCGGCTGAAATCGCCTCTGTCGGAGTCATAATACGCTTTTGATCATCGAGGGCGGCAAAGGATGGACGCACCCCGGGGGTAACGATCAGGAAATCGGGTCCGCACGCCTCTCTGATCAAACCAATCTCAAGCGGTGAGGCGACGACACCATCCATGCCGGATGCCTTGGCAAGCCGCGCCAGACGCACGACCATATCCTGAACTGAATGTTCAATTCCCACCTGCCGCAATGTATGAGCAGTGGATGAGGTCAGAATTGTTACTGCGAGAAGCCGGGGACGCTCTGCATCGTTAAACTCCTTGTGTACGGCTGCCACACAAGTTTCCATCATTTCGGCACCACCCAGCGCGTGTAAATTGGCCAGAACGACTCCAAGCCGGGCAGCTTCCAGCATCGCACTCGCAACGGTATTCGGAATGTCATGATATTTAAGATCAAGAAAAACCTGGCCTCCATGACGCTGAACAGCCTTGACCGCAGCAGGCCCACAGGAAGTGAACAGCTCCTTGCCGACCTTGAACATTCCCACTTTACCCGCCAATGTGTCGGCCCAACGGTCGATATCGTCCAGGCCATGAACATCCAGGGCAAATATGATTTTATTTCGTGCTTCTTCAGCTGTCATTGTATCCTCATTTCATGAATTCTAAAGCAGCTGCGGTGATTCCTTCCGCATCAATCCCGACATCCTTGCGCAGCTGGGCCTGATTCCCCTGTTCGATATAGTGATCGGGAAGACCAAGGCGCCGCACCTTCACATCCTGCAGGTTATTGTCATGTAACAGTTCCAGAACGGCACTGCCAAATCCGCCCTGCAGCGCATTTTCCTCCACAGTGATAATCCTGCCGGTCCGGCGGGCGGCCCCCAGGATAAGCTCTGCATCAAGCGGCTTCACAAAACGGGCATTGATAACCCCGGCGGAAATCCCCTTCAGATTGAGTGTATCTGCAGCTTGAAGCGCCGGATAGACCGTTGCCCCGACGGCAACAATTGTCAGGTCAGTGCCATCATGCAGCTGCTCGCCTTTTCCTATTTTGAGGCACGTAAGGTCACTATCCAGATCGACGCCATACCCTACCCCTCTCGGGTAACGAAGCGCAATCGGTTGACCGGAATAGACGGCTGTTTTGAGCATATGCCGCAATTCATTCTCATCTTTGGGAGCCATCACACTGATTCCCGGCAGGTGCCGCAAGTATGAGAGATCGAACACTCCGTGATGGGTCGGGCCGTCATCACCCACCAGGCCGGCGCGATCCATTGCTATGGTTACCGGCAAATTTTGCAGACAGATATCGTGAAAAACCTGATCGTACGCACGCTGGACAAAGGTTGAATATATTGCAACTACCGGCTTGAAGCCATCTGCAGCCAAGCCTGCCGCAAACGTCATTGCATGTTGTTCGGCTATGCCGACATCAAAAAACCGTTCAGGAAACCGTTGCGAAAACGGACTGAGCCCTGTTCCGTCCGGCATTGCAGCAGTTATCGCAATGATTTTTGGATCTTCCGCCGCCAATTGCACCAGGGTTTCGCCGAACAGATCAGTATAGGATTTGACCGCCGGCTTGGCGGCCCCTTTACCGGTGGCGACATCAAAGGCGCCAACGCCATGATATTTGGCCGGGGTCTCTTCGGCAGGCTTGTACCCTTTGCCTTTCGTCGTCATGATGTGTACCAACAGCGGGCCGTCAAGTTCATTGATATTTTTGAACACCTCAACCAACTGCGGCAGATCATGACCGTCCAGAGGGCCGAGATAATCAAAACCAAGCGCTTCAAAGAGAGCTCCGGGAGTGAGAAACCCCTTCAGTGAGTTTTCCGCGCGGCGGGCAAAATGGAGGATATCAGTACCAAAAGCAGGAACATGTTTGAATAATACCTGAATCTCTTTTTTCAAATCACGGTAGTACCGGCCTGTCATCTTACGGGAAATAAAAGCGGAAAAAGCTCCAACATTCTTTGAAATTGACATCTCGTTGTCATTCAGAATGACAATCAGGTTTTTTTTGAGATGTCCAGCCTGATTCAGCGCTTCAAAAGCCATCCCGCCGGTCAGTGAGCCGTCTCCGATCACCGCAATCGAGTGGTTTCGCTTACCGTCGAGACTGTCGGCAACAGCCATGCCAAGCCCTGCCGAGATGGAGGTGGAAGAGTGCCCGACACCGAATGCATCATGCTCTGACTCACACCGTTTTGGAAAGCCGGAAATACCCTTGTACTGGCGTTGGGTATGAAAGCGGTCGCGACGTCCGGTAAGAATCTTGTGAGTATATGCCTGATGCCCGACATCCCAGATTATTTTGTCATTCGGGGAGTCAAAACAGTAGTGCAACGCAATAGACAGCTCGACTGTTCCTAGATTCGAACCGAGATGACCACCGGTAGCAGAAACCGTTTCCAGTAGAAATTTACGAATTTCAACGGCAAGATCCGGTAATTGTTCCGGTTTCAGTTTTTTAAGGTCGGTCGGAGAGTTTATGGATTCAAGAAGCATTGTGACACCTCATCTATTTCTGTGCATAGCCGTTTATACGGAACCATTCCACCGCTCTTTCCAGAGCGTTCTTTACAGGTGTCTGCGGGAGACCGAGTTCCCGAACCGCCCTTCCCGAGTCAAAATACATATGGTGCGCTGCCATCCGGACTCCCGCCAGCGGAATCAGCGGTTCACGTCCGGTTATTCGGGAAAACCCCTCATTGAGCCAGGCCGCCATGAGCACCGAAGTATACGGCAGTCGGACTCTTGGAGCAGGAATCCCGGTTATTTCCTGAAGCATCGTGAAAATATCACGCAAGGAAAGATTGGCGTTACCCAGTATGTATTTTCGGCCGGGACACCCTTTTTGTTCGGCCAGAATATGCCCGCGGGCACACTCCTCAACGGCAATCAAATTGAGGCCGGTATCGAGATAGGCAGGCATCATCCGTTTTAAGAAATCGACGATTATTTTCCCTGTGGGAGTAGGTTTTATGTCCCACGGTCCCACCGGGGTCGAAGGGTTAACTATTACCAATGGCAATCCACGGGCAATAAACTTTTCCGCTTCACGTTCGGCGAGAAATTTGCTTTTCTTGTATGGACCAACCATATGTGCAAGCGATACGGGCGTATCTTCCGTTCCGGGCACGCCATCCCCAGTATTTCCCAGCGTCCCGACGCTGCTGGTATAGACAACCCGTGAGATATTGTTTTCCAGTGCCGCTTCCAGAACAGCGGTTGTACCCCCCACATTGGTGCGGAACATTTCCTCTGGGTTACGGGTCCAGAGGCGATAATCAGCAGCGGCATGATACAGGACATCACACCCTTTAAGCCCGCGGCTTAATCCGGGAGCGTCAAGAAGATCTCCCTGCCAAAGCTCTACATCAAGCCCTTTCAAATTGGCACGGTTTGAAGCTGGTCTCACCAGAGCCCGCACTTCCCGGCCATCCTTCAGCAGTTCTCGAACGATACTGGCACCGATAAAACCGGTAGCACCGGTAACAAATGTCTTCATAGTACAAACAAGGAAAATATCATTTTCATTTTAGCAGGACTTTCACTGGTGATTGCAGCCGACAGACTGATCACGAAGCAGGGTTTTGTGTACTTTCAAGTAACAGGCGGCGATATCTGCCAAGTGCTGTCAAGGGAAAGCAATTACGGTAAATATGGTATTTAATCATGAAAAACTTGGGGAAGCCTGTCCCGGTGAAAGCATCCTCATCCCACGAACCATCCTGATTCTGAGTTGCGACAAGATACTCAATGCCCCTCGTAACAGCTTTTGAATGCACCTCTCCGGCTGAAAACAGCGAGAGAAGCGCCCAGCCGGTTTGCGACGGAGTACTTGGCCCGCAGCCCATAAGAGACCGGTCATTATACGACTCACAAACCTCTCCCCACCCGCCATCAAGATTCTGCTTGGACTTGAACCAATTGACCGCCTTTTTGATGTACGGCTGAGTCATATCTTCGCCAATAGCCGCCAGTCCTCCCAGAACGGACCAGGTACCATAAATATAATTGACCCCCCAACGCCCCCACCACGGCCCTTCAGGCTCTTGTTCTGCCTTTATGAATTCAAGTGCCCTGGCAACGACCGAATGGCTGTCAGGGAAATTGAATGTACCGATAAGTTCGAGCATGCGACCGGTAAGATCAGCTGTCGGCGGGTCTATCAAAGCCTCCAGGTCGGCAAAGGGTATCTTGTTCAGCAGATGTTTTGTGTTGTCTTTATCAAACGCGCCCCACCCGCCATTTTCGCTCTGCATTCCGATACACCAGGTAATGCCGCGCTTTATGGCCTGTTCCTTCTGCTTTTCATCTCTGACTTTGGTATCCCTCAGTGCAAGCATGACAAACCCGGAATCATCAACGTCCGGATACCAGTCATTCAAAAACTCAAACGCCCATCCGCCCGGTTCAAGATCGGGAGATTTGATCTGCCAGTCACCTTTAAAGCGCACCTCCCGGTCCAACAGCCACTGAGCGGATTTAACCAGAGCCGGGTGATCAGCCGGGACACCCGCTTCCTGCATCGCAACCAGTACCAGCGCAGTGTCCCATACAGGCGAAACGCATGACTGCAGTACCAGGCTCTCTTCGTCCTCGATACAGAAGTTTGCCAGTGCTTCAAGCCCATTTATTACCGCCGGATGATCATTGGCATACCCGAGGCAGTGCAGAGCCAGGATTGAGTTGAGCATCGCCGGCTGGATCCCACCCCAATCACCACTCGACTCCTGATGATTCAGAACCCACTGTTCAGCAAGAGCAACGGATTTTTTCTTAAATGGACGGATGGGAGATGACTCATAGATTTTCAGCAGGTGATCTGCACCGATAAAAAAATTCTTCCAGCTAAAGATTCCATCTTGGCGGGAAAATGTGTAATCAGTTGCACGGGGCGGACGTACAAAAAGTTCCTGCACCCTGGATCGTGGAGGCAGTTTTCGAACCGGTTTTTCCGACATCACAATCGAAAGCGGAATAATCGTCGCACGTGACCAGCTGGAAAATTCATACACATTGAAGTATGCCCATTCCGGAAGCAGCATAAGCTCAATAGGCATTGACGGCACACCCAACCAGGAAAATTCGCCAAACAACGCCAGAAATATTTTTGTAAATACACGCGCCTTGAGTATTCCGCCCTTGGAAAGAATGAAGTCACGGGCCTTGCACATGGCAGGGTCGCCAGCAGAATACCCCGCCAACTTTAATGCAAAATATGCCTCAATCGTTGCCGACAGTTCTCCCGGGCCACCAAACCAGATCGACCAGGATCCCTCCTCCGTCTGCTTGCTCAAAATATAATGCGCCATCTTCCGTTCGCGAAGTCTATCGACCATGCCAAGAAAATGAAACAACATGATATATTCAGACGTAATTGTTACGTTAGATTCCAGCTCTGCCCACCAGTAGCCTTCGGGCAACTGTATGCGAAAAAAAAGATCCCGGGTCCGTTCAATAGCCTTATCCAGTGGACTCTGAGCATCACCAACCATTTTTTTCCAGATCGTGGGAGGAAGGTGATGGACTTTACCGGGAACTTTTTCCACAGGCAAGGGATCGGCACCAACCGCAAGGGTATTTAACGAGGAAAGAGAATTTGAAATTGAATATTTGTGCATTTTCATCCAGCTTGACTCCCTGCCAGCATCAGCACTCAAAAAATTTTATCGATGCAAACCAATATTTATTACCATAAACCCCTTCCTGATGTAAATTTTTTTCATCTTCAAGCCGCAAGTTATAGTTCTATGGCGCCGGCTCATTGATCTGTGGCCATGGAATGAAACAGCCCAGCATATGAGTTTGTTTAACGAGCGATACCAAAAATGAACGGGTGAAGGCAGCAACTTATTTGTAAAAATAACGTCTGTCATAGAAAATCATTTTAGTTTTCAAACCAGGTATGATATGGTTTTCTGATTATGATTAAAGTATGCGCCCGTAGCTCAGCTGGATAGAGCACCAGGCTTCGAACCTGGGTGTCGGCCGTTCGAATCGGTCCGGGCGTACCATCTTTATGAAACTGATTATTATATCCAGTAGTTGCGTCCCCCCTTACAGCCACAACTCTTGACAATAATGACAGGTAACGGTATAGTTCCGCACTCAGAGTACAGTCAGAACACAGTAATGCGTTAACTATGCGCTCGTAGCTCAGCTGGATAGAGCAATGCCCTTCTAAGGCATCGGTCGCACGTTCGAATCGTGCCGGGCGCACCAAAAATATCAGCCACGCAGTATAAAAAGTACTGGGTGGCTTTATATTGTGCCAAACCTCCACATAATCACTTGAGACTGCTATCGCAGATCACCCACACCACAAACAATTATCCCCACCCAGGTCACCGTCATTTTGCAAACCATCCTCCACCTAACGCCTTAACCAGCAAGACGCTGGCGGCAAGCCTTCGGCCAACGAGGCCCAGAGCGGTTCGTTCATTCTCCAGAGCAACCGATTGGGCGACAAGCACGTTAAGATAGGCCACGGTTCCGGCCTGGTACTGGTTCGCGGTAATATGTACGACCTGTTGTGCCGCCTGTACCGCCTGCTTCTGGATCAGTGATTCTTCTTCCAGAACGCGGAGCGCCGCCAGATTGTCCTCGACTTCCTGAAAACCTGTCAACACCGTCTCACGGTATGATGCCACCGCAGCGTCATAAGCTGCTTTCGCCTGGTCCGTCTGGGCCGCGCGCAATCCGCCATCGAACAGGGCGGCAGAAACGGCAGGGCCAACCGACCAGAAGCGGCTCGGCCAGGAAAACCACGAGGCAAGGCTCGATGCTTCAAAACCGGCCGCAGCAGACAGCTTGATGGTCGGAAAATAAGCGGACGTGGCAATTCCGATCTGAGCATTAGCCGCTGCCATCCTCCTCTCGGATGAAGCGATATCGGGGCGACGTTCGAGAAGCTCCGAAGGCAATCCCGTCGGGATGAATGGAATAACGAACGTCCGTGACACCTGCGGCAGAGAAAAAACTGCGGGTGCCTTGCCGAGTAACAGAGCGATGGCGTGTTCCAGTTGCGCACGCTGCACACCGAGATCGATCATCTGTGCTTCGGTGCTTTTGAGCTGCGTCTCGGCCTGGAGCACATCCGATTTTGCCGCTACCCCTGCAGCATAACGATATTTCACCACTTCAAGGGATTTACGGTACACATCTGTGGTATCGCCAAGCAGCTGTCTCTGGCTGTCCAGTATTCTCATCTGAAAATAGTCGCTCGCTAATTCCGCCTGGGCACTCAGGGTCGCCGCAGCAAGATCTGCAGCGCTTGCCTGGGCGCCGGCCTCGCTTGCTTCGACTCCACGGCGTATCCTGCCCCAAATATCGAGTTCCCATGCGGCATCCAGCGGAAGTTGAAAATTGGAAACAGTACGTCCGGCACCGCTTACGACACCAAGGTTTCCGGAACTTTTTGATCGTGTTGCCGAAGCGCCGATCGAGAGTGATGGATAATAGCCGGCCTTTGCAGCATGTACCACCGCGCGCGCCTGCCGATATTGGGCCTCGGATGAAGCGATGTTGAGGTTTGAAATCGCAACCCGCCCCTCAAGGGTATTCAACTCGGGGTCATTGTACAACTCCCACCACCGTTCGCTCATTGTGCCGTCCCGGGGCTGCGCCACCTTCCACCCTTCAAGCTCCTTGTATGCTGTCGGCATTGTCTCAACCGCGGTCGGCTTGACATAGTCCGGGCCAACCGTGCAGGCGACTGGCAACAACAAGCAGAAAAACAAGATAATCCGGATAGTTACAGCGATTATTTTCACAAGTCCTCCCGTTTCAATCGTGGACCTTTCGCAATCTGATGCCCGTGCCGTTTCTTTTCGCGCCACGCCCGGAAACGGTCGAGGTACAGGTACACCACCGGGGTGGTATAGAGAGTCAACATCTGGCTGAATATCAGCCCGCCCACAATGGAAATCCCGAGTGGCCGCCTGAGTTCAGAACCAACTCCGGTGCCAAGAGCCAGGGGCAGAGCGCCAAAGAGGGCCGCCATAGTGGTCATCATGATGGGGCGGAAGCGGAGCAGACATGCCTCGTATATTGCCTCTCTCGGCAGTTTCCCCTCCCTTCGCTGAACCGCAAGAGCAAAGTCCACCATCAGAATGCCGTTTTTCTTGACGATGCCGATCAGCAGAATCACGCCGATAATGGCGATCAGGTTCAGGTCGGAGCCAAATACCATCAAGGCGGCCACAGCTCCCACGCCGGCTGATGGGAGCGTCGAAAGTATGGTCAGGGGATGGATGTAGCTCTCATAGAGTATGCCCAGCACGATGTACACCGCCACCAGCGCAGCCAGAATCAGGAGCGGCTGCGTTTTGAGAGAATCCTGGAAAGCCTGGGCAGTGCCGGCAAATTTCCCTCTGATACTCGACGGCAAACCAAGCTCGCGGGTGGCTTTTTCTATAGCAGCGACAGCCGCCCCCAGCGAGACTCCCTGAGCAAGATTAAAGGACGTGGTTATTGCGGGAAACTGGCTCTGGTGGTTAACCGCCAGGGAACCGGCGCTCGTTTTGTACGAGGTAAAGGCTGAAAGCGGAACCATGATACCTTTTGAGGAGAGCACATAGATCTCCTTCAGCGTGTCCGGCTGCTGCCAGAAAGCGGGAGCCGCCTCCATAACCACATGGTACTGGTTAAGCGGCGTATAGATGACGGACACCTGGCGCTGGCCAAAGGCGTCATAGAGCGCTTCATCAATCTGTTGAGGCGTTATGCCCAGTCGTGAGGCCGTAGGCCGGTCAATAACCAGGTCCGCCTCCAGTCCGCTATTTTGCTGGTCACTGTTCACATCTGCCAGGACAGGCATGCTGCGCATCTTTTGCAGTATTTTCTGTCCCCAGGCATTCAGTTCGGTGACATTTTCGCCCTGCAGCGTGTACTGGTAGAGGGCATTGCTTATCCGACCACCGACCCTCAGATCCTGGACCGGTTGTAAAAAGGTGGGGGCGCCCGGGATATGGGCCAGCTTCTTGCGCAACCGGGCGATAACCTGCATAGCCGTTACGGTCCGCTTTTCGAACGGCTTGAGCGTGATGAACATGCGCCCCGAGTTGACTGTCGAGCCCCCTCCGCCTCCGGTAAAACCGATCACATATTCGACATCCGGGTCCTTCTTGACAATGTCCACAACCTGGATCAACTTGGCTCGCATCGCCTGAAACGAGATGTCCTGGGCAGCCTGGATACTCCCGGCGATTCTGCCGGTATCCTGTTCCGGGAAAAACCCCTTGGGAACAATGACAAACAGGGAGATGCTCGCCACGACTGTTGCCACTGTCAGTCCTAGCATGACCCGGGTATGCCTCAATGCCCACTGCAGCGAGGTTTCGTAATGGCCGTGCATCCAGTCGAATATTCGTCCGCTGACCCGGTAGAACCTGCCGTGGGGCTTCGATCCGTCATCCCTGAGGATGGTGGCGCACATCATCGGGGTCGTCGTGAGCGATATGACCAGAGAGACGATAATCGCAGCGGACAGGGTCACGGCGAATTCCCTAAACAGACGCCCTACCATGCCCCCCATGAGAAGAATGGGGAGGAAGACGGCCACCAGCGAAGCGCTCATCGAGAGTACCGTGAAGGCAATTTCCCTGCTGCCGGAAAGAGCCGCCTGAAGCGGGGACTGCCCCATCTCACGATAACGGATAACGTTTTCCAGCACGACGATGGCGTCATCGACCACGAAACCGGTTGCAATAGTCAGGGCCATCAGGGAGAGATTATCCAGGGAGTATCCGAACAGGTACATGACTGCAAACGTTCCGATGATGGATGAGGCGACCGCCACGGCAGGTATCACGGTCGCCCGGATATTGCGGAGAAAGAAGAATACGACAAGAATCACCAGCATTCCGGACAAGAGCAGTGAGACTTCTACGTCATGGAGGGAACCACGAATGGGGGGGGTCCGGTCAAGCACGACGGAGAGCTTGACGCCTCCCGGCAGAGAGGCCGCCATTTGCGACAGCATGGCGCGGATACTGTCAACGGTATCGATGATATTGACGCCCGGTTGCCGGAAAATAATCACCATTACCGCCGGCATGCCGTTAACAAAGCCGCTGACCCGCAGGTCTTCCACCGAATCTTCCACGTCGGCAACATCGGTCAGTCGTACCGCTGCCCCGGAACGGTAGCTGACCACCAGGTCCCGATAGTCGGCCGCTTTCTTCAGTTGGTCATTGGCGTGGATTTCCCACGCGGTGGTGTCATTGGAAAGCATCCCCTTGGGGCGATTGACATTGGTGCCTGCCAGGACGCCGCGGACCTGAGCCAAGCTGATGCCATACTTGTTAAGAGCCAGTGGATTCAGTTCCGCCCGGACCGCCGGCAGTGCCCCACCGCCGACGAATACCTGGCCGACACCTTTTACCTGTGACAACTTTTGCGCAAGAATCGACGAGGCGGCATCGTACATCCTGGGCTTGCTGACACTGTCCGAGGTAAGCGACAGAATCATGATCGGCGCATCCGCCGGGTTGACCTTGCGATAGGACGGATTGCTCGGGAGATTTGCCGGCAGGTAACTCCGGGCAGCATTGATGGCCGCCTGAACATCCCGCGCCGCGCCGTTGATATCCCGGTCCATATCAAATTGAATGGTAATGCTGGTATTGCCGCGATTGCTGACAGATGTCATCTCGGCCACACCGGCTATCCGGCCGAACTGTCGCTCCAGGGGCGCGGCTACCGAGGTGGACATGGTCTGAGGGTCGGCGCCGGGCAGTGAGGCGGAAACCGAGATGGTCGGGAAGTCAACCTGGGGAAGCGGCGATACCGGCAGGAGCCGGAATGCAAATACACCGGCCAGCACGAGTCCCAGAGTCAGTAACGTGGTGGCCACCGGACGGCGTATGAAGGTGGCAGAAACGTTCATTGCGGTTTCTTAATCACTTTCATGCCTGCCTTCAGCACGGGGTCGCCATGTAAGCGGAGAGTTAACCATTGCAGATCCATTACGACGTGCTTGCGCAATAGTGCGCATCATAAGATATCAATTGCATAGACAACGAACAGACAGATCGCAACCATCAGTATTAAAGCCAGAATAAACACACCATCGGCAGCACGCTCGATTCGATGCATCCGGCAATACTTTCGCGTTCGCATCGCCCAATATGACAGGAGACACGACGCGAGAAACAGCACTGCATCTATTCCAAGGAGATCATCAGCCAGAGCGTCAACCTTCTTGATCGTGATCATCACTCGAATTAATCCGATGACCGTCATACAGACGCCGACCATCGCCGCCGAGACAGTGAAAATGTGAACGCTTATATCCTCTTCAAAAAACAGTTTTGAATCCGTATGGTTACTATCGGGATCATGTCTCACCGCGCGGGTTGCCTCACTTTCAGCTGAAAATTATTATACGTTCACCATGGCAATAATATACCTTCCACATTTCAGTTACGCCGATGCCGCAGTCGTCGCGCCATCCGGTCAAACGCCAGGTAGATAACCGGGGTGGTATAGAGGGTCAGAATCTGGCTGATCACCAGTCCGCCGATGATGGATATACCAAGAGGCCTGCGGAGTTCAGAGCCTACGCCGGTCCCCATGGCCAGAGGAAGTGCGCCCAACAGCGCCGCCATGGTGGTCATCATGATCGGCCTGAAACGGAGCAGACACGCCTGATAAATGGCCTCCTGAGGAGACTTGCCTTCGACACGTTCCGCATCAAGGGCAAAATCGACCATCATGATACCGTTCTTCTTGACGATACCGATCAGAAGGATAATGCCGATAATGGCAATGACCGTGAGATCCTGACGGAATAACATCAGGGAGAGTACCGCTCCGACGCCGGCAGACGGCAGTGTGGAGAGAATGGTGAGCGGGTGGATGTAGCTTTCGTAGAGCACGCCAAGCACGATATAGACCGTGATCAGGGCAGCCAGAATCAAAATAGGTTCATTGGAGAGGGAAGCCTTGAACGCCTGTGCGGTTCCCTGGAAACTCCCCTTGATACTGGCAGGAAGCCCCAACCGCCGGATAGCGGATTCGATTGCGTCCACTGCCGGCCCCAGGGATACACCAGGAGCCAGATTGAATGAGGTGGTTACTGCGGGAAACTGTCCCTGGCGGTTGATAACCAGCGGCCCTTTCGTCTCAGTTGCTGAAGCGATGGCTGAGAGCGGCACCTGACCGCCGCCGGTGGAGCGGACATAGAGCGCTTGCAGGCCGCCGGGATCCTGCCGGAACTGAGGCTTGACCGTCAGAATCACCCGATACTGGTTCAGTTCGGTAAAGATGGTCGAGACCTGGCGCTGGCCAAAAGCATCATAGAGGGCATCGTCGATATTCTGCGGAGTGACGCCAAACCTGGCGGCAGTTGCGCGATCCATATTCATCATCACCCGTAATCCCTGATCCTGCTGATCGCTGCTCACATCCCGTAATTCATCCAGTTGCTGCATTCCTTCCACAACACGCGGCGCCCATGTTGTGAGCTCATCAGAATTGGGAGTCTCCAGCGTAAACTGGTATTGGGTGTGGCTCACCCTGGCATCAACGGTAAGATCCTGTACCGATTGCATGAAGAGGGTGATCCCTTCAACCTGGGCCAGCTTCGGCTGCAGACGGCGGATAACGTCAGTGGCAGTGGCGTCCCGCATGCTCAATGGTTTCAGGTTGATCTGTATCCTGCCGCTGTTCAGCGTCGTATTGGTGCCATCAACACCGATAAATGAAGAGAGACTTTCCACCGCAGGATCTTCGAGAATCACCGTGGCAAGTGCCTGTTGCCGCTCGGCCATGGCCGGAAACGAGATCGCCTGTGATGCCTCCGAAATGCCCTGAATTGCTCCGGTATCCTGAACCGGAAAGAAGCCTTTCGGGATAATCACATACAGCAATACGGTCAGCAACAAGGTTCCCACCGCCACGAACAGGGTGGCGGTCTGGTGCCGCAGCACCCACTGAAGCGAACGACCGTAGGAGGCAATCATACGCTCGAAGAACTGTCCCGTGGCGTGGTAAAAGCGTCCCTGGCGCTCATCGGGCACATGTTTCAGGATACGGGCGCACATCATCGGAGTCAGGGTAAGCGAGACGAGCGCCGAGATAAGGATGGTTATTCCAAGAGTGACGGCAAATTCACGAAACAGCCGCCCGACCACATCCCCCATAAAGAGCAGCGGGATCAGTACCGCGATCAGCGATACCGTCAGCGACAGTATGGTGAAGCCGATCTGCTTGGCTCCTTTGAGGGCCGCCTCCAGCGGTGTTTCCCCCTCCTCCACATAGCGGGAAATATTTTCGATCATGACAATGGCATCGTCCACCACAAATCCGGTGGAGATGGTCAGGGCCATCAACGTAAGATTGTTCAGGCTGTAATCAAGCAGATACATGACACCGAAAGTGCCCACGAGCGATAACGGCACCGCTACGCTGGGAATGGCGGTAGCCGGCAGGTTGCGCAGAAACAGGAAAATGACCAGCACGACCAGGGCCACAGACAAAAGCAGTTCGAACTGAACATCCTTCACCGATTCCCTGATGGTGACCGTCCGGTCGGTCAGGGGGGTCACCATCACCGACGCGGGGAGTGCTGCCTGTAACTGGGGGAGAAGTTTCTTTACCCGGTTCACCACCTCAATAACGTTGGCTCCCGGCTGGCGCTGGATGTTAACAATAACCGCCGGAGTAGAATTCATCCAGGCAGCCTGGTTCACATTTTCCGTATCGTCAATGGCGTCCGCAATATCCTTGAGCAGGACCGGAGCGCCGTTTTTGTAGGCGATTACCAGGGAGCGGTACTGCTCGCTGGTAAAGAGCTGGTCATTGGCGCCGATAATATATGACTGTCTGGGCCCGTCAAAACTCCCCTTGGCCTGATTCACGTTGGCTGCGACAAGTGCGGCGCGCAGGTCTTCAAGGGTTAGTCCGTAGGACGCCAGGGCGGTCGGATTGGCATGAATCCGCACCGCCGGGCGCTGTCCACCACTGATGCTGACCAAACCGACACCAGGGAGCTGCGATATCTTCTGGGCAAACCGGGTATCGGCCAAGTCTTCGACTTTCGGCAGAGGAAGCGAATCCGAGGAGAGGGCCAGGGTCAGAATCGGTGTATCGGCGGGGTTGACCTTGCTGTAGACCGGCGGATTGGGCAGATCTTTGGGGAGGAAATTGAAGCCGGCATTGATGGCAGCCTGAACCTGCTGTTCCGCAACATCAAGCGGCAGTTCGAGAGCAAATTGCAGCGTAATCACCGAACTGCCGTGCGAGCTGGCAGAGGTCATCTGGGTCAAACCCGGCATCTGTCCGAACTGGCGTTCCAATGGTGCCGTTACTGAAGAGGCCATGACGTCGGAACTGGCGCCGGGATAAAAGGTGCGCACCTGAATGGTCGGATAATCAACCTGCGGCAGGGCGGAAACCGCCAACTGCTTATAGGCTACGGCACCGGCCAAGATGATGGCGATCATCAGTAACGTGGTGGCAACCGGCCGCAGAATAAAGATACGCGAGAAATTCATTGAGGGCGCCCGTGCGGCTGTTTGCCCGGTTTACCGTCCGGGCTCGCTCCTTTGCCTCCCGCCTTGCCGGTCTGTTCCCGTTCCTTTGCCTCCACCTTGCTGCCATCCCTGAGGCGTTCCGCTCCATCCACAACGACCTGTTCTCCGGACTCGAGCCCTTCAACTATGGACGTTTCCGCCCCCTGGGTAATACCGGTTTTGACCGGCCGCATGGCCACCGTTCGATCCGGTTTCACCACGAAGACAAAGGCACCCTGTGGAGACCTCTGGATGGCAGCGGATGGTACAATAAGGACGTCTTTTTTCACATCCAGAAGGAGCCTGGCATTGACGAACTGGTTGGGAAAGAGTTCGTTGTTCCGGTTGACAAAGACCGCCTTTAGCTTCACCGTGCCGGTGGAGGGGTCGATCTGGTTATCGACGGTGACCAGTGTTCCGGCAGCAAGATTCTGTTTCATCTCGCGGTCAAAGGCGTCGACGGCAAGCCGGCCTCCTTTCATCCTGTGCAGAACCTGGGGCAGACTGTCTTCGGGAAGCGGGAACACTACTGCAACCGGTTGTACCTGGGTGATTGTCAGCAGCCCCCCCGCATCAGTTGCATGCACCATATTCCCCGGGTCCACAAGGCGCAAGCCGGCACGGCCACTAATGGGAGCCGTAATGCGACTGTAGGTGAGCTGCAGTTTAGCGCCGTCAATCTGTCCTTGGTCAATCTTGACGGCGCCTTCATTCTGCCGGACCAGGGCTTCCTGGGTATCCAACTGCTGCCGGGGAATCGAATCCTGTTTCCAGAGGGTGCGGTAGCGTTCCAAATCCAGGCGGGCATTGTTCAACTGCTCCCGGTCACGGGCCATCTGCCCCTCAGCCTGTGTCAATTGGACCTGAAACGGCCGCGGGTCGATGACCGCCAGCAGACTCCCCTTGGCAACATTTTGTCCCTCACGAAAATGAACCGCCATGAGTTGACCGTCAACTCGGCTCCGTACCGTTACATTGTTCAGAGGCGTTACAGACCCGAGTCCGGTCAGATAAAGATTTATATCGCCCTTTCGGACGTGTGCAACAAATACCGGCGTGGGGAGAGCCGGCCTTTTTTTGCCGGACCTGCCAGATGCGGATGCCGGCACGGAATGCCCGGTTTTCCAGAAGGCAAAACCACCAACCGCAACGAGACAGATCAGAATGGCCCAGAACCACCCGCGAGAGAAAAACGGCCGCTTTACCGGATGGTGGTTTGATGTAATAGTTTCGGTAACAGTCTCTTGCATGCGTGCTATCCTCGGTGCGCTCTCGATAATTTTTTACTGGGTGGCATCAAATTTATATCCGACACCATAGACGGATTGAATAAGTTCGGTTTCCGGCGATGCTCCGTAAATTTTCTTGCGCAGGTTCTTGATATGGCTATCGATTGTGCGATCGCTGACAACACGTTGGTCAGGGTAAATGCGATCCATGAGCTGGTTGCGATTGTATATGCGTCCAGGATTGGCGGAAAGAAAGCTCAGCAGTTGGAATTCGATAACGGTGAGCTCAAGGTCACGGCCATGGAGCGTTGCCTGAAAACGTTCTTCATCCAAAAGAAGCAGGGGAACCACGCCAGACAGATGTTGATTACTGCTTCTCCGTAACACGGCCCTGACGCGGGCAACGACCTCCCTCGGGCTGAATGGTTTGCAGATGAAATCATCCGCTCCAAGTTCAAGACCAAGAAGCCGGTCAATTTCCTCAATGCGGGCGGTAACCATGATGATTGGCACGGTTGAAAACGAACGGATCTCCTTGCAGATATCCATGCCGTTTTTCCCCGGCAGCATCAAGTCGAGAAGAATCAAGGACGGCATTCTCTCACGAACCATCGGCAGGACGTCAAGGCCGTTCTCCACACAGTGTAAATCATATCCCGCCTGACGCAAGTAATTGCTCAGGAGTCGCGCCAGCTTGGGTTCGTCTTCAACGACGAGTATGGTGTCAATCATTGGTAACCTTCAGATTGTGGCAGTGTAATTTGCATCCAGATCCCCCCGAGCGGCGATTGAAACGCTTCTATCGCCCCTTCATGGGCCTCGACGATATTGCGACAGATGGCAAGTCCAAGACCGGCGCCGCCGGATGACCTGTTGCGTGAACCCTCCACCCGGTAGAGACGATCGAAGAGCCTTATGCGCTCCTCTTCCGTGACACCCGGCCCGCTATCCTTGATATCAACCGTCACTCCGCCATGTGCCGCTTCGAGCGATATGTCGAGCGTACCACCGGGATCAGTGTATTTCCGGGAATTGTCCAGGAGATTGTCAAAGAGTTGCGCCAATCGTTCGGCATCGGCAAAAACAAAAACAGGGCCTTGTGGCAAAAGGACATTGAGTGTCAGAGGCCTTTCCGACACTTTCGGCCGAGCGCGGTCTATTGCTTCGCGCAGGATATCGGTCAGGTTCACATCGCCTTTCCGGTATGCGAGTGCTCCTACATCAGAAATTGCCAATTGATACAGATCGTCAACCAGCCTGTTAAGACGGAAAACTTCAACCTGAAGCGAGCCGATCGATTCGTACGACAGCTCCTGTATCCCATCCTGGATGGCCTCTATCTCACCCCCCAAAATTGCCAGCGGGGTCCGCAATTCATGTGAAATGTCGGCCACGAACTGCCGCCTGGCGTGCTCGTTTTTGTCGAGGCTCAACGCCAGTGCATTAAAATCTCGTGAAAGATGGCCAAGCTCATCATCAGAATCAACGGGGACCCGAATATCATAGCGCCCTGATGAAAGGTCGCTGGTTGCAGCAGCCAGTTTTTTGAGTGGGCGAACCAAACGTCGTGCCAGTGGCAACGATATCGCAACCGCGACAAGCAGCATAACCAATGCTACAAGTGCAAAAACAGATTTCTGTTCCTTGACGAATTTGAGCTGATGAATATCCGAGAGAAATTTGCTGGGCAGCAGCCCCAGATATCCCACCACGACTCCTTTGCCACGGATCGGTTTGAAAATTTCAATTTCGGCAGGATTACTGATGCCAAAGATCGTGTTTCGTTTGGCGTCCAGCACAACAAGCCGCCTTTCCAAACGATAATACCGTCGATGTGCCAATGGCTCAGGTACACGGGCAAGCTCCCGCCTGGAATTATTGACTGGAGGCGGATATTGCCCCCTTGAGGGATCTTCTGCGTACGTTTCACTGATTAGCCCGGAAATTGCGTCTGGCGCTTTCTGAAGATATTCCCAGCTCCCCCACGTATCATATGCCCGTCCAAGCTTCATGGCCAAGCGGTCCATCCGGTTTTGCTCCAGTTGGTTGACATACTTGAGAAAACTGCGATCAACACTCAACTGCATTATCAGGAACATGCAGAGGACGATGATTGCATTGGCAGCGAGAATCGCCAAAAAAACCCTGTGTGTCACATTTAATTTCATCGCTTAAAATCTCATGTACCGTAGTTAATCGTCAGCATCAGTTACTTGCATCGTAATCAGGTTTCACAAAAATAGAAAGTATGATTCCGGGGGATGGGAAAAAATTCACATTCTCTCCATATTCACTGCACATTGTTGGCATACAGTGGTTTCAGAAAACAGTTACTCAAACAATGATGATCTCAAGGGGGGATGCAACAGAAGGTGCAGGAGGTCATTGCAACATAAACCGAAACCGATGTCGGCTATTCCCGGCATATAAACCGAGCAAAGGAGAACTACCATGAAAAGAAAGTTTCTTATTCTGACTCTTACAGCAGTAGTAACGGCAATTGCTGCATCACTTGCGCTTGCTGACAACACACAAATCGGGTCAAGCACGGGAGAAGCGACAACCACCATGCCCACTCATCAGCACGGCAACGGATTCAAAAATTACCGTGAAAAAAAACATGCCGCCATGGTAGAATTACTCGGTCTCACCGATGCGCAACGAGCACAGATAAAAGCCATAGTTACGGCTGCCCGGCAGAAAAACGCTTCTTTACGGCACACGCTTGTAGCCGATCGAAAAAAAATTAACAAGATGTCTCATGCGGACCCGTTTGATGAATCGGCAATACGATCCTTGATCGCAAGCGATGAGACCGTCCGGACAGAATTGATGGTATCAAGGCTCAAGGTACAAAACCAGATTCATGCGGTTCTTACGCCTGAACAGCAGGCGAAGGCAAAAGATCTGCGCCTGCTGGCTCCTGAAAAACAGCGAAAATGGGATAAGGCCGGATTCTGAGCTGACTTTCATCGCACTTCTGAGGATTCCTGGGTCACGTGCTGTTTTCCGCCATAGGGTGGTTTCATCACAACTGGCTCTGCATCAAAACTTTGGGGACAATAAAAAAGGGGTAACAAGACGATGGGATTTAGACAAAAACTCGTACCGGCTCTTTTGCTTTTACTGTTAAGTGGCTGTGCAACTCTTCCAATGGGACCAAGCGTAAATGTGCTGCCGGCACAAGGCAAGTCGTATGAGGCATTCCGGGGTGAAGTCGCAAGCTGCAGACAGTGGGCGGAACGACAAAGTGGTGGTTCTGTTCAAGAGAACTATGACAATAATGTTGCTACCGGAGCAATCGCGGGCACTGCAATAGGAACAGGGCTGGGCGCGGTTATAGGTTCAGCATCAGGCAACGCCGGAACCGGAGCCCTCATTGGTGCCGCAAGCGGGCTTCTGATCGGATCAGCAGCAGGCTCCGACGCGGGCAGGGACTATGGAAGTGAGGCTCAGCGCAGATACGACAATGCTTATGTCCAGTGCATGTACTCTTACGGGAATCAGGTACCCGGATATCGCCGGCGTATTGCAGCCCCACCTCCCCAGCCAGTACATGCAGTACCGCCGCCACCTGTTATGGATCAAGCATATGCTTTGCCGTCAGAGCCTCCACCACCAGAGGCATCGCCAGAGACAACGGATTATCCACCACCGCCAATAGAGCTCTATGGCGGCGAAACGCCTCAGTTCATCTACTCGCCCGCGCTCAATCTGTACGTTGCGGTCGGAACCCCTTATGACCTGGTTTATACCGGGGTTGACTATTTCTACTTTTACGGCGGAAGCTGGTATCGTGGACTGTATTACAACGGACCGTGGGTGCGTGCTACCAGGAGACATTTTCCACCGGTTCTACTCAGGCATCGAATTGATGCTATCCGGCATTATCGGGAAATTGAGTTCAAACGATATGAGCACGACAGAGCACACTATGACGGGCGATTCTACCGTCCTAGCTTTCGTGGTGAAAAGCGGAAAATGGGACGCAGAGAAGAGCATCGATAGAGCTCCAGGTTTGTGATGAAAAGAGGCAAACAATGAAAGTCGAGAATATATACTGACGAGTGTTCAGGCGTGAAAAAGCCCATTTTATCAACAGTCATAAACTGTGAAAAACGGGCTTTTATGATTTCAACATGCTTGCCATTGATTTATTCTGGTTGGTGCCGAAGGCGAGAATTGGTACCCAGGGCTTATGCACTGACTCAATATGCTGTTATTGTTACGCTTTTCAAATACGCTTCCGCACTTGATCTTGTACGTTTTATGTACGTAATTTGTACGTGATCATCCTATCCAATTCTAATCTTAAAAGACAGTGAAAATATATACCAGAGCGGTTTTTGTGGATACGCAGGGACTGAAGAAAACTGCTGGTTTTGTCTGAACTATGAATATAACAACAAGAAGTCACTGCTGTTTTCTCCAGACAATCGCTATTACCGCCAGAAGTTAACTGCCGTAAATTGTCAGCTCGTTATGACAAATATTTACACCTGCCAAAAGTCATGCCAACGCAATTCTCCGCAAAACACCCGTTTTGAATCTCGAAAAATAAAATATTTTTTACTTATGCAAATATTTTTTAAAAACAGATACTTGGCTTACAAGAACTGAAACTTGGCCTCTGCATTGCACTATGAAAACAGATGTAAAATTCAGGACGAGAGGTGGTGATGACCCGGAACCTAAAAAAACAATCTGTTCACGCAAGACGCCATGTGGCCTCGGGCAATTCCGCCCCCATTAGTAACAGCCTAGCACAAAGCTAGACCAGGTCAGAATTAATACTAACTTCGGGGAGGAAACGAATCATGAGTAAAGTTGAAGAAGAGAAGCAAGAGTTGCAGTCTGGGTTTGCGCTTATTGACGGTTTTTTGCGTAAGATTAAAGATCCGTCATCCATAGGGACTGTGTACATTGCCGTTGAGGCGGTTGGTGAGCAGGGTGCCAAGTCTGCGAAAGGCTACAGACCGTTACGGGGTATTTTACTGACTAAAACTGCGGTTTCGACTTTGACTCCGCTGCTGGGTGATGACGTTACAGAAGGTGATCTTATTGAGGTCACAGTTGTTTCAGATGATCTTCAAGAAGATCTGCGCGATGGTAAAGGCTTGCTCGGCAACCCGCCATTTAAGGGTGTCGCTGTCCGGCCGATTGCAACGCAGCGCAATGCTAAGCCAGCTGAGAAACGGATGTAAGGTCTGTTGCTGGCGTTGACGATAACGGCCGGGTCTTTACTGATCCGGCCGTTGTTGCATTATTTTTCGTCTTCAAGTGGAGTTTCGCGGATACTTTCTATTCAGAGCTGCAAAAAAGGCCAAGGACATGGTTGGTAGCCACGTCCTCGGTACATCCTTACACGACTATTCTGGAGCCGTGCCATGATTCAAGATATAATCGAAAGTCGCAGTGAGAGATTCTTCTACGAAGATTTAAATTCCTACGCTAATATATTTATCCAGCGCACTCCGAGACATGGCGTTAAAGATACTGATTGGCGAACTGTTGATACGCCGATTTGTGATGATGATATACAAGCACACCTGCATGGTGAAAGTATGCTGGGGACTCTATCGAAGTGGTATCCTGGATATGGTGTTCTTGATGTAGATGATCTGAACTCCAGCTTACTGCTGGATGGCATCCGTAATAATTTTCATATTGGCGGCAATCTCGATTCAATGGTGTATGAAACATCACCGGGGTCGTATCACTTACTGTTCAAACCTGAGTATGATGGTAAGCCAGCAACTGTCCGGTTGTTACATGATATTCTTGGGCCGCAGGTCAAGCAGTTATCGGCATCGATGAGGATAATGAAAAACCTGACTGAAATTGATCTTTATCCGCAGGATAATCGTGTTATTCGCGCACCGTTTCATCCGTCCTGCCGGTTTGTTGGTAATCAATTAACTACGCTTGAAGATAAACTGGAAGTCTTTAACAATTTGCAGCCATTAGATCTGAAGTCCTTTGCAACTGCAACTCGACATGCAGCCAGGCTAGCTGGGAAATTATCAACAGGTACATTGCCGATGCCGACGAAGGGGGCCATGAAGGAGGGTGCAGATTTATATATGTACGGTTTGCAGGCATCATCGGAAACCAGATACCATTCGCAACGTAAAGTTGCACATTGGCTATGGCGGCTGAATTTGACTCCAGAGCAGGCAACAGATGAATTGATGAACTGGGTTCGTAACCAGACAAATGGTTTTAGTAAAGATGCTGATGCAATAAATCGCGGTGATTATCGAACGGAGCAGCAGGTACGCCGTGAACATGAAGCATTAGTTGGTTACATTTGGAGTACGTTTGAAGATTACGGCCAGTATCCAGCCACAACACACAATAATTATTACGGCTGGTTGACCAAGGATGATATTGCCACTGCTGCAAAAGTATGCGGCGGCAATATTCCACGATTTAAGTTCTTCTGCCGGTTGCTTTCATATTTCAATGCCCACAAGAAGCAGCGGCTGAATGTTCATAGCGGCAAATTAATAGAATGGTGTTCAGATAAGACGTATTTGAAATTTTTACAATATTTTGAAGAAACCGGAATTCTTTGCCGTGACCAGCATTACCTTGCTAACGAATTCTCAAAAGTGATCCAGCTGAATGTAACGCTATCTAATGTAAGGTTTACTAATGCCGCGACCCTGACGGACGGATTTGGGCAGGCGCTGAGCCCTGATGAGTGCATTGAGGAAGTTGGACGAAAAGAGATATACCAGTTGCTGACTCAGAATGGTGTGTCAAAATCGTCAGCAGGGCACTTCTTAACCAACCGTTGCATGTGATTGTCAACGAAGCGGCGAAGCCGCGCCGCGCGAGGGTGCAGGTGTTAGTGTATGAGACCATAGGGGCTTGCGGAAGAAATTATTGATAGTAGCATATACATGAAGTGATTTGAGACGTACTGGGATGATTCTGGTGATTGTATGTTTGTATTGGTGTTTGTGTGATGAATCTTTTTTGGCGTGGTAGTGTGATTCATCCCACATATCACGTCAAGAAGATCGTACTAAGCAAGCACGTACGCTCTCCTTGGAGGTGGGCCGAGGATTTGGACTTAGTGATATGGTGGTATGAACCACGGGGTGCACGGGCTGGTGTTTTCTTGGTTTGTTTTTTGTAATACCGTATGGAAGCTGCCGCACAAGATCGTTGTTCCAACGCTCTCGCGAAGGTACAGCGGAGCAAGACGATCAGTAACCAATATTCAAGCTTCTTGCTCCCAGACGATACCGGAATCCTTCGACACATTTATGTAGAGACTAGAACCGGAGTCCCGGATACTTGAGCCCCGGAGTCAGTCGATCCATTTTTAAACCTTACCCCTCTAAACCTCCCCATAACCTTCGATAAAGAGTTATATAATGTTTCGTCTTTTTACAATGGAGTTGTTTTGTTAACGAGATCATTTCAAAACTGTCCCTGAGCTTGGCAATCCGAAAGCTTCAAATATACCTGGCGACTCTGCTGGTAGCGGATGAGTTACTGGTACCAGTACATATTTTTCCGCACAACCGGAAAGTAGGCAAATACCCATAAACATCTGCAGAAATAACCGAAGCATTTATTATGTATATATTAGAACAGCTTTTAAAAACAATTAAAATCTGCGAACTTCAGGGCAGCTTGTTTTGAAGGTTGCCGTCCCGGTTACTGACAACACACTTCTTACTGATCACGCCACCAGCAACGCCATACCATCATTTCATCACTTACAAACTGATTCTCAGAACCGCCACTAGAAGAGAGTTTGTGTCTGATCGTCTCGACCAAGCACACCGCCGCGACGTGCCACGCATCGTGGTATGAGAAGATTGAAGACCTGGCCGACGCGTCGATTGTGTATGTCTGCCCACGTCAGTGGGCATCGTTTTCGAGATATGGAATTTTCGCCAACGAAGTGAACGTTTATTGGACTCTCACGTATAGATATCTATCAGGACAGTTCACTTCACGGAGGCTTTATGCGCGGGAATTATGGTGGCTTGGCTGTAGGGGATCGAGGTGTTGGGTCGTTTCGAGCCTTTGTTTCTAAAGAGAATCTTGAGTTTGTGAGTCGGTTGTCTGCTGCTGCTGCAAAGCGTGAGACACAGCTTTGTACTGAGTTGCTGAATGACCGGCTTGATGATTTGCGTCGGGTTTATGAGCAGTTGCTTCCGAAGATGGATGTTGACGCTGATGAAATCGACCAGATGTTTTTACGGATCGGGATGTGAACTTATAAAGACAAGGAGACGGAATATGACAACGTCACAGAGTACCAAGACTCAAGCCTCGGACTACTCTTTTTGTGGCTGTGCTGAAAATCAAACGACTAGGAGACTACCATGCTGTTAACGACCATGATTGACCCGACGAAAGACGTTAGAACCCAAGTTGAAGCAACTAACGTCAATACTGGTGGCTTACCGCCGCTTATTCTATCCGATTATCTGAGCCGAGCAGAGCTGGCCAAGATTGGTTATCAGTTTGATAAGACACATGATGCCGAGAGACCGGGATTTCTAATTTCTGCTGCTCTACCATTGATTTCAAGTGCTTTGATTGCTGAACAAGATGTCTCTAAAGAATTCGCCGCTGTGTTGGTTTCTGAGATTCTTAACCGACCGGATGCCGATCCGACCAACGCTTTTAATGAACGAACCGTGGATCATGTCGCTGATTATTTCCAGTATGCTTATAAGAAAGTTCGGATCGAAATATTTGTGGCATCGATGGAAGAATTTCAAGCTTTCCATAAGCTTTTTGTTCCGGTTGAACGTGTCCGATTTTTTCCAGAAGAGATACTTCTTCGACGTCTGAAAACTCCGTCTTATACGCCAACGATGGCTGAGGCATCAGCCGCTTTTCAAGTGGAACCGATGACAAGTTTTTCAATTATGTACGCCATGTCAACACATCAAGTTTTCTCAACTGTGCCGCTCCCCGAATTCCGGGCCATGATGCTACCGATGTCGTATCAGCTTTGGAAACAAGAGATTTTGACACCGAAAGACGTCGCCGGGGATCTTACTACAGATGACGTTGCAAACTCCAAATCGATGAAACTTGCGTTGAAAGATGCCGTAATAAAGTGACCACGGGGCTGATTCTCACCGGGCATTTAAACGCCCGGTGAGGCCGAAGGTCTAAAAGGTCCCGGTAACCGTAGATGCATTTTGTTTCACGTTAATTCACGAGGACCAGGTTCTGCTTATGCATTTTGCTTTTATGACTTTGCCTCCAAGCACTAGGTATATTCGCCTGCGGATATACCTAGGTAGAGGCGCCAGAAATTATTTTTAGATTTCACGACTCTCGACGACTTTCACGGATACTTTAATATTATGGAACTTGACGGGAAATTTTGCAGACGATTCACTTTCACGACGCACAAAACACACACTAAGAAGAGTGATATGGGATTGACTGCTTATTTTCTATGAGTATTCGAGCGGGTGTACGACGCGCAAGAACATGGAGGCAATATCATGGAAGTTATGACTTATTCGACACCTTCACCGGCTGGCAAGAACTCCCCGAATGAGGCCACAAGGAAACGTGCTGTCGCTTCAAATTGGATTTCGTATTTGTTCAGGCCGCAAGAAACTGGGTTAATTTGTACGACCGAAATTATGAATGATCCGCAATTTGAGGCCGCAATCTTACAGCTGCGTAGTGATCAAAAAGCTGAATTTGCCAAGATATCTCCGAAGTCCCTGGAAGAATGGAAAACTCGTATTTTCCCGGAGAGAGACGCCAATTTACCGGCTAAACAAGACAAATTTTATCAACAAAGAACGAAGCAAAAGTTGATTCTTGCTCGTGAAGAATTCGTAAATGACACCGGTCCAAGTCGTCGTATTCGCCGCAATGAGGCACATTCACACGCTCAAAATTTGGTGCATGAATTGATGCTGACGCAAAAATATGAGAATACTACGGGTCTCACTTCCGGCAAGATTTTCCAGCATCAACTTGATAAATCGCTGCTTGACGATCCCGATGCCGTTGAGAAAATCAAAGCCGCAGTGATTGCTGTCAGAGATTGCTTTCCGAAAAATATGCCGCTGGTCTTGACGTTTCATCGCGGCAAACCTGCCCGTGATAAGGCTACTGGTGTGCTGATGCTTGATAAGTATGGTGAAAAAATCTATAAGGAGCCGCATTTACAAGGTTGGGTCTGTGATCGCACCTGGAATAAAGAATTAGGTGCTTGGAATAAAGAGCATGAAATTTTAGATATTGGTGGTATCGGTCAGTTGCGGAAGTCGGTTGATGAGGCGGTTCTGAAAGCTACTGGAACTGTATTTGGTGATCCGACTAAGAAACTTGATCCGAACCGTCCAAAACGAACCGTTTATAATAAACAGGTAAACGCTCGCGTCAGTTACTGGAGCAAGACGCTGTCGCATGCTGATATGGCCGCTGGAAAAGCAATAAAACTAGAGCAAAATCCGTTAGCTAAAGAGGCACTGCGTCAGTTTGTGGCTCAGGTACGGTATGATGATAACAAGTCTGCTGGGGCAGAGACTAAAAGACTGATGGCATCTGCAAAGAATGCCGAATTACGTCAAGTCTATGGTGATTATGAAGATTTTGAGGCTGTCAGTAACTATCACGCTTCTCTTGAGAAGAAAGCTGAGTTTCTGAAAGGTACTGATGCTCGGTATGTGCCGTTAACTGAGTTTCTTGCTACGAGACAGGAGCTGCGAGAAGTTGAGGCTGAACAGCAACCGGTTATTACCGCACCGGAACCAGTAGCCGTCCCGGTTGTAAAACCGGCTCAGAAACCGATGCTTGATCTTGAATATGTGAAGAAATTCTACGCAGTTCAAAAACCGGTCTCGCCTTTTACTGTGCCGCCGGTTACTTCCCCGGCACCAGAAAGTATGCCGAATCCATACAATCTCACGACACCAGAGCAGCTTGATTCAGCACGAGCTACACAGGTACCTGCTAAGACGTCACCTAAGAAGTTATGATTGTATCCTATGTCGCGATGGTTCTTGTGAATCCTGAGATTAACCCTGAGTCCATGGTTTGACACCTGGCATTGATGCGCTGAAATTTAGACGCTCGACTAGTATCTGCATGTCACTTATGCTGTATTCATCACCATAGGTACTGGTAATCTTTGACTGTGTATGACCGGCAAGCTGGCCGCGTTCTTCCAGATTGACTCTTAACTGTTTCAAAGTGTTCATGGTTGTATGCCTGAATGAATAGAAAGTCTTGCGATGTTGGATCTTTACGCCAACTTCGACAAGAATGTCTTCATTGAATCGTCTGCATGGCGTCTTCGCTAGTTTGCCGACAATCGGCTTGATGTCTGGAAACAGCCGACCGGATTTTATAGTTTCTACAAAATCAAGAAAACCGAGATTAATAAGTGCACTGTGTACCGGTATTTCTCGCCGTGACGATGAGTTTTTAACCCGTTTTGGTGCTGCTTCCCAGACGATATCCGGTTCATCTTTCGTTGGCAGGTCATTGATTGAGATACAAAGGATACCGTCGACCGTCAAAATATCTTTTTTCTCAAGCTGCACAATTTCGTTGACTCGCGCACCGGTGTACAGAAGCAATGGAGCCAGGAAATATTCCCAGTTCGACTTATACTGGCAATCTGTCCAGATGCCATGAGCAAAGATCTTTTGCAAATCAGTGGCATCAAACGCCTGACGCTTTCGTATCGGCGACTCTCGGTGCATTATCTTTTTGTCAGCTAGGCCGTAAAACGGGTTTGTGAGCGAGAGAGTTTTGCTTTCATTCAACCAGTTCCACAAACCCGACAATTTTCCGATGTGCTGACCTTGAGTATTCTCACTGATGGTGTCAGTTTCTTTGAGGCTGATAAGCTGGTTAAACGTGAGACCGAGCCGAGCATTTGTTGTTCTGACTCTTGGAAAAAATCGTAGTTTCTCCTGGAATAACTCAGCATCAGCAAGCGTTATCTCTCTGATGTACTTATCTTCGCCGAGATATTCGGTCAACAGCTTAAACGGAACACGGGCCGCTTTTTCGTCAAATAGGGTATTTCGCTTCGCCGCTTTTTTTGATCGTGCTGTAATAAACAGGTTAACTGCTTCTGATAGTCTCATAGCTGGCACTGCTGTAAGTGGAGTTGCTGCTGCAACTGTTGGGTCACCAACCGGCACACATTGAAATTTCTCCATGATGTTGTTGAATGCTTTTTCTTCTGCTTCAGGGTGGTTGGGATCAGTTTCAAGTCCAGTCATCTCAACGGTGCCGTCCGGGTAACGCTTGAGGCTTGCGATTTTTATCGTTGAAAATAAGACATCCGTCAATTCCGGCTCCTTCAAACTGTCGAAAAGCTCTAACGCCTTGCCAGCATATATGATTGCTTGACGCTCTGCAACTGCTCGATTCGTGGTTCTTATTGCTCGTTTGAGTTCTGTTTTTTTAAGAATTGGCTGAAGTGACTTGGGAACATACATTCTGAAGAAGAATCCGGTGGAAGTAGTCTGTAGGTAGGTTGGGAGCATAAAAAAATCGCCTTTCATGTACGTAATTTGTACGTAACTTGAAAAGCGACTTTAACAACCCGGCTAACTAGTTTAAATCGTTAGCTTATTTGAATCAACTGGTGCCGAAGGCGAGACTCGAACTCGCATGGGCTGTTGCCCGCCACCCCCTCAAGATGGTGTGTCTACCAGTTCCACCACTTCGGCATTTGAGCTTTTCTATTTATCATACTGTGTTCAGATAATCAAATTATTTTTTCGGTGCCGGTGCTGCAGGTTGAATTGCAGGAGCAGCAGGAGCCGGAGCAACGCCCTTCTGGGGAGTTGGCACTGCAGCAGGTGCTTGAACTGGAGCAGTATTCCCTTTGCCCGACATCATGGAAGAAGATGACGGTTGCCCGGAAAGGTATGCCAGAGTTAACGATGTCAGCATAAAGATAACCGCTGCGCTGGTAGTCAATTTACTCAAAAAAGTAGTTCCGCCTCCTGCCCCAAAAACAGACTGGCTTCCGCTACTGCCGAATGAAGCCCCCATTTCAGCGCCTTTTCCGGATTGCAGCAATACTACAGCAATCAAAAACAGGCTAACGATTACGTGCAAAATTGTAAAAGCAATTATCATACCAGATCCCCTAGCAATATTTTAAAGAGAAGATTTATAACACAGCCAGTTACGTGCTGTAAAGTTCTAAATGACGTCACATAAAAGCAATATATGACCTGACGGACATCAAGTGTTAAAAGTTGGCTATAGCTGCAAAAGATTCGGCCTTAAGGCTCGCTCCGCCTACAAGCGCTCCATCTATGTCGGGCTGAGCCATTAATCCTTTGACGTTATCCGGCTTTACACTGCCTCCGTAGAGAATGCGAACGGCATCAGCCACGGACTGACTATACAGTCGGGCAATCAAGCGGCGGATAAAGCCGTGTACCTCTTGAGCCTGGGCGTCACTTGCGGTCTTACCGGTCCCGATAGCCCACACCGGCTCGTATGCGATGACGACATGGGTAAAGGCTTCCGCTGCAAGTCCCGACAAACTACCTTGGATCTGTGTTTCAATGACCGAAAAAGTTTGTTCTGATTCCCGTTCCGCCAGCGATTCCCCTACACACACGATAACGTTTAGCCCGGCAGCGATGGCAGCCTTGGCTTTCTTGTTAACGGTCAGGTCGGTCTCGCCAAAATACTGACGACGCTCGGAATGTCCAATTATGACGTGGCTGCAACCGGCATCTTTCAGTAATTTCGGAGCGACTTCTCCGGTAAAAGCCCCCTCTTCTTCCCAATAGCAATCCTGAGCTGCCAGCTTGATATTTGAACCTTCTATTGCGTCACAGACCCGGCTCAACGCCGTGAAGACCGGCGCAACAATGATTTCTATATCCTTATTTTTCGCCACAAGCGGTGTAAGCTCCTGTACGAGAGCAACAGATTCGCCGATCGTTTTAAAGAGCTTCCAGTTCCCAGCAATAACCGGTTTTCGCATCAGATTCCCCTTTTTATTTGGCAGTAACTTCAAGTGCGTTGACACCAGGCAGGGTTTTCCCTTCCAACAGCTCCAGAAAGGCCCCGCCGCCGGTCGAAATGTAGCTGACCCGGTTTTCCACCCCGGCCTTGCGCACGGCAGAATCCGTATCACCCCCGCCGATAATGGTTGTGGCAAAGCAATTTGCAACGGCCTCCGCCATTGCAAATGTTCCCCGGCAGAAAGCATCCATTTCAAAAACGCCCATCGGGCCGTTCCAGATGACGGTTTTAGCATCACGCAATGTTTCCGCAAATAAGGTTGTCGTCGCCGGTCCGATATCAAGAGCCATCCAACCTGCGGGAATTTCCTGGGCCGTGGTGATAAAGTTGGTTGCCGTCGCTTCGAAGGCGTTGGCGACAACACAATCCACCGGCAGATAAAACATGACCCCTTTGGAACGAGCAGTTTCCATAATGGTACGCGCAGTCGGAATCAATTCGTCCTCTACCAGCGATTTGCCGACATTGTATCCCATGGCCTTAAGAAAGGTGAAGGCCATGCCACCGCCGATGACGACTTTGTCAACCTTGTTGATAAGCGTTTCAAGCACCTCCAGCTTACCTGACACCTTGGCACCGCCCAATATTGCGACCAGTGGCCTGACCGGATTCTGCATGGCTTTGTCAAAAAATGTCATTTCATTTCTCATCAGAAAGCCCGCTGCTATAACCGGTATATGCCTGGTAATAGCCTCAACCGAAGCATGGGCACGATGCGACACGGCAAATGCGTCATTGACATAAATTTCGCAGCCATTGGCGAGTTTTGCGGCAAAGTCAGGATCATTCTTTTCCTCACCGGGATAAAAACGGACATTTTCAAGCATAACCGCCTCACCCGGTTTCATGGCATTTACCAGCGTATCCACATCCGGGCCAAAACAGTCAGGCGCCTGCTTCACCGGTTTGCCAAGCAGCTCAGATAGACGTGCCGTGGCAGGAGCCATACTGTATTTGGCTTTTTTCTCCCCCTTGGGGCGACCGAGATGAGAGGCCAGAATGACTTTGGCGCCCTGTTCCAGAACGTATTTTATTGTTGGCACCGCTCCGACGATTCGAGTATCCTCGGTAATAGCTCCCTTGTCATCCTGGGGCACGTTAAAGTCGACACGAATGAAAACTTTTTTCCCCTTCAGGTCCTTGATTTCATCAATATAACGAATTGACACAGTTCACCTCCTGATTTTTAAGACTAGTATATGTTGCAAAAAAAGAGGGGGAAAATTCCCCCTCTTTTTTATACATTTCAATCTGCTATTATTTTTTTGAAGCGATCAAGCGGAAGAGGTCAACGACACGGTTTGAAAATCCACACTCATTATCGTACCACGAGAGAACCTTTACCATAGTGTCGCCGATTACTTTTGTGCACGATGCATCAACGATTGAGGACAGCGGATTGCCATTGAAATCAATTGAAACAAGTGGTGACTCTTCAAATCCTAAAATGCCCTTGAGCGCCCCCTTGGATGCTTTTTTGAGCGCTGCGTTCACCTTGGCTGCATCAGTTTTTTTCGTCAATGTTACGACCAGGTCAACAACCGAGACATTCGGCGTCGGCACACGAATGGCCATGCCGTCCAGTTTGCCTTTCAGTTCCGGCAACACGAGAGAAACTGCTTTGGCAGCACCGGTGGTCGTGGGGATCATTGACATGGCGGCAGCCCTGGCCCGGCGCAGGTCTTTATGAGGAAGATCAAGAATGTTCTGATCATTGGTATATGAGTGAACCGTTGTTACCAATCCCTTCTCGATACCGAATGTTTCAAGCAGCACCTTTGCAACCGGAGCAAGACAGTTGGTCGTACAGGAGGCATTGGAAATAATTACGTGTTTTTTAGGATCATACAGATGGTCGTTCACTCCCATAACAATTGTAATATCCTCATTTGTGGCCGGCGCTGAGATGACGACCTTCTTGGCGCCTGCCTGGATATGCATTTCAGCCTTTTCCTTGGAGGTAAAAAGACCGGTTGACTCAAGCACAACGTCGATCTTGTCTTTTTTCCACGGCAGTTCAGCCGGGTTTTTTACCGCATAGATTTTGATAGCCTTACCGTTGACGATCAGCTGGTTATCTTTTGCCTCAACCGTGCCGGGAAAGGTGCCATGTACAGAATCATACTTGAAAAGGTGCGCCAAGGTAGCTGCATCGGTAAGGTCATTTATCGCAACAAATTCAATATTTTTGTCTTTGCTTGCCGCTCTCAGCACCATTCTTCCGATTCTGCCAAATCCGTTGATTGCAACTCGTAACGCCATCTCTGCCTCCTTAGAATTGTATGAATATTCTGCACTCCCGCCAATATTCATGCGAAATTTCGCTTAAATAATAGAGCATAATAACAAATCGTCAACTATAATACGCACTAATCCTAAAAAATAATGCGTCACCCCCTCGGCGCCAAAAAAATAGTTTCAGCAGACATGTCGGGTGCCGTCACTTTACCGGAAGAGGTTTGCGGGACTCAATTTCGCGCTTCTCATGGTAAAAAAAGCGAACCATGTAGTATTCGAATGGATAGCCGCTCTCATAATAGCGAAAACTCTGCTGATGCCGCGCATCGATGAACTCCAGAGCCGTAATCCCAGAGCTTATGGCGAAGCTGTTGCCGGTGCTTTTAAACGGGTCTATGGCAGTATATATCCCGTATGTGATGCCGGTGTCTACGGCGAGACCACCCGTGTCGCGCACGGACGATGGGCCAAAGATCGGCAGCACCAGATATGCTCCGGAGCCAACTCCCCAATAGCCAAGGGTTTTGCCGAAATCCTCAGGATGCCGTTTCAGCCCGAAACTGGTAGCCGGATCAAACATGCCGCCAAGGCCCACTGTGCTGTTCGTCACGAAACGGCCGAGTGTCGTCACAGACTCGGTACCTTTTAGCTGGAACAGACTGTTGGTAAGATTTTTGATTTCCCCGAGGTTATTGTAGACACCGGAGATGCGGTTCTGGAGGAAAGTGGGAGTGATGAACTCGTAACCGCTTACCACGGGGAGAAAGAGGTATTTATCAAAGTAGAAGTTGAAATCATACATATTCCGGTTAAACCGTTCCCAGGGATCCGCCACATCGGCAAAACGCTGATCCCGGTACTCGCTTATAGAATGCATCGGGGGCACTTCTTCCTGGGTATTCACCCTGCTCGCAGCACATCCGGTAAGAGACAACGACAGCATCAACGCGATCGTTGGCAGTGCGTTAGAAATAATTCTGTTTGTCAGTGTCAGTCCAGCAGAATATCTGGTAACAGTCATCGTAGCGCCCTCCTTACAATTTAAAGAAATCTACCATATATATCAGGTTGTCTTTATATTCGAGGTTACCAAGATGGCCGCCACGCGGGTAGATCTTGGTACGCTCGCCAAAGAGATACCGCAGGTAGTCAAGTTCCTGCTTGGACAGAATAAAGTCGTTCTCGTTGGTCATCACGCCGAACTTGCCGGACGATTTCAGATACCCCTCAATACTCCTGAGACTCAATGATTCGATGTACGCCTGTTTGGTAAGCCCGGGACGCTGTTTTTGGAAGTACGGGTACAAATACTCGTTGAAATAATCGATAAAGCTCAAGTGCGTGGAAACCAGAAAATAATCGTACGTGGAATCCGTGGGGCTCAGCACTCGGTTTTTAGGAACGACGTAGCCGCTGTTGGTCATCACGTCAGAGGTAAATATCATCCCGGCCAGATTAATGCGATAGGTAAGCCCGATCAGTCCGCCGGTTTCCTCGTGGGTAAAGAGATGCTCCGCGTAGACCGCATAGAGAAAATCATCATTGATGGAGACGAAGTTGCCATAGCGATAAAACTGGGTGAACTTGGACAACATTCTGTTAAAAAAAACGCCCTGCTTCTCGGGCCCTCCAGGGATCTTGGTCAAAAGATCCTCGATCTTTGTCACCGAGCTGTAGAGACTTACCGAAGGATTGATCATGAGTACCTTGCGGAAGTTGAATACCCGCCGTTCATCATCCAGCTTCGCGACAAAGGCTGCCTGGGTAGCTCCCAGACTGTACCCGCACAGATTGAAAGAAGAAACTTCAACGTCACCCGCCACCTGCTTCCAGGCGATCTCCATGGCACGGTACAGATCAGCCGCGTCCTCGGTCAGGTCGCCGGGAACACGGCTTTGGGAGGCTGAGATGATAAAATTGGCATGGGACGGCGACGGCAAGGTAATTACATGGAAGCCGGCTTGATAAAAAGCCTTCATCATGGTCATAAGCTTGGGGGCACGGTCACTGCTGCCCGCTCCGGCGATCAGAAAGACCAGCGGCGCCTTCTTCTCCTGGTAAGCAAACGTGCAGCGCAGCCCCTCGTCATAAAAGAAGATCGGCGGTTTCTTCCGGTCCGGGATAACATCGAGCACCAGTTGCCGGGTGCGCATCCCTTCGGGAAATGCGGGCATGAGGGCTGCCGGAGTCCCAAGGATGGTGGCTTCATACGATCCCGGGATCGGGTAGCCGTAGCCGCCATCTGCCGCATGGCCTGACAGGGGCAGCATGACGAGACAGGCCATGAGCAGCAATTTCAGGTACATCATGATGATTCCTCCTTCTAACTCAATATGTAACCTAAGATCAATTTTGCCTCTTCCATAAGACCCGGACTTCCTGCAATCAGAGCGTTACGATGATTTATCATGCATCTTCAGCAAACAGATGACAGCCGGTCAGTGCGGCGTTTCAAGCGTGCGATTAGTAGGCGAAACAGGCCGTGCTCCCGCTGGCTGTACGGACTGTTCCGTCTGAAAGGGCAGACGCGTCCCGTCACTTAGTTTCGGCGCTTCCTCGATTACCTGCCAGTTTTTACCGACCGGTACGACCAGCGGTGTGGGGGCATGCACTACCGGGGCCGGGGCTGCCGGCCTGGCTCCGAAAAAGGTGCATGAGCAGAGAAGAAAAAGGGTAAGGGAACAGATAAGCAGGTGTAAACATTTCATAACAGGACTCCTTGAATGTGGTGGTTATTTTTATGAACCGATCCAGCGGTCATCATCCCTCCACGTGAGCCATATCCTGTACCACGAACCTGCCGCAGATGAAACATAATAGACCGGCCAACGCCATGACACCCGGAGTGATCAGAAGGGCACTGCGCAGACCCCACTGGTCGGACAGCCAGCCAAGGATGGATGGAGAGATTGCATCGCCCAGGGCATGGATAAAAAAGATATTGACAGCAAATGCCATGGCGCGCACAGCCGGATTGGTGACGTTAATTATGACAGTGTTGAGCGGTCCGGTGTTGAGAAAAAGAAAAAATTCAGCAATAAAAATTGCAGCTATACAGCCGGCAAGCCCGGGGGCAAGTATGGCCCAAACGGCGAAAGGAGTACCGATCAAAAATCCCCATCCGGAGACCAGCAGGTATCCTTTGCCGTTCTTTTTTTGCCAGCGGTCGCCAAGCCAGCCTCCGGCCAGGGTACCCAATATCCCCGCCAGCACCGTGGTCGCGCCGAAAAGGGTATTCGCCTGTGCGACATCGAGAGAATGGACGCGGTTCAGGAAAGAGGGGAGCCATTGGGCGAGCCCCCCGATTGCAAAAGTCATCGCCGCCATCGCGAGGGTATTGCAGACGAACGAACGGTTTCTGAACAGGGCTGCATATCCGGCAGAAGCCGCTTCTTTTGTGCCCCGCGGCACCACGTCATCGCCACCGCGAGGAGGAGTGCGCAACAGCGCGATCGGAATAGCCAGCAGCAGTCCCGGAACTCCGACCAGCAGAAAAGCAGCATGCCAGCCGTACATCTGCCCCAGCACCCCGCCGAGGAGATATCCGAGCGCACTACCAACCGGAATGGCAACATAGAACCAGGCAAGGATCCGGCCGCGATGCTCCTTCGGAAAGTAATCGGAGATGAGACCGGGCGACACCGTGCCGAAACTTGCCTCACCTACCCCGACGGTGGCACGGGCGGCCAGCAGAGTTCTGTATCCGGGAGCAAAACCGGCCAGGGCCGTGGCCATGCTCCAGACAACGAGGCCTCCGGAAGCGAGCTTGGTCCGGCTCCAGCGGTCGCCCAGCCAGCCGAAGAGAGGGGCGATGAGCAGATAGCTGAGCATGAAAGCACTCCCGAGAAACCCCAGCGCCGTATCGGAGAGGCGCAGATCGATCTTGATCAGCGGAAACACCGCGAACAGCACCTGCCGGTCAATGTAGTTAAGCAGGTTCACCGCAAGAAGAAGCCCCAAGGCATAACGGCGGTAGGAAATTGAGATCGACCCGGTATTCATGTGCAGCAACCTGCAAGTTTGATGTTTTTCATGAGTTCCTCAAATAGAAAATTTGCTGCGGTCGTTTTTACAATTGCTCAATCACCTTTTTTAATTTCAACTGGATTTCTTCGGCAATGCCCTGCAGTTCTTTGTTTTGTATCGCCTGCATCGAGGCAAGCGGGTCTACGGCAGCCACCTCGACTTTCCCATCATCAAGCTCCTGAACTATGACGTTGCAGGGCAGCATGATGCCTATGCGGGGCTCTGCCTGCAATGCCTTGTAGGCAAAAGGGGGGTTGCAGGCGCCAAGTATTCTATAGTTTCGAAAATCGACATTTAATTTCTTTTTCAAGGTGGCGGTGACATCAATTTCCGTGAGAATCCCGAACCCTTCCTTCTTCAGCTCTTCCGTTACCTTCACGATTGCTTCATCGAAACCTAAAGCCACCTTTTTACTAAAACAATACGACATGATGAGCCTCCTTTTTCAATATATTTCCGGTCAATTATGTACCAATGAGGGTTCAGAGCTTTTCTATCGCCGTGCGCGTCTGTTCCACTATCTCTACCGGTTCCTCGAAGCGAAAATGCAACGGTTCCCCGAAAGTGACCGTAACCGTGCCCCGTGTCGGAATGTGTGCCTCATGCGGAAGTACGTAGTCTGTTCCGCTGACTTTTACCGGCACGACCGGGAGGCCCAACTCCTTGACCATGATTCCCAACCCCAACTGGAAAGGTTGCATGTTGCCATCTCTGGAATGCCCCCCTTCAGGGAAGATCATGATATTTATGCCGGCATCGGCGAGTCGCCCCATAAATCTCAGTGAACCGCTGAATCCTCGCGACTGCGGCAAAGGAAAGAGATTGAACAGCACGGTGCTGTACTCGTAGCTTAAACGCCTCAAAATCCGATCGATCCCATGGTACTCTCCGAAGAAGAATTCTTCCCAGGCAGCGGTGGCGGTTATGGCGCGGATCTTTGGCGGGAGCGCAAACATGATAGCGGGCTGGTCCAGATAGCTTAAATGGTTGGCCACGAAAAAAACCGGCCCATCCAGTTTTTTTAAATGTTCAACACCTCTCACTTCGAGTGTGGTGAAGCTTCGGAACAATGGACCGTGAAATACGGCGTCCCAGACCATTCGCAGTCCCCTGAAAAAACGGGCATTGGTCCAGAAACGGAAATGGTCGTGCCTGGCCAATTTTTCCCGTTTCGCGATAATCTGACGCAGGTCCGAGACGCGCGTCTGAGTACCGATCTGTGAGTCCTCGATATCGAGGCGGTATTCCTGTTCCAGAAAACTGACCAGTTCGACCCGGTCAATCGAAGTAAGGCCCAGATCGGCCACAAGCAGCGATTCATCGCGAATCTGTGCGACGCTGACACCGGTCACCTTGGCGAGCAGGTTGAGCAGGCTGTCCCGACTGATGGCTGTTTCACCCTCCTCCGGTCCCTTTTTAACCTCCTCTTTTACCGCAAACTTTTTGATCTTGAGTGTTGTAGTCTTGGGAAATTCCGCTTCCTTCCACACGGTATAACCGGTAATCTGTTGCATCGTGTCCAGATGGCTGTTTGCATGACTGATGATCTCTTCAGGGGCGGTGCCGCTTTCATCCAGGAGCAGCACGGCATGTACCTCTTCCCCCCCACCCTTTTCGAGGCCGATGACGCACGACTCTTTTACTCCGGCAATCTTGTTCAGCACCGCCTCCAGTTCGTCGGGATAGACGTTGACACCCGAACCGGTGACAATCAGCTCTTTCTCCCGCCCCTTGATGACGAGCCAGCCGTCCGGGCCAATCTCCCCGAGATCGCCGGTACGGAACCAGCCGTCGCCCGTAAAGGCATCGCGGCTTGCCTGTTCGTTCTCGTAGTAACCGGGAAAGACATTGTCCCCGCGCGCCAGAACTTCCTTCCCCTCGATCTTTATCTCAATTCCCGGCAGAGGTGGTCCGACCGAACCTGCCACCTGGCGTTCCATGGTGTTGACGCAGAGCACCGGCGATGTTTCGGTGAGTCCATACCCTTCCAGAACGGTGAAACCCATGTCACCCCAGAAATTAAAAACCTCCGGATCCAGGGGGGCGCCTCCCGAGACAAAGAGGGCAAAATTGCGGCCGAACTTGTTCTGCACCGGGAAAAAGAGTATCCGGCGCATCTCTTTCGGGAGCCTGTTCGCGAGCTGCAACATCCACCGGAACAGGCCGGAGAGGTGTTTATCATCCAACTCCCGCTCGATGGTCGTTTTAAGCAATTGCATGAGGCGGGGAACAGACATGATGACGTAGATATCCTCCTCACTCAGCGCGTCCATGATCGCAGAGGGCTTGAGAGTGCGCAGATACACGACCGCCGCACCACGGTACAGCGGCGTAAAGAAACCGCCCATCTGTTCGAACATGTGGGACAACGGGAGCAGGGAGAGAAAACTGAACTCGGGGGTAATGATCGGGACCTGCCGGTTTATCTGGGTTATATTGGCAACCAGATTTTTGTGGGTAAGAATGACCCCTTTCGGATTTCCGGTTGTTCCGGAAGTATAGATAAGCTGCGCAGTATCTTCCGGCGCGGGGGATGCAAGCCCGCTGATCGACTGAATATCTTCGAGCAGGTACGGAAGGTCTTCCAGCAGCATCGAAACCGCTCCGGTCATCCGCTCAGGTTTGAAGCGGCTCTGCAGGACAACTTTGGCTTTCGTGAGAGTGCGGATGGATTCCGCACGTGCCAGATCGGACATAAAGTCAACCGGAACGGCGACTGCACCGCGGATGATTATTCCCCAATAGGCTACCCCCCACCAGGAAGAGTTGGGCCCCCAGATCAGCACCCTGTCCCCCGCTTCCACGCCGCTTTCCGCCAGGAGGTTTGCCATCTTCAGAGCACTATCGTGGAATTGCCGATAGGAAACCACGATTCGTCGCACACCGGTGCGGTCCACAAAAGCGGTTTTATCGCCCAGCGCTTCAAACGTACCGAAAAGATCCATCAATGTCTGCATTGAATACTCCTACGATTTATGCTTCTGTCAGACGGGAACTGGCATGGTATTGTCTATAGTCTACCATTACACAAGCGCATGTCGAATAGCATAATTGCATATAAAAAACTCGTCATGCCGACCTGCGCGGCAATGACGAGTTTTTTAGTATGTTAGAGATGTTTTCCTCGTTTTTTGGTAGAAATCATCTGTCGTCCACACACGTAATTATTGGAGTTACATCAATGAACCATTCCGGTTAATTATTGCGGCCCCGGCCTCGTTCTTCATCCTTGTTCTGCTCCTGCCCGCGGCCTCGGCCAGGCTCCTGCGCCCCTCCCCGGCCCTGCGGTCTTTGTTCCTGTCCTTGCGCCCTTGGCGCCTGCTGCCCATGCTGCGCAGCAGCGGGTGGTCGCTGCGGTCGTTGCTGCTGTGCAGCCGGCGGCTGCTGCTTCCGGACTTGAGGTGCCGGGCCTCGCTGCTGAGGAGGCGCGTAGACCGGGGCGGATTGTTGCACGCGCTCACCACCTCGTTGCGGCGGCTGCGTATGAGATCCTGCTGGAGCACCCTGCTGGTGCGGCATTGAACGTTGAAGCTCCTGCGGCCTTTGATTTCTCGCCGGCGGTGCTTCCTGCCTCCTCCGCTCTGCAGGTGCTGGCCCTTTTGGTCCGGCCTGCTGCTTAAACTGCTGGCGCACTATCGGGTTATGCGGTTGGTAACGGTAATTCTTGCTCCGCAGTTCATGCTGTTGTTCCACTGCACGAGGATAGCGGTTTCCTGTATACTTCCGCTGGTAGACAGGCAGCGGGGCTCTCGACGGAATGGACCTACGGTTCCACCGGTCCCATCCGCCGCGACGCTGTTCCCATTGGTGCCCCCAATGCTGACCCCAGCGGGGCGGTGCATTCGGCTGCCATCCGCGAAAGTAGACGGGAGGCTGCCGGTAGTAACGCACCGGGACACGCAGGATAAACAGCGGCACGACCTCTGGGTCCACAAAACTCCACGGGCCATTATACCATGAACTCGCGTACCAATTATTGTCCTGGTATACCCAGTACATGCCGTCGTAAAAGAAATAATTGGCATCTACCCGCGGCGCGTAGTAGACCGGATAGCCCGGAACCGGGACAAGCTGCGGGAATAGCGGCAGGTTAATCCCGATGCTCACGGAGGGAAACCCGATACCGATATTCACGTCGGCTGCAGCAGAAGTCACCAGACACAACAGCATCGACAACACAATCAGTCCGTAGCGAATTTTTTGCATTTTATCCTCCAACGATGGAATTGAAGCCTTCAGGTTAGACATCTCAATTTATTGTAACTCAAAAACTGCAAAGAACAATTCTAACGTGCGACTCTGACATGCGGGATCAGTCTGTTAACGAAACTGTTCTCCGCCCTAAACCGCGGAAAACAGTTTCCAACGCACTAATCGTCGTGTCTGCCACGCCTGTCATGTCCGTATCCGTGTCCGCGACCACGGTCGTGGTCTCTATGATGTCTTTTTTTATAGTACCGGGGTCTTTCCCTCATATACACGCGTCGATCTCTTTCCACATAGTACGGGCGGCCTGAATCGATTCGGACATTGACCCCTGGCGGTGCCGGCAGGTAACCATCAATATTGACACTCACACCGGGAGGGGCAGGAAGACCCGGCAGAAAAGGAAAACCGGCATTGGCCTCATTAAGACCAAACGTTATGGTGACAGCTGCCAGTATCAGCAGAGAAATAACTATTTTTTTATGCATTACAGCTCCTTGTTCAATTGGATAATTTTATAGTCGCGGCTTTGTTACTTGTAATGTCCATTCTTGCGACCATGGTCCTTGTGATGCTTGTATTTCTTGTATTTTTTGTAGTGCTTGTTGGGCCGCTCCCTTTCCATATACACGCGGCGATCTCTTTCCATATAGTACGGACGGCCTGAGTCGATCCGGACATGGACCCCTGGTGGTGGCGGCAGATACCCATTAATATTGACACTCACACCGGGAGGGGCGGGAAGGCCGGGCGGAAGGGGAAACCCGGCATTGGCATCATTGAGGTTTACGGTTATGACGGCAGCGACCAGTATCAGTGCACTGAAAGTTATTCTCTGCGCTTTTCCGGAAGAAAACAACTTCGTTATCGTATGTATTCCGTTTACAGGGGACAGCGGGGGAAGAATGGGCTTTGTAGGCATTACGGCTCCTTTATTTTAACTGGTAGATACTTGTTTGACGGGAAAATATTCTTTCCGGCCTGGTCGTCTCAATGCGACAGGCTATTATGACGGCGACGTCCATCAGCATGGCACGCCTCCATAGCTTCGGTGATAAAAAGACCGGGCGGCGAACCGCCCGGCAATTACATGGAGGTAACACTTGTTCGTGTTAGTAAACCAAATAATACAACTAGCGTGCCAAGAAACAATTGCGAATTACGCCTGGATAACATGCTGATTACGCAGAACATATTCAAAGATGCCTCGTCGGGCCAAAAATGAAAACATTACTGGTGGCCGCCACATGTGGCGAAGTCGTCACATATGGCGGGTCACAAACAAGAGGAACATCCAACATTACTGCGATAGGCATGAACGGCAAGGGAGACGCACGCACAAAGCCCAGATGAGCACTCTTGTTGCAACATCCGCATCGGCACGCCATGCGAACAAACAGTGGGACAGCCTGATACGGCTATCCCACCGTAGTGTTCGGTTAGGTGGCACAATATGAAGCTAAGCCCTCCTGGGAGGACTAGTTAAAGAAAAAACGGATACCGGCAGTACTGGAAAAGCTCGTCGGATCAAAATTGCCTCTGTGGGCGCCGGACCGGTCGGTTATGCTGGTGTCGGGGGCTACAACCAGCTTTGCCTCTGCGGTCAGGGCCAGATTTCTTTGCAGGAAGTAATCGACGCCGGCACTTCCGTGCGCTCCGACCGTCGTGTCTACGTTGCGGCTTTGTCCATCATTTGGATCATAGTCACTGACAAGGATGTCCAGCCCGGCCCCGACATACGGGACCAATTGGTGCTGGGTAAGCGCGAAACGGTACTGACCGCCGAGTGAAACGTTGGTAACACCGAAATCACCGGTCTCGGAACCGAAAGAGGACCGCGTTATATCAAGCTCTGCCGCGAAGTGATCATCAATGCCGTAGATAAAGCCGCCGCCACCGATAAAACCGGCATCGGTCTTGTTGTTATAAAGAGTAGTCTCGTTATCTGCCGGGATCACGAAGCCGATTTTGCCGGTCACGCCGACTCTTCCCTTGATGCTGTCCGCCATTGCCGTTCCTGCGGTCATGGATACTGTTGTTGCGAGGCATGCTACCACGATAAGTTTTTTCATTGTTTGATTCTCCTTGTCTGGTTGATTTTTCGTTTAGATTTTCCTACGGTTTAATAACGGTACTTTGATCCAATGCGCAGTCTGTGCCAATGCCCTGCCGTTCATGGATACGGTAGGAGTATTACATCATTCATGCCAAGGGCATGCCTGCATATTCCGGTAGGTATAACATGTTGATTATAAAGGGCAATAAGAAGCGCAAGCTACAGATGCACGAGAGGAAACCGTAACGGACTGCCGCCGCATTTAACACAACCATCAGATATGGTGGTTCACAAGAAAACGAATGTTCTGCGACTTATGGCGTATTTGTTGTGAGACGCTTGCCGATCAACACGAGACCGTCGGGCATAAAGAGCAAAGAAAAGCATACACGCGACAACGCCCTCCCGGAATATTCCGGAAGGGCGTTGGTGTGACTGCCTGCTTTACGTATGATATTTTATACTACTCGCAGGTGAAATTTGCCTCAATACGACGATTTTTAGCTCTGCCGGCCTTGGTCTTGTTGCTGGCCACCGGTTTTGCGGAGCCATAACCTTTGCTGTCAATACGAGCGGCATCTATGCCGAAGGTATCAACGATGAACATCTTGACGCTGTCAGCACGATCCTGAGAAAGGGGCTTGTTTATTGCCTTGGAACCGCTGCTGTCGGTGTAACCCGATATTTCGCCCTTGGCCTTAGGGAAATAGGTGAGGAAATCGCCAACGGTTTTCAGTTCGTCATAGTACTGAGGTTTAACAACAGCCTTGTTGGTGTCAAAATTAATTTTCAACACAACCGGCTTGCTGCAGAATTTCTTCGCAGCTTCTGCCGCAACCTTGTGACAGCCATCCGTGTTAACCTTTTCACCAGCGGGAGTGCCGGGGCATTTATCGAGATAATCGGGTACGCCGTCGCCATCGGTGTCAAGCGGGCAGCCATTTATGTCAACTTTCACGCCGGCAGGTGTACCGGGGCATTTATCGAGATAATCGGGGACACTGTCATTGTCGGAATCAAGTGGGCAGCCATCCGTTCCAACGGCAACACCAGCCGGGGTGCCGGGACATTTGTCGAGATAATCAGCAACACCGTCACCGTCTGTATCAAGGGGGCAACCATCGGCACCAACGGCAACACCGGCAGGGGTGCCCGGGCACTTGTCAAGTGTATCGATCACGCCGTCATTGTCAGAATCCATAGGAGGCTCAACCGGCTTGGCGACCGGTGCAGGCTCGGCGACGGGCTCAGTGACAGGCTCAACCGGCTTAACAGCCGCCTCGGCACCGCCGAATGCAAAATAGACCCCGACGGTAGATTCAAAATTACTATAGGTCCGGTCATATTTGTAAATAATATGGCGGACATCCCCCCTCAAGGCAATGTTTTCGGTCAGGAACAATTTGGCGCCCACACCATAATCAAAGGCACCACGCGTCCTTTTATACCCCTTGTCGGAGATGCCATCATTATTGCCGTCAAAATTCACGGCGGCATAACCAGCGGCAATATAAGGAACTAATCTGCTGTCGGGAATAAAATGGTACAGCAATTCTCCACCATAACGGTACATGGAAATACCCGGCTTCGGACCGAGTGTTGATTCATTGTTATGCGAATAATCAAAGAGCGCTTCAATGCCGAGTGCATCGGTGAAATTGTAGCCAACTCTTGCCCCGTACATCACATTTGCATCCAGATGCTGTTTGCCGTCGAACAGGTATCCACCGACAACCGGCGTAACCGAGACTGTCCCTGCCTTGTTGGCAGCAGAGGCAACGGAGGCGATAACCAGCAGCGACGTGGCGACGAGCAGTGCGATTTTTTTCTTAATCATGTGTCCTTCTCCTTTTCCATAGTGGCATAAAAATAATTACAACAACTGCATGACTTCTCCTGATTGGTGCGACCATCTACCTGAGGTCAATTTGCTTTCGATAGTTATTCGGATGTATCCCCCCCTCCTTTTTAGATTTCATCAAAATACATTCCGTGGCAATTTAGCCATTTACATTAACAAACCTGCAACAATTGTAACGTGCTATGAGTAAATTACAAGTTCTCCGCATTTTTTTTATTTCGTTAACTCACTCACACCCTGTATCAACGGACTTTGCCTGGACATCTTTAAAAATCAAGAAGCCCACAAACTTTACTGACTGCGGGCTTCTTGGTCTTATTCCCTACTGCGGCACACTTCCCCACGCATCCAAACCTGCAGTGCCATCGGTGCGCCTTCTGCCTATCGTTACCGTGTTCGGCCAGTAGTCCTATTCGACGATCTCGACAACCACTCTCATGTTGGCGAGAGCTGCCGCTGACAATTTGTCAGAAGAATTTGCTTCATGCTGTGCGGGGTTCTTCTCACCGTAGCCGATTGTGCTGATTCTGTCTGCATCGATGCCGCCGTTTTTAACAAGGTAATCCTTGACCGCCTGCGCTCTTCTTTCACTCAGCTTCTGGTTATACGCATCTGAACCGGCAGCGGAAGTATACCCTGCAATACGGATCATCATTTTGGGGTCGTTTTTCAGAATTAAGGCATTATTGTCAAGTACTGTCTTGCCATCCCGGCTAATCTCCACACTATTGAATTCAAAATGCGAATTACCGAGCGTAGTCAGGCACCCGATGACCCTCGGCTCCGCAAACGCTGTAAAGTTCCACACATAGGCGTGTTTCAGCGCATTGCCTGCCAGGTCTCTGGCTCCGGTGGTAACCGTGGCGGTATAAACCTTGCCTTTTTCGAGATTTCTTGCCGGCGTAAAAATTGCGTTTGAAGCAGAGGATGTCACCCTGCCTGCAACGGGCGTTTTTCCCTGCTTTAGAGTAAATGTTGCTGTGGTGATCGTTGCCGAATCCATCGGCTCACTGAAGGCAGCGCTGACATTCTGGCTGACAGGAGCAGCCGGGGCACCATTAACAGGAGATGTGAACGTCACCGTCGGTGGTGTGGTGTCTGCCACCAGACCGGTGGTGAATCCCCACTGGTAGTTGTTTGCCAGGCCATTGCCTGCCAGATCCTTGGTTCCTGTTGTAACAGTGGCGGTATAATCCTTGCCTTTTTTTAAATCGTGTGCCGGGATAAAAGTTACGGTTGAGTCAGTGGATGTCAGTTTACCTGAAACTTGAGTTGTTCCCTGCTTCAAGGTAAAAGTCGATCCGGTAAACGTTGCTGTGTTCATTTTCTCGCTGAAGGCGACGTTGACTTTCTGGTTGAGAGGCACTGCGGTGTCTCCATTAACAGGGGACGTAAAAGTGACTGTCGGTGCAGTGATATCGGCTGGTCCTACGGACTCAGCGGGTTCTACTAATGCCGCTACCGCTTTCCTCTCCCCACCGAACTGGAAGGTCAGGCCGGCCGAGTATTCAAAATTATTGTCGCCCAGGTCATGTACAAGAATTACGTGCCGCACATCACCCCGGAGGGCTATGTCGGGAGTAACCGAATATTTGACCCCGCCACCATAATCGACCAGGCCAGCGTAGTGGCTCTTGGCACTGGGAGTATTCGGTGTATTGAAGTTGGTACCGCCGCCGCCAACGGCAATGAACGGCACGAGGTTACTGTCCGGCATGAAATGGTACAGCAGGTCTACCCCGTAGCGATACATGTCGGTCTCCTTGGACCCGTACCCCAGCTTCGTTTCGGTAAGGCTGTAACCGAACATGGCTTCCGCCCCGATGTTTTGGGTAAAATTGTAGCCGGCGCGCAGACCGAAAATCGGGCGGCTCTCCTCGTGCTGATCTTTGTCCAGCACATAGCCGCCGACGAATGGCGACAAAGTGGCTGCCCCTTTCCGGTTCTCGGCAAATCCGGGGGTCGCGAGGGAGACAAGCAGTAAACTTGTCAATGTACCCTTCAATATTTTTTTCATTTTAATGCCTCCTCTATATATAGGTTTTAATCAGTTAAGTTTTTTCAGGGGATATCCCCGCAGTATGGTACTGCGGGGATATCGTGCGTTTTATATGTGCATTACTGGGGCACGTTAACTGTATTTGTGTCCAAAGCAATCGTACCAGGACTGGTTGCACCGGCCAAAATTCTACCGTTAATCACGGCTCCGGTCTGACCAGTTGCACTTACACCTGCTATGATGTTTCCGTTAAAAATTGTTCCGACTCCAACAGTCGCACTTGCAGTTGGAACCCAGTACACGTTCTTTGCCTGAGCACCGTTAGTCAGTGAAACACTATTTGTCGTAGTTAGTGATGAACCTATCTGAAAGACCCAACTGGCATTTGGATTGCCCTTTCCGTCAAGAGTCAGAGGTGTCGAAACCAACATTGTACTGCCGGAAGTATAGGTGCCGGGGGGAAGGACTCCAGGAAGACCTCCGTTAGGAAATGCTCCAAGATCCATACCAGCAGGAACTGTTACACCTGGAGCCAGCGCTTTAGCTGAATTATAGGCAGCCAGCAGATCGATTCGTGCCTGTGCAGACACGGTGTCATTAATGTGTATCGTACCGTTCACCTGTACCGGCAGCAGACCGTTGGAAGTGCCTGGATCAAGCGAAACGTCCCCGTTTACCATGGTGGCGGCACCGGTATTCGTGATCGCTGAGGTTGCCATAATCCCAAAGCTGGAAACTGAACCGAGGTTAATCAATGCGACTGGTGGCGGCACAACAACGTTATCTGTAGTAAAGCTCCACACATAATCAACTGCCAGTGTATTGCCAGCCAGATCCGAAGCAACAGTTGTAATTGTGGCAGTATATAATGTGCCGGTTGCAAGATTTGTTGTTGGTTTAAAGGTCGCAATCTTGGACAGTGCAACATATTCAACCGTTCCAGCAACCGGACTTACGCCATTTTTCAACGTAAAAGTTTCTGTGCTGATTGTTAAAGGATCCATCGCCTCACTGAACGTTGCGTTGACAGCGCTGCTTATCACAACATTTGTAGCCTGGTTAGCAGGATTTACCAGGTTCACGGTGGGCCTTGTGGTGTCTGCGGCTGCAGCGGTGGTCCAGCTCCAAACGTAGTTGCTTAACAGTGCATTGCCGGCCAGATCTTTGGCACCCGTGGTTATTGTCGCAGTATACTTAGTTCCAGCGGCAAGTGTGTTTGATGGAGTAAAAACTGCATTAGTACCGGAATAGGTTACAACACCTGCAACATTGTTAACGCCCTGAGTAAGTTTAAACGTAGTCGATGTGATTGTCAGGGGATCCATTACTTCGCTGAACGTTGCTCCGACCTTGGTGTTGGTAGCGACATTGACAGCGTTGTCGGCGTTAACAGTGTCAATTACCGTCGGCCTTGTACTGTCTGTGACTGCCGCTGTTGTAAAGGTGAAGACATAGTCCGTAAGCATCGTATTTCCTGCCAGGTCTTCAACCCCGTTTGAAACCGTAACCGTATAGAGGGTGTTGACCGCAAGATTACTTGAAGGGGTAAATACCGCCGTTGTGCCGAAGGGGGAAACCGTTCCTGGCACGCTGACTCCGCTAGAGTCTGTTACAAGGAAGGTGTCTTTTGTGATTGTCGAGGGGTTCATTGCCTCACTAAAAGCGACAGAGACCTTCCTGTTGGTTGCCACTGCCACCGCTCCATTGGCCGGGGCGGTGAAACTGACTGTCGGTGCAACGGTGTCCGGAATCACCGGAATTTCTTGTGCATTGCTTGCACACCCGGCCACGAAAGTGATGAGGAGTAAGGCAAGAAACCACATCTTTGAATATGCTGTGCACTTTTTGTTCATAGTTGTCCCCTCCTTAGGGACTGTTCAAATCTCTCCAGCTAAATTTATGACAAACAAAATGCCTGCCACTTCTCTAATAGAATCTGTTTTCCTCTTGCCTTACGAATACGTATCTTCATAATTACCGATTACCTGGCATCTGCCGCGCATACACTTCCCTCCTTTTATGCCGTTATAAAACACCACCAGTGTGTCGTTACGCTCTATCCACCTCCCGAAAGTGATACGACGAGCTTTGGGGCGGGATGACCAGGATCATGGGACTTGTTAGGCAAATAGCCCGCCAACAGCGGGACCAGCGTCATAAAATTGAATTAAACTTTCAATAACAGCATGTTGAGTTGGCTGAAGCGATCGCAGGATTATAAGAAATGGCTTTTACAACCTCAGCATATGACAGAACCTCCACATATTGAGGGGCGCTTTGATGGGTATGAATCTGCTATGCGTCTGTTTTTATTATGCAACACGGTGCCATTCCGGCATACTTTCGGAGAGCTGTAACACCCACCAAATCTGGCCGCCTGTTACTTTTGACGGGTTGCCAGGAATACCGTTAGTACATTCATGCTAAATGCTGATATGATTAACAATCATGAAAAAGCAAATTATACCGGCGAATGACGCTCCCGTTACTGCAAAAGTGGTGCAGAACAAGACCACTCTGCTGCAAACAGCCCCCCCCTTCCCCATTGTCGGCATCGGCGCCTCCGCCGGCGGTTTGGAAGCTCTGGAGCAGTTCCTGCGGCATGTGCCCGAAAAGTGCGGGCTCGCCTTTGTCATCATCCAGCATCTGGACCCGAACCACAAGGGGATCATGCCCGAACTCCTTCAGCGCGTCACCGGGATGATGGTTTTCCAGGTCAAGGACCGGATGAAGGTCAAACCGGACTGCGTCTATGTGATTCCGCCCAACAGGGACATGTCCATTTTGCACGGCGTGCTGCACCTGTTCGATCCTGTGGCCCCCCGTGGCCTGCGCTTGCCGATCGATTTTTTCCTGCGCTCACTGGCCGAGGATCGCAAAGAGTTCAGCATCGGCGTCATCCTCTCCGGCATGGGCTCGGACGGCACGTTAGGTCTCAAGGCCATCAAGGAAAAAGCGGGAGTGGTACTGGCACAGGAGCCTGCATCGGCCAAGTTCGACAGCATGCCGAGGAGCGCCATCGATACGGGACTGGTCGACCTCACAGCCCCGGCGGAACAGCTCCCCGAAAAAATCATCGGTTTTCTCCGCCACGCACGCAGCATCTCCGCAACCGACCTGGCCCTGGAAGAGAAAGACCAAAGCGCCCTGGAAAAGGTACTGATCCTGCTGCGGGCCCGAACCGGCCAGGACTTCTCGCTGTACAAGAAAAATACCATATATCGCCGGATCGAACGGCGCATGAGCATCCACCAGATCGACAGGATCGTCTCCTATGTCCGCTATCTTCAGGAGAACCCCCAAGAGGTTGAACTCCTCTTCAAGGAACTTCTCATCGGGGTGACCAGTTTTTTCCGCGACCCGGAGGCGTGGGAGCACTTGCAAAAAGAGGCCGTTCCGGCGCTACTGGAAAAACGGCCGGGCGGCGGGATTCTGCGGGCCTGGTCGGCCGGCTGCTCAACCGGCGAAGAGGCGTATTCACTGGCTATCGCCTTCAAGGAGACGCTGGAACAGATACGCCCCAAAGAAAGTTTTTCGCTGCAGATTTTTGCTACTGACCTGGACGGGGATGCAATAGTCAGGGCCCGCCTGGGCGTCTATCCGGCCAACATCGCCGCGGACGTGTCCCCCGAGCGGCTGCGGCGGTTCTTTATCAAGGAAGATGACCACTACCGGGTCGGCAAAGAAATCCGGGAAATGGTTACCTTCGCCACGCAGAACGTCATCATGGATCCCCCGTTCACCAAGCTGGATATTCTCCTCTGCCGCAACCTCCTGATCTATCTGACTCCGGAGCTGCAGAAAAAGCTGATGCCGCTGTTCCATTACAGCCTGAGCCCCGGCGGTATCCTGTTTCTCGGAAGCGCAGAGGCGGTCGGCTCCTTCACCTCTCTCTACGCGCCGCTCAACGTAAAGTCGAGGCTGTTCCGGCGGCGCGAAACCTTGACTCCGCATGAACCGATAGCATTTCCCCCCACGTTTATCCCCGCCATGTCGGGAGGCGCCAAGGAATTACTGATGATGAAACCTGAAATCAATCTCCAGTCGCTCGCCGACCAGCTGCTGCTGCACTTCTCCCCGCCGGCCGTGCTGGTCAACGACAGGGGAGATATCCTCTACATCAACGGGCGAACCGGCAAATATCTTGAACCGGCGGCCGGAAAGGCCAACTGGAGTATTTTCTCCATGGCCCGTGAAGAACTCCGTTTCGACCTGGGAAGTGCCTTCCAGAAGGCGATCCGGCACAAAGAGACCGTCACCGTCAAAGGCCTCAAGATCGGCATCAACGGTGGGACCCAGATGGTTAATATAACGCTCAAACCGATTGACGAGCCGGAAACAATGCGGGGAATGGTATTGATCGTCTTTACCGATGTCGCAGCTCCTCCGGAACAGGAGCTTAAGGGGCGCACCAAAAACCCGTTATCCGGCAACACCAAGTGTCTTGAACTGGAGCAGGAACTCCGGCAAAATCGCGAAGAACTCCAAACGACCCGCGAGGAGATGCAATCTTCGCAGGAAGAGCTCAAATCCACGAATGAAGAACTGCAGTCCACCAACGAAGAACTGCAGTCCACCAACGAGGAGCTGACCACCTCCCGTGAAGAGATGCAGTCTCTCAACGAAGAGTTGCAGACGGTGAATGCCGAGCAGCAGTCCAAAATGGACGAACTGTCACGGGCGAACAACGACATGAGGAACCTGCTCAACAGCACGGAAATCGTCACCGTGTTCCTCGACAACGATCTCCATATCCGGCGTTTCACCAGCGGGGCGGACAAACTGTTCAAGTTGCGCCAGGGTGATGTGGGACGGCCGCTTTCCGAAATCGTGACCGACCTGCTGTATCCGGATTTGGCTGAAGTTGCACAGGAGGTTGTGCGGACACTGGTCTTTTCGGAAAAGCAGATCGCTGCCACCAATGGCCACTGGTATTCGGTGCGCATCATGCCGTACCGCACGATTGAGGACGTCATCGGTGGCGTTGTCATTACGTTTGCCGACATCACCGCATTCAAAAAATCAGACACGGAACTGCACGACGAAATATCGAGACTGAAAGGCCTGCTTGACATGAAACAGTAACCCATCGGCACAGGAGTGCTGATGGGTTTTTTCACCAAATCCGCTACAAGAGAAGAGTTCTGCATGAAAATCGGCACCGAGACAACCCTGCTAAAATCAGCCACTCAATTACGCCACCAGGCGGAAGAACTATTACAGTCAAAATCGGCAGAATCGTCTCAACCCCGAACCAAGGAAGTGACGCAGAGACTCGTCCATGAACTTGAGGTCTACCAGATTGAGATGGAGGTACAAAACACAGAGCTGCGCCGGGCCCAGGAGGAACTTGAGAACCAGCAGGTCGAGCTGGAGATGCAGAACGAAGAGCTGGTGCGGATTCAGGAGGAGCTTGAGCTGTCGAGAAATACGTATTCCGAACTCTATGACTTCGCCCCCGTGGGCTATTTTACGTTTGATGCGGCCGGCGTGATACTGAAGGTTAATCTTACCGGCGCGCTACTGCTGGGCACAGACAGACGGCTATTGCTGAATAAACCGTTCCGCGCTTTTATTGCCGATCCCGACGGGAGGTCTGTTTTTTCCGATCACCTCGCAGCCGTGGCGGAGCATGAGGGGATTCAGAAATGTGAGATCATACTTACAGCCACAGATGGCGCCATTATCTGTGGCCAATTCCAGAGCGTCGCGGTGTGCGATATTGAAAACAGGGAAGGTCTTATCCTTTCCTCGATCACAGATGGCACTGTTGCCAGACAGTTGGGTTTGGAAATCCAGGAGGCCCGGGAATATGCCGAGAACATCGTGGAAACCGTGCGCAAACCCCTGGTGGTGCTGGATGCCGACCTGAAAATTCTCACCGCCAACCACAGCTTCTACGACACGTTCAAGGTGGCACCCGAAGAGACCATCGGGAATTACATCTACGATATTGGTAACCGGCAGTGGGACATCCCCAAACTGCGGGTACTCTTTGACGATATCCTCCCCAATAATACCGTGCTCAACGACTATAAAGTCGATCACGTTTTTCCCGGCATCGGCCGCAAGATCATTCTGCTCAACGCCCGACAGATTTTTCGGGAAAAGATCGGCTCACACATTATCCTTCTGGCCATGGAAGATATTACCGATCGCAAAAAGGCTGAAGAGGAACTGCTTAAAGCAGGAGCCCTGCAGAACGCTATTTTCAACAGCGCCAACTTCTCCAGTATCGCCACTGATGCGAATGGCGTCATCCAGATATTCAACGTCGGCGCGGAACGGATGCTGGGATATAGTGCCGCCGAGGTGATGAACAAGAATACGCCGGCTGACATTTCCGATCCGCAGGAAATGATCGCGCGGGCCAAGGCGCTCAGCATCGAGCTCGACACCGAGATAACACCGGGATTTGACGCGTTGGTCTTCAAAGCCAGGCGCGGGATCGAGGATATTTACGAGCTGACCTACATCCGCAAGGACGGCAGCCGTTTCCCGGCGGTCGTATCGGTCACCGCACTGCGCGACGCGCAGGCCGCCGTCATCGGCTACCTGCTGATCGGCACCGACAACACCGCGCGCATGCTGGTCGAGGCAGAGCGGTCACGGCTCGCTCAGACACTGATAGACAAGAACGCCGAACTCGAGAGCGCCATGCTCGTAGCGGACAAGGCCAACCTGGCGAAATCGGATTTCCTTTCCAGCATGAGCCATGAACTGCGTACGCCGCTCGGTGCAATCTTAGGCTTTGCCCAGCTTCTGGAATCCGGCGTTCCACAGCCGACATCGGTCCAGAAACGCAGCATTGACCAGATTCTCAAGGCCGGCTGGTACTTGCTGGAGCTGATCAACGAAATCCTCGACCTGGCACTGATCGAGTCCGGGAAACTGTCGCTGTCGCTGGAACCGATATCACTGGCTGAAGTCATGCGTGAATGCGAGGTCATGGTCGAACCGCAGGCAAAAGAGCGCGGCATCAGCGTGACCTTTAGCCGCTCCGAAGCACCCTATTTTGTCAACGCCGACCGGACACGGGTGAAGCAGCTTCTTATCAATCTCCTTTCCAACGCGATCAAATACAACAAGCCGAACGGATCTGTTACCGTGACCTGTACTCCGAGCGCCCCTGATTCGATTCGTATCAGCGTCCGGGACAGCGGAGACGGACTGGCTCCGGAGCAGCTGGAGCAGCTTTTCCAACCGTTCAATCGTCTCGGCCAAACGTCGGATCTTGAACAGGGGACCGGCATCGGCCTGGTCGTATGCAAGCGACTGGTCGAATTGATGGGGGGTACCATCGGCGTGGACAGCACGGTGGGCGAAGGGAGTGTGTTCTGGTTCGAACTTAACCGGGCAACCGAACCACAACTTTCTGCGGGAACAACCGAATTGACGGCAACTGCCGAGACGCAAATACAGGGTACCGAACAGGTGCATACCTTGCTCTACGTCGAGGACAACCCGGCGAATCTGATGCTGGTCGAGGATCTTATCGCACGCCGGCCCGATATTCGTTTTCTGAGTGCCCGGGACGCCTTCCGCGGCATCGAGATTGCGCGCGCCTCTCTCCCGGATGCCATCTTGATGGACATCAACCTGCCGGGAATCAGCGGACTTGACGCGCTGAAAATTCTCGCTGAAGACCCGGCCACAGCTCATATTCCGGTCGTTGCACTCAGTGCCAATGCCATCCCCCGTGATATCGAAAAAGGGCTGGAAGCCGGATTCTTCCGGTATCTCACCAAACCGATCAAGGTGAACGAGTTCATGGACACAATGGACATGACACTCGAGTTTGCAAAAAAGAAGGCTGCCAGGGCCTGATACGCCGGTTCACGTAAATAATAATTTTTCATGTACAAAAAGGAATCATCATGAATACCGACTTCGAGATTATTAACGCCAACATCCTGATCGTTGACGATCAAGAGCCCAATGTCTCTCTGCTTGAGCAGATGCTCTTTGAAGCTGGCTACACCTCCGTCACCTCGACAATGAACCCGGAGGAGGTCTGTGCGCTGCATCTGAAAAATAATTACGACCTGATCCTGCTCGATCTGCAGATGCCGCGTATGGACGGGTTCCAGGTGATGGAAGCACTCAAGACGATTGAAACGGACCACTATCTTCCGGTCCTCGTGATCACCGCCCAACCGGATCATAAGCTGCGCGCCCTGCAGGCAGGCGCCAGAGATTTCGTCAGCAAGCCGTTCGATCTGGTCGAAGTCAAGATGCGTATCCACAACAATCTGGAAGTGCGGCTGCTGTACAAAAAACTGAACAGCTACAGCAAGGTGCTGGAAAAGACGGTGCAGGAACGAACCGGTGATCTGCTGACGGCAAATATGCAGCTCACGCAGGAAATTGAAGAACGCACGAAGGCGGAAAAATCGCTTCAGGGGACCTATGCAGAAATCAAAGTGTTGAAAGACCGGCTCCAGGCGGAGAACGTCTACCTTCAGCAGGAGGTTGCCCGGCAGTTCAACTTCGGTGAAATCATTGGTCAAAGTGATGCCCTGTCACGGGTATTTTCCCAGGTCGAGCAGGTAGCACCCATGAATGCAACCGTTCTTCTCCTCGGAGAGACCGGCACCGGCAAGGGAGTGGTGGCACGCGCCATCCACAGCAGCAGTACCCGCAAGGGGCGGGCATTTATAACGGTTGACTGCACGACACTTCCGGCAACCCTGGCTGAAAGCGAGCTCTTCGGGCGGGAACGGGGTGCATTCACCGGGTCTGATTCCCGGCAGATCGGCCGCTTCGAGCTGGCAGACGGCGGCACCATATTCCTCGACGAAATCGGCGAGTTGCCGTTGGAACTGCAGAGCAAGCTCCTGCGGGTCATTCAGGACGGCGAGTTCGAGCGTCTGGGGAGTCCCCGCACCATAAAAATTGATGTTCGAATCATCGCGGCCACGAACCGGAACCTGCAGGAAGAGGTCAAGAACGGCATGTTCCGGGAAGACCTGTTCTACCGTCTCAATGTTTTTCCGATCATGATGCCGCCACTCCGGCAGCGCAAAGAAGACGTCCCGCTGCTCGTCAATCATTTTGTTGCCAAATTCAATACAAAAATCGGCAAGAAGATTGAGACCGTATCAAATGACACCCTGAACGCCCTTCAGGAATATCACTGGCCGGGCAACGTGCGGGAACTGGAAAGCGTCATCGAGCGGGCGGTGATTGTCAGTCAAGGGTCCTCACTACAGGTATTGGACCGGTTCGATACGTTCAGGAAGCCTGAAAAACCGGCAGAGGGCGAAGTTAAACCCCTCGGCCAACTGGAACAGGACCATATCCTTCAGGTACTCCAAAAAACCGGGTGGCGCATCGAGGGGAACAACGGGGCGGCGCTACTTCTCGGTCTCAACGCCAGCACTCTTCGCGCCCGCATGCGGAAATACGGCATCGTCCGTCACTAAAAGTAGTCATTAAAGGTACCGGTTAGTGTCATCTGGAAATCCTTCAGATACCACTGGTATATCATCCCCGATAGAGTGCACAATAAGAAGAGACACCAAGGATAGACAGCGAGGTCGACATCATGGACAAGCGCACGGAATACGTTGAAAGACTCTCTGCACAGATAGTCGAAAGGGATGTGCAAATAGACGAGCTCAAGGACAAGGCGGTAAGCGCCACCCCCGAGGCGAAGAGTGAATACTCCAAATCAATCGCGGCACTGCAGCTCAAACGGGATGAGGTTGCGGCAAAACTGCAGGGAATATCGTCAGCTGACGATAATGAATGGGAAGAAATAAAAACGGGTACAGAAAATGTGTGGGGCGAAGTCAGGACAATAGTGAGCGACTCCATTACGAAGATAAAATAAACAAATCAGACACCCCCTTGCCGGAGGGGAGCAGCAACTCACCGGCTCCTGCCGCAACGCGATCCGTTAAATAGTGCAGAAATGTTAAACGTGACGGATCCTGCTGATATTTTTTTATTCTCCAGCACGTCACCCTCCCTCTTTTATCCGTATAATCAGCCTGTTGCGCTCTCTGCATCATCAGCTATTCTCTGGCACGTAAGTTGCCTCACACTCTGTAATAAAAAATATTTACCCCCTGTTTATGTGAATTGTCACCTGATTTCGCGGAGAGCTTCATGAATACAGCCATTACCACGTTGGAAATCCAAACACTGGGACGCTTCAGTATTTCTGCCGATGGCACATCGCTCCTGACCGACTGGCCGAACGAAACGGTGAAAGTGTTTTTCTGCTCACTCCTTTCGCCGTTGGACCTGTACTTTACCTGGGACCGGATCTGCCGTTCCATGTGGGGCGTACCAGCGACACAAGCCACCATGCACCGACTGGAGGAAATCGCTATCCGGCCTCTCAACACCTTCCTGATCAAGGGACTGGGTTTCAACCCTCTTATTGTAGAAAATAAGGGCATAAGGATCGATCATGAGCGTGTTCATGTTGATGCCCTCGAGTTCTACAGCACTGTTTTAGAAGGCATCAGATTGCTCACCTCAGCCGACACTGCTGCGGCACTCGAAAAATTCAGCAGGGCAAATTCACTCTATGCCGGAATCTATCTGCCCGGCATACCGGGTAAAATAACGGTAAACACGCGGAACGAACTTGACTCCCTGTACCAAACGGTGGTCATGGACGGCGTTCGGCAAGCCGTCGTACGCAATGCCAAAACGACCTGGCACTTTGCGGCACAGAAACAGAGAGTAGCGTAAGAAGTTTATTCAACTGCTGCTGCATACACCCAGAGTCACAAACAGGTGCCCCACCATCATCTGCCATATTTGGCAGTTTTGTTAGATGTGACGGGTTACGGTGACAGTTTCCCCACTATCACCCACCACCTCTCTCCCTTTTAACTCATATTTTCAATCAGATAAACGCTCAACAGCCGCACGCAGTTTATGGCACGGTGGTTGCCATTCACCTTTTCAGCAGGACACGGGCAGTGCCGTGCATTTTGTTCAACTTGAGTTACTATTATGGAAAGGAGATGATATGAAAGCTTTGATTATCAGTGCAGACAACTTTGAAGACTCTGAGCTGCTGGTTCCGTACTACCGACTGAAGGAAGCGGGCATCGAAGTGACGGTGGCCTCCCTGAACCGCGGAGCCATCACCGGCAAGCACGGCTACGAAGTGGCCGTGGACAAGACACTGGACGAGATCGACCCCGACGACTATGCAATTCTGGTCCTGCCTGGAGGGAAGGCGCCGGCCGCGGTGAGAGAAGAGCCGAAGGCGCTGGAAATTGCCCGCAGTTTTTTTGCCCGCAGCAAACCGGTTGCCGCCATCTGTCACGGGCCGCAGATTTTGATCAGCGCCGGTCTTTTGAAGGGGCGACGCACTACCTGCTACGAGTCGGTGGCTGATGAACTGAAAGCAGCCGGCGCACTCTATGAGGACCGGGAGGTGGTTGTTGATGCTAATCTGGTTACGTCCCGTCAACCGGCCGATCTCCCCGCATTCATGCGTGAAACAATGAAACAGCTCGGACTTTAGCGTGCCGTTTCCGACGGAAATGGCGGTTGTTTTTCGAGAGCAACCGGGAAAGGAGTCAATCCGATGATAGTTCCGGCTATATTTTCAAATGCTTCACCCACCTTCGTCAGGACCGAGGAGCTTGATGAATTATTGCAAAAGAAAGCGTTGTTGGCCTTTCGCCGAGCGGACGGGTGGGTAATGGTCGGCGTCGATGAAATGCGTGATCCCGGAGGCAGGAGAGGATCGAGCTGGAAGGACCGGAAAACACTCTCCAGAGACAGGTCATAGAAACATATTCAAATACACGTGTTCTCCAAATTTCAGCCATTTCATTGTTCGACACATTACAGGAGTAAGTACGATGAATATTCTTCTCGTATACCCTCAGTATCCCGAGTCATTCTGGAGCTTTAACTATGCATTGAAATTCATTGCCAGGAAGGCAAGTTTTCCGCCGTTGGGGCTTCTGACGGTGGCCGCCATGCTCCCCATTGAATGGAAAAAGAAACTCGTCGATATGAACGTCCGCCCCCTCACCAATGAGGACCTGACGTGGGCGGACTACGTTTTCATCAGCGCCATGACCATCCAGCGAAAATCTGCGCAGGAGGTGATCGACCGCGGCCGGCAACTGGGAGTGAAAACGGTTGCCGGCGGCCCCCTCTTTACCGCCTGCCACAATGATTTCCCGGAGGTTGACCATCTGGTGCTGGGGGAAGCGGAATGTACCCTCCCACCGTTCCTGACGGACCTGCATAGTGGTGGAGCACGGCATCTCTATGCCGACACCCGCTGGGCAGATCTGACACACACCCCTATCCCGCTCTGGGACCTGATCGACGTCAGAAAGTATGCCGCCCTGAATATCCAGTATTGCCGGGGGTGTCCCTTTGACTGCGAGTTCTGCGACATCACCGCGCTGTTCGGGAGAAAACCACGGAGCAAAGCTCTGGGGCAGGTGATCGCCGAACTGGACAGCCTGTATATCCGGGGGTGGCGCGGGGCAATCTTCTTCGTCGACGACAACTTCATCGGCGACAAAGGGAAGTTGAAGAAGAATGTCCTTCCGGCCATTATCGACTGGATGGAGCAGAAAGAGTACCCGTTCTACTTTTACACCGAGGCGTCCATCGATCTGGCCGACGATCCACGGCTCATGGAACTGATGGTCAGAGCCGGATTCGAAGAGGTCTTCATCGGCATCGAGACCCCGTACGAGGAGAGTCACACCGAAAGCGGCAAGGTGCAAAACAGGAACCGCGACCTGCTGGCATCGGTCAAGCGGATCCAGCGAGCCGGCCTGCAGGTACATGGAGGGTTTATAGTCGGTTTCGACAGTGACCCACCCTCGATCTTCGACAAGCAGATACGCTTCATCCAGGAGAGCGGCATCGTCACCGCCATGGTCGGCCTGCTTTCCGCCATTCGCGGAACCAAACTTCACGAGCGCATGTCGCGGGAAGGGAGGCTTCTGGGTGACGACTCCGGCAACAACATGGACAGCGACCTTAACTTCATCCCCCGGATGGAGGTGAAGAAGCTTATCGACGGGTACCGGACCATACTCGACACCATCTACTCGCCCAGAAACTACTATCAGCGGGTGATCCGGCTCCTCAGAGAGTACCGGCCACAACATCTGGGAAAATTCCACCTTCAGCCAGGGTATATCGGGGCGCTCTTCAAATCCATTCTGTTCCTTGGAGTTGTCGGCAAGGAACGACTCTACTTCTGGAAACTTTTCTTCTGGTCGCTTATCACGCGACCACGGCTTTTCCCGCTGGCCATAACCTATGCAATCTACGGGTTCCACTTCAGAAAGGTTGCAGAAAAATACCGGGATACCGGCATATTCAAATAAACCTAAAAAAAGCGGTTAACCGCCGATGTACGCCGATACACGCAGATAAATCAAAGTCTCAAGAAAAATAATGGGTTAACGCAAAGGTGATTCGCTTTTTTGAAGTTAGTCCTGGTTTTATCGGCGTGTATCCGTTTTTATCGGCGGTTAACTGCCGTTTAAGGAATAAACCAGGACGCCTTAGGCGTTCAGTCCCGGCGCTTTCAGCAGAATCCTTGAGTTGCAACCGGTTGCCTCACCACGATCCGCTATATATGGCAGTTATGTTAATCATAACGGATTACGTGACGGATTCCACGTTTACCCCCCCACTCATCCCACTCCCGGTCTAACCTGTATATTCACACCGTTACACCAGCAGTATCCGGATAAATTCTCTGGCACGCTAGTTGCGAAGTATCCACGTGATTAAACGGCACAACGGTTACTCTTTAAAGGAGGTGCGCTATGCAACAGCGGTAACATGAATTCTGATCGGTGAAAAATATTGCAATAAAATATCAGCATACCAAGGAGTACTGCCATGAAATCAAGCACGAAAGACCAGGCAGAAGGCACGTTCCACCAGGTGAAGGGCACTATCAAGGAGGTCGCAGGAAAACTGACCGACAACCCGAAATTGGAAGGTGAAGGCACCGGGGAGAAGATAGCCGGTAAGGTTCAGGAAAAGCTCGGTCAGATCAAGAAGGTTCTGGAAAAGTAGCCGGCATCGGAATGAAAAGTCCAGGAAAACAATAATACCAACGACAAGAGGAGTACGTGCATGAAAGCAATATATTCTATACCAATGATTATGGCAGCGATTTTCATGCTGGCGTTCAGCGTGTCCGCTCACGCCGGAAAAATGGACAGCCGTATTGAATCATCCGCAAAAAAGTCATATGCGTTCAAAACCTACCTTCATGGTGACGACGTTATCGTTCGCTCCAAGGGGGGCGCCGTCACCCTGACGGGGACCGTCTCCGAAAACTTCCACAAATCATTGGCCCAGGAAACCGTGGCAGCCATCCACGGGGTCAAGCGCGTGGACAACCGCCTGGAAGTCGACGGCGCTCCTCCCACTCCAAACTCGGATGCGTGGGTCCGGGATAAATTAAAAGTCGCGCTGTCGTTTCATCGTAGCGTCAGCGCGGCCACAATCGAGGCAGAAGTCAATGACGGCATCGTGACCCTGCGGGGCGTTGCTGCCAACCGGGCACAAATGGAATCAGCGGCTGAATACAGCAAGGATCTCGATGGAGTTAAAAACGTCATTAATGCGATGACCGTCTCCACTACCTTGCAGAAGAAACCCCGGGCGGTACGTAAAAAGATCGATGACGCTTCCATTACCGCCCAGGTCAATATGACGTTGCTGAACCAGCGTTCGACGGGCGTCCTCAATACCACGGTCACAACGAAGCGCGGCGTGGTGACCGTGAGCGGCACAGCAACGAGTGCGGCCGAAATTGGTCTGGTCACCAGGCTCGTTACCGACATAAACGGTGTGACAGCGGTAAAGAACCGTATGGCCGTCAAGTAATCCAGCCCAAGAAACAAATACTGATAAACGGGATACACTCAACAACCGGGCCGGCGTCGTCGCCTCAATGCGCTGCCATCAAATCGACACAAGAAATATGAAGAGACAATAGTCAGACGGTACAGGGCGCCATGAACACGAAAAAAGCAGATGAACCGGGAAAAAAAGGGATCCTGCTAAAGCTGCCCGGACGGGTTGCCAGGGGCATCCTGAGAGACAACTGCGACGGGCACGCGGCTGAGATAGCGTTTTTCTTCCTTTTTGCGCTGTTCCCGTGCCTTCTCTCTCTGACGACCCTGCTTGCCTACCTGCCGGTACCGGACCTATTCCTGGTGTTGATGAAAATAATGGGCCGCTTCATACCAGGCACCGTTCTTTTTCTGGTAAAAGACAATCTTCGCACCCTGGTAACGGTACAGCAGGGAAAGCTTTTGTCCTTCGGCATACTGTTGGCGCTTTGGACCGCATCAAATGCGGTTATCTCGGTCCAGACCGCCCTGAATGTCGCATTTGACACTGAGGAACAACACCCCTACTGGAAGGTGCGTGCAATTTCCGTCCTTCTGGTCGTCTGCTTCACATTTTTCATTGTCGTCTCCCTGCTTCTGCTCATATTCGGCCCGCTTATCGGCTCCTGGATTGCTTCGCTGGCCGGCCTCGGCAATGCCTTCACCATTGCCTGGAACATTATGCGCTGGCCGGTGACCCTCTGTTTTATGACGGCCGCCCTGTCAGCACTCTATCGCTACGCTCCGGCGATCAGGCTGTCATGGCGGGAAACCGCCCCCGGCGCAGTCTCGGCCACGGGGGCATGGGTCGCAGTTACGCTTGTCTTTTCATGTTATGTGAATATTTTTGGATCCTATGACAAGACGTATGGGAGTATCGGAGCGGTCATAGCACTTCTCGTCTGGATGTACGCCAGCGCATTCGTTATTCTCCTTGGAGGAGAGATTAACGCCCGACTGATGGAACTGCACCGCGAAAGAGATAGCGGAATAAAAACTGCCTGACAGTACGCGGGAGACAGAAGATTATACCGTTGAGCTTGTCGGCGTGACGACACTGGAGCTGGTCATTGTCCCGGATATCAGCGGGGGAGAGGTTCGGGCTTCGCTTGCGGAAATGCGCCTCGCCTGATTCGTCATAGTACATCAAAGCGGTGTCTGCTCATGCACAGGAGGCGACGCCGCATCGACCGGGTCTTTCAGTTCGCTGGCAATCCGGCGCCACTGCCCCTCCACCCTGAGGAAGGCATCCACGACATCCGGATCAAACTGGACGCCACGACCCTTGGCGATGATACGGACCGCCTCTTCATGCGGAACAGGTCCCTTGTAAACCCTCTTTGTGACCAAGGCATCGTACACGTCGGCAACAGCCATAAGCCGACCCACCCACGGTATCTGTTCACCGCGCAGCCCTTCCGGATACCCCGTGCCGTCCCACCGTTCATGATGCGAATAGGCAATATCCTTCGCATACCGGAGCAGTTCATCACTATAATCGCCTACTCGTGACTCGGCCATGATTATTGCATCTCTGCCATACGCGGCATGTTTCTTGACGTTTTCATATTCTTCAACCGTAAAACGGGTGGGTTTTCGAAGCAGATTATCGGCGATGCCAACCTTGCCGATATCATGGAGGACAGCAAGTTTTGAGACCAGCTCGATTCTCTCCTTATTCAGCAGATGACGAAATCGCGGATGCCGGGATACCTCCGTGCACAGAATATGCAGATAACGCTGGGTGCGCATGATGTGGGTGCCGGTTTCGGTGTCTCGTATCTGGGCGAGCGAAGCCAGAGACGTCATAATGAAATCACGTGTTGCGGCCAGGTCCCGCTTCTGGTTCTGTACCCGCTTCTCTACAAAAAACAGGCGGACAAGGGTAAGCAATGAAAAGTTTGATGTCAGCGTCAGCAGCGGTAACACCGGCGACAGGAAAACCCCGCTGGAGTTGAACAGCCAGGTTGCCCCCAGCCATGCACCGATTGCTGCAAGAGCAAGTAACATTGCCCCGCGAATGACAGGAAGCCCGATGCAGACAAGCACGGCAGCACCTCCAAGCAGAAGCACGGCAAGCAACCGGTATCCTCCCGAAGCGGGCCGGGCAAAATTGCCCCTGAGGATATTATCCGCAACAATCGCATGGGCCAGAACCCCCGGCAGTCGTTGGTCAACGGGAGTTGCAACTGAATCGCCAATTCCGGTGGCGGTCGCTCCAAGCAGAACGACCCGTCCCGCAAGCTCATTACGGGGAACACGTCCCTCCAGCACTGCAGCTGCCGAGAACGTCGTGATAGCGCCGTGCCATCCCCGGTAGCGGAGCAGGAGCCGGCCACGGTCATCCAGGGGAATGCGGCGGGTTCCAGCCTTCAGGAAAAGATTGCCCGACCGTTTCGATTCAAGCACGGCTCCGGATACACCGGCTGCTCGTAAAACCGTGGCAAGTCCAAGGCTGGGATAAATCTTTCCGCCATACTCGATGAGTGCGGGCATTCGCCGGAGGATGCCGTCATGCTCCATGGCAGCGTTGAGAAACCCCGCTGAAACAACGGAACGGGAGAACTCCGGCATACTGTTTACCGCTCCGGTGGCCCGCCAGAGAAATTTTCGGGGGTCGGCTGCCCCCTTGTCTCTCTCGAATACCGCGTTCAGAGGGTGAAGCGGTGGTGCGACAACCGCGGCTGACGCCGGCGCAAAGGTCAACTCGAAACCGGGCACGAAAGGACCAGCGGCCAGAGCCTTTGCAAGGGCCAGATCACCTGCAGACAAGTGATGGGCAGCACCGACCACCTGGTCTCTGCCGACGGGGAATTCCGCTTCTGCAAAGATGATATCAATTCCCACGCTCGCAGGCCCCTGTTCAGCAATGCGTGCCAGAAGACGCGCCATACGTGCCCGAGGCCAGGGCCAGCGGCCATAGCGGGTCAGGGATTCATCGTCCAGCGCGATCACAACCGGGCCGAACTCCTCCTGAGGCAGATCGTCATTCGATATAAGACCGTCAAAAAAACGGCCATCAAGCTGCGGCAAAAAAGCGGGGAGATACAGGGAGACGCCACAAAAACCGATTGTAAGGGCAATTCCGCAGGAAACGATCAAAAACCTGCCGGAATTGATGGATCGGGAGAAAAAATTGAAGGTCAGTCGGGGCACATCAGTATCCTCACGTGCAGTGATGATCCTGCCGGACAACGGGTTTACGGCAGGCTTTCAGCGCACTGTGATCTCTACGCGCCGATTACGCGGTTCAAGGGTTTCATCGCCGGTCTTGATAAGGAGGTCGGCCTCGCCATAGGAAGAGATTTCGATCACTGCCGGGACGGCTTTGAAAGTTTTGAGCAGATCTGCGACCCTGTTTGCCCGCCGGAGTCCCAGTTGATAGTTACTTTCGGCAGTTCCCACGGTATCGGCATGGCCAATGACCGATATTTCTGCCGGGTGCAGATCATGTATGGCTGTGATGATTTCGGGCAGACACCGTTCTGAATCCGGCACCAGTCTGGCCGTTCCCAACTCAAAATAGAGCATGTAGTGAACCGGTGACAGGGGCAGAGCAGCCAGGGCATCACCGAAGACACTCTGCACCTCCGCCTTGTCCATCATCTCGGGGCTGCCTGGCCCAGCATCCGCCCCGGCAATTTCTGTCGCCTGCCATGACTTTTTCAGAACCTGTGAGCCATGAGCATTCGTAACCGTGACTTCCCCCGAAACCTTGCCATCTTCAGGGAGCAGAACGACATAGCTTTTCTGACTGGAGCAACCTGTGATAAAAAGCACCGTACTCATACCGACAGAAAGCAGCACACTATAACAGAACGCTTTCTTCATGGGACAATCCTGGCGGCAAGATACGTTCCCCTGACGCCCAATGTTGCCACCGGCGTTTCGATTCGGACAGAACCGGGAGCACGCTTTGCTATCTTTCCGGAGAAATATACGATCATGCCATGTGCCACCCGCACAACCAATCCGAACCTCTGATTGACAGGCTCAAAGGCAAACTGTTCTACATGAGTTTCTGACGACGCCCCAAGAGACAACAAGGTATCATCCCGCAGTATTACACCCATTGAACCGCTGGCACCGGCAGTCAGCACATCCCCCTGCACAAGCTGAATACCGGGTCTGGCGGCGATGCGTCGCCCTTCCCGGAGTATCGCCGCATCGCCGGTCACTGTCTTCACAAGCCCTATGGGGGCAGGATTGTTTTCTGCCTGCACGGTTGGCACGGCCGCCAGCAGAGCACACAGCATGAACAGTAGGGCACGTATCATATCGCTCTCCTTTGTGCAGTGTCCAAAGTTTATTCCTCCCCACATGCTACGTCGCATGGCCAGGAGAGAGATTTGCTTCTTCAATTAACAATTATTCTACCGTGATCGGGCCACTTGTCAAAGTGAAGCCGATTTCACCATATTCAGAACCAAAATCACACCTGTCGAAAAACTTCTTTCGGCTCATTGCATCCTTTTTTCCATACGGTAAAATCGTAGGTATGAATAAACCTGCAACAACCAATAGTGAACTGAGTCAGGAAGCGATTCGAAAAACTCTGGCTCATCATGCCGGGAGTGTCCCCGATGCGAGCGCGGTCGCCGAAACCACAATCAGCATATGGCACCAGACAGTCATCCGCCTCGCACCGGTGATCGGTGACCACGGTGTCGACGTCCTCTTCAGACGCTCGCTGTACCTGGCGAGCGCCGCTTTCCCGTGGCTTGCAACTGCCGAGGACCCGGGTGACAGCGCCGCACTTTTGGCACGTATCAAGACACGCCTGGAGGGCCGCGAAGCGGATGTTGCCATAGAGGCGAGCTATACCCTGCTGGTTGCGGGGCCGTCCGGCGCGGGCAAGACCATTCTCGCCACGGCCTTCCTGGCCGAGGGCGTGCGCCGGGGAGAACCGGGCGTAATCGTCGCGTTTGAGCAGACGCCGAGTCAGTCATGGGTCCGCACGCTTGATGATATGGTGCGCGCCGGTCAGATAGGCCTGATCAACACCCGCTCCCTGGATCTGTCGATCGACGAGATCGTGCAGCATCTGACCGACCTCATTCACAAGATGAAAGCCACCCGGGTAGTGATCGACTCGCTCTCCGGGTTTGAACTGGCGGTGGCGCCTGCCTTTCGTGATGACTTTCGCGAATCGCTGTTCCGCATGTTCGTTGTACTGTCAAACCTCGGCGTGACGGTGCTGATGACGTCGGAACTCGAAGACCGCTATATCGATCTGCGCTTCAGCCCTTACGGGTCGGCTTTTCTTACCGACGCAATCATCGTCCAGCGCTACATCGAGGTGGAGAGCCGCTTGCAACGCGTCATGGCGGTCGTCAAAGTACGCGCCAGCGCCCACAGCACCGAGATCAGGCTGTTCAACATCACTGATGATGGTATCGTCATCGGCGACCCGGTGCGTGACTACGAAGGAATCCTCGGCGGGCAGCCGACACGGGTGAAAACATCCGCACCGGCCAAAGGGGGCAAGCCGTGACGGTCAAGAAGGGGCGCCCGCTGCGCAAAAACATGGCCAGGAAGCTGCCTGAAACAGAGGAAAGCACACTATCTCCGGCCTCTCTGCCTCTGAAGACCCTCGCCGTCCGCGAGGCCGTGGTCCTTGCCGGGAAACAGGCCGCCGACCAGCGCCAAGAAACTGCTGACCGGCGCGACGATACCGCTGACCAACGCCAAGAGGCCGCCGATCTGCGCGAAGAAGTTGCCAATCTGCGCGAAGAGGCCGAGAGGGTCAAGGCCGAACTGAGCGCGCGCGCCGAGGCGCAACTGCGCGAAGCGAACGAGCAACTCGTCATCGCGACGGTTCACGCCCAGACGATGACCGAGGCCGCCGAACAGGCCACCGCACAGATGGCCTATATGGCCGAACACGACTTTCTCACGGGTTTGCCGAATCGTTCGCTGCTGACCGACCGTTTGGAACAGTCGATCGCGCTCGCGCAGCGTCACGGCACGATGCTCGCCCTGATATATCTGGACCTCGATCACTTCAAGCACATCAACGATTCACTCGGGCATGATGTCGGTGACCAACTGTTGCAGTCGGTCGCAAACCGCTTGCAATCGTGCGTTCGTCTCTCGGATACCGTCAGCCGTCAGGGGGGAGACGAATTCGTGGTACTGCTGCCTGAAGTCAAGGATGTGCGGGACGCCACCTTCACCGCCGAAAAATTACTCAAGGCTATTGCCAAACCCCATCTCGTCGCAGGCCATCGGCTCCACGTTTCTCTGAGCATCGGCATCAGCCTCTACCCCGACGACGGCAAAACTGTCGAAATGATGGTCAGGAATGCTGACATCGCGATGTATCACGCTAAAAAAAACGGGCGCAACAACTATCAGGTGTTCACTCAGGAGATGAATGTACGTGCGGTCAAGCGACATGCCGTCGAACAGGTGCTGCACCACGCGCTTGAGCAGCAAAAATTTGTATTGCATTACCAGCCGAAAGTGAATCTCAAGACCGGTGTCATTACCGGTGCCGAGGCCCTGGTACGCTGGCGGCGATCCGATCATCGACTCGCCTACCCGGCGCAGTTCGTGAACATCGCCGAAGAGTGCGGATTGATTGTACCGATCGGCAAGTGGGTGCTGCGCGAAGCCTGCCGTCAGGCCCATGCCTGGTTGAAAGACGGCCTTTACCTTGGTCAGATTGCAGTCAACGTCTCGGCTGTTGAATTACACGGCAAGGATTTTCTTGTTGGAGTTTGTGAGATCCTGGGCGACACCGGCCTGAACCCGCACCACCTTGAATTGGAGCTGACCGAAAGCGGGCTGATGCAGGATACACAGCAGACGACGGAAGTCTTGCACGCGCTCAAGGGCCTTGGCGTACAGATTGCCATTGATGACTTTGGCACCGGTTATTCCAGTTTGAGCTATCTGCGAAGTTTCCCGATCGATGTGCTCAAAATCGATCAGTCATTTGTGCAGGCTATCGGCGGCGATTTTGACGATGGTGGCGACGCCATCGTCGGCGCCGTCATTGCCATGGGCATGAGCCTCAAACAGCGGGTCGTGGCCGAGGGCATCGAAACGCGGCAACAGCTTGCCTTTCTAAAAACCCATCACTGTGCCGAGGGACAAGGATATTTTTTCGGCCGACCGATGCCGGCCGAAAAATTCGCCACATTCCTGACAAATAACAGGCACTAATCACCTATTGTTTTTACGTCACATTTACAGCTCGTTATCCGCATTCACCGACAGGGACATACCCAGAAAATTCTGTAAAATAATTCTTACGCATATGACGATTTTGTTTACATAAACCAGTACCCTCAGGTTCGATCCACCGAATATATATTGTCATTTAAGGATCTTGTGGATTGGTACGTCATATGCATTTTGTAGACTTTCTAATTTAAAAGAAAGGAGTACACACCATGGAAAAACTGCATCGCATTGTAAAGTTGTTGATCTGTATCGGACTCATAATCGTATTCACGGGATGCGCCGCCACGCAGAAAAAAGAGAGTACCGGCCAGTATGTGGATGATTCGGTAATAACAACCAAGGTGAAAAGTGCAATTTTTGACGAACCATCGCTGAAAGTGTTCCAGATCAACGTTAAGACGTACAAAGGGGTAGTCCAGCTCAGCGGTTTTGTTGACTCGCAACAGAGTATCAATAAAGCGGGAGAAGTTGCCCGCAGCGTAAATGGTGTCGTATCGGTAGAGAACGATCTTAATATTAAATAGCTGACTCGCAAAATTTTGAATCACTGCAGTGAAAGGATACTTCATGAAAACGACAATTATACTATTTCTGGTTCTCTCAATCGCCGTGATCAGCATCACCGCTCCGGCGTCCGCTGAGGATGAAAATCCTGCCAACTATGTGTTGCTCAAAGGCGGAATGTATTCCCCCAGCACGTCTTTCAACCTTGATAATTTCAACGGCGGCAGCACGACCCACTTTGACAGCAAGACCGGATTCGCCGGAGAGGTCGCAATCGGCCATTATTTCCTTCCGATTTTCGCCGTTGAAATGGGAGCCGGCTACTTTGAAAGCAAGGGTTCCCCGGCGGCAGAGGTCGGTGAAACGGAACTGAGAGTCGTACCGCTGATTGCAACCGGAAAAGCCTTTCTTCCGCTCGGAATATTTGAGCCGTACGGGTTGTTTGGAATCGGGGCATACTTCACCGATATGAACGTGGACGGGAATTTAGGCAACTTCCGTGGTGCCACGGTGGTCACTTATGGATTGCACGCCGGCGCCGGTTTTAATATTAATTTCCACAAACATATGTTTGCAGGCCTTGAGGGAAAATACCTCTGGGCCGAACCGTCATTCGGCGGCCATCATGTAAAGCTGAACGGGTTTGTCACGACTGCCGATATTGGATTCAGGTATTGAAAGAGTAACCGTACGTTTTTTTCTACCCCAAGATCCGGTTGCATGACACACACAACCAAGACTCCAAAGGCACACGATTTCGGAGCAAGAAGTTAAAAACAATAACTACCTGAAACGGAGGAGATTATGAAAAAACTGCTGCTTTCATTGCTGGTGACGGTTGTTTTTGCTGTACCCGCTTTTTCACAGATGAGGAATACGTCGATGAAAGAGCACAAGGTAGGATACGGACAGAAGATGGACATGGGAACTATGGACAACATGGGTGATATGATGGACATGTGTATCGCACATGCTGACAGGATGGGACTTACCGATGAGCAGATCATGAAACTGAAGCCTATACATCGCGACATGCAAAAAAAACAGGCCCAATTCAAAGCTGACCTGAAAATTGCAGAAATAGATCTTATGGACATCATGGACGTGAAGGATTTTGACCTGGAGAAGGCCAGCTTTCAAGTTAAAAAAATCGAATCGATAAAAACAGCCCACCACTTGGACATGTTAAAAGACATGAAAGAAATGCGGACTATCTTGACGGACGACCAGTTTAAGAAAATGAAGAAGATGATGTCGATGAAAATGGGTATGAAAAAACCGGCAAAGAAAATGATGCGGAAATAAAAAACGGCTTCATCACGAGTTGGTGGCTACAGAAGTGGCTTGCCAGACCCAAAAACGAATCTGCAAGGCAAACGTATTTACATATCGATGAAATCGGACGTTCAAAGCAATAGCGTGCTCCAACCAGACCACTATTGACGGACGATACCGTATTTCCTCATCCGGGCGCGAAGGGTGCTGGAGTTAAGACCGAGGAGCACTGCAGCACCCTTCGCGCCCTCGATACGCCAGCCGGTTTTTTCAAGTATCTGGACGATCTGGTCGTGCTCCAGCTCGATGAGTTTTTTAACCTCTTGCCCCGGTGGTTCCTCGGTCTTTTTGGGCGTATCGAATCGGTCCAATACCTGTAGAGTGCTTCCCTGACTGACGATTACTGCCCGTTCAATGATACTTTCGAGCTCCCGCACGTTTCCGGGCCAGTGGTATTCCTGCAGGGCCTTCAGTGTATCTTTCGACACGGTCTCAATTTTTTTGCCGATTTTAGTGTTGAATTTGGCAACAAAATGTTTGACGAGCAACGGGATGTCTTCTGTGCGCTGCCGGAGCGGCGGCAGCGTTATGGGAAAAACATTGAGCCGATAGAACAGGTCTTCCCTGAAATTGCCATTACGGACCTCATCACCCAGATTCCGGTTGGATGCCGCAATGATCCGCACATCGGTCGTAATGGTACGGGGACTTCCCAGTCGCTCGAACTCGCCGTCCTGGATGACCCGGAGCAGCTTTGCTTGCAGCTCCAAGGGCATTTCACCAATTTCGTCCAGGAGTATGGTGCCGCCGTTTGCCAGTTCAAAACGCCCGATCTGTTTGGTATCAGACCCGGTGAATGCTCCTCTCTCTCGTCCAAAGAGCTCACTCTCCACGAGGTTCGCCGGCAGTGTCGCGCAGTTAACCGTTACCAGCGGCCGGTGCTTGCGAGCACTATTGTTGTGAATGGCACGTGCAACTACTCCCTTGCCGGTGCCGGTCTCGCCAAGGAGAAGAACTGTCGAATTCATAGGCGCTATCTGTTTAATCTGGGCGCACACATGTGAGAGGGCTTTGCTTTGACCAATGATCTCCCCGAAGTTGTACCGCTGGTTGACTTCTTGCTGAAGGTAGATGTTCTCAGCCTGGAGCTGCTCTCTCAACCGCTCTATTTCCACATTCTTACTCTCAAGTGACGCCTCCGCCTTCTTGCGTTCCTCTATTTCCAACATGAGCTCGCGCGTCCGTTCCTGTACGAGCCCTTCCAATTGATCATGTTCTTTTTGCAAATGTTCTTCAAACTGCTTGCGCACCGTGCCATCAACGATTGAAGTCAGGATATACCCGTCTCTGTTTTTGCTCGTGACCGCTACGCTCTGGAGCTGACCGTGGATCATCATGCCGTCATTTTTCATGAGTCTGATTGAGCCTTTCAATAGGACCTTTCGTTGCAACACCAGTGACAGGTGGTTCAAAAAAGCTTCTCTCTCGCCTGCACCAGCTATAAAATCTGTAAAGGGCCGGTTGAGCAACGATCCGCATTCAACTTCCAGCAAGGTAGCACAGGCATGATTCACTTCCAGTATCACTCCACGGGCATCAAATATAAAATAGGCGATGGGCGCAAAGTCATACAGCTCGGTATACATATTCCGTGACAGCTCAGACGCCTCGCGGCTAAGGCGAAGCTCCTCATTTTGCATCTCCAGCTCAACCTGATACACTTCAAGTTCATGCACGAGTCGCTGTGCATCCAGCTTGGCCCGGGGAAGATTGCCTGCCTGTTTCCCCCGCAACCGTTCTTCTGCATTATTGCGCAGTTCGACTGTACCTGATGGCAAGCGTTCGTTTTTGTCGACCCCCATTACTCCCCCGCCACAGCAACAGCAGTTGCCGATACCTTCGATAACCATTTGCATACCATCAATAGTATTGCACAGTTTATAAAATTCTCAATCAGTACCCTCTCTGAACAACTACCGAGAATCCTGTCGTTCTTGCCTTACAGGCCGGCACATATGTCGGTTATGTCACACATGATGGATGTTGCTGCCGGTTTTTACGTCACCACACACGCCCTTGTTTAGTTTTTCCCCGTACAATCAAGCTATTGCGTTCTCAACATCCGCTGATCTTCTTTGGCCCCTTAGTTGCTGTATACCTTCCCGGCAGATAATTATATGAGGTAAATCGCATTCCTGTGATACGTTCAAGAAGCAAGAGCAACTGTGCTGTGAACACGAAGAATAAAGGAGAACAATGGACAGAGTAAAAATTGGCTGCAACTATGAAAAGCAACCGCTTTGGAAGGTGAGCCTCGGTGTCCCGCTCATTTATTTCCCATTGATAACGACTATCCCGTTCGTGGTTATCGGAATTTTTCTGGTCAAAACGCATTTGAAATATGTCGGCGGCATGGAAATTAAATCGTATTGGGATTTTGTCCCAACGTGGATGTCTCATCGATATTCCAACAACGAGCAGCCAACCATCAACATTTCCCGCTTTCATCTGGCGCACTACAGGTTATTCTGGATCTTAAACTGCAAACACTACTGTCCGATGAGTGTTGCACTCTTCAGGTATGCTGCGTATTTGGTGGAAATTGTTGAAAACTGGTGGTGCCCGTTTGCCCATGACAAAAAACAGGACTATGCAGGAGGCGCTATCGACAAGTCCTTTTGGCATGTCGATCCGGAGGAACTCAAAAAGCTGCATCCCGAAGACAAGCAAAACCCGATCTGGAATGAGAAGGGGGAACTGTAGCCTGTGCTGGCCTGAAAGGATGATTTCGTATCAGGAGGGTTTGAAACTGGCGCGATGCTCACGCTCTGCCGGGTCCTGGCGGTAGTAGGCGCTGAGAACATGGTAGAGATCGGGAACGTGATCATGGAGGGCGACGGGGCGGTCAAAGAACTCTTCGGTAGCCACGGCGAAAAACTCAGCTTCATTCGTCGCGCCGTAGGCATCGAGGAACGTTTTATGCCCCTTCCCGGCGAGTTCGCGCAGTCGCAGAAATTCGCGGGAACAGACGGCTATCCATTCGTCAAGCTGAGCGAGGTCGACAAGCGGCGGAGTGCCGTCAGCGGCGCCGTCAAGCATGTCGAGTTTGTGGGCGAACTCATGGTATACGACGTTATGGCCCTGTTCGGGGTGACGAGATCCATGGAGGACTGCGTCCCACACGAGGATCACCGGGCCGTGGGCAAAAGCCTGCCCCAGTATGGGGACACTGGCGTCAACCGGACCGTCAACGCGTTCGAAAACGCCGGTGTGGCGTACTGGAACCACAACGGTGGATGGATACACAAGGATCGACTCCACATTGCGATAGTAGTCGTGGGGAAGTCCCAATTGCAGCAGACACGCCTCGGCCGTGATCGTGACGCGGATTTCGTCGGTCAAGTCGAGACCGCCACACCCCTCCCACGTTTTTTCCTCCAGAAAAACCTGCATCATCGCGTGCAACTCGGTGCGCTCGGCGTCGTCAAGCAAACGGTAGTGGACAACATTCGTACGCACGATTGCCTCCCATTCGGGGGGAAATGGAAGCTTTCGCGTCTCGGCGCGGTGATGGTCGCGAATCCAGTGAAGCATGGGTGGCACCCTCCTGCAGGGATGAAGTAACATTCTCCGCTATACATATTTTTCTTACCCTGTACAATCAAACTGTTGCACGCGAGGTATTCGCAGAAATTATCTGGCACTCTCGTTGCTTTTGCTTTATGCCTTCATAACAAAACGTGCCTGCCAGGCATTTTCATCAAATTTTGAGACAGAGGGAAATTATGTCCGCTATAAAGATGCCTGCACCGAACAAGCCCTTTTCCATGATCAGAGAGTTCTATCTTGCCGACTGGTTCACTCTGGCAAACGCCGTCTGCGGTACCGGGGCACTGTTTTCCATGCTGACGTACCTGCAAACGGCCGACGTCATGCATGTCTACTATGCGTGCGCACTGGTTTTTGTTGCTTTAATTTTTGATGTTCTTGATGGCCGGATTGCCAGATGGCGTCAGAAGAGTTCGGGAATGGGCCGTGAGCTCGACTCCCTCGCTGACATTATCTCCTTCGGGGTAGCCCCGGCGGTAATAGCCTACGGTTGCGGCATGCAGGGCTTATACGACCGTATTGTCCTGACTTTTTTTGTTGCATGCGGGGTATCCCGTCTGGCGCGCTACAACATTACGGCTGATGCGTTGTCTGATGAAGGGGGCAAAGTGAAGTACTTCGAGGGGACACCTATCCCCACGTCGCTGCTGCTAGTAGCGGTGCTGTTCTGGGCTGCCCGGCAGGGCGCACTCCGCGACTCCCTCTGGTTCGGACATGTCGTGTTTGCCGGCTTCACGCTTCATCCGTTGGTACTGCTTTTCGCCGTATCCGGCTCACTGATGGTCAGCCGCATACGAATCCCGAAGTTTTGAGCCGCAGCCCCCAAATTGACGTCACGATCATTTTCATGACACATAGCTGTCTCACCATCAGCCTGATCGTTCATATATGGCGGTTTTGTTACACCTGACGGATTACGCAGACGGGTTTTTACAGGATGTTTGCATTCGTATTCAGTAAAGTTTTGCATTGCTACGGTACTCTTCCCGATGGAGCTTTTGTCATTTTCCCCAATGTACCCTGACAGCATAATCCATACATCTCTCAAAAACATCATACGTAAAATCAGGCGGGATAAGTCCGGCTGTTGCAGCGTCCGTATTGCTCCGCTCAAACGTTCTGGTATCGGACAGATACGGGAGGTATGGCCCTATGAATCGGTTGAAAAGCGCCTCCGGCGGATTGAATGCGGAGTACGAGGCGTTCCCCCCGTACACAATTTCTATGCCCTGGATTTTGAGAAATGATTCGCAATATAACGCGAGATCCTCCAGCGTTTCAGGGGCGTCGCTGGTAATGTGATAAATTTTACCGGTTTTCCCCTGTTCCAGAATCGACAGGGCGGCAGAAACGAAATAATCGACCGGAATCAGATTGATATATCCTCGATGAGCAACGACTACCTTCAAAGGAAGGTGGAGTATGTCCTTATCATCCAGATAAATACCGAGTTCTTTGGATCTGACCCCTCCGTGGCTCTGTATGTCGTTCACATAAATCTCCCGTATGAAATGAAGCGATTTGACATGATTGTACAAGGCGTTGAAGTGAGTGGCCCGCCCACTGCGCGAATCGCCGTAAACAATCGACGGGCGGATGATCGTAAAAGGGATGGCATGCATAGTACACTGCGCGGTAATTTTCTTTTCTGCGCAGGCCTTGGTCTCTTCATAGACGTTAACGAACTGTTCCGAAGCTACCGGTGTTTCCTGGCAAAACGAGGATGAAATCCCGGCTGCATACGCCGTGCTGACATAATGAAGCCCTGGTGCGGTGCTGTTTTTGGCTAATTCGAGGATCTGGTCCAGGCTATCAACATTGATGGCCGTTAATTCCTGGCGATGCTGTTCCGAAAAACGGGTGTCTGACGCGCAATGGATAATATGGCCTGACTTGTCGCAGAGAGCGGCGTATCTGTCCGGGTTGAGGCCGCACAGCGGCTTCAAAAAATCCACTTCTGCCGTTTCAACCTGGTCGCTGTGCATTTGAAGACCAAACCACTCCAGCAATTTGTTGATTCTGGCTGCCAGACTTCCATCGGCAGAGCATCTTCCCAGAACAACAACCCGATTGCCTCGTTCAAGTAAAGAGGCCATCAAATGGCTTCCGAGAAAGCCGGTTGCTCCGGTGAGGACGTATGTGCGTGTTCCGTTTTCTGCCATAATGGTTTTTCCCCTATGCATAAAGGAGATTTTCTTTCCGGCAATACCCCTGATATAAAAGGTATTTCAGCCATCGTATGGTGCCGGTCCGGGCAGAATACTCCTCGATCAGGTCGCCGGCTTCCATCACGGCCTGTTGCATGCGCGAAATTTCATCCGTGTCATTCTGGTCAAGATAATAATCGTATTCGAAAATACCTCTCTTCCCGCTGTCAACCGGCGTGATAAAGCCGAATTCATTCTTGAGCCGATGGCGGTCTGCGATCTGTTTGAAACCGTCACACATCTCGGAGATCAAAGGGTGTTCAAGAGGAAGATACATGAGGAACGGGAAGAAATGTTTTTCACGTCCGACCCGAGTGCTGGTGATTCTGAACATATTGAGCCAGACAAGATTTGTCATTTCGGGCCGGGCGTACATGGTTTCGAAAAAAGGCCGCAGTTCCGGATCAATATCCTGTACAAATTGTGTCGGAGATGGGGCAAGCGCCGTTTCCGCCAGCTCGGCAAAACCTTTTATTTTCAGGTACGAAAACGGTTCAGCTGCTGAAAACTCGGCCATGAGGTCCAGCCATGGGGCCGACCTGAGCGAGGGCAAGCCAAGAGTGAGAGCGGTAAAAAGACGCTGGTCGATGACCGGATAGCCCATTTCCGCTATGCTGTGCAGGGCGTATGTGTCGCCGATCACCAAGACCATGTACGCAATGCCCAGCCTGTTTTCAAAGACATCTCTGGCATCTGCGGCCAGTTGCCGGGTCGGGGCGATAAATGCTGAAATGTATTCCACACCGAGGGTTCCGATTGCCAGGCCGATCCGCCGCACAGAGCAATCCTTGGTAAAACCGAGGGCTTTTTCCAATGACTGAAAGGGAACAAGGACCCCCGCCTCGTCATCCGTCATTGGATGGAGTTTGGCGCTCAATGCCGTACAGATACCCGGTGTCTGCTGACCGGACCGACTGAAAGCAAAAAGGTTGGGAGCATCTTTTTCGTTCAGCGAGAAGAACGATCCATCGGTGGCAACAAACTCGGCATCGACGAAATTGTCGGCAGAAGTCCCGTATGCGGCTGAAAAAAGCGACAATATGCCGGAACTCATCGTGCTGCCGCACACCAGCGCTGCCGCTTCGGCAACATTAACCCGATAACCGCGCTTCACCGCTTCGCGCTGAAGATCAAATGCCGAAACACCCGGACCAACTCTAACAGACCAGTTTTTCTCATCAAAAGAAATATCTTTCATCCGGTTCAGATCGATGACAACGCCCTCACAGAGGTGAAAACCCAGGACATTTGTGCCGTTGCCGCGTACCACCCACGAAATCGTGTTGTGATTGAACACCTTCAGAAGTGCTGATATTTCTTCCCTCGTACGTGGCATGACCACATAATCAGGCATTTTCGGCACGGCCATGGCACAGGGATCGTGGGAATAGGTGACGACAATGGCCCGGTCATTTGTTGCCCATTCATCGCCGACAATATCTCGTATTTCTCCCAGCAGATGGTCCTCGCCGCCCTTTTCAATGGCGCCTCCGGCGGCAAGATGAGTGGCTACGTGATCTTTCAGGGCTTTCATCACCCGTGAAGGGCGCATATCAGTGACAAAACAGCATTGGTAATCACATTTGCCGCACAGGTCGCAACTGTCGGCAATCTCAACGCATTTTTCCGTAACAGGAATTTTCCGCTCCGCCAGGGCAGCGTACAGATCCATCCTCCCCTCCGGAAAGTAGCTGACATACTGTTTTTCAAGCCCGGAGGCACAGACGCCGCTTCCCAGAAAATCAATTTTGCACATCGCATAATGCCGGCATTTTTTTGCAGTTTTCAATGCTTCATCCATCATTTCCTCCGGGTTTTCTGATTTCAAATGGCTGCGAGGTTACTGTTTTTTTATGGCATATCCCATGTATATGATCGCAATGTTCTCACTCTCGATCAGAAAAAGTTTTTCGCTGAAATCTTTGTACGTCAATTCTCCTTTTGCCCTTTTGTGCAGATAGTAAAGAATCTCAGGATAGGAAAGATTCGGTACCGTTCCCCGGTGCTCTCTCCATGCAAAATTATTTTGTTGAAGGAGTAATTTTATTTCATCGGGCTTTATGAACATTTTCCATATATGGAAATCAGGTGGCATGAACGCCCACCACCCCCACCTCTGGGCGATGTTGATGGCTACCAGCTTGCTGATCCATGTGCGGTTGATGGTGTCGTAGCAGAACACACCACCCGGCTTCAGCACCCGACTGATTTCTGAAATTACTTTTGGCAGATCACGAACATGTTCCAAGACGTCGCAGCAGAAAACGACATCACAGCTGCTATCCGGAAAAGGGAGAGCCTCGCCCGTTCCCTGTTTATAGTTGATCTCCAATCCGCTGGTTTCTGCGTGTTTAATGGCGATCTGCAGCGATTGTGCAAAAGGGTCAAGGCCTGTGGTATTGAACCCCATTCGCGCGATTTCTTCGCATAAAATACCGCCGCCGCAGCCGACTTCTAAAGCAGTACTTCCATGCGGGTCTATGTTCAGCCCATTGAATAGCTCCTTCTTGAAATACCGCACTCTGACAGGGTTGATAAATGTCTTCAGCAGGAAAAGCGCGGAATCCGGCTGCCACCACTGGTCGTTTTCCGCCTGGTACATACTGTTATCTATGCGGTCGTAGGCATGGTGCAAAATTTCCCCCTCTAATGCGAGCTCGTAATCACACATCCACCCCCGCGAACCTGAGCACCCGCCTGATGATGCGTGTATGACGCCAAAGCGGCGGATGCAGACCAAGCTGAGAACCAATTCTATTGATGGTCGGCAGGAAGGGCAGGCTCAGAGAATCAATAGCAATGAAGTTCATGTGGCTGCCCATTGCCTCCTTCAATTCCTGCTCTATCCAGCCTGCATCGACATCAGGTGAAACGTAAAACAGGGGAGGAAGCATCTCTTCCGGAAGGCGTGACAGTACCCCCTGTTTTCTCGCGATAGATTCCAGTTCGGTTCCGGGGTAGATGCGTATCCCGGTATTAAAAAACGCCACATCGGTGGGGCGAATATATTTCCCGGCAAATTGCAGCGTTTCCCGTACTGTTTTTGGTGTTTCTCCAGGGCCCCCGAACAGGAACATCCATGCACAGGGAATCCGGTGACGCATCACCACCTCGGCGGCATGATGCACTTCCCGGCTCGTAAACCCTTTTCGCAGCCCGAGCAACACACGATCTGAAGCGCTCTCAACGGTAATTCCCATGCCTACAAATCCTGCCCGTTCCATCGCCGTCACCAGGGCATCGTCAAACTCACGAGGATTAAGCTCCAAGCATTGGAGCCGCGCTTCATGCTTGACCCGGGCCAGAGCTGCGCATACCTCCATGGCATGTTCCAGCGGCGCATTAAACACACTATCCACGAACTCGATATCCCGGAGTCCTGCTGCGGCGAACTGCGCTACGGCATCGGCTATGCTGTTGGGATCCTTCAAGCGGCAGGTGCTCCCTTCGATCCTGGGGTAGGTGCAGTATACACAGTGGTACTGACAGCCGGTCTTGGTCTGGATCGGGACAGTTGCCAACTGGGAACGATACGCCGCTATATCAAGCCACCTCTGATAATCCGGGACCGGACAGCTGGCCGATAACTCCGGAGCGGCACAGGTATTCTGATGAAAGGCGCCGTTTTCCATATACGCAACGCCCGGTATGTCGACACAGGTGCCGTCCCGTGAGATCTGATCAAGCAGCAGCGGGAAAACAATTTCTCCATCCCCGACGACGGCAATGGTACCAGGCACCAGGCGGAGAATCTGCTCAGTCATGACACCGAGAGCGGCCCCTCCAAGGATTATCGGAGCGATGGTTCTGGTGCGGATAGCATTCACAAGGCTCTGCAGGTCATTCAGGAAAAAAACCGGATCCCGCATGTCAACATTATCTATGTTACGGATCGAGAAGCCGACAACATCGGGCTTAAAAGCGACAACGGCCGATTCGACATCAGAGAGTGCATTCCGGGTAAACATCAGGTCCAGAAGATGGACGATATGGCCTGCGCGCTCCGAAGCATGGGCAACGATGCAGGCGCCAATGGGCATCACAGGCAGAGGAAATTTATTTCGGTTTGTGCTGATGAGAAGAATTTTCATTGGCTTAAGATCAGTGTACCGCCTAACGTCACTGTGTCAAATCAAGTCCTCTTGCACGTGCAAATGCATGGTCAAAGCCGATCGCGCTCAAAAACAGAAGCTATGCACCTGACATGAACGTCCTTCACCCCGATCCGTCATATTTGGCAGATATGTTACGCATGACGGATTCCACGGGAGGATTCCATTCACGCAGCGCATTCTCTTTCTTTTTTTATCAGTATAATCAGGTTGTTACATCCTAAAATTTCACAGTTTTTTACTGGCACGCTAGTTGCGATTCAGTTACTGGCAGAACAGATCAGTTCACTGAATCTTGATATTCGCGAGAAAGGAGAAACCCTCATGTTAGGAACAACTTTGATCGTCGTTGTGATTTTGCTGTTACTTGGTGCGCTCCCGACGTGGCCTCACAGTCGACAGTGGGGTTATTACCCGAGTGGGGGGCTTGGCCTGATACTTTTGATTTTGATCATCTTGCTACTGCTGGGCCGGATTTAGGCGGCCGTATCGGCCAGTGCCACGTGAACAAGAATTCCAGCGGTTTTGAAAAGTAAAAACAAGGAGGTGAATGAGCTCATGCCTTTAATTCACGTACTAATTGTCCTCATCGTGGTGGGAGTTATCCTGGGACTAATCAACAGATTCATCCCGATGGCGGGATCCATAAAGTCGATTTTGAATGGAGTTGTGGTTATTGCCGTCGTTTTGTGGCTCCTGAGCGTTTTTGGAGTATTGGGTCAGCTCTCCACGATCCGCGGAGGCAAGTAACCGTCAACTTCAGGTCTCAGTAAAACAGAAGCATGAAAGGGAGGTACACCATGATTCGAGCCGTTACCACCGCGCGCACACTCTGTGCCGCCATAGTGGCCGCATCCATCTTTACGGCGGGGTGCGGTTCAAAGTCATTTTCGCACACGCCCGGAGGCGGCAATACTGTCTCTATCAATCCTGCGGCACTGTTGGTCAGCATCAACAACAGCATTCAACAACCGATTGCCAGAGCATTGGACGGCTGGAAATGGGATAGTTTCATCACCAGCTTCAGCGCCCTTATGACCAGCGTCACGTATACCCTCGATATGCAGAAGGTCACCTACCAGTCAACCGGGGCGGATGGCAAGCTGCACTCCATGACCGGCCTGTTGATTCTGCCGAGAGCGATCTTTGGTGGCAAGCCTTCTGTGCCGATCCTCATGTATCAGCATGGTACGGAGGTTTACCGCCCATACTCTCCTTCACAGTTCCTGGCACATCTGGACAGGCCAACAGACTATCCGGAAGTGATGGTCGCGGCCGCAATTGCCTCCACCGGCTACGCTGTTGCCCTGGTCGATTATGAGGGCATGGGTGACAACACCGATACCCAACCCCATGTTGTTGGAGCGACGCTTGCGCAGCAGGTGGTCGATCTGCTGAGGGCAAGCCGCGATATTATCGGCGGAACAGCGGGGAACAGCAGCTCCCCCTGCACATGGAACAGCCAGCTCTTTCTCATGGGATATTCCGAGGGAGGGTATGTGACCATGGCAACAACCCGGGAACTGCAGCTGCCCAAATATGCCGGTGAGTTCACCATCACCGCTTCGGCCCCGCTCTCCGGCCCCCACGACCTCTCCGGCATCATGCGGGGAATAATACTGTCGGACAGCACCTTCAAGGCACCCTACTTTGCCCCCTTGCTCCTTACCGCCTACAACTACGCCTATGGGGCGCAGACAACTGATTTCAGCCCCGGCTTCACCATGCGTTCCCCATACGACACCACTATTCCGCCGCTGTTCAACGGCGACTCGACGTCGGACAAGATAAGTGAGGCGATGGGGATGACTTTCAGTCCGGTCACCCTGATCGTACCGAAAAGCATTCTGACCCAGCAGTTCATTGACCAACTCACCCTCGACACGAGCACTGTAGTCGCCCTGCTGAAACAGAACGACTCGTACCGTGGCTGGGTGCCGACCGTCCCGATGCGAATGATCCACCACAAGAGCGACGAACTGGTTCCCTACGGCAACTCCCAGGTCGCCTTTGACGCTTTCAGCACAGCAGGCGCCAAGAGCCACGACCCGCAGGGCCCCGGTGTTGAGCTGGTGGAAGAGACGGCCACCATCACCATCTCAGCCGACCCGGTCAAGACGGTCCATTTCGGTGCTGCCTTCCCGGAACTGAGCGATGGATGGAAATGGCTCGACGGCTTTAAAAAATAGGTAGTGAAAAACATAACCTGGCCATGACTATGACATGCAGCATAGCAAAAGTCAGAGGATCAATAAGAGGCATATACAGCGTTACAGACGAACCACATAAAAGGAGCTACCACATGACGAAAATCGGTAATTGGATTATTTCAGCAGCGATACTTGGCCTTTTGGTAGCCGGAGTATCCGGCTGTGAGAAAGAAAAGGGCCCGATGGAGCGTGCCGGCCAAAAATTGGACAACGCCGTTGGAAAAACCGGTGAGCAGATTGATAAAGCGACCAAGAAAACCGGAGAATCACTCGAAAAAGCCGGGGATAAAATCAAGGACTCGGTAAAATAATGAAAACGGGACTTCTCAATTCTGAAATCAGTCTCGCGCAGAAGGAACTATCACGGGGTGATGCTTTTTTGTGAAGCAGTTGAGCAGTTTCGGCAGGAGCATACCATGATTGTATTTCTGTGGTAGAGTAGAAAACAGGCATCCTGCCCCTACTCTACCATCAGAAATGTACTGAAAAGGCACAAGTAATGTCTGATGTTTCATCACCATATACAGATAATTGTGCCGGACGATACAGCAGAAGGATTGGTGCTGCTCTTGCGTGCCTGGTGTTATGTTTTTCCTTCGTTCTGCCGGTGCATGCCGCCGAACCGGTCGAAGTTGTCGTTACCGGTATTGAGGGAGATGTACTGAAAAATGTGCAGGATTCGCTTGTTCTCCCGACCGGATTGGTTCGGGATGGAAAAGTGGATCAGCGGTGGCTTGAACGTTTTGCACAGCAGGCCGATGCAATAGCAAGGACAGCGCTGGAGCCATTCGGCTATTACTCCGCTCATGTCACGTCAAAAGTCGAACCGGCTGGAGAAGGCTATCGCCTGCTGGTCATAGTGGTACCGGGAGAACCGGTGCGACTGACCGATGTAACGGTGAATGTGACCGGACCGGGCACGGAGGAAAAGCGCTTGCACAGGCTGGTTGCAGCATTCCCCCTGAAAAAGGGAGACGTGCTGCTGCAGCAGAAATACGAAGAGGCCAAGTCTGCACTCAAATTACGAGCCCGGGATCTCGGGTATCTGGATGCCGAATTTTCTCAGCACGAAATCCGCATTGCAAAGTCCGCTACATCCGCCACGATAAAACTGCTCCTGGATACCGGTAAAAAGTATTATTTCGGCGAGACAACCATCAGGGGAGCACCGGACTACCCGGGCAGCTTCCTGCGCCGACACCTGGCCTACTCATCAGGCGATTCCTTTTCCTATCCCCGTCTCGGCGAAACTCAGCGGAACTTCACCAACTCCGAACGCTTCAAAGAGGTCATCATTACGCCGGAAAAACAGGACGCCGAGGCATCAAAGGTGCCGGTAACCGTGCAGTTGAAAGAGGGGCCTCGCATCAGCCTGCGTCCCGGCATCGGCTACGGCACGGATACGGGTGCGCGCTTTACGATTCGCTACCGCGATCTGAACATGTTTCACCTGGGGCATGAATTATATTCTAACCTGTTTATTGCCGAACGGCTCCAGGGGTTGGTGACCGGGTATGTTATTCCCAGCCCAACGGATATAAAAAGTTCCACGACGCTGCAGCTCAACCTGCAGCGGGAGGACACCACGACCTATTTAAGCCGGATACTGGCCCTGGAGCTGGATCGTAACCGGAGTTTCGGTAAAGGCAAGCTGGGCACCGCCTATATTAAGGCCCAATATGAAGAATATACCGTGGGTAATCTGAAATCCACGGCTCGTCTTCTGCTGCCGGGGGTCCGTTTTTCCGATGACCGCTATGACAACCCGATACGTCCCCACCGTGGTTTTCGCTACGGATTTGATCTGCGCGGCACCCATCAACTGCTCGGCTCGGATACTGCCCTGGTCCAGATTCTGGCCGAGGGGAGTCACCTCCAGCCGCTCCCCTGGCGCCTTTCCCTGCATACGCGCGCAAAGGCTGGAACAACCCTGTTGAACGACCCCCTCAAAGACATCCCCCCGTCGCTGCGCTTCTTCACCGGCGGAGACCAGAGTGTACGCGGCTATTCCTACCAGTCCCTGGGACCGCGCGACGCCTCCGGCAAGGTCGTGGGGGGCAAACAACTCCTGACCGGCAGCATTGAACTGGAGCGGGCCTTATTCAAGAACTGGGGCGTTTCCGTCTTTTACGATGCCGGCAACGCCTTCAATTCATTCTCCGCCATTACCCTGTTTCAGGGAGCAGGTATCGGCCTGCACTACTATACCGCGATTGGCGGTTTGAACCTTTCCGTCGCCAGACCGCTTGGGGTGAATAATCCGTCCATCCATTTTCACTTCACCGTGGGGTTCGAGCTATGAACCGGCTGACAATAAAGCTATTCGGCGCTGCGCTGGCACTTGCCCTGGCGGGAGCAGCAGGTGCGGTTATCATCTGGGCTGTCGCTACAACGCAAGGCTCCCGCTGGCTCTTGACGGCGGTGGTTCCGCTGAGCGGGGTCAGCTTCTCCGCTCAAAAGATTGAAGGGAGACTCCTCGACCATCTGCTCCTCACGCGGGTGCGGGTTACTCTGGCACAGCAGAAGCTGGAGCTGGACAGTCTTGAACTGCGCTGGAAACCGTTCCTGCTGCTGGCAGGGACTGTCGCTGTCCAGGAACTGACCCTCAACGGGGTGCGGATTCAGGACAATACCCCTCCCGACAACAAGCCGCTGCATCTGGCGTGGCCGCAGGTATCCAGTAATGCGCAGCTGTTTGATGGCAGAATCGCTCGCTTACGGGTGTCAAACCTCAGTTATCGCAGTCTGCAGGGACAACCGCTGCTGGTGACGTCCCTTGCCGGCTCAGTAATCTGGCAGGACGGCATCCTGTCTCTCGACAATCTCGCGGTTGCCTCTCCTTCTGCAAACCTACACGGCAGAGTTGCGACAGGATTCAATCAACCATCTCTCACGGCTGATCTTGCAATTGCCCTGGCGCACCCCGTGGCCGAAATGGACCGGTTCACGCTGCAGGCGGGGCAAAGTCACGACACGGGTCCCGAACAGTTTGTCGGAACCCTCACGGTTGCCGGGGCTGCTGGTGCCAGAAAACTGATGGAACTGAGCGGCGATGTGGGCATGGCACACAATGCCATCAATCTGCGCCGCCTTCGCCTGACCCGGCCGGGGCAAAAAGGGGTGGTAACTGGTGACGGATCACTGACGTTCACAAACCGGGAGTCAGTGATGGTGGTGCAGGTCAAGGCGACCGGCCTCGATCTCGCCCCCGAATTGCGCGTGCCGACTGATCTCTCCGGCACCCTGAAATTTGCAGGAACCATGGACAGCTATCGGGGTAACGTCACCCTTGCTAACCAGGCACGCGGGTGGCAGGGGGCTGCGCTATCCGCTACCTATACCGGTACGCGTGAAGGGATGAAACTGGCCCCGCTGTCCGGCTCGATTCTTGATGGATCCGTGACGGGAAACCTGGAGATGGACTGGCGCAAAGGCTTTGCGCTTCAGGGGACACTACGCGGCACAAACCTCAACCCTGCCAGGATTGCTCCTGACTGGAAGGGGATTGCGAATTTCACTGCCACCGGCAAACTGGCTTGGTCCGGGGGGGCGCCGCTCACGGGGAGCGTCAGCGGCGCACTCCTGGAAAGCCGCCTGCACGGGCAGGCGCTGACCGGTGAAGTCAAGGCGGATTTTGCCGGCAACAACCTGAACCTTACCCGCCTGGCGCTGCAGGGCAAGGGCTTTGACCTGCATGCCGCAGGAGAGCTGAACCGGCGGCTGGTCATCGCCGCACAGATCACTGATTTTTCCCGGCTCGTTCCGGGGGCGGCCGGAACACTTCAGGCCGATGGCTGGGTACGCTGGCGCGACCGGCTACTCAGCGGTTCCGTTGTCGCCACGGGGAACAAGCTGTCCTACAATGGAACACAGATAGCAGCGGCCAACCTGACTGCCCGGCTTGACCAAGGCACCGGGTCTCCTCTGCATGGTGCCGCATCGCTGCGGGATGTTATCTACGAGGGGTATACGCTGAATGCCGTGACCGTTGCGGCGGACGGGGCATTGTCGCGTCACAGCGTGAATGCATCGTTGCGTTCAGCCGATGCTGAAGCGCAGCTGACGCTGGCTGCGGGATACAACGCCGGAATATGGAAGGGAGAGATCGCCCGCCTCGCTGGCAGTGACCGTAGCGGGGCATGGACTATGACGGCTCCGGCGGGCTTCGCCGTCAGCGCCGAAAAAGTGTCCCTGTCTCCCCTCACCCTCTCAGCCGGTGCCGCGGAGCGTCTTGAAATCGCCGCCGATCTGGCCTTGAAGCCCCTGAACGGCCAGGTCCGGGCACGGTGGGGCGGCTTAAACCTGTCCCGTGCCAATGCCTATCTGAAGGATATGCAGATCACGGGCAAGAGTCGCGGCAGCGCCAAAATAGGATTTCTGTCCGGAAATATCAACTCCCTGGCAGGGAGCGCCTCCGGCAACGGAACCTTCACCGGGCGGGGAGGCAGCATGACTATCCGGAGTAGCCGGGTAACCTTTGACGGCGGCACACAGGGGGTGCGAGCTAATATAGAGCTCAGTACGGCGGACGGCGGCAGTTTAAAAGGGAATTTTTCATCATCTGCCCCGCTCACCCTGGCCATGCCTGAAAAGGGGAAACTGGCGGCGGAAGTGAGCGGGATCGACCTGGCACTCCTCAAACCATGGCTTCCCCCCGACACCGTTCTTGAAGGACGCATCAGCGGCCACGCCACAGGGAGCATGCTTCCGGGCCAACGCTTCGAACTGGACGGCACCGCTTCGATTTCGGGAGGAAAAATACACCAGCAGAGGCCTGACGGGGAGCTGAACCTCACGTTCAAGTCGGCAACGACCTCGTGGGGTTGGCGGGGAGAAACGCTGGCCGGCACCCTTTCCCTGGCTATGGCCGAATACGGACAGGCCCGGGGAAACTTCCAGCTGCCGCTTCCGGCACGCTTCCCGCTTGCCGTCAATCAGCAGGGGCCTCTCCGGGCATCACTGTCCGGTCAGGTCACGGAAAAGGGAATTATTACCGCCCTGTTCCCCGGATTAGTCCAGGAAAGCTACGGGGAACTGTCCACCGAGCTTGACATCAGCGGGACCTGGGGGGTGCCCCAGATAACAGGAACGTTGCGACTGGCAAAGGCCGGTGCGTATCTCCCCACCGCCGGCATCCACCTCAAAGACGTCCAGCTCGCGGCACGCCTGGAAAAGAATCTCATTCGGGTTGATTCCTTCCGGGCACTCTCCGGTTCAGGGTATATTGAGGGGACGGCGCTCATAACCCTGGCCGGCTGGCGGGTGATCGGCTACCAGGGCACCCTCCGCGGTGAAAATTTTCAAACAGTCGATTTCCCCGAACTCCGCATAACAAGCTCGCCGAAGCTCAGCTTTGAAGGGACGCTTCAAAAGCTTGCCGTGCGCGGTGAAGTCAGTCTGCCCGAACTGAACATCGTCGGGACACAGTCCCGTACGACCATCACGCCGAGCAGCGATGTCATCCTGGAGGGAAAGGTCGTGCCGCGTGCGACGAGTTCCCCTTTGGCTTTGGATATTCAGGTCCGACTGCTGCTCGGTGACAAGGTCCACGTCAAGGTTGCGGGAATCGACGCCCAGTTGGGCGGGGCGGTGGATCTGTCCCTGAGCAGCCTCCACAGGATCACCAGCAGAGGCGAGATCAAGGTTGTTAAAGGGCGTTACCGCACCTACGGGGTGGATCTTGAAATTGTGCGGGGACGTCTCTTCTTTGCCGGTGACACCATTGATCGCCCGAGCCTGGATTTTCTGGCTCTGCGCACGATTGGTAACGTGCGGGCCGGCGTGACGGTTGCAGGCACGCTCCAGAGGCCGATCACCAAGCTCTACTCCGAGCCATCCATGCCGGATGTCGACGTCCTGGCCTATATCGTCCTCGGCCATCCGCTTGGCAGCAGCGGTCAACAGGCCAACCTCCTGACCCAGGCGGCTGGAGCACTGCTCACCTCGGGCCAGGCGGCGGATCTGCAGAACCAACTAAAAAATCAACTCGGTTTGAGTACCCTTGAGATCCAGGGTGGTGTCGGGGCGACCAGCAATACTATGGGGTATACGCCGCTCCAGGTAACACCTCCCGGGGCCATTCCGGCGACGCAGCAGCCCGGTATTACAGAGACAATGCTCACCGTGGGCAAGTATTTGACCCCGGAGATCTATATCAGTTACGGCAGGTCGCTGTTTACCGGCAGCAACCTGTTCAGGTTACGCTACGATATTTTCAAGAAGTGGCAGATCGAAACCCAGACCGGTGGCGGCGAAAGCGGCGTTGACCTCTTCTACAAACTGGAGTTCAAGTAGGGTAAACCGCACTGAACACCGTCAGGCAATGGGTGGGCCTTTGACACTTTCAGGCTATTTTTATCCAGCTTTCCCGTACCTGTTGTCAAAAGTACGTCGGTTGAAACCGGTTTCTGGATAAACACGGCGGCGTCATCACACGCATAGTCTTCCGCAAAAATATCCCTCGAGTAGCCGCTGACAAAGACAACACGCAGGTCGGGGCGCATTATTCTCATCTCATCGCACGCCAGCTTGCCGTTTTTTTCGGCATGATCGCATCGAGGATAACGAGATCGATACTCTCCCCGTATTCAACAAATTTATCCACCGCGTCCTGACCGTCAACCGCCTTAATCACCTGATAGCCGTAGTACCCCAGCACCTCTGCTGACAGCCTCCGGAGTGCGGCATCATCCTCGCCCACCAGAACAGTCTCGCTCCCGCCACGAGGCGGAGCGATCTCCGGTACCGCTATTTTTCCGGCGAGCACTGAGGCTTGTACGGCAGGCAGATAGATCTTAGGGCCTGATGCCCGTCGCGCACCACGTCCACCCGATTAGCCAGATTCACCTTGCGCGGTGCACAATGCGCTGGGCCGTGGCCAGGCCGATGCCGATGCCGGGGAATTCATCTTGCCGGTGCAGGCGCTGGAACGGTTGAAAGAGTTTCCCTGCGTGGGCCATATCGAAACCTACGCCGTTATCCGCGACGCAGAAAAAGTGTTCACTCCCCTCCCCTTCGGCATACACACGGATTATCGGCTCCGCCATGCCTGTGGTGTACTTCCAGGCGTTGTCGAGCAAAGTTTGCCGGACATCGTATTGAAGGCCACGGCCACGGTGGCAAACTCGTCTCCCCCTTCGAGAGTGATCGTGTGATGAAAATTTCCCGCTCCGATTGCCACAGCACCCTGCTGCAGACTTTTAATCCCCTTGCTGATGATACGACCGATAGACCAGGCAACAGCAATCATGAAGAGCGCAACGGAGATGATAATGGAAAGAGAGACCCACGCGGCCGTCTTTTGGGTGGATGCAATCAACTCGTTTCCGGCTCCTTGCAGTTTGCGGGCATCAGCAATGGTATCCAGAAATTTCAGCAGCAGTTGTGCCACCAACCGGTTTTCGTTCTCGGTGGGCCGAACCTGAGAGCGCACCCCGTCCTTGGCGCTCTCCCGGTTTTCCAAGATCTGCTCGAAGATTGCAGAGCTGCCCTCAATTTTCTTGCGGCCGATGCCCTGAAAATCATGCTCGACTGCATAGCCATTGAACACGGTTTCATGAGGGAGGATCTCCTCAAAAAGCATCCGCAGCTGGGGAATGTCCCATTGCCGATTACCGAGGTCGTAGATAAAATTCCCGATTGTTTCCTCAGGTATTACACTAAAAGTATCGTAGAAGCTGTGGTTGGCGGTAAGAATCTTCAGAGCGGAATTCAGTACAACAAGCGGCTCGCGCACGGTTTCCACAATGTTCTCGGCATATTCCCTGGCATCCTGTATTTCCGTTTCCAACTGTTTGAGTTCACAAGCTAATATTTCAAGGGTGCCACACCGCGTGCGAAGCCCGGTGAGCTCATGTACTAATTGTGCTTTCGTTTTTTCGTAATCTTTCACGTCAAACCTGTATTGAAATCTCATGCACAGATTATTTGCCAAAAAGAGCGCATCGAGATGCGCTCTTTTTGGGTTGTACTAAACTCTTCTGCATCGGAATTGCGTGTTCTACAGAACTTTCCGTCCTTGAATGACGCGCAACAATATCACTATAATAGCAATTACGAGCAGAACATGGATCAGACCACCCATCGTATACGCAGTCACAACACCCAACAGCCACAACACTATCAATATCACGCTGATTGTCCACAACATATCATCCTCCCTTTTTGAGCCGGTTACGGTTTGTACCTATTTTCTCTCACGATATAATTCTGCCTTTATTTCATCAAGAGCAGCTAATAGCGGCTGAAGCGATGCTTTTAAAGCATCCAGGTTCTGGACGGATTTATTGGCGGCCGGAGTTATTCCTTCTATCCCTTTGGGTGTCAAGTCGTTGGAAAGGTACTTCTGGATTTCCTTCAGATCAGTCAGATACGCACGATAGTTACCTTTGATTCCTGCGCCGGCTTCAGGTACCCGAGCATAGATTTCAGCCAGTTTGGTACGGCGCTCTACGCTAAGTGCGCGGATCTCTGGATTGGTAAATGTCTCTCCCTGCTTTTCCCACTCTGCGAAATACTCTTTGCTGTGTGCTTTCATTTCGTCCATACGTTTGAGCACCTGTTTACCCTGACTATCAAGCTTGTCAACATTGTCCGAGTAGCTGTTGAATGATTTCTTCAGATCCGGTTGTCCTGGAATGACAAGTGAATCAAGTGATGCAGCCGTGGCATCAATCTGGACCATCATCTTTCTGATCTCGCTGTCTACATCCCGTATTGAGTTGGAAGTTTTAACGGACCGATCCATGCCGGTAGTTGCGCACCCACCCAGAAAGACTGCAGTAGCAACTAGAAGCATGGTGTAAAATGCCAGCGAGCGTTTTCTTGACTTCATGAGATTCTCCTTTTTATGTGTGATGGCTACTGTAAACAATTACATCCCGCTTTCCAGCAACCTGTTTAAATGACAGCCCCGACAGTTTCATATCTATCCTCAATAGAGGCAAGTAGGTTGCCAACAATCGAATAAAAATTCAAACAGTCTATTACTGATTAATAACAATGAATTAGCATGGCTGAGACGAACAGAAGAGGTCTGGAACAAATCGACAAAACCTCAGCATATGACGGAACTTCTACATATTGAGGGATATTTTGGAGGAGGGTAGTAATCTGGCAGAGTTCTTTTGCGTCAAGCCTGGTTCCGACTAACCGGGTGCCTTTTTATCGGATAGATTTACATTGATATTTATTTCAAGGTAGTGTGCAATAGTAAATTGAATAAAATTCAAAGAATGCTAAAAGATGAAAGAAATTCCCTGCCCTGAGGAAGGTGACGACGATGGATAAAAAAATATATATGAGTATCATGGCTGCCCTTGCCACGGTTGCCGCTGTGTGGCTGTTTGCCCTTCTGGCAGCCCCACTCGCCAAGCCGCTGGCGTGGGCGCTTATCATTGGCGTTGCAACGCTTCCCCACCACGACCGGCTGGCCAGGAAGTTTCCCGGGCATCCTGACCGGTCTGCCGGACTGATGGTTCTCGCAGTGACCGTGTGCTTCATACTGCCAATTGCAACCCTGATTATCATGGTCGCTCAAAACGCCACCGACTGGTATGCGGAAGGTGAGCGGATCGTTCTGGCATTTACGACAGCCGGGGTAGACGGCCTCAGTAATTTGCCGTTCGCACGGGAGATTATTACCTTGGGAGACCGGTTTAGCATTGATCTTTCCGGTTTTGGTGCAAAATTTGCTGCTGGCGCTTCGGGGTATCTCCTGGAGGTGACAACCAATGCCGCAAGAAACCTTGGAGAGCTTCTCTTTACTCTGGCTGTAGCGCTTTTCATACTCTTTTTCATCTACCGTGACGGTGAAAGGATCGTCTCCGCTGGCATTGCCCGGTTCGCCACCAACCAGGATAATGCGCGCCGCTATTTTTCCGAGATTCGCGCCACAACAACTGCCGTGACAGTTGGAACTGTCTTCACCTGCCTTGTGCAGGGTCTAACTGCCGGACTCGGGTATTTTGTAGCCGGAGTTCCCGCCCCGGTTCTCTGGGGTGCGCTGACCGCTCTGGCGGCACTCGTGCCGGTGGTCGGCACTGCCATTATCTGGGTACCGATCGTCGCTTTTACCGCTTTCAACGGTGCCTATCTCAATGCACTGCTCCTGGCGATCTGGTGTGTAGTTTTCGTAGGACTTGCCGACAACGCGATACGTCCACTTGCCATTGGCGCAAAGAGCAACATACCGGTCCCGGCGATTGTACTCGGAGCGATCAGCGGGGTATTTGCGATGGGGATTCTTGGCCTTATTCTGGGGCCTGTTCTCTTCGCAACTCTTATCACCGTCTGGCGTGACGTAACCGGTGATGATCAGCCAATAGAATCTGACAGGAATACTACAGAGTCTTCCTGAAGAGGAAATTGACATCCTTTGCCGCGCGGCGGGCAGGTCACCAGCCAAAATTCATCAAATCCCTCACAGGCCCTCTATTATCAAATTCGAGGGCTTTTTCATTGTTTTGGGTATGGCAAAAATGCTACTTTAACGATTTGAACGTGAGTAACAAAGACATAGAACGGGGCAACGTCATCCATGATTATTTTTCCTAATGGAATCCAGGCAGAGGCGGTTATTTTTGATTTTGACGGCGTTATCGTCGATACGGAGCCGCTTCATTATGCAGCGTTTCAGCGGGTTTTGGAACCGCTCGGACTACATTTTACCTGGCAGGAATATGTTGAGACCTATATCGGCTTTGATGACAGGGATGCATTCAGACATGCCTTTTCCACGAAAGGGACGACACTCAACCAAGACAAACTACGCTCACTTATTGAACAAAAAGCCGCTTTCTTCAAAGATATCATCGAGTCGGGTGTTTCTGTATACCCAGGTGTGTTGGATCTGATTTCTCATCTGCATACAAACAAATACCCGCTGGCACTATGCAGTGGTGCACTCAGGTCTGACATCGACCCTATACTGGCCACGCTTGGAATATCGGACTGTTTTGACATCATCGTGACCGCCGATGATGTCGCAGCAAGCAAGCCAGACCCTGAATGTTACCAGCTTGCTTTCCAGCGCCTGCAAGCTGTTCATCAACACAGTTTCTCAATGGAAGTGACGATCGCCATAGAAGATACGCCTGCCGGAATAGCCGCAGCCAAAGCTGCCGGATTAATGGTTTGCGCCGTTACCAACAGCTATCCTGCCGCCAGACTCGATCAGGCCACCTTCGTCACAGATTCGCTCTCGTCACTTGTATGATTTATACGCAGACAGATCGGCTTTCGACCGCTGCGCCCCGATTTCCGGATCATCACTCGTGACCTTGACCGAAGCTGCTATTCCTGCTAATAGATACGTTTCTGTTCTTGCATCATCTGATCATACTCCCCATCCGGAGGTACATGCGTGACATTTCAAGATCTTATCCTCTCCCTGCAAGGCTACTGGGCCAGGCAGGGGTGCATCATCCAGCAGCCATATGACACGGAAAAAGGCGCCGGCACGTTCAATCCGGCCACTTTTTTGCGCGTGCTTGGCCCCGAGCCGTGGAACGTTGCCTATGTAGAGCCGTCCCGCCGGCCCACCGATGGACGTTACGGCGAAAATCCCAACCGGCTGCAGCACTACTATCAGTTCCAGGTCATCATGAAACCTTCGCCGCTCAATATCCTTGACCTGTACCTGGATTCGCTCCGTTCTTTCGGGCTTGATCCTGCCAAGCATGATATCCGTTTTGTTGAAGATGACTGGGAATCACCGACTCTGGGCGCATGGGGACTGGGGTGGGAAGTCTGGCTGGACGGAATGGAAATAACCCAGTTCACCTACTTCCAGCAGGCCGGCGGAATTGACCTGAAACCGATACCATCGGAAATCACGTATGGCTGTGAACGCATCGCCATGTACCTGCAGGGGGTTGATAATGTCTATGACCTTGAGTGGGTTAAAGGCATAAAATACGGGGATATCCACCATGAAAGCGAGGTCGAATTTTCGCGGCACAATTTCGAAGAGGCCGATGTTGACATGCTGCTGCAACTCTTCACCATGTACGAAAAAGAGTGCCTTCGCCTGGTGGAAAAAGAGCTGGTACTGCCTGCGTACGATTACGTCATGAAGTGTTCCCACACCTTCAACCTGCTTGATGCCCGCGGGGCCATTTCCGTCACCGAGCGTGCTTCCTATATCGGCCGCGTGCGGGGAGTAGCCCGCGCCTGCGCCGAGGGATATCTACGGATGCGCGAACGCCTGGGCTTCCCACTGCTGAAAGGAGGTGTCGCCTGATGAGTGCCAAAGAACTGTTCCTTGAAATCGGCTGTGAAGAAATTCCGGCCGGATTCATACCGCGAGCTACTGCGGAGATGAAAGCGATTATCACCAAAGAACTTGCTGTTGCCCGCCTCTCGTTCAGCGAGATCAAAACACTGGCAACGCCGCGCCGCCTCGTATTGGTCGTGAAAGGTATCCCGGCAGTACAACCGGATGCCGAGATCACCGCGACCGGCCCATCGGTAAAAGCAGCCTACGACCCATCCGGCAAACCGACCAGGGCGGCCGAAGGCTTTGCCCGTGGGCAGGGAGTTGATGTTTCAGCACTGCAGACTATTACTACCGACAAGGGTGAGTACCTGTTTGTCAGCAAGCACGAATCCGGGCGTCCGACGTATGAACTGCTGACAGAACTGCTGCCGGCATTAGTCGCAAACATTCCTTTTAAAAAATCAATGCGCTGGGGTGACGGAGACGTGCGGTTCGCCCGGCCGGTTCACTGGATCGTGGCGCTGTTCGACGGGACAGTCGTTCCATTTTCCTACGGCACAATTGAAAGCGGAAAGACCTCCCGTGGGCACCGTTTTATGGCCAACACCCCCTTCCCGGTAAGCGATTTTGCCGGGTACCTGGACGAATGCGAGCGGCATTTTGTGATACCGGACCCTGAAAAGCGCAAAGAGATCATCCGCCGTGAAACGCACCGGGTCGCCGTAGCTGCCGGTGGACACTTGTTGCCCGATGAAGAATTGCTCGAGCAGGTTGCCTATCTGGTCGAATATCCAAGCGCCGTCCATGGCACCTTCTCCCCAGAATTCCTGAAGGTCCCCAAAGAGGTGCTGATCACCTCGATGCGCAGCCACCAACGCTATTTTTCGATTGTTGATGCCACCGGCGGCTTGCTGCCCGGCTTTATTACCATCAATAACACCCTCACCGAAGATCCCTCGGTCGTCATCAAAGGGAACGAGCGTGTCCTGCGCGCCCGCTTATCCGATGCGCGTTTTTTCTTTGAGGAGGATCAAAAAGTTCGCCTGGATGATCGGGTGGAATCACTGAAAAAAGTTGTCTACCAGCAGAAGCTGGGTACATCCTTTGAAAAGATGGAGCGCTTCAGATCACTTGCGGAGGGGCTGGCTGACCAGCTCAACCCGGCCGTGAAGGCGCAGACCTCTCGTGCCGCCTGGCTCTGCAAAGCCGACCTGGTTTCCGGGATGGTCGGAGAGTTTCCTGAAGTACAGGGGATCATGGGGCGAGAATATGCCCTGCTTGAAGGCGAGAGTGACGACGTAGCCAACGCTATCGCCGAACATTACCTGCCGATTCAGGCGGGGGGAGAACTGCCCGCTTCCGACAGTGGCGCTTTCGTCTCTATCGCTGACAAACTGGATACCATCTGCGGATGCTTCAGCGTCGGACTTATCCCGACCGGTGCCGCTGACCCGTATGCCCTGCGCCGAGCGACCATCGGCATCATTGCCATTATTCTTGACAAGGGGTACCGCCTGTCGCTGCACTCCATGATTGACGACGCCCTGGAGCTTCTGGCCGCAAAATTGGACCGTCCGAAAGAGCTGGTTGCACGCGATGTACTGGAATTTTTCCGCTCCCGGTTTGTCAACCTGCTGGGGAACTCATGTGCCACTGATGCTGTCGATGCCGCGATCACTGCCGGATTTGATGACCTGGTCGATGTCAAGACACGTATTGCCGCAGTGGCAGAGTTTAAATCCCACCCGGACTTTGAGCAATTGGCCGTGGCATTCAAACGCGTTGGCAATATCATCAAGGAGGGTGTCGACGCTCCGGTTGACCCGTCTCTCTTTCAGGATGATGCTGAAGATGATTTATATAAAGCGATCCAGAAAGTAAAGATTTCAGCTGAGGATCTCATCTTATCCGGTTCATGGCTGCATGCCCTGACCGAAATTGCAACGTTACGGGAACCGGTAGACCGCTTCTTCGACAAAGTCATGGTTATGGCTGAAGATTCACGCGTACGGACAAACCGTCTGGCACTTCTGACCATAATTGCCCGCTTATTCGGTAAAATTGCCGATTTTTCACGGATTGCGTAATAGCTATCGCCAGCACGATATCTTCTGAACGGAGAAAATAAATGTCATTTACGTTGCGCATCATTCTCGGTAATGCCGTAAGTATTATCCTCGCTGTCGCTGCAATCGCAACCCTGAATCCAGATGGTCAGTTATGGCTGGATCTTCTGATAGGCGTGGTTGTACTTATTGTGACTTCGGTCATACTCGGATTTCTGAGCACTATCGCCTTCAAACCTCTCGCGGGTATTGTCATTGCACTGGAAAAAGCCGCTGGCGGCGATCTGTCCGTACGGGCCGATGTTTCCGGCGGGGGAGAATTTGCGCGCCTGGCAACATCTTTCAACACTATGATGACCGATATGAACAAGGCTATGCGCCAGTTCTTTTCAGTCGCTGATACTGTACGGGATTCCGTAATATTGGTACGTTCTACAACCGATGCGATGGCATCCGCAGCTGAAGATGTTGCTGTACAGGCGACCACCATTGCCACTGCCAGTGAAGAGATGTCGGCCACCTCAGGCGATATCGCCCGCAACTGCCTGTACGCCGCGGAAAGTGCCCAGAAAGCAACCGAACAGACCCACAGCGGCTCTCAACTTGTCCAGAGCAGCTCCCGCCTGATGGAGAACATTGCCCAGCGCGTAAACATTTCATCCCAAACGGTTGAAGGGCTGGGTAAACGTTCCGATCAGATCGGCGCGATCGTCAACACGATTCAGGATATTGCTGACCAAACCAACCTGCTGGCGTTGAATGCAGCCATTGAAGCGGCCCGGGCCGGCGAGCAGGGACGTGGTTTTGCAGTCGTTGCCGATGAAGTACGAGCCCTTGCAGAGCGCACAACCAAGGCAACGAAAGAAATTGCCGCAATGATAAAAGCAATTCAGAATGAAACACAGAGTGCGGTCAGCTCCATGTCGGAAGGGGTCGATGAAGTAAACCGGGGTACGGCTGAGACAACCCGTTCCGGGGAAGCACTGGAAGACATCCTCAACAGAATCAATGAACTGACGATGCAGATCAGCCAGGTTGCAACAGCAGCGGAAGAGCAAACCGCCACAACGCAGGAGATTACCAACAACATTCAGATGATCACCGATGTTGTTAATCGTAACGTAGAAAATGCCCACAGTACAACTCAGGCAACCACGACACTTGCGAAGGAAGTTGATAACCTGCATGAATTGGTCGGCCACTTCCACCTGTCAAAGGCGTTGGAGTGGAATTCATCATATTCGACCGGCGTTTCAAAGTATGATGAGCAACATAAGGTCCTCTTCACTATGGTTAACGACCTGGCTGATGCAATGCAGCAGAAAAAGAGCAAAGAGGCGGTCGGACGGGTATTAAACGGTCTTGCCGAATATACGGTTAACCACTTTGCCGACGAAGAGCGTAATTTTGCTCAGACCCATTACCCCGAAGAGGCTCAGCACAAGGCGCTGCATAAAAAACTGGTAGATCAGGTTGTCGAATTAATCGGGAAGTTTAATGCCGGTGAGCCACTTATTACCCAGGATGTCATCAATTTTCTGCAGGACTGGCTGGTCAACCACATTCAGGGCGTCGATAAGCGTTACGGCCCCCACCTCAACAAGAATGGTATCAAATGATTGCAATTATCGATTACGGAATGGGCAATCTTCGTTCCGTACAAAAAGGCTTTGAAAAGATTGGCAGTGAGGCGGTTATTACCGATGATCCCCAGGTTATCCTCCGGGCCGAAAGAATCGTACTGCCGGGAGTTGGAGCGTTTCGCGACTGTATGCACAATCTCGAACAGGGCGGTTTTGTAGAGCCCATACTACAGGTTATTGCCGAAGGAAGACCGTTCCTGGGAATCTGCGTCGGCATGCAGTTGCTGTTCACAGACAGCGTGGAGTTTGGTCTGTATAGTGGCCTGGATGTCATTCCCGGTCATGTCCTTCGTTTCCCCGCTCAGATGACTGTAGCAGGCGAAAAGCTGAAAGTACCGCACATGGGCTGGAACCAGCTTTCTTTCAAACAACAGCCACCGGCCTTTAACGGCATCGCGGACGCCAGTAACGTCTACTTTGTCCATTCCTATTACGTCCATCCGGATGACAGCAGCGTCATCGCCACGACGACTGACTACGGCATCGAATTCTGTTCTGCGGTCTGGAAGGATAATATTATTGCCACCCAGTTCCACCCGGAAAAATCGCAGGCTATCGGCCTGCAAATCCTGAAAAATTTTGCGGAGCTAAAATGATCGTAATCCCCGCCATTGATTTGAAAGATGGAAAATGTGTCCGCCTGGAGCAGGGGTTGATGGAAAAGGACACCGTATTCAGCGACAATCCCGGTGCACAGGCGCGCGAATGGGAGGATCTGGGTGCCGAACTGCTGCATATTGTCGACCTTGATGGTGCTTTTGCCGGCCAGCCTAAAAACAGGGAAGCCATTGAGGCGATCCTCAAAGCCATCACTATTCCGGCTCAACTGGGAGGCGGGATTCGCGATATCGCCACCATAGACGCGTATCTGTCAATGGGACTCTCCCGCGTTATCATCGGCACTGCAGCACAGCGTAACCCTGACTTGGTACGGGAAGCATGCGCAAAATATCCGGGCCGGATCGTGGTCGGCATCGATGCAAAGAACGGCATGGTAGCAGTACAGGGGTGGGCCGAATTGACCGATATAACGGCAATTGAGCTTGCGCTGAAATTTGAGGATTTTGGCGTGGCTGCGCTTATCTACACTGACATTGCCAGAGATGGAATGTTGCAGGGTCCAAACCTGGGTGCAACCAGAGCTCTGGCTGAAGCTGTTTCGATCCCCGTTATCGCCTCCGGAGGTGTCTCAAGCCTGAAAGATATTGAAAATCTGATGGCCATGGAATCGTGCGGCGTATCCGGCGTCATTACCGGCAAGGCAGTGTATACCGGGGCAATCAGACTGAATGAAGCAATCGCACTCACAAAAGGACGAGTCTGAAATGCTGACCAAACGTATTATTCCCTGCCTGGATGTAAAAGGGGGCCGTGTCGTCAAGGGTGTCCAGTTTTTAGAACTGCGCGATGCGGGCGATCCGGTCGAAATTGCCGAGATGTACGATCAACAGGGTGCCGATGAGCTTACTTTTCTGGATATTACCGCTTCCAGCGATGATCGCAACATCATTATTGATGTAGTCCAGCGGACTGCCGAACGGGTATTCATGCCGCTGACCGTAGGTGGCGGCATTCGCTGTGTCGAAGACATTCGCCGTCTGCTCAACGCCGGAGCCGACAAGACCTCCATTAACACCGCTGCGGTTGATCGTCCCGAATTCGTACGTGAAGCCGCCGAGCGCTTCGGATCGCAATGTACCGTGGTAGCGATCGACGCCCGACGGGTGGCGGGAGAAAACAGATGGGAAGTGTACACCCATGGTGGCCGCAAACCGACCGGCATTGATGTTGTTGAGTGGGCTGTCAAAATGGAGGCATACGGTTCCGGTGAAATTCTCCTGACCAGTATGGATTGTGACGGCACCAAGGATGGGTACGATCTGGAATTAACGCGAGCTGTCGTGGACGCTGTTTCAATCCCGGTCATCGCCTCCGGTGGAGTCGGTAATCTCGAACATCTCTACGATGGTTTTGCAACCGCCGGAGCAAGTGCCTGCCTGGCTGCTTCGATCTTCCACTATCGCGAGTACACCATCGGTCAGGCAAAAGAATTTCTTCGAGACAAAGGGGTAGAGGTCCGGTTATGACAAACGAAGATGACATTCTCCAGGCAGTATATCAGGTCATCCTGGACCGCAAGACAAATCCGACTGACAGTTCCTATACCGCTTCCCTGATGCGCGGTGGAATCGACAAGATTCTCAAAAAAATCGGTGAAGAGGCAACGGAAGTCGTCATTGCGGCAAAAGGGGGTGCACATGAAGAAATTGTGTACGAAACAGCCGATCTTTTTTTTCATCTGCTTGTTCTTCTCGGCCATCAGAATATCCCCCCCGAAACAGTATACAATGAGCTCCGGCGGAGATTTGGCACTTCAGGCATCGCAGAAAAAGCAAACCGTCACTCGTAACCAATTCCATGCATTTGCTTATTGACAAAGTTTCATAGTATGTTACTCTGTAAAACTGTCTATTTTTATATCAATGACATAATTGCAACATTTTATACTATCAAAAGGACGGGGGTGATTTTACATGCCGGGAGTAAAAATAAAGGATAGCGAGCCGTTTGAAATGGCACTGAAAAAGTTTAAAAAACAGTGTGAAAAAGCGGGGATCCTTTCCGAAGTCCGTAAACGTGAACATTTCGAAAAACCAAGCATTAAACGGAAGAAGAAAGCAATCGCTGCACGCAAGCGCGCTCTTAAAAAACAGCGTAAAATGATTGACTAACGCCCCGATCAAGCGGAACTGGGAACACACTGCATGACAACACTGAAAGATAAGTTAAACGATGCGATGAAGGCAGCCATGAAGGCGCGGGATGACCTGCGCCTTTCGGCTGTTCGTATGGTGCGTGCAGCAATTAAAAATCGCGAAATTGATACCCGTACGGAACTTGATGACCAAGCGGTCACTGATGTCATATCAACCCTGGTCAAACAACGGCGCGAATCTATTCGAATGTATCGGGATGGTAACCGGCCTGAACTTGCCGAAAAAGAGGAGCTGGAACTTGCTGTTTTGCTGGAGTTTCTGCCAACCCAGTTGAGCCTGGCGGAAATTGATACACTTGTCTCACAGGTAATCCAGGGTCTGGACGCGCATGGCGCAAAGGAAATGGGGCGGGTAATGAAAGCGGTTACCCCCCTTATAGCAGGTAAAGCCGACGGCAAGGCGGTAAGCGATGCCGTCCGGAGGCAACTCGCATAATGTTTACGCAACACTTGATAGGACTTTGAGAACCCTTCTTCTACCGATCTAAATCAAATATCAAATCAAGACAGCAAGGATCGTGTCTACGTAGGATTTGGACCAGATTCATGGGCAGAATACCACTCCCTGATTTGAAATCGGAACTACACAGTCAAGGGGCTTTCATTGAGATTGCCCCTTCTTTGTAAATTGGTCGTGACACTACAATGAACCTTCTTGACATCATCATTTTATCAGTACTCTGCTTCTTTGCGATCAAAGGCCTGGTCCGAGGACTTGTCAACGAAGCTTCCTCCCTTGCAGGTTTGCTGGCAGGGGGATGGCTGGCGTACCGGTTTTATCCGTTGCTCGCAGCACCGATTACAAGCGCGCTTCATCTGCCTACGCATCTGTCTTCGTTCCTTGCATTTATCATCATACTTTTGTTTACCGGCATTTGCGCTCATATTATTGGCAATATTTTAACTACGGCCCTCAGGCTTGTCATGCTCGGAAGCCTCAATCGGCTGGGCGGATTACTTATAGGTACCGCCGAGGGGGCGCTGTTGCTCTGCCTGGTTTTTAGCATCGCAACGTCCGGATTCATGCCGGAGCAGATCCGGAACAAGATTCGCAGCACAAAGTCTGCCAATATGCTGGCTCAGACAGGAGATCGATTTCTCACGGATTGGCGTGATGCGAATGGTCAGAAGAAATGATCCCCGAAGAGAAAGTGCGGGAGGTCGCTGAACGGATATCAATTGTCGAGGTTGTTTCGGATTATGTGCAATTACGTCGCGCTGGCGGAAATTTTCTTGGGCTTTGCCCGTTTCACGCCGAGAAAACTCCGTCATTCAATGTAAATCCTGCGCGCGAAATTTTTCACTGTTTCGGGTGTGGCGCCGGCGGCAATGCATTTTCTTTTGTTATGAAGATAGAGGGAATCAGTTTTCCCGAAGCGGTTAAACTGCTTGCCAGAAAAAACGGAATTGAAATTGAGGAACGACAGCTTACTCCTTCGGAACTAAGATCGCAGGATGAGCATGCCCAGTTTCTACGAATAAATGAACTGACAACATCGTACTACCGCTCAGTGCTTCTGAATGGTCAGGAGGGCGAACCTGCCCGGCAGTACCTGAGCAAGCGTTCGGTCGAACCGGATATTTCTGATTCCTACCGCCTTGGTTTTGCTCCCGACCGCCGTGATGGGCTCGTGAAACACCTGAAAATCAACGGCGTCGAACTGGAGAGTGCGCGTAAACTCGGAATAGTCCGTAAATCTGATTCCGGCTGGCATGATCTTTTCCGCAACCGGCTGATCTTTCCGATCCGGGATGCTCGTGGGCAGGTAATTGCTTTTGCGGGGCGGGTGCTGGATGCAGCCCTGCCGAAATATATTAATTCACCCGAATCGCCGCTCTACCACAAGAGCTCCGTTCTTTTCGGGCTCGATATGGCATTGCCATCTATCAGAACCGGTAACTCTGTCATTATAGTCGAGGGATACTTTGACCACCTGGCACTGTACCGGGCTGGAGTACAAAACGTCGTTGCAACCTGCGGGACAGCTCTGACCGGGATCCATGCGGGGCTGATCAAACGCCACGCGGAACAGGTCTATACCCTGTTTGACAGCGATAATGCCGGGAGAAAAGCAACCATTCGTTCTATGGAGCTTTTTCTCGAACAACGTATTCCGGCATATGTAATTTCACTGCCTGCCGGTGACGACCCGGACAGTTTTCTCGCCATACACCCAGCTGAAGATTTTGCGTCTCTTCGCGACAAAGCGAGGCCGGCTTTTGAATATTTCTTACGTTCTCTTTTAGCGGAAACGCCTCCGGACAGCGTTGACAACAAGGTCCGCATAATAGACGATATCGTCCCCCGTTTCCGCAAAATTGCTGACTCCATTGAGCGTGACTTGTACGAGAAGGAAATTTGCAGACTGCTGGGGATAACGGTCCATGCATTTCGCAAGCGCATGGGCGGCGGAAACCTTTCGCGTCAGGAAGGCTCGGGGCATCAGTACAAGACATCTCAGCCGGGAGACACCATTCAAGACACTCTCCTGGCGTTATTACTGAATTATCCTGATGCACGTGCAGAAATTATACGGACAGGCCTTGAAACTATTTTCACAGATGACTACCTTGAACTTGCCAGACTGGCACTAGAGAGCCTGGAACGCTCAAACGACAATCAGGTATTAAGCCACTTGGCTGAAACGATCGAAAACCCGGAACAAAAAACTCTTTTTTCCCGGATAATGGTTTCAGATGGCTATCTGGCCGATATTGAGTGGCGCGCTGTCTTCGATCAATGTACGCGAAGTCATGAGAAAAAACAGCTTGCATCGATCAAGGACATTGCCGCACGTCTGGCGGTACTCGACCCAAACTGTGAAGAGTACAGCCAGCTTCTAAGGCTGGCCGACAGCCTGCGGACACGGAAATCAAAACTTTAACCATAACTGCTGCTTTTTTTGAGGTGAATACACATGGCAAAGAAAAACATGGATGACGTCAAACAGCTGATTGATATCGGCAAGGAAAAGGGATTCTTAACTTTTGATGAGGTCAATGACATTCTCCCTCCCGACATTGCTACCGATCAGATTGATGACGTTATGGGTATGTTTGGTGACCTGGACATAGAAATAGTTGACTCTGCCCAGAAGATCAAGATTCCAAAAATGAAGAGCGAGCTTGACGACGATGAAGAGTCTGAAGGTGAATCCGAAGAAGTTGAATTTGAGCCAGGCTCCATCGGACGCACCAGTGATCCGGTCCGCATGTACTTGCGCGAAATGGGATCTGTTTCTCTTCTCACCCGGGAGGGCGAAGTTGAGATCGCTAAGAGAATTGAAGACGGCGAGCGCGATGTTGGCGGGGTAATTCTTAATACCCCGATTACAGTCAAGGAAGTGCTTTCGCTTGGTGACCGGCTCCGGAAATTCCAGATTAACCCTTCGGAAATCAGTAAGGAAGTCGAAGAAGAAGAGCTTGAGGAAGATGAAGAAGATGTCCAGAAGACCAGAATTCTTGAGATAATTGATGCGATTGCAGCACAGGATCAGTTATTGCTTGAGATTTCTGAAACCGTCGCGGCAGCTAAGGTGCCGGCAAAGAAAAAAGAGCTCGAAAAAAAGCTGCGTGAAGGAAAAGATCATCAGGCTGATCTTCTGAAATCACTGAGACTAAAGGATCGCCACACCAACAAGGTGGCCGAACGCCTTAAGGAGTTATCAGGCAGGGTGGACAAACTGCAGGCAGAGTTATTCGATCTTGAAAAAATCATTCCAGTCGAAAAGCTGAAAATACTGCTTGATAAACTGCAAAATGAAGATGAAAAGTGTACAGCAGACCTTAACAAGCTCAAACTGGACGAAGAAGAGACCATAGTTGTGGAGAAACGTCTTCGTACTGCTGCTCGCAAAATACAGAAAGTCGAGCAGGAATCCGGGTTCAAGGCCCGCGATCTTGCTGCAGCTCTCAAGGCGATCGAAGAGGGGGAGTGCAAGGCACGTATCGCAAAAAGTGAACTTATTGAAGCTAATTTGCGACTCGTCGTATCAATTGCCAAAAAGTACACCAATCGCGGCTTGCAATTTCTCGATCTTATCCAGGAAGGCAACATCGGCCTGATGAAAGCGGTCGATAAATTTGAATATCAACGTGGCTACAAATTTTCTACATATGCCACATGGTGGATTCGTCAGGCCATTACTCGCGCCATTGCCGACCAGGCCCGCACAATCCGTATTCCGGTGCATATGATTGAGACAATCAATAAATTAATACGCACCAGTCGCCAATTAGTACAGGAAAATGGGCGTGAACCATCTCCGGAAGAAATTGCCGAACGCATGCAACTGCCGCTTGACAAGGTGCGTAAAGTTCTGAAGATTGCCAAAGAGCCGATTTCACTTGAAACTCCGATTGGTGAAGAAGAAGACTCCCACCTCGGTGATTTCATTGAGGATAAAGGCGTCATCTCCCCAATTGAAGCGGTCATCAAGAACAACCTTTCGGAAAGTACTGCCAAAGTTCTTGCAACACTGACACCACGGGAAGAAAAAGTTCTCAGAATGAGGTTTGGCATTGGAGAAAAAAGTGACCACACTCTTGAAGAGGTAGGTCAGGATTTTGAAGTTACGCGCGAGCGCATCCGGCAAATTGAAGCGAAAGCTCTGAGAAAATTGCGCCATCCCAGCCGGAGCAAAAAATTAAAAAGTTTTGTGGATTAGTACCGTGAACTATATTTCAAACATCGCACGTCTGCTAATACTGGCATTTTTTATCGTTATTGCTTCTTACTCTGCCGGGAACTCTACAGAAATTGAAGATGCCACTGTTTTTGTAGACGCTTTTAATGCTTACCAGCAGAAAGACTATTTACTGACAGTAGAAAAGTGTGATCAATTAAACAAGGTATTTCCGGATTCACCACTGAGAGATGTAACCCTGCTTCTTACAGCTCGCGCCAGTTTAAAATCGGGAGATAACACACGTGCAGCAAAATCTGTTACCCAGTTTTTAACTGAATTTCCTGAAAGCAGCCTGAAGACATCAGTCGAAGACGAGTTAAAGATACTGGCGAACCGTTATAAAAAAGGAGAGGTTCTTCCGTACAACAAGATTCTGCTGGCAGCAGCACGGAAAGTGCGTTCTGACAGAATGACGCAAGAACGCGCTGCAGCACTGAAGCTGGAGATGGATCGTATAGCCAAGGAAAAAGCTGAGCAGGAGCGCGTGGCTCGTATTAAACTTGAAGCAGAAAATCGCGAGAAGGAACGTGTGCTGGCAGAGAAACGCGCCAAGGCAAGCATAAAAGTAGCCATCATGCTGTGTGATACCGCAGGACCGTTCCCCGTTGGAAGCACCGGCAACCTGCCGGTAGATATCTCTAACGAAGGTAAAAACAACGAAGATTTTCTTCTGACGCTTGCAGCTGCCCCAGGATATGATGCCGTACTTAGCAGTGCCAACAAACCTGATGAAAAAATAACGCAGCTTCACCTCAATGCGGGTGAAACATTCAAAGGGTTTATTACATTCAAAATGCCACCGGGAATGGTTGACGGCCATCGTTCAATTATGAACATTCAAGCTGTATCAGCAAAATTTAGTGACGTCAGTTTCCAGAAAAAGACCGTTCTTATAAGCTCGGCGCCGCTCGTGCGTGCCGTAGCAAAACTTGCAAAACAGAATGTCGCTCCGGGCGAAAAACTTCGCTACCGTGTAACAGTTCTGAATGCAGGTTCATTGTCCGCCAAGAATTTGACTGTTCGGGTCAAGCTCCCTCCAAAGGTGGACTTTCAGGAAACCTCTGATGTATTGTTCAAAAAGGAACCAAACGGAGAGCTTGACTTTAAGATTGATCAAGTAGAGATAGGCAAACTGGTGGAAATCAATCTGGATGTAAAGATACGCGAAGACTGCCCCGTTGGTCAGGAATTACGGGGGCATGTCGAGGTAGACGACGCCGGATTGCAAAGAAAAGCCATTTTCACAGCCAATGCTTCTGTCGTAAAATAAAAAGAAAAACTTTGGACGGCCTCAGAAACAACAGTTATCTGAGGCCGTCTCATGCTTAGAGTAACACCAGATTGTCCCGATGAATGATGACATCTCCGTAGTGGTACCCAAGTATTCCTTCGATTTCCACACTCTTGCAGCCAATCAGGCGGATAGATTCACTGCTTGAATAATCCGACAATCCCCGCGCAAATTCAATATCATCCAATCCACACAACCTGACGCAGGCTCCCCGTTCGAAGCGCCCTTCAACCCGGACAACCCCTGAAGGAAGCAGGCTCTTACCTTTCTTCAACAACGCATTTCGTGCACCATCATCCACAATTATTCTGCCGGACGGTTTCAGAGTATAGGCAATCCAATGTTTCCGACGATTCATACCAATTGTAGAAGGCAGAAACAGAGTACCAACTTCGCGTCCCTGCAAGGCAGAAACAATTATGCCGCTCTGCTTTCCAGACACCATAATAGTAGCAACCCCATTTTTTCCGGCTTTCTTGGCTGCGGCTACCTTGGTTGCCATGCCTCCGGTGCCAACAGCTGAACCGGAGCCACCGGCAGCACGCTCTACCTCACGAGTTATCCCCTTAACAAGAGGAATCAATAGTGCGTCCGGATGAGTGTTGGGATCAGCACTGAAGAATCCTTCAATATCTGTAAGGATAAGCAGTAGATGCGCTTCTGCCACGTTGGTGACCAAAGCAGAAAGGTTATCATTATCTCCAAACTTGATCTCGTCAACAACGACAGTATCGTTTTCATTGATTATCGGGATTATTCCAAAACCCAGGAGAGCATCCAGAGTAGCCCGTGCATTAAGAAAGCGCTGGCGGCTTCCAAGGTCTTCACTGGTTAATAGCACTTGAGCAACTTTGAGATTGTGAAGAGCCAAAGACGTCTCATATGCCTGCATCAGACGTGTCTGACCAACTGCAGCAGCAGCCTGTTTGTGTGGGATAGTCTGCGGCTTGGCAGTAAGTCCAAGTTCACTTCTCCCCGCTGCAATGGCACCGGAGGAAACAATGATGACGTGCAGACCTTGCTGGCGTAGAGTAGCAACTTCATCACAGATTCTACCAATGACAGCAATATCCAAAGCACCTGCTGAGTCAGTCAGAACTCTGCTCCCAATTTTTATGACAACTCGTTTAACCGTTTTGAGCAGATCCTTACGCATCACCATACCTCTTCTGGCTTACCCCACAAACACCTGGCAATTTCATCCAGCAGCGGCTCAATTCCTTCTCCGGTAGCTGAGGATATTGGAAACACCTTAATTCCTTTTCCTTCAAACCACGCTTGCATTGCAGGAAGTTCAGCTCTTGTTTGTGGCAGGTCAATCTTGGTTATCAGCACAATTTGTTCCTTTGCGCCCAATTCAGGACTAAAAAGAACCAGTTCGCGATTGATTGATTCATATTCAGCCCGCGGATCCCGTTCCGGCATCCAGGAGATATCGACCAGATGCAGAAGAATACCTGAACGTTCCAGGTGTTTGAGAAAGCGATGCCCCAGTCCGGCACCATCATGAGCTCCCTCGATAACACCGGGTATATCAGCCATCACGAAAGAACGATAATCCTTATACGGTACGACTCCCAGCGAAGGCACCATAGTGGTAAAGGGGTAATCGGCAATCTTGGGACGGGCTGCGGATATTTTACTTATCAAGGATGATTTTCCGGCATTTGGCAAACCGAGGAGCCCGACATCAGCCATAAGCTTCAACTCCAGCCGCAATTTACGCTCTTCATGTTCTTCACCCGGTTGGGCAAATTTCGGTGCCTTGTTAGTAGCGGAGGCAAAACGGGCGTTTCCTTGCCCCCCCCTCCCTCCGTGAAGCAGAACCACACGCTGACCCTTCTCAGTCAGGTCTGCCAGGATTTCATCGGTTTCAGCATCCTTGATAACGGTCCCAACAGGAACCTTGATCAGTAGATCCTTGCCTCCAGCACCGTGCCGGTTTTTGCCCATGCCGTTATGGCCATGCTCGGCCTTTTGATGTGGTCTGTGGCGCAACTCCAACAAAGAAGAAAGCCCTGAGAGCGCTTCAAAAATGACATCTCCCCCCTTGCCGCCATCGCCGCCGCTCGGCCCACCAAATTCAATAAATTTTTCATGACGGAATGCAACACAACCGGCACCACCGTGACCCGAGCTTGCAAATAATGTTACTTCATCAATAAACTTCATCAATTTACTCCCCGTTCAACCAGGATTGAATCGCTCGTAAGCGTTCATTCCACGCATCAGTCAGCCGCTCTTTGAGGAACGCCGTATATAAACTGTCAAACAACTGCACCCCTTGGTCCATCAGGAACATCCGCTCATAAAAAACGGCTTCCCGCTCACTCATCTGATCAACGGTTGAATCCTTTTCAACTCGTACCTGAGGGCACTTGAAAGAGGCGAAACCAAACGTATCACCTTTAAGAGTGAGCTTCCAGGGATTCTCATCTTTTTCCATGCAGATTGTAGCGCTGGTAATTCGTTTGCCCCCTTTAAGGGCAGATATGGCCTCCAGATAACTATCCTGAGAACCAGAAACCGTTACTTTTTGAATTCCACCCTCTTCGCCGCCACCTTGAAACTGAATCCGATCATCGATCCAGGCAGAGAATTTCTCGCCATTAGCAATATGACCGGGACAGCAGACGGAAAACTCCCCCTCTCCATTGACTCCCCGCTGGAGAAGCCATAACATAAATTCCCAACCGAGCCACTGGTTATCACGAATTAAAGCGACTACTGCATCCGAGCCTGCCTGATTGGCAGCTTCCAAAGCGTCACGCATCTGTCCTTCCAGCAGTTTTTGGGCCCTGGCAAACGGGTGAATGATAATCGGGCTAAAACCTTCAAAAGTTTTGCGAAAAATATCTTCAAAACGCTCAATGACTTTGGTCCCGAGGCTGTAGAGAGTAAGTACTCCGGTTTTCTGGTCCCATACGATATCAACAATAGAAGGGACAGGAAGACACCTGGTGAGGAGTCGCAGTTGAACCTGTTCTTTTATTTCTTCGCGCTTATGCTTTGGAGTTCTTCGCAAATTGGGATTTTGAGCCAGAAATGCTCCCTCTTCACGCCCGGTATGCGATTTTAAAACCGCAGCAGGGATTTTTCGTTGATCTCTGCGTAAAGAAAATACGACAAAATTGTCACGCCAGAAATCGGATGGCACATCAAAGGAGGAATCGTCCGGTTTGTCAACCAAGGTCCATCCTTCAGCAGACTCTTCAGTTGAATTTTCAATCGACTCGAATCCACGCTCTGCCAGTTTTTTTGAGAACCATTGAAATTGATCATTTTTGGGCATTTCACCCGTTACAGCGAACTGGGTGATGCTTACAGTGTTGGCATATACGCCCATAACTTGTTTTCCTTTCGTTTACTTACCCAATAGTCGGGCATAATCATTAAGTGATAAGGAACTGTGCCAGTGTCCGCTCAGTTTACCAATCGTTGTGCAACCCCAAAACAGTAGCAGTACCATACCAGCAAAAACAAATCCGGGCACGGCATAACGTTGAATTACGCGCATTGATAGAGCGTTATTGAATCGACAGTGGCTAATGCAGCGCCAACAGGCAATACATTCTGAAGAGGCAACACTTTTTTTGTGCATGACGTCTATGTAGGCTGGGCAGACCTGACTGCAAACTCCACACGACACACAGCGTTCAGAGTTTCTTGTTACACGCAGGGGTGAAACTATTGCAACAAGACCAAGCAGAGCACCGTATGGGCAAAGATAGCGGCAAAATGGATTTTTTAAAATAAATGATAACACCGTCAGCACCATTATAACAACCATCGTCAAAGAGGACATGTGCAGAAAAAATTTCAAAAGACGAACATCCGCAATCATATGGTCATCTGAGTGTATGAAACTGATGAGTGCATCGGGTGACATGGCAATAATGACAATATACACAAAAAATAACAGCAGCAGATATTTCAGGCTCCGTAATGAGACATCAAACCACACCGGCAAACGCCGGTTGCGGTGAAACAGACGGAAACCAGCCTTCCAGGCGCATTCAGAAATCACCGAGACCGGGCAGATCCAAGAGCAAAATGCGCGCCTTAACAACAATGAGACCAGAATTACCGTCAGAAAGATAACCACAGCCGCCGGATGAATGGAGTTAATGCCCCCTCCTTTTAGCCAGGAAGCACTACCTACCAGGCCGGAGATCGGCAGAAAACCGTCAATACCATCCGGGCGGGCAACCACAATCTCTTTAATACCTGAACCGATACTCTGATAAAACTGATAGAAGCGGATTCCAAGCCAGACCATAAACCCGAGAAAGCCGAATTGTATCAGGAACCGCAGTGGTTGCATATAACGGGAGGACATAACGTTCTCCAAATTGGCAAGGGCGGTATCGCATAAGTCACGACACCGCCCCTTGACTATTCACACAGGAAAAACAAACAATCCATCGGAAAAAATCAATCTTGACTAACCCTCTTTCAAAATATAGCCCTGTCCACGAACTGTATGAATCAGTTTAGTTGGAAATTTGCCATCAACTTTCTTGCGCAAATAGTTTATATAAACGTCAATAATATTTGTAAAAGTTTCAAATGGGTATTCCCAGCAATTATCGGCAATGTTTGCACGTGAAAGCACAGTCCCGGCATTTCGTACCATATATGCCAATAGATTATATTCCTTCGCCGTAAGGACAATCTCGGTTTGGCCTCTCCATACCTTGTGATTAACCGGGTCAAGTCGCAGGTCAGCAAAGCGGATTTCTGCACCACGATCCTGTTCGCTGCGTCTGATCAGAGCTCTTACTCGCGCTTGTAGCTCTGCAAATGCGAACGGTTTCAGCAAATAATCATCCGCACCTGCATCAAGACCAGAAACAACATCAGCAGTTTCAGCTTTTGCAGTCAGCATGAGGACAGGTACCTGATTACCTGCCTCGCGCAATTCATGTAATACAGTCAGACCATCCTTCTTTGGCAACATGTAATCAAGAATGATCAAATCAAACTCACCGCTGCTGGCGCGTTTAAGTCCATCAGCTCCGTCATAACTGAGAGTAACCTGATAACTGTCATCTTCAAGTCCCCGCTTGATAAAACTGGCAACCTTTTTTTCATCTTCTACTATTAGAATCTTCATTTTAATCTCCTTTAGATAGTGTGTTAACAGAATCGTTTAAATTAGGCTCAGCCACTCATCTCCATTCGTCTCATAATTTCAGATGCTGCTTCCTCAACCGATTTATTAGTAATGTTAAGAATATACCACTCCGGATGTTTTCTATATAATTGCCGACATGCTGATATCTCGTCTTCCACCAGCTGGTAGTCATTATAACTGCCGCGTGGACTTTGCCGCATGTTTATCAACCGGGACGTACGAATCTCAACGAGCCGCTTCGGGTCAATCAGCAGACCAACAATCTTTGTCTGTTCAATTTCGAAAAGCTCTTCAGGTGGCGCTATGCCAAAAACGATCGGTACATTTGCCACCTTGTATCCCTTATGAGCAAGATACATAGAAAGCGGCGTTTTTGAAGAACGAGAAACTCCGACAAGTACAAGATCTGCCTTATGTAAATACCTCGTTTCCTGCCCATCATCATGCTTGACGGTAAAATTTACTGCCTCAATCCGACGATAATAATCCGTGTCGATACGATGGAGTAAACCTGGCTTTTGTCGCGAAGGGGCGCCAAGATAACGTGACAGGCTGTAGATAAGCGGGCTAAGCAAATCAACAGTCACAAGCCCGCACTCTTCGGCCACACGCTCAACAGTCTGGGAAAGCAGCGGGTCTACAAGAGTATAGACAACAAGACCAGGTGTAAGTACCGCAGTGGACAATGCTTGTTTAACATCAGATTGGGTGGAAATTTTAAAAAGTCGATGGACACGCACATCCTCTTCATAAAACTGCGAGAGCGCCGCACGGATTACCCGTTCAGCTGTCTCGCCAGTTGAATCAGAAAGTACATAAATAGTTTTCATGCTTTTCTGCGCTAACCTCGACACTTAATGAAAATAACGGCTACTATTCTAATGAGAATGTACGTCCTCACAAGCACATTGTCAAGTTTATTTTGTATTTACTAATGGAGTGTATACAGAATCAAATACACAGATAAATATTGACCAAACAAGAATGACGGCTATACTGTATACATACTATTATATTAAGGAGGTTTTACATGGGGAAAGAATACACGCTGCAAGAGGCTATCAGCCTAGCAATTAAGGCCGAAAAGGACAGTATGGATTTTTATCGCCGGGCAGCATCTGCTGCTACAAACGAGAGAGCCCGAAAAGTTCTGGAACTTCTCGCTAACGAAGAGGTGGGCCATTTGAAAGCTTTTTTTGACCACTATAAAGGTCCGGAGTTCGGTGACTTAACGTCGTATATGAACTCACCTGTTGACACAAAAAATCCTACCTACATGAAACTGGAAAAAGCCATTATTGATGATATGGTTGAGCAAAAAGCACTTGAACTTGCACTTGTTGAGGAAATGGCTTGTATCGGGCAGTATACACAACTGTCTCAAGGAGTGGTGGATCCGGCTGTACGGTCGGTTTTTGAACGGGTTGTAAAAGAGACCCAGGTACATTACGCTTTGATTGAATCAGAGTATGCCCATATTATGGGCATGGTGCATGAAAGCGATCAGGATACATTTGTGAGAGAATAGCGTTTTGGAGTTTTGTAAGTTTTCTGTTGTTTGCCAATTTTTGAAGATTATTTCATCCTGTTTTAAGATTTGCACAAAAAAAAGCCCCGCTCTTTTTCAAGAAGCGGGGCTTTTGTTTATTATTCCCGGCGGCGACCTACTTTCCCACACAGCTACCCGTGCAGTATCATCGGCCCTGAGGGGCTTAACTTCCGTGTTCGGGATGGGAACGGGTGTGACCCCCTCGGCATAGCCACCGAGAAATCGTTTGGCTTTTGTCGTTAGACATGGCCTAAATATTTCTTGGCAATTGCTTTGGAATGGATAGTTTGTTTGGTTGTTGTATGATTTGTGTAGTGTTTATATTCGGCCTGGGGGAAGGAGACCTTCCCCCAAACCGTTTTTTCATTTTTATGGTCAAGCCTCACGGCCGATTAGTACCGGTCAGCTAAATGCATTACTGCACTTACACACCCGGCCTATCAACGTTGTGGTCTACAACGGGCCTTTAGGGGTTGTTACACCCAGGGATACCTAATCTTGAAGGAGGCTTCCCGCTTAGATGCTTTCAGCGGTTATCCTTTCCGTACGTGGCTACCCAGCGACTGCGCCTGGCGGCACAACT